>DASRHC010000038.1:0-2741 GCA_035650715.1 Candidatus Methylomirabilota bacterium | reverse complement strand
CATAGCGGCGGCGCATCACCGCCGCGTATTCCCGGCGCGCTGGCTCGGTCACAGGGCCCCCTTTCCGGTGCGTGGTTCGGTAACACCGGTTTTGAGGCAACCCCTTCCGTTTCGGTAACACTTGTTCTGAGGGTGATCGGGCGGTTGACGTGGCTCGCGTCCGCTGCTAGCGTTCCCCCGTGCCGATCGCGAGCCCCGCGAGCCCCATCCTCTCCGATCCCTCCCGCTCCACGCCGGACGTCGCCGAGCAGCGCGCGCGGGTGCGGGCGCTCGTCGCGCCCCGCCACGGCGAGCGCGGCCTCGACATCGGCTGCGGGTTCGGGCTCCTGTCCTGCGAGCTCGCCCGCGACGTGGGCCCCACCGGCCGCGTGGTCGGGGTGGACGCGGTGCCCAGCATGATCGCGGCCTGCGAGGAGCGGGCCCGGCACGACGCGGTGACCGGCCGCACCGAGTTCCGTCAGGCCGACGCGGACGCGCTGCCGTTCCCGCCCGGCACCTTCGACTTCGTCACCGCCGTGCAGGTCTACGAGTACGTGCCGAACGTCGAGCGGGGTCTGGCCGAGGCCGCGCGGGTGCTGAAGGCGCGCGGCCGGCTCGCGGTCCTCGACACGGACTGGGAGTCCTGCGTGTGGCACTCCGGCGATCGCGAGCGGACCGCGCGCGTGCTCCGGGCGTGGGAGGAGCGCTTCGCGCACCCGCACCTGCCGGCCCGGCTGCCCGAGCTGCTCCGGCGCACCGGGTTCACCGTGCGCAGCGTGACCCTCATCCCGGTCGTGAACATCGAGGCGACCGAGCAGACCTACAGCCCGGGGATGGTGGACGTGGTGGCGCGCTTCGTGGCCAACCGGGGCGGGATCACCGAGGAGGAGGCCACCCGGTGGGCGGAGGACGTGCGCTCGCAGTCCGCGCGCGGGGAGTACTTCTTCAGCCTCTCCCGTTATCTCTTCATCGCCGAGCGGTCCCGGCCGCGCCTGTGAGGTGGCCATGAGGCTCGAAGTGGAAGTGGTGCAGGAGGAGGGGGGGCTGTTCCGGGCCACCGCGGTGCCCTACCCGGACGTGAGCGTCACCGGCCGGACCGAGAAGGAGGCCCTGGGTCTGCTCCTGGAGGCGGTCGGCAAGTACCTCAAGAGCCAGCCCGAGCGCGCCTGAGGCGCGCTACCAGGGCGCGGGCTTGCCGTCCCAGGTGTAGAACCGCCCGCTGTCCCGGAGGGTGAGCCCGTCGATCACCCGCATCATGCCGGCCACGGAGCGCGCGGGCGTGAGCGGTGCCGCCCGGCCGCCCATGTCCGTGCGGACCCAGCCCGGGTCCAGGATCGCGGCCACGATGCCGCGGCGGCGGAGGTCGGCGGCCAGCGAGCGCATCATCATGTTGAGCGCCGCCTTGCTCGCCGCGTAGTAGTAGGGGAAGCCGTCGGTGTTCTCGGAGACCGAGCCATATTCCGAGGAGATCGCGACGACGCGGGGTCCCCGCCCCGCCTCGAGCAGGTCGAGACACTGCTGGGTGACCATGAGCGGGGCCACCGCGTTGGTGCGGAGCACGTGCAGGGCGTCGTCGAAGCGCAAGGTGCCCAGGCGCTCGGTGGGATCCGCGCTTCCACGGCGCGAATAGACGCCCGCGTTGTTGATCAGGAGGTCGAGGGCGCGCGTGCGACGCCGGATCGCGGCGTGCGCGGCCCGGATCGAGGCGGCGTCCGCGACGTCGAGCGCCACCACGGTGAGCTGGTCGGGGTAGTCCTCCGCCAGCGTGTCGAGGTCCCGCGCGCGCGACGGCTCGCGGCAGGTGGCGAAGACCTCGTCGCCGCGCTCCAGACAGCGCCGGGTGAACGCGAGCCCCAGGCCGCGGCCGGCGCCGGTGATCAGGACGCGCCGGACCCGGCGCGTCGTCACTCCCGCCGCGGGCGCGATGCGCCCTGCGTCGGCATCGCCTCGGCGCCCGGGGCCGCCTTCACCACCGGGGCCGGGCGGGCCTGGGTCGGCATCCGCTCCTCACGCGCCGTGGTCGGGGGCGGCGTCACGCGCGCGGGCCGTGGCGTCTCGACGGGGGCGGCCGGGCGGACGGGCGGCGGGACCGCCTCCACCACCGGGCGGGCCCGCGGCGCCTCGGGACGCGCCGGCGCCGGAGCGGGCGCGGCGGGCGGGAGCGGTCGGACGACCGCAGGAGCCGTCGGGGCAGCCGTGGGAGGAACGGTGCGGGGCGCGGCGGGGGAAGCGGCGGGCGGGCTCGCCGGCGTCACGGTCATCGGCGGGGACGCGGGCCGGGGCTGGACGCGCAGCGGCGCCGGAGACGAGTCCGACACGCTGGCCCGGTACATGTAGAACCCACCGCCGACCACGGCCAGCAGCACGGCGATCGCGAGCACCGCCGCCGCAGTCGCGCTGCGCCGGCGCTGACGCGCCTTCACCGCGGCCTCGAGCCGCTGACGGTTCAGCTCCTGCATGCACTCGGGGCACTCGCCGATGTGCATCTGCAGGAGCGCCCACTCCGTGAGGGGAATCTGCCCCGCCACGAGAAGCGGGAAGGCACCGCGAACCTCCTCACACTTCATCTCGTTCCATCTTCCACATGCGCGGGCGCTCTGTAAAGGGCCGACGCGAGACGGTGCTAGTGTCCTGTCCCAGAAATGAGTGAAACAAATTGTGCGTGTCGGGTGTTCTCAGTAGTGAAAGGAGAACGCCGATGCGCACCGGACGCCCGATGCCTCCTGTGACGATCACCGCTGACGAGCGCGAGACCTTGGAGC
>DASRHC010000037.1:0-25941 GCA_035650715.1 Candidatus Methylomirabilota bacterium | reverse complement strand
AACAGACGCGCGGCCTCGTACCGGCGCGCTTCCAACGCAGCAAAATCCCGACGGGATCCGCGGCTGCCTGGTGGCATTCCCTAGCATCGCAGGATACTCGATGAATCTCGTCAACTTATTTCACGAGACTCATTAGCGCCGACCCGGACGGGCTCTCGACGACGGCGCGGGCGGTGCTGGCGCGGCTGACGGGGGTTAGGGGCCGGCGCGCCGCTCAGGCCGGCCGCGTCGCGCCGATCGCGCTCACGAAGAAGTCGGGCACCTGCCGGTGGATCCGCACCACGTCCGGCACGAAGCGGACGTCCGCGAGCCCGGCGGCCTCCATCGCGCCCCTCCACTGCTCGGGGGTGAGGAATCCCCCGTTGGGGCGGTACACCAGGTGCAGGCGCGGGGAGCGGAAGGTCTCGATCAGGTTGAAGACGAACTCGGCGTAGATGGCCTGGCGCGGGTACGAGCGGACGCACTCGGAGATGATCAGCCATCCGCCCGGACGCAGCGCGCGCAGGATCTGGGCCAGCGTGAAGTCGAGGTCGTGGGCCACGTGCAGCGTGTTCACCGCGTAGACCGCGGCGACGCTCCCGGGCGCGATGCCCTGCGCGTCGAACGGGAGGTTCATGTCGAGCGCGCCGAAGCGTACGGGCACCCCGTCCGGCCGGCGCGCCCGCAGCGCCTGCTCGCCGCGCCGCAGGAACGCGGGCACCAGCTCGGTGAACCGGTACTCGGTGATCGTGCCGAGGCGGCCGGCCGCCCCGAGCTGCTCCAGCACCGCGAGCGCGCCGCTCCCGAGCCCGCCGCCCAGCTCGAGCACCACGCCGGGATCCCGCGGCAGCCACTGCTCGACGGCGGCGGCGCCGGTCCGGTTGTTCACGGCGTAGAGACCGTTCCTGTTCGAGAAGAAGTCGACCCAGAGGCGAAGGCGCCGCGGCGCGAACAGGACCTCCTCGCCCGCCACGGCTCCGCGCAGGAACGCCGGGTAGTCCTGCGCGACGGTCTCCGCGAGGACGTAGGACGGCTCCCATGAGGGATCGTGGCGGTTCTGCTCGGCCCGCACCGCGGCCGGATCCGCGGTCGGCAGCGGTCCGCGCGGGCGGAACTCGGGCGCGGGCGCGCCGGGCCGCTCCTCCAGCACCCGGCGCGCGGCGAGGAGACGCAGCATCCAGTCGAGCGGGACGACCGCCTGGGGCGCCAGGTTCTCCCGGGTTGCGATGGTCTCGGTGCTGCCGCCGGCCTGGATGGCCGACTCGAGCCCGGTCGCGCGGATGACCTGGAGGACCAGGCGGTACACGAACTCGTCGTAGAGATAGTGCGACCGGAGAAACGACACGTCGATGACGGGCAGGAGATACGGAGGCAAGAGGTCCCGCAGCTGCGCGGCGACCGCATCGGCCTGGGGCGGGGCGTTCGTCGGGAGCAACGCCATGGCGTGCGTCGGCTCCGTCTAGGCGAGTCGCGACCGGATGTAGTCCACCAGCGTGCCGAGGGTGTGGAAGTGAGGCGCCAGATCCTGCGCCTCGTCGATCACGAACCCGAAGCGCTCCTCGATGCCGACCGACAGCTCGATGAAGTCGAGCGAATCGAGCCCGAGCGATCCCTCGAGGTCCCGGGGCAGCGCGGTGGCCGGCGACAGCTCGGGCAGGCGGCTCGGGGCGAACTTGAGCCGCTCCACCATGATGTCCTTCAGCGCTTCCAGGATCTTGTCGTTCTCCACCACGTCTCCCACTGACGGAGCCGGCCCTTCTACCGGGCGAACGGCTCCCAGATGTCGAAGAAGTTGAACCACTGCGTCGGGTACTGCCGCACGATGCCCTCGAGCGCGGCCACCCACATGCGCGCCGCGTCTTCCTCCTCGCCGCGCACCGCGATGAACGGCTCGGCGATCTTCACCGCGTAGCGATACTGCGCGTCCAGCAGGCAGAAGGCGGGCAGGAAGGGCACCTTGATCGCGCTGGAGAGCAGGAACGGCCCGAGGGGGAACCGGGCGGGGCGGCCGAAGAAGGGCACCTCGATGTCGCCCTTGGTCCCGAGCGCCCGGTCGCCCTGCACCGCCACCACCTCGCCCCGCCGGAGCGCGGCGACCAGCTCCAGGGACACGGTGGGCCGTGACCGCGAGACGAACCGCACGCCCTCGCCGTTGCGCCGCACCCAGCGCTCCAGCTCCTGCGCCTCGTCGGGGGCGACGACCACGTGCGTCGGGCGCGCGCTCTTGCCCGCGAGGAGGCGCCCGGCCAGCTCCCAGTTGCCCACGTGCGCGGTCAGCGAGATGAGCCCGCCCGAGAGCGTGGTGGTGAGCCGGTCGATGCCTTCGACCTGGCCGAGGTGCGAGGCGCGGAGCGCGGCCGGCTGCCGGTTGGTCGAGACCAGGTCGCTGAAGCACATGGCGAAGTCGGTGAAGACGCGCAGGGTGAGGGTCTCGAGCGCCCGGCCGGTGGCGCCGGTGAAGCGCGCCATCGATGTCTCGATCGCGGCGCGCTCGCCGGGCATCAGCGACGGTGCGAGCCGCCCGACCTGCCGCGCGAGCCCGAGCCGCAGCCGGCGGGGCACCCAGGCCAGGGCCGCCGCGAGCCGGTAGAAGTTCGCGCGATTGTAGGGATGCGAGTACCAGCGGGGGGATGCGTCCTCGATGGTCGACGTCGTCCGGACGGCCACGGGCTAGCCTAACACGGTCCCACGCGCGTTCTCTACAGGAACGGCGAGTGGTACATGCGGAAGGCCCGGAAGTAGGGGACGTCGACGCCGCAGAGCGGGGCGGGACGGTACCGGCGCAGCCGGCGGTCGAAGCGGATCACTCCGGGCACGGTGGGATCGTTCGGATCGTAGACGCTGAAGTCGATCGTGTCGGGCCCGCTCACCGTGAAATCGAAGGCGAGCACCGAGTGGTTCAGGCGGATCCACGGGAAGTCGCTGATCAGCAGCTGGACCGGCCGCCCCGCCTGCAGCTCGGTGGCGATCCGGGCCGCGACGTGCTCCTGGTGGCCGGGCAGGCGCGGGAAGATGATGCGCCAGTTCGTCCAGTGCAGGATGGTCCAGAGCCGCCGCGGGAGCCCCGCCTTCACCGCGGCCTCCGCCTGCCGGGTCAGCTCGTGCAGCGACTCGAAGCCGGGGATGACCACGCGCTCGGCCGCCGGCAGCGGCGGGCGCCACGGGGCGCGGCGGGTCACGCGCCGGACCCGCTCGGTGTACTCCGCGGGCGCCACGCGCGGGGCGTCCGGCTCGAAGCGGGCGAAGCGCTGGAACTGCACGACGGCCCGCGCCAGCACGAAGCACCGGCTGGCGTAGAGATCGGGCTTGCCCTTGTGGTGCACCCGGCTGTCGTTGCGGAACGCGAACGTGTCGACCCCGAAGCGGAGGGCAGGGCCCGGGTGCGTCCGGGCCCGCGCGATCCCGAAGGGGGACACCTACGCGACGCCGCCGTCGACGGCGAGGACCTGCCCGGTGATGTAGCTGGCCTCGTCGGAGGCGAGGAACGCCACCGCGCTGGCCACCTCTTCCGGGGTGCCCGCCCGCCCCTGGGCGGTCAGCTTGATGAACCCCTCCGTGATCTCCGGGGGCAGCGCCCGGGTCAGGTCGGTGGGGATGAACCCGGGGGCGACCGCGTTGACCGCGATGTTCCGCCCGCCGTACTCCTTCGCCATCGCCTTCGTGAAGCCCACGATCCCGGCCTTCGCGGCCGCGTAGTTGGTCTGGCCCGCGCCGCCGACCAGTCCGATCAGCGAGGTGATGTTCACGATCCGGCCGTAGCGCTGCTTGAGCATCTGCCGGAGCACGGCGCGGCTGCAGTTGAAGGTGCTCTTGAGGTTCTGCCGGATGATCAGGTCGAAGTCCTCTTCGGTCATCGTCGCGAGCAGGCCGTCGCGGGTGGTGCCCGCGTTGTTCACCAGGATGTCGAGCCGGCCGTGGGCCGCGATGGCGGCCTTGACGACGGCCTGGGCGGTGGCGAAGTCGCTCACGTCGCCCTGCACGGCGGTGGCCTCGCTGCCGCCCGCGGTGATGCGCGCCACGACCTCCTCGGCCGCGGCGGCGCTGGTGTGGTAGTTGACCGCGACCCGGGCGCCCAGCGCGCCCAGCTTGATCGCGCACGCGCGGCCGATGCCGCGCGAGGCGCCGGTGACCAGCGCCGCCTTCCCCTGGAGGATGCCCACGACGCCGAAAGTTAGCATACTGGCCGGGCCGGCCGGGAGGCGTCGGGGCCGGGAAGTTGACGCCGATTTGACACACCGGCCGCGCCACCTGTGCGATTGAGATCGGCAGACTCGCCGTGGTATAGGGCCACGGGGTCGGCGCACATGTCGAGGACAGCGAGGACGGTGCTGGTCGGTCTGGCCGCGGGGCTCCTGGCCGCCGGAGGTCCCGCGCCATCGGGCGCGGCGACGGAGGCGGAGCTCCAGTCCGCGGTCTTCCGCGCCAAGCCGGCGGTCGTCATGATCGCGGTGCGCGTCGGCGCGACCGCCACGGTCCAGTGCGGCGCGGGGCCCGGCGTGCGCGTCGAGGCCGGGACGATCGGCGAGCTCGGCAGCGGCTCCATCATCCATCCGGACGGCTGGATCGTGACCAACGGCCACGTGGTCCAGCCCTACCAGGAAGGGGCCGACGGCGCCTTCGCGGCCGAGCTGCTGGAGCGGGCGGTGGCCACCGGCTGCGCCGCCGAGCTGGAGCGCCTGCCCGCCGCCGAGCGCGCGCAGCGCATCCGGGCGCTCGCCGCGAGCCCGGAGAACCGCGGCGGGCTCGTGCTGGAGCGCTCGCTCGACGTCCACCTGTCGAACGGCCGGGCCTACCCGGCCCAGGTCAAGTACTACAGCCCGCCCGCGTACGTCGTCGTGCAACCGGCCGCCGATACGCCGGGCGCCCGGCCGGGCGAGCACGGCCGCGACGTCGCCATCCTCAAGATCGAGGACCACGAGCTGCCGGTGGTGCGGCTGGCCCGGCACAGCACCAACCTCCATCTGGGCCAGGCGCTCTTCGTCATCGGCTACCCGGGCGTGGTGGCCTCGCACGAGCTGCTGAGCCGCGCCACGCAGTACGAGCCGTCCATCACCACCGGCCGCGTCTCGGGCTTCAAGGCAGACATCGGCGGACAGCGCGTGATCCAGACCGACGCCGCCATCATCCAGGGCAACAGCGGGGGCCCGGTCTTCGACGATCGCGGCCAGGTCATCGGCGCCGCGACCTTCACGTCGCTCCAGGGCGATCGGGTCGTCCAGGGCTTCAACTTCCTCATCCCGGTCGAGACCATCCAGGAAGCCGCGGCCCGGGCGGGCGTGACCCCTCGGGGCGAGAGCCGGTTCACGCGCCTGTGGAACCACGGCGTGGACCTCTACATCCGCGACCTGCACTACCGCGCCTACCGGAACATGAGCGCCGCGGACCGGATCCACCCGGGCTTCCCGGACGTCGAGCGCGTGCGCGAGGACTGCGACATCAAGCACCGGGAGCAGGGGTACCTGCACCGCGAGGAGGTGCAGTGGGGCGTGATGGGCGTCGGCCTGCTCGGCGTGATCGTGGGTACGTGGTTCGGCGGCCGCCGCGTCGCCCGGGCGACGCGGCGGAGGATCCAGCAGATCATCCGGGAAGAGCTCGAGCGCGGAGGCCGGCCTCCCGGCGCTTCGCCCGGTTAACCGGCCCGCGCGGAGAGGCGGCCCGCGGGTCGCCTCAGCGGCCGAGCACGCGGCGCGCCTTGGCCGCGTTGCCTCCCAGGGTCAGCACGATCAGGGCGGGGCCCCGCCCGGCGGTGGTGGCGTAGATCGAGCGGATGTTGATCCGCTCCTTGGCCAGCCGGGCCGTGAGGCGGGCGAGCGCGCCGGGCTTGTTCTGCAGCCGCAGCGCGAATGCCGGCTCCTCGGTGGCCCGGTACCGGGCCTTTCGAAGGGCGCGCCTGGCCCGGACCGGATCGCTGACCAGCAGCCGGATCTTCCCGCGGCCGGGACTCTCGGGAGCGCTGACCGCGGTGATGTTGACTCCCGCGTCCGCGAGGGTGCGGGTCACGGCGGCGAGCGTGCCGGGTCGCGAGGCGAGACTGAGCGTGAGCTGGGTCGTTCTGGGCATCGTGGCTCCTCCCTGGTCTGTTCCTCGTCCACTACCGGGCGGTGCGCGTCGATGACGGTGACGTTAGCACATCGCGTGACTCCGGGTCCGGGTCTCTCGAGCGGAGGTTGCGTTCGAGCCGGCAACGGCTAGGATTGGAGGCCACTTCAGAGGAGGTGGGCCATGGAGATCGATCCCCGCGCCGCGGATGGGCTGCCCTTCCACGAGGTCGAGGAGCCGGCCTACGCCGGCGCGCCGGAGCCGTCCGGCGACGCGCACCTGCGGCACCTGCAGCGCGTGCCGCTGTTCAGCGGGTTCAACGACCGCGAGCTGCGGCGGGTCGCCGCGCTCTCCACCATCCGCGAGGCGCGGGCGGGGTCGGTGATCACCCAGATCGGCGACCCGGGGGACTCCTTCTTCATCATCATCGACGGCATGGCGGCGGTGCGCACCCCGGTGGGAGCGGGCAGCCAGCTGAAGGCCGGCGATTGCTTCGGCGAGATGAGCCTGATCGACGGGGAGCCGCGCTCCGCGACGATCGAGGCGACCACCGATCTGCGGCTGCTGGCGGTGGACCGCGTGCACTTCTGGCGGCTGCTGGACGAGACGCCGGAGCTGATCCGGCGCATCCTCACGATCCTGTCGCGCCGCGTGCGCGGGCTCGAGGAGACGATCCGCGCGGTGCTGGAGCGGACCCGGTCGGCCTGACCGTTCCGCCGGCCCTCTTCCCACCTGGCCCCTCACCCTGCCCTCTCCCCAGAGGGGAGAGGGTGAGTGGGATCCGGTCCCCGGAGGGGAGAGGGTGGGGATCCCGGGGGGAGGGCGTATCCTGTCGGTTGAAGCCAGTGCCGCGACCCCTCACCCTGCCCTCTCCCCAGAGGGGAGAGGATGGGTTGGCAAGGAGGGCCTATGCGCCAGTCACTGCTGAGAGCAACGCTGCTGTGCCTGCTGGTGGCGCCGACCGTCGCCGGCTGCGTGGTGCCCGGCGCGTCCCCGCCGCCCCGCTCGCAGGTGGTGGAGGCCGACGCCCGCGCGCTCGCCTACGGGCGCTCCGCCGCCGAGATCTTCGAGAACCCCCAGCTCCGCGACAAGCTGCGCGCCCTCTTCGGCGCCGACTGGAATCCGCCCACCCCCGGCGGCGTGGGCAAGCTGACCGGGGCCGCGCCCGAGTACTTCCAGGTGGGCGGCCCGGTGCGCATGGTCACCGTCGGCGACGCCAGCTACATCTCGGTGACCGGGTGCGTGCGGCAGGACTGCAACCGGCGCCGCGGGCTCCTGCTGATCCGCGAGGGCGGCGAGCAGCTGATGGCGCGGCTGGACGACGGCGGCTTCCTGCACCACTACGCCTTCGGCACCGGCCTGCAGCCGGCCGCCGCGATCCCCGTCACGGACGCCGCGCTGCGGGCGCTGGAGCGCCTGTCCGACGGCAATCCGTACCCGCGCCCCGCGCCCTGAGGTCGAGCGGCCGATGGCCCTGGCGCGCCCGCGGCCGGCGCCGCAGATCGCTCCCGACAACCCGAAGCTCGCGGTGGTGATGGTCGGCCTGCCCGCGCGCGGGAAGAGCTACACCGCGCGCCGCATCGAGCGGTATCTCTCCTGGCTCGGCTACCGCACCGGCGTCTTCAACGTCGGCGAGTACCGGCGCGCGCGCTTCGGGGCCCACCGGCACAGCTTCTTCGATCCCGACAACGCGACCGGCGAGGAGGCGCGCTGGCGGGCCGCCATGGACGCGCTCGAGGACATGGTGCGGTGGCTCGGGGGCGAGGGGCAGGTCGCGATCTACGACGCCACCAACACCACCCGGATCCGCCGCGCCCGGGTGCGGGAATGCTGCGAGCGCGCCGGCTTCCAGGTGCTGTTCATCGAGATCCGCTGCGACGACCCGAGCATCATCGAGGACAACATCCGCAGCACGAAGCTCTCCTCCCCGGACTACGAGGACGCCGACCCCGACGAGGCGGCCGCCGATTTCCGCGCCCGCATCGCCCACTACGAGCGGGTGTACCAGCCCCTCGAGGACGACGAGGGATCGTCCCTGCGCGTCACCGGCGCCGGGCGGGGCGTCACCGTCCGCGACGTCGACGGCTACCTGGAAGCGCGCCTGGTGTTCTTCCTGATGAACCTGCACCTGACGCCGCGGCCCATCTGGCTCACCCGGCACGGCGAGAGCGTGTACAACGTCACCGGGCTGCTCGGCGGCGATCCCGAGCTGACCCCGGCCGGCCACCACTACGCCCGGTCGCTCGCCAAGTTCCTGGACGAGCGCTGCCCGGCCCCCGACGACGTGGTGATCTGGACCAGCTCGCTCAAGCGCGCGGTGCAGACCGCGACCCCGCTCGGGCGCCCGACGTGGGCCTGGCGCGCGCTCGACGAGATCGACGCGGGCGTCTGCGACGGCATGAGCTACGCCCAGATCCAGGCCCGGATGCCGGAGGAGTACGAGGCGCGCCGGCGGGACAAGTTCACCTACCGCTACCCGCGGGGCGAGTCGTACCAGGACATCATCCTGCGGCTCGATCCGGTGATCATCGAGCTGGAGCGCACGCGCCGGCCGGTGATGGTGATCGCCCACAACGCGGTGATCCGGGCGCTCTACGCCTACTTCCAGGGCGTGCCGCGCGAGCGGTGTCCCCACCTGCCCATCCCGCTCCACAGCGTGATCGAGCTGACCCCGCACGCGTACGGCTGCCACGAGAGCCGCGTGGCGCTGGAGCCGCAGCGGGACGCGGGCGAGGGACTGTAGGGCGCCGGCGCGCCGCCGCGATTCCCTTCGGGGACGCGGGGACACGCCGGCGTCACAGGACGTTGCGGGGCTTGCCGATGGCGCCCTCCGCGAAGCGCGAGACGCGGAACGGCGCGATGTCGAGCGACGGCTTGCCGTCCACGATCAGCTCGGACACGAGACGGCCGGCGATGGGCCCCATCGCGAAGCCGTGCCCGCTGAAGCCGGTGGCCAGCACGAATCCGCGGAGCGAGGGGGACTCCCCGAGCACCGGCACCAGATCGGGCGTGGCGTCGATGTAGCCGGCCCAGCTCCGCGCGATGCCGAGCGCGGGCAGCGACGGCAGCATCCGCTCGAGCTCGGCCAGGCTGCGCCGGACCTTCGCGCGATTCGGCGAGGGCTCGAGGCCGCGGTCCCAGACGAGCGGCTGCCGGCGCGCCGCCGAGCCGGGCAGGGTGGCGGCCAGGCTGGCCAGCAGCGGGCGGCCCACGTGGAAGCGGAACCGCTTCTTGTTCTTCCAGTAGTTCGGCAGGAAGAAGCGCAGCTGCCGGAGCGAGTCCAGCGTGAGGTCGTGGTCGAGCGCGCCGCCCGCGGCGATGTTGAAGCGGCCGTCGCGACGCTGGCGGAACGCCACGCGGGGTCCCCACACCGCGCACGCGGTCACCGCGGGCGCGGGCGTCGTGCGCGCCACCGTGCCGCGCACCCAGCGCTGCGGCAGGGCGAAGCCCAGCGTGCGGGTGAGCCGGCCGGACCAGGCCCCGGCCGCGCACACCACGGTGGGCGCGCGGATCTCGCCGCGCTCCGTGACCACGCCGGCGACCGCGCCGGCCCGCGTGACGACGCCCTGCACCGCGCAGTCGAGATGGAGGGTCGCCCCGCGGGCCACCGCCGCGCGCGCGAACGCGTCGGTGGTCTTCTCGGGATCCGCGTGACCGTCGTCGGGCGTGTGCATGCCGCCGGTCCACGCGCCGGCCAGCCCGGGCACCACCGCGCCGAGGTCGCGGGGGCGGAGCAGGCGGGTGTCGAGCCCGAACTCGCGCGCGACGGGCAGCCACGCCTCGAAGAGGGCGAGGGCCTTGTCGTCGTCGGCGAGCGCGAGGTTGCCGCCCGGCACCCACTCGATATCGGCGTCCAGCTCGCGCTCGAGGCCCCTCCAGAGCCGGTTCGCCTCCATCACCAGCGGCATCTCGGCCGGATCGCGCCCCTGCTGCCGCACGAATCCCCAGTTCTTCCGCGACTGCTCGCCCGCCACGCTCCCGCGCTCCACGACCGCCACCCGCACACCCCGCCGCGCCAGGAAATACGCGGTTGCGCACCCGACGATGCCGGCCCCGACGACGACGACGTCCGCCTCCCGCTCCATGGTCGGCGGTATCGTCGGCGAAAGCCCCGGGGCTGTCAAACCACGCCCGTCAACCCTCTCCCCGCAGGGGAGAGGGCAGGGTGAGGGGGGCTCTTCACGGACGCCCGCCGAGCTCCTCCCGCAGCGCGGCCTCGACCGCCCCGTAGAGAACCTCGAGGCCGGCGACCCGCGAGGGAGCGTCCTGCACGGAGTGGGCGCGGCTCGAGCGCTCCAGCTCCTGACAGCGGGCCGAGAGACCGAGGGCGCCCAGCATGGCGCTGGAGGACTTGAGCGTGTGGGCCGCCCGCTGGATCGCAGGGGCGTCGCCGCGCGCGGCGGCGTCGCGCAGCGTCGCGAGCAGTCCCGGCGTCGCGCTCAGGAAGACCCGGATGGCCTCCTCGAGCGCGTCCCCGCCGCCCAGGTCCTCCGCGAGCTGGCGGAGCACGTCGCGGTCCAGGACGTCGTCCGACTTGGATGCCGGAGCGGTGTCGGCTGGCACGCCCGCCCGAGGCGGCAGCGGCCGGCTTTCCCCGAGCGCCCGCCGCAGCTGCTCCAGGCGGACCGGCTTCACGATGTAGTCGTCCATCCCGGCGGCCAGGCACATCTCCCGATCGCCCTCCATCGCCTCGGCGGTCATCGCGATGATGCGCGGCCGCTCGGAGGCAGGCCACCGGGCGCAGATGGCCCGGCTGGCGTCCAGGCCGTTCATCTCCGGCATCTGCACGTCCATGAGGACGACGTCGTACGGGGCCCGGGTCAGCCGCTCCAGGACCTCCCGCCCGTTCTCGGCCACGTCGGCCCGGTAGCCGAGCCGCTCGAGCATCCGCAGCGCGACGCGCTGATTGAGGAGATGGTCCTCGGCGAGCAGGATCCGCAGCGGCACGGTGGGGGACGAGGCCGGCTCGGCCGCCCGCTCGACCGCGGCCGGGAGCGCGGGCTTCGGACCCAGCGCGTGCCAGAGCCCCTCCCGCAGCTGGGACATCTTGAGCGGCTTGGAGAGCACGGCGGCGAAGCGCGTCTCGGCCTCGTCGGGGATCGGCGGCCGATTCACCGAGGACAGCAGGATGAGGGCCAGCGAGCGGGCGCCCGGCAGCCGCCGGAGCGCCCGCGCGAGGGCGATGCCGTCCATGCCCGGCATCTGATAGTCGAGCAGCGCGATGTCGTAGGGATCCCCGCGTCCGATCCACGCCAGGGCTTCCGCCGGGGAATCGGTCTCCCGGCTGAACATGCCCCACTTCTCGGTCTGAAGCTTCAGGAGCCGGCGATTGGTCGCGTTGTCGTCGACGATGAGCACGCGCCGGCCGGCGAGCGCGATCGCGCCGCCGTCGGGCCTCGTCGCCTCGAGCCCCTCCAGCGAGTCCACCTGGATCGTGAAGTGAAAGGCCGAGCCCTTGTCGGGCTCGCTCTCCACCCGGATCCGACCGCCCATCCGCTCGGTCAAGCGCTTGCAGATGGCCAGGCCGAGCCCGGTGCCGCCGTAGCGGCGGTTCGTGGAGGCGTCCACCTGGCTGAACGACTTGAAGAGGCGGTCGAACCGGTCGGCGGGGATGCCGATGCCGGTGTCCCGGACCACGAAGTGCAGCTCGTGCCGCCGCGGCGCGAGCTCGCGCGACTGCACGGAGACGCCGATCTCGCCCCTCTCGGTGAACTTCACCGCGTTGCCCAGGAGGTTGACCAGGACCTGCCGCACGCGCGCGGCGTCGCCCCGCAGCCGGACCGGAGTCCCGTCCTCGAGCACGTAGGCGAGCTCCAGGCGCTTCTCGCGAGCCCGGGGGGCGACGAGCTGGAGCGCATCCTCGATACACTCGCGCAGGTCGAACGGCGCTTCTTCCAGCTCCAGCATGCCGGATTCGATCTTCGAGAAGTCGAGGATGTCGTTGATGAGCGCGAGGAGATGATCGCCGCTGGTGCGGATGGTCTCGGTGAACTCCCGCTGCTCGGGGTCCAGGCGCGTGTCCATCATCAGGGTCGACATCCCGATGATGGCGTTCAGCGGGGTCCGGATCTCGTGGCTCATGTTGGCCAGGAACTCGGACTTCGCCTGGGTGGCCGCCTCGGCCGCCGCCTTGGCGCGCTCCAGCTCGGCCTGCACGATCTTGCGCTCGATGAACTGGCCGATCTGGTGGCCGACGGCCTCGAACATCCGCAGGAGGTTCTCGTCGGGATTCCGCAGCTCCGGGCTGAAGAACTCCATCACCCCGAGGAATCCGCTCGGGCCCACCACGGGAAAGCCGAACGCCCCGTGCAGCCCGTCCCGGGCCGCGCTGGCCCCGCGGGGGAAGTTCGTATCCCGCTGCACGTCCACGATCCACGCGGAGTGCCCCGACGCCCAGATCCGGCCCGGCAGGCCCACGCCCCGCGTGAAGGTCATGGCCCGGCTCCGATCGGCCACCGCCTGGCCGCGGGCGCCCGGCGCGATCCACGTCTCGCCGCACCGGAGCACCTGGTGCTCGGGGTCGAGACTCCACTGGATCGCGAGGCTCCAGTCGAGACTGCGGCTGATCGCCTCCAGGAGCCGTGGCAGCGCGTCGGCGAGCGTCGGGGCCTCGGCCAGGATCGCCGTCGTCGCGTACTGCGTCACCAGCCGGTCCTCGCCGGCCTTGCGCTCCTCGTCCACGCGATTGAGGAACCGGGAGGTCGCCCAGATGAGGACGGTGAACAGGAGGATGGCGAGCATGACCGCGATGGCCAGGCCCAGCTCGGGCGGCAGGAGCCCTCGACGGTCGTTCAGGAGCTTCAGCCAGCCGAGCAGGAGGGGAATGGCCACGGCGGCGGGCAGGAGCCGGCGCGCGAGGACCCCGCCCGGCTGGTCGGAGGTCACCACCGCGACGAGGCCCCGCTGCGGGCGGGCCCAGAGCGCGCCGAGGGACAGCGCGAGGAACGCGATCGCGCTCGGCAGCGCCATCGGGATGAACCAGGCGGTGCCGTACAGCTCGCCGACGCGGTACACGTAGCCGAGGAGCGAGGTCGTGGAGATGGTGATCGGCACGAGCAGGACGAGCGGCGCGGGCCATATTCCGCGGCGGGTTTGCCGGTCGAGCAGCAGCAGCGCGATGCCGAGGAACACAAAATTGACGCCGGTGTTGGGCGCGATCCGGTTGTCGCCCAGCCGGGCGCTCCACAGCAGCTGATCCAGCCCGAGGTTCTCGCCGACGACGTATCCGGCGATGGTGACGGCGCCCACGAGCGCGACCACCGCCGCCGCCGCCCGCGCCCACCCGACTGCCCGCCGCGCGCCGGACGCACCCGTGAGAACCCAGAGCGAGCCCGCGGCCAGCACGAACGTGAGCGCGGTGGCGGGATTCATGGCCACGTGTCCGGCCAGCAGGGCGCGGAGGCGCGACACGTCGAGCTGCCACCCGAGCAGCGCGCCGGCGCTGATCAGCCACGCGAGGACACAGGCCGCCCGCGCGGCCGACCGGAGGCGGGCCTCGCGCGACCGCGTCATGGCCCGGTCACGGTCGGCGCGCCTCCGCGCACGAGCCAGGCGCGGACCCGCGCCCGCACGAACGGAGCCTTGAACGGCTTGATCAGATAGTCCGTCACCCCCGCCGCGAAGCCGGCCGCCGTGTTCTCGCTCCCGGTCTCGCCGGTGAGGAGCACGATCGGCACGCCGCGCAGATAGGGGTCGGTGTCGCTCCTGAGCGCGCGCGTGACCTCGACACCTTCGAGCGCCGGCATCCGCCAGTCGAGCAGGATCAGGGCGGGCCGCTCGGCGCGCGCCACCCGCAGCGCGGCCTCGCCATCGCCGGCGGTGAGCACCCGGAAACCGTCCTGCCGCAAGGTGGCGGACAGCAGCGCCACGATGGTCGGATCGTCGTCGGCCACCAGCACCGTGAGCGGCTCCTGCGTGTCGGGGGCCTCCGGCGCGGGTGTCCCGGCGCGTATCGGATATGCGATCGGCCCCTCGGCGGCGGTGACCTCGATGGCCTGGCCCTCGGCGGCGCCGAACACCTCCAGGCGGCCGCCGGCGGCGCGGACCCGCGCCCGGCAGATCTCGACCAGGCGGTCCACCGCGTCGTCGTCCCGCGAGGGATCGTGGTGGAAGAGGGCCAGGCGCCGGGCCCCCGCCGCGAGCGCGTAGTCCACCGCCCACTCCGCGGGGCTGTGCCCCCAGCCGATCCGCTTCGGGTACTCCGCGGCGGTGTACTGCGCGTCGTGGATCACGAGGTCCGCTCCGGCCAGGAACCGGACGTGCCGCTGGTCCTCCTGGTGCAGCGGGCCACCCGTCGGGCCCGACGGGCTGGCCTCCCGCGCATGCGGCTCGTGATCGGCGACGTACACCACGATGACGCCCTCGGATTCGAGACGATAGCCGAGGGTGAGCGCCGGGTGGTTCAGGTACTGCGTGACGATGCGGGACTCTCCGATGGAGAAGTGGCTCTCGACCAGGTCGTGAAACCGGATGGTGGCATCGAGCTGGTCGAGGGTGACCGGAAAGTACGTGTACTCCATCTGGCCGGCGAGCGTCGTTTCGAGCTGCTGCCCGCCGCTGCCGGGCGCGTAGAGATCCCATTCGTTGCCGGGCACGAAGAGCGGCGCGAAGAAGGGGAAGCCCTGGATGTGGTCCCAGTGCGTGTGGGTGATCAGCAGGTGGCCGCGCAGCAGGCCCGCGCCCGCGGACTGCAGCGCCTGTCCGAGCGCGTGCGCGCCGGTGCCGCAATCCAGCACGATGAGCGTGCGATCGGCGAGGCGCACCTCCACGCAGGAGGTGTTGCCGCCATAGCGCACCGTGGTGGGCCCCGGCTTGGCGAGGGATCCACGCGTTCCCCAGAACCGCACGAGCATGCGAGCCCTCCGACCGCGGGCGGGCGGATGGACGCTATTATGCGCGGGCGCTCCGCGGGCGCAACCGGGCTACCGCTCGGCTTCGACCAGCTCCGGCGTGTCCTTCGACGGCGTGTACCCCATGTGGGTGGGGAACTCGGGACTGAGCGGCCACACCTTCGGGAACTTCAGCCACAGGCGCAGCATGTGCCGCTTCTGGTGGGGCTCGGGCCCGTCCACGAAGCCGGTGCGGGAGTGCAGGACCGTGTAGTTGTTGATGAACTGGATGTCGCCGGGCTGCAGGTCCATGTCCAGTCGCAGGTCCGGGCGGCGGGTCTGCTCGTCCATGAAGTCGAGCGCGGCCCGCTCGAACGTGGTGAGCGGCACCTCGCGCTTCACCGCGCCCGCGTTGATCTGGTTGCGGATGTAGCGGCAGCTCACCACGCCGTCCTGGTAGCCGAAGACCGGGATGGGCCGGTCGGAGACGCCGCGCTCGGTGAGGGCCGCCTCCCGGCGGATGTAATAGAAGCCGTTGTAGAGCAGCCCCAGGTACTCGGGGTGCTGCCGCAGGATCTCGTTGTGCACGGTCGTGGAGCTGACGAGGCTGCTGAGGCCGCCCTCGAGCGACCGGCGCAGGCAGAGCAGGCCCACCATGTCGCCCGCGTCGGTGTGGTAGGGCAGGTACGCGTTGGTCTCGTAGCCGCGCACGTCGATGTTGCCGTAGGTCCGCCCGTGGTCGTAGACGTGGCCGAGCAGCTCGCCCTGCGGGTTCTGGTAGAGCGGGGCGCCCATGTAGCGGCCGAAGCCCCAGAAGATGAGGCCCACGTCCTCGTCGCGGTAGCGCTGGACCGGCAGCCCGCGCAGTACCACGAAGCCGCGGCCGTCGTACATCTCGTTCACCGCCGCCTCCAGGCGCCGGCGCATCGCGGTCAGCGGGAAGTGCTCGCGCTGGATCTGCTCGAGCGGCAGCCCGGAGGCCTTCGCGGTGGCGAGGGCGCGGTCGACGTCGGCGATCTCGGCGGCGGTCAGCGTGACGATCCACGAGGTGTCGCGACCGAGGACGTCGCCGCGCCAGGCCTTGGGACCGGTGATCGGGGTCATGCACACGTCGCTCATGGGAGACCTCCTGGAGGGACCATACGTCTACTGGTGCCGGGGGTCCAGCACATCGCGCAGCCCGTCGCCCAGCACGTTCAGGGCCATCACGATGCCGAAGATCATGAGCCCGGGATAGAGCGCCATCCACGGCGCCTGCGAGAGATAGCGCTGGGCCGCGTTCAGCATGCTGCCCCACGACGGCGCGGGCGGCTGCTGGCCCAGCCCGAGGAACGAGAGACTCGCCTCCGCGATGATGGCGGCGGCCACCGTGATGGACGCCTGCACGAAGAGCGGGGGCAGCGTGTTGGGCAGGATGTGGCGCACCGCCACCCGGGGGCGCGAGCAGCCGAGCGCCTGCGCGGCTTCCACGAACTCCTCGGTGCGGATGGCCAGCACGGTGCCGCGCACCAGCCGCACGAAGGTGGGCAGGGCCGCGATCCCGATCGCGATCATGGCGTTGCCGAGGCCCGGCCCCAGGAACGCGGCCAGCGCGATGGCCACGATCAGGAACGGGATCGAGAGCATGGCGTCGTTGATGCGCATGATGAGCCCGTCGACGAAGCCGCCGACCACGCCGGAGAGCAGGCCGAGCGGCACGCTCAGCGCGACCGCGATGGTGACCGGGATGACGCCGGCCAGGAGCGAGGCGCGCGCGCCCCAGAGCACGCGCGAGAGCACGTCGCGGCCGACCTCATCGGTGCCCAGCGGGTGCGCGGCGGACGGCGGCTTGCGGAGCGCGCGGTAGTCGATGGCGGCCGGGTCGTAGGGGGCCAGGTGCGGCGCGGCGACGGCGGCCACGATGAAGGCCACGATCACCACGAGCGCGGCGAGGGCCGCGGGCCGGCGGGCGAGCTGGCGCGCCGCCTTGTAGCGCCGCCGGGGCGCGGCCACCGGGGCCGGCGCGGCGAGGATCGCCGGGGTCACGCTCACGTGGAGCCCCGCAGGCGCGGATTGGCCAGGAAGTAGAGGATGTCCGCGCCCAGGTTCAGGAGCACGTAGAGCGTCGCCGAGACCAGCACCACCGCCTGCACCACCGCGTAGTCGCGGTTGAACACGCCGTCGACCAGCAGCTTGCCGAAGCCGGGGATGGCGAAGACCTGCTCGGTGAGGACGGCGCCCGAGAGCAGGCGGCCGAACTCGATGGCGCCCAGGGTGATGACCGGGATCAGCGCGTTGCGCAGGGCGTGCTTGAGCACCACCAGGCGCTCGGGCACGCTCTTGGCCCGCGCGGTGCGCACGTAGTCGGCGCCCAGGGTCTGCAGCATGGCGCTCCGGGTGTGGCGCATGATGACGCCGGCCACCCCGGTGCCCAGCACGAACGCGGGCAGCAGGATCGTGGTCAGGTTGCGGCGCAGATCTTCCCACGGCGGCACGTAGCCGGAGGCGGGCAGCCAGCCCAGGCGCACCGCGAACAGCAGGATGAGCATGATGCCGAGCCAGAAGTGCGGCACCGACAGCCCGGAGAGCGCGAGGAAGTTGGCCACCACGTCCACCGCGGTGCCCTTGCGGGTGGCGGACAGGATGCCGGCGGGGATGCCGATGCAGAGCGCCACCAGCATCGAGCAGAGCGCGAGCTCCACCGTGACCGGCAGCTTGGAGGCGAGCAGCTCGCGTACCGGGATGCGGCTGCGCAGCGACTCGCCGAAGTCGCCCGTGAGCACGCGGCCGAGCCAGATGCCGTACTGCACCGCCACCGGCCTGTCCAGATGGTAGCGGGCGCGGATGGCCGCGATGGCCTCGGGGTCGTTCTCCTCGCCGGCCAGCGCGATGGCCGCGTCGCCGGGCAGGAGCTGCTGCAGCGAGAAGATCAGCACCGAGACGAAGAACAGCGTGGGCACCAGCACCGCCAGCCGGCGCGCCACGTAGAGCCAGAGCGCCATGCCGCCCGGGTCAGTTGGCGAGCTTCAGCCCGCGGAAGCGGATGATCCCGTCGGGGTAGGGCGTGAAGCCCTGCACCCGCGCGCTGAAGCCGGTGAACACGCGGCGGTGCCAGAGGATCAGCCGCGGGACGTCCTTCGCCATGATCTCGGTGGCCTGGTCGTAGAGCTTCTTGCGCTCGGCCCGGTCGGCGACCTGGCGGGCCCTGGTCAGGAGCGCGTCCACGTCGGCGTTGCAGTAGTGCTGGTCGTTCTGCGCGCCCTTGCAGGTCGTGAACGAGTAGACGTTGCCGTCGGGATCGGGCCGGCCGCTCCAGAAGGTGAAGTAGGCCTCGAAGTCGCCCTTGCGCCCGGACTGCAGCATCGTCACGTTCTCCATCGTCTGGAGATTGGCGGTGATGCCGGCCTCCGCCCACATGGCCTGCAGCACCAGCGCCGCCTCCTGCCGGTCGCGCTCCGGCGGCAGCAGCAGGGTGAAGGCGAGGTTGGGCTGGCCGGCGTCCTTCAGGAGCTGCTTGGCCCGGGCGACGTCGCGCTTGCCCACCGGAACTTTCTTGTCGTAGTACGGGCTCTCGGGGCTGACGAACTGGTTGCCCGCGATGTACTCGCCCCCGAACACCGTCTTCACCAGCGTCTCTCTGTCGATCGCCAGGTCGAGGGCCTGACGCAGCCGCGCGTCGGAGAACAGCTTGCTCTTGGGGCCGTTGGCCACGTTCAGCGGGATCATCTGGTAGCCCAGCTCGGGCACGCCCGTGACCTTCAGCTTGCTGTCCCCACGGATTTCCGCGAGGTCGGTGGGCGACACGCGCTCGATCATCTGCAGGTCGCCGGAGCGCAGGCTGGCCAGGCGGGAGGACGAGTCGGTGATGGGCACGAACTCGATGCGGTCGATGGAGAAGGCGGCCTTGTCCCAGTAGTCGGGCACCTTCTCCAGCACGATCTTGCCCTGGGCCACCCGCTGCACGAACTTGTACGGCCCCGCGCAGACCGGCTGGGTGCCGAGCTTGTCGCCGAGGGCCTTCGCGGCCTTGGGCGAGACCATCATGCCCGCGCGGTCGGTGAAGGCGGCCAGCAGGGGCACGAGCGGCTTCGAGAGGTGGAGACGCACCGTGAGGTCGTCGACCACGTCGACGGACTCGATCTCGCCGATCTCCGACTTGCGGAAGGAGCCCGGGGTGGTCTGGTGGCGCTGGAGGTTGAACTTGACGGCCTCGGCGTTGAACGGCTCGCCGTCCTGGAAGCGCACCCCCGGCCGCAGCTTGATGACGATCGCCTTGTGGTCCGGGGCCCACTCGTAGCCGGTGGCCAGCTGGGGCACGATCTTCAGGTCGGGCGTGACGTCGAAGAGCTTGTCGCAGAGCGCGGCGAAGACCAGGCGGCCGGTGTAGGCGCGGCTGATCGTCGGGTCGAGCGCGTCGGGCTCGTCGTTCAGGCCGATGCGGAGCACGGTCTCGGCGCCCGCGGAGGCGGGCAGCAGCGACAGGATCGCGAGCAGGGCGGTCACAATCGTCTTCACGGGGTCTCCTTGGCGAATGGAGGCTGCCGGGCCAGGCCCGGGTCCGGGTGATGCGGGGATACTGCGGTCGGATCGCCACACTGTCAAGACGCGGCTGATCGCGGTACTGTATGCGGCGCGTCCACGAACGAGAGAGCACTCGGCCGGCGCGGGAGGCTTCGAGATGGCGCAGGGACTCCGGATCATCGACATGGAGTGCAACGTCCCCTACGGGGCGGAATACGAGCAGAAACGCGCGGCCGCGGCGGGGCCGCCCGCCGGGGGCACCGAGCCCGCCGGGTACGGGATGGCCAACTACGGCCGCATCTTCCGCTCGCGCAGCGAGGGCCACGACCCGCGGCCGAAGACGGATCTCGACACCTACATGAAGCACATCGCCGACCTCGGCATCGTCCGCTCGGTGCCGTTCGGCGTCACCAACGCGGAGGTGGGCGAGCTGATGCGCCGCTACCCCGGGCGCTTCATCGGCCTGGCCCGCATCAGCGTCAACGTCCACAAGGGCATGGCGGGGGTGCGGGAGCTGGAGCGGCTGGTGCGGGAGGAGGGCTTCAGCGCCCTCGGCGTCTCGGCCCTGGTCGACTGTCTGCCCGCGAGCGACCGCCGCTACTACCCGCTCTACACGAAGGCGGCCGAGCTGGGCATCCCGGTGCGCATCTACTCGTCGATGAACTACGCCAACGACCGGCCCTACGACCTGGGCCACCCGCGCCACCTCGACCAGGTGGCGATGGACTTCCCGGAGCTGACCATCGTCGGCGGCCTCGGCGGCTGGCCGTGGGTGAACGAGATGGTGGCGCTGGTGCGGCGGCATCCGAGGCTCTACATGGACACCTCGGCCCATCGCGCCCGCTATCTCGGCCAGCCCGGGTCGGGCTGGGAGATGCTGATGCAATTCGGCAACACGCTCATCCAGGACAAGGTGCTGGTCGGCCTCTCGGCCGGGCTCGTCGGCCAGCCGTACGAGACGCTCATCCAGGAGTACTTGGGGCTGCCGCTCAAGGACTCGGTGAAGGAGAAGTGGCTCTACGGCAACGCGGCCCGCATCTTCGGGATCGCGTGAGGCGCGTCCGATGACCGCGTCCGGGGCCCCGTCGCCCCTCGCGGCTCTGCCCGGCGCCGACCGCGGCGGGGCCCTGTCCGGCCTGGTCGTCCTGGAGCTGGCGGAGACGTTCGCGGGTGAGCTGACGGGCGGGCTGCTGGCCGACCTGGGCGCCACCGTGATCAAGGTCGAGCCGGCCGGCGGGTCGCCGATGCGCCGGCGCGGCCCCGGGCTGCCGGGCGAGGACTCGCTCTACTTCCAGTCGGAGAATCGCGGCAAGCTCTCGGTGCGGGTGGAGCCGGCGGACCTGTCGAGCGCGCAGTGGCGCCCGCTGCTCGCGTGGGCCGACGCGCTGATCGAGGATCTCGGGCCCGGCCGCCTGGAGGCGGCGGGCCTCTCGCCGGAGACGCTCGCGCAGGAGAACCCGCGTCTGTCGGTGCTGCGCATCTCGCCCTTCGGGCAGACCGGGCCGCTCGCGGGCGAGCGTGGCGACGACCGCATCGCGCAGGCCTTCTCGGGCGTGCAGTTCATCACCGGCTTCCCGGACCGCGCGCCCGCGCCGGTCACGGTGCCGCTGGCCGAGGGGTGGACCGCGATCCAGGGCGCCGGCGCGCTGCTGATGGCCGTCTTCCACGCCCGGCGCAGCGGGCACGGGCAGGTGGCCGACATCGGCCTCTACCAGACGTGCCTGCGGCTGCAGGAGGAGATCGTGGTGCGGCACGCGCGCTCCGGCGAGGTGGCCCGGCGCCTCGGCACCGAGTCGCCGGTGGTGGTGCCGGCCAACGTCTATCGCACGCGCGACGGCGGCTGGGTCGCGGTCTCGGGCGCGGGCGATCAGCCGTTCGCCCGGCTCTGCGAGGCGATCGAGGCGCCGGACGCGCCGGAGGATCCGCGCTTCGCCACGAGCGCCGCGCGCCTGGCCAACCGCGCCGCCGCCGACGCGCTGGTGGGCGACTGGATCGGCCGCCACGATCTCCTGGAGGTCGAGGCGCGCTTCGCGGCGGTCGGCGTGGCCGGCACCGCGGTACGCTCGGCGGACGAGATCCTGGCCGACGAGCACGTGAAGGCGCGCCAGGCGCTGCTGCGCCTGGTCTCGACGGGCGGGCAGCCGTTCGTGGCGCCGGGGGCGGTGCCGAAGCTGACGCGGACGCCCGCCGCGGATCCGGCGCGGGCGCCGCGGCTGGGGGAGCACACGGAGGCGGTGCGGGCGGCGATGGCGGCGGCCACGGGCTCGCGGTCGTCCGCGCCGGGCGCGGTCGCCGGATCGATCGACGCTGCCCGCGTCACGCCCGGCGCCCACGAGGCGGGCGGCGCGCTCGCGGGTCTGCGCGTGCTCGACCTCTCCCAGTGGCTCGCGGGCCCGGCCGCCGCCGCGATCCTCGGCGACTTCGGCGCGGACGTGATCATGATCGAGCTGCCGCCCGCCGGCGGCGCCGCCGACACCTGGGCGCGCACCAGCCCCGGCACCATCGTCACCAACCGCAACAAGCGGAGCCTCGCGCTCGATGTCCGCAGCCCGCGCGGGCGCGAGCTGTTCCTGGATCTCGTGCGGGTGTGCGACGTGGTCGTCGAGAACTTCCGCCCCGGCACGCTCGAGCGCTGGAAGCTCGGCCCCGACGTCCTGCGGGAGGCGAACCCGCGCCTCGTGCTGCTGCGCTCCTCCGGCTTCGGCCAGACCGGGCCCTACACCGGGCGCGCCGCGTTCAACCCGGTGGGCCTGGCCTTCGGGGGCATCACCTATCTGAACGGCTGGCCGGACCGGCCGCCGATCCGCGACGGCGCGATGTCGGGCGACTACACCACCGCGCTCTTCAACGTGCTGGGCACGATGGCCGCGCTGCTCCGGCGCGACGCGGACGGGCAGGGGCAGGTGGTCGACACCGCGATGTTCGAGGCCGCGCTGCGCCTGACCGGTGATCTCTTGCCGGCGCGCACCGCCCTCGGCATCCGGCGCGAGCGCGCGGGAGGCGACTGGCCGCTCTACCCGGCCAGCGTCACGGTGGAGGCGGCGGACGGCCGCTTCGTGGCGGTCTCGGCCGCGTCGCTTCCGGAGATCGCCCAGGCGCTCCAGCGCCTGGGCCAGACGGGCGGCGACTCCGGCGCGCCCGGCGATCCGTCGGGGGCCGCGCGAGAGGGGCTGGTCCGGCTCGTGGCCGGGCTCCCCGCCGGCGAGGCGGTCGCCCGACTGCGCGCCGCCGGCCTCGGCGCCACCGTGGTCAACTCGGTGGCCGACCTCGTGAACGAGCCGCACTGCTGGAGCCGCGGCGACCTCCTGCGCCTCACGCACCCCGCGCTGGGCGAGGTCGTCACCCAGGGCGTCGTGCCGATCCTCTCGCGCACGCCGGGGCGCGTGGCGTACTGGTCGACGGGACCGGGCTCCGACACCGAGGCGGTGCTGCGGGACCTGCTGGGCTTCACACCGGAGCAGGTTCGCGAGCATCTCGGCGCGTCGGCCGGCGGGGCAACCTCCGGCGCGGCCGGTCGGGTCGGCTAGGGCAGCAGATCGGCCACGCGGATCTCCGCGCTCGGCGCCGCGAGCGGCCGCACGCGGTCGAGCCGCTGCAGGACGCGCGCCGACTCGTATCGCCAGCCGTGGGGCGCCGCCGCGTCCGCGCGCGGATCGCGGTAGACCTCCAGCACGTGGTCGACCAGGTTGACGATCCAGTAGTCCTCGACGCTCGCGCGGGCGTAGAGGCCGGCCTTCTCGGTCCGGTCGAGCGAGAGGCTCGCCAGCGCGACCCCGACCACGAGGGCGGGACGGCTGGGATGCGTGGCGAGGACATCGCGCGGGGCTCCGGCCACGACGGTGACGTCGGGCTCGGGCTCCGATTCCTCGTCGAGAGGGACCGGCAGGTGCGCCTCGATGACCCAGCCGGACCCGAACGCGCTCCGGAGCGCGTGGGTGACGAGCCGGACCGCGGTGGCGTGGGCACGGCCCTGCGGCTCCCGCACGACCAGCTGCCCACCGAGCAGCTCGACCCGGTCGTCGGGCCCGAAGGCGCCGAGATCGATCAGGCGCTCGTACTCGAGTCGCGTCCAGCGCTTGGTGCGGATCGCCATGCCTCGACGCTCTAGGCGGCTCGCGCCGCCGAGTCGACGTCCACCTGGCGGGACGTCAACGGGTCCGCTAGCATACGCCTCGATGATCCGCCTCGCCGAGCGCACCTACCCGGAGGCCGCCCGGCTCGCGCGGGATCCGCGCTCGGTGGTGATGCTGCCGCTGGGGGCGGTGGAGCAGCACGGTCCACACCTGCCGCTGCTGGTCGACTGGCTGGGCGCGGAGGCGCTGGCGGAGACGGTGGCGCCGCACCTGGAGCGCGCCGGCTATCGCGTGGTGCTGGCGCCCGCGCTGCCGTACGGGGCGAGCCCGCTGGCGGCGGCGTGGGCGGGCACGGTCTCCCTGTCGGGCGCCACGCTTCGCCGCGCGATCGTCGAGATCGTCTGGAGCCTCGCCCGCCCCGGGTTCCGGCGCTTCGTGCTGGCGAGCTATCAGGCCGACCAGGCCCACGTGCGCGCGATGGCGGAGGCCAAGCGCGCGCTGCGCAAGAAGCGGGCACCCGGCGGCGGCCGGCTGCACATCCAGTTCGCCGGGTTCAGCCCCGAGGCCGCGACCCGGGCCGCCATGCTGAGCCCGCGCGTCCTGCGTCTCGCGCGAAGCCCGCGCCCCGCCTTCGAGTGGCACTCGGGGGAGCTGGAGACCGCGCTGGTGCTGGCCCGGCGCCCGGAGCTGGCGCGGCGCCGCGTGATCCGCCGGCTGCCGCCGGCCTGGGTGGACTGGGGCGCCGCGCTCCGCAAGGGCGCGCGGACGTTCGAGGAGATCTTACCGGGTGGGCTCGGCTACTTCGGCTGGCCGGCGGCCGCGCGCGCGGTCACCGCCCGGCGGGTGCTGCGGCTAAGGGGAGCCCTGATGGCTCGCGAGATCTTGCGGGCGTTCGGCAAGCCGCCGGCGCGCCGGCGATAGCCCGGGCCATCGCCGGCGGCAAGATGTCGGAATGTAAGACCTGACCCCGTCAGGGGGCCTGGGTGGAGGCGGTCTGGTACTCGCAGAAGCCGGGGATCAGATTGCCGCGCCACCAGCCTCCGCGGCGCTCGCAGATGGCCTTCAGCTCCTCCTCCGTATAGGTCGGCCCCTGCGGCATCGAGGCGCAGCCGGCCAGCACCCCGCCCGCGGCCGCCGCGAGCAGGCCGCCCAGCACGAGGCGCCGCGCGTAGCCCTTCGTCGCCTTCCCGGTCGTCATCGTCGCAGTCCTCCGGTCCACACTCTTGAGATGCGCGCGGACCCCTGACGGTGACAACCAGCCGATCCGAGCAAAGTTCCCCGGCGGGACGGCGACGTCCCGGATGCGCGGCCTTCGGCGGGGCGGGTTCCTGGTGGCCGGTGCCGATCCCCCCGGCGGGGGCGCCGATCAGTCGGCGCGGGCGGCCAGGGCGTAGGCCTGGTCGATGAGGCGCGCCACGCGCGCGCAGTCCGCCACGCCGATCGGCGCCGGCGCGCCCCGCTGCCAGCAGTCGAGCGCGTCGCGGATGGTGGTGTAGTAGGGCGCCTCGATCTCGGTGCCGGGCGTCACCTGGTCGCCCTCCGCGGTGGCGAGCTTCATGACGTTGTCCTTCACGGTGAGGATCGCGTCGCGGCCGGCGATCTTCCACTCGCCGTCGGTGCCGACGCGCGGGAAGGTGTTGCCGACCTCGATCGTGCCCAGCACGCCGCCGGCCGAGCGCAGGAGCACCGAGGCGTAGTCCTCGACTCTCTGGCCGTGCGCGCGTGTGCTGATCTGGGCGCCGGTGACGTGCGCGTCCTCGCCGGTCAGGTGCAGGAAGATGTCGAGGCCGTGCGGGCCCAGGTTGCGCAGGCAGCCGCCGCCCGCCTCCGCGGGGTCGAGCATCCACGCCGAGTCCCACGCCGGGTAGCGCGCGGGGCCGGGGCGATTGAGTCGCACGTAGATGTGGGAGAGCGGGCCGAAGCGGCCCGCCGCCAGCAGCTCGTGCGCGCGGATCGCGAAGGGCTGGTAGCGCTGCGACAGCGGCACCGCCGCGAAGACGCCCAGCCGGGCCGCCTTGTCGGCCACCGACTGCACCTCCTCCGCGCTGATGCCCATGGGCTTCTCCATGAGGAACGGCACGCGGCGGTCGAGCAGGTCGTGGGCGATGCGCGCCATCTGCCGGTGGCGGCCCAGGGCCATCACGAAGTCGGGCTTCGTCTCCTCCAGCATGCGGACGTAGTCGGTGAAGACCGGCGGGTTGCCGACCTCGGCCGCGCGCTTGCGCGCGAGCGCGCCGTCGCTGTCCTGCACCGCGACCAGCGCCACGTCCGGCATCTGGACGAGATGCCGCAGATAGGCCGCGTCGAAGAGGGAGTGCCAGTGACCGACCTCGATGCCGGCGACGCGAATGGCCATGGGAGGAGTCCTTTGGAGTGGCCGATGCTAGTGTCCTGTCCCAGAAATGAGTGAAACAAATTGTGCGTGTCGGGTGTTCTCAGTAGTGAAAGGAGAACGCCGATGCGCACCGGACGCCCGATGCCTCCTGTGACGATCACCGCTGACGAGCGCGAGACCTTGGAGC
>DASRHC010000036.1:0-48684 GCA_035650715.1 Candidatus Methylomirabilota bacterium | reverse complement strand
CCTTGGCCAGGTCGGCGGCGTGGGCGGCGATCTTGTAGGCGATCACCCCGTCCTTCACGTCCTGCTTGTTGGGGAGGCCCAGGTGCTCCTTCGGCGTGACGTAGCAGAGCATGGCCGTGCCGAGCCAGCCGATCAGGGCGGCGCCGATGGCCGAGGTGATGTGGTCGTAGCCGGGCGCGATGTCGGTGGCCAGGGGCCCCAGCGTGTAGAACGGCGCCTCGTGGCACACCTGGAGCTGCCGGTCCATGTTCTCCTTGATCAGGTGCATCGGGACGTGGCCGGGGCCCTCGATCATCACCTGGCAGTCGTGCTCCCAGGCGATGCGGGTCAGCTCGCCCAGCGTCTCCAGCTCGGCGAACTGGGCGGCGTCGTTGGCGTCGGCGATCGAGCCGGGACGGAGGCCGTCGCCGAGCGAGAAGGCGACGTCGTAGGCGGCCATCAGCTCGCAGATCTCGCGGAAGCGGGTGTAGAGGAAGCTCTCCTGGTGGTGGGCCAGGCACCACTTGGCCATGATGGAGCCGCCCCGCGACACGATGCCGGTCACGCGCCGGGCGGTGAGGGGCACGTAGCGCAGCAGCACTCCGGCGTGGATCGTGAAGTAGTCCACGCCCTGCTCGGCCTGCTCGATGAGGGTGTCCCGGTAGATCTCCCAGGTGAGCTCTTCCGCCCGGCCGTGCACCTTCTCGAGGGCCTGGTAGATCGGCACCGTCCCCACCGGCACCGGCGAGTTGCGCAGGATCCACTCCCGCGTCTCGTGGATGTTCTTGCCGGTGGAGAGATCCATGATGGTGTCGGCGCCCCAGCGGGTGGCCCAGGTCATCTTCTCCACCTCCTCCTCGATGGAGGAGGAGACCGCGGAGTTGCCGATGTTCGCGTTGATCTTCACCAGGAACTTCCGGCCGATGATCATCGGCTCGGTCTCCGGGTGGTTGATGTTCGCCGGGATGATGGCGCGTCCGCGCGCCACTTCCTCGCGCACCACCTCGGGGCTCATGCCCTCCCGCGCCGCCACGAACTCCATCTCGGGGGTGATCTCGCCCCGGCGGGCGTAGTGCATCTGGGTCACCCGCCGGCCCGGCTTGGCCCGCAGGCCCCAGCGGCCGCCCGCGCCCGGCTCGACGTCGTTGCGGGAGAGGATCCAGTGGCGGCGCAGCGGCGGCAGGCCCTGCTTCACGTCGGGCCTGTACGCCGGATCGGTGTAGGGCCCGCTCGTGTCGTAGAGATGCAGGCGTTCACCGTTGGAAAGGGTCACCTCGCGCACGGGCACGCGCACCGAGGGATTGGATCCGGGCAGATAGATCTTGCGGCTGGACATGCAAGGCCTCCCTTCGCTGGCATTACCCAGGTCAGGTTTGTAGCGGTCGGCAGCGTTCCCGCTGCCCTCTCAGCCCGAGCCACCGAGCTCCCGCGTGGTGACGGCTGGAGGAATGCTACGTCCAAAGGGTGGGGGGGTCAAGGCCGCCACGGTTCTGGCGAGAGCGCGCCGGGGTGCGCTATCATGCAGTTCCAGCCGACCCGATGATCGATCCGAGCCCGCAGGAGGTCGAAATCCTCGCGGAGGCGAGCCGGCTGCTCACCTCGACGCTCGATCTGACGGAAGTCCTCGACCGCCTCGCCCAGATCGCCCACCGTCGTCTCGAGACCGACGTCGCGCGCATCTGGCTGCTGGACGACTCGGGCGAGGTCCTGCGCCTGGCCGCCCACCGGGGCCGGATCCGGGCCCCGCTGCCCGCCCGCGAGCACGTGGCCACCCGCTCCTCGCTCGTGGGCTGGGTGCTCGCCCACCGCAAGCCGCTCAGCCTGACCGACGTGCAGCAGGACCCGCGCCTGGAGAAGCGCGCCTGGTTCAAGGCGGAGGGCTTCGTCTCGCTGCTCTGCGTGCCGATCCTGCTCGACGACGCGGTGAGCGGGATCCTGTCCTGCATGACCCGCGAGCGGCGCGAGTTCACCGCCGCGGAGATGGCGCTCGCCGAGGCCCTCACCGCCTCCGCCGCCCTCGCCATCCGCAACGCGCGCCTGTACTCGGACACGGTGCGGCGGCTGGCCGAGATCGAGGCGTTCCAGCGCGTGGCCGCCGACACCCTCGCGTCGCCCGACCTCACCACGGTGCTGGAGGCGGTGGTCCGCGAGATCCCGCGCCTGCTGCACGTCGACGGCGCGGCGTGCCTGCGGGTCGAGCCGGCGACGGGCGCCCTGGCGCTCGCCGCCGATGCGGGCACGCGGGTGCGCCGCGTGACCGCGTTGCGCCTCGAGCCCGGCGAGCGGCCGGCCACGGTGCTGGTGGCGGACAAGCGCCCGCTGCGGAGCGACGACTGGCAGGAGGATCCGCGCTTCGGCGAGACGGCCGCCTTCGCGGGGTGGGCGCGGGACGAGGGGATCGTGAGCCTGCTCGCGGTGCCGGTCACCGACGCGGGCGGGGAGGCGATCGCGGCCCTCTGCGCCTTCCATCGCAGCCCGCGGCCCTTCGACGGTGGCGACGAGGCCACCCTGACCGGCCTCGGCCGCCAGGCCGCGCTGGCCATGGACAATGCGCGCCTCGTCGGCGATCTGCGACGGACCCTCGACGAGCTGCAGGCGGCCCAGGACACCCTGGTGCGCGGCGCGACGCTGCGCGCGGTCGGCGAGCTGGCCGCCGGCGCCGCGCACCACCTGAACAACCTGATGGCGGTGGTGCTGGGGCGCACCCAGCTCCTGCTCTACCGCAACCGCGACCCGGAGAACGGCCCGGCGCTGCGCACCATCGAGCGGGCGGCCCTGGACGCCGCGGACACGGTGCGGCGCATCCAGGCCTTCAGCCGCGCCGGGCACGGAGCCAGCGCGGCGCCGCTCGACCTGAACGCCACCGTGCGCGAGTCCATCGACCTGACCCGCTCGCGGTGGGAGCACGAGGCCCAGGTGCGCGGGGCGAAGATCGAGCTGACCTTCGAGCCGGGCACCCTGCCGTCGGTCTCGGGCCGCAACTCGGAGCTTCGCGAGGTGATCACCAACCTGATCCTGAACGCGGTGGACGCCATGCCGCAGGGCGGCCGCCTCACCATCCGCACCTGGGGCGAGCCGGGCCGGGCGGTGGTCTCGGTCGCCGACTCCGGCCCCGGGATGCCGGAGGACGTGCGCGGGCGCGCCTTCGAGCCGTTCTTCACCACGAAGGGCGTGCGCCGGCTCGGGCTCGGCCTCGCCGTCGCCTACGGCCTCGTGAGCGGCCACGGCGGCGACATCGCCCTGGACAGCAGCGAGGGACGCGGGACGACGGTGGTCTTCTGGGTGCCCGCGACCACGGTGGTGGAGACGCCGGCCCCGGCGGCATCCGGCGACGGCGAGCGCCACGGCCGCATCCTGGTGGTGGACGACGAGGCGGACGTGCGCGAGGTGCTGGCCGACGTGCTGCACGCCCAGGGCCACTCGGTGACCCTGGCCGGCGGCGGTCAGGAGGCGCTGGCGTGCCTCGAGCGCGACCCGTTCGACCTGGTGATCACCGACCTCGGGATGCCCGACGTCAACGGCTGGGACGTGGCCCGGGCGGTGAAGGCGGGCCGCGAGGGCCTGCCGGTGCTGCTGCTCACCGGATGGTCCGACGCGGTGGAGAGCGGGGTGGGGCGCGTCGACGCGGTGATCAAGAAGCCCTTCGACATGACGAAGCTCGCCGCCGCGGTCAACGCGGCGCTCAAGTCAGAGGCGTGATCCGGATCAGCACGCTCTTCTCGGTGTCGAGCCCCCGCTGGATGTACCGGCCCATGAACAGCGGGATCAGGAGCCAGTACTTGCGCCGGTAGTGCGACAGCAGCGCGGTCTCGAGGTCGGCCCGCCCGTCGACCCATTCCGCGCGGCCCTCGAAGGCGGGGCCGTCCTTCCGGCCGACGTGCACGGTGACCCGCCCGTTGGCCCGGATCCGGCGCGCCTTCAGGCTGTCGCGTCGGGTCGTGAAGTACACGTGGCCCTCGTGCGGCCAGAGCCAGGTGGGCACCGTGCCCGGCTTGCCGTCGCGGCTGTAGGTCGTGACGTACATGTAGTGGGCGCGCGCGAGGGCGTCGGCCAGGGCGGGAGGGATTCTTGCGTCCGCCATGGTCAGAGCCTACCATTGCGCGCGTGAGCCCCCGAGAGCCGTAGGTCGTCGCCACCCCGAGTCCCCGGAGGAAACGCGCATGCCGCCCCATCGTCAAGCCTACCGTCCGACGATCATGGGAACCCGCGGCGCCGTCGCATCGGCCCACCCGCTCGCCTCGATGGCGGGCATCCGCATGCTCCTCGAGGGGGGCAACGCGGTGGACGCCGCGGTCGCGGTCGCGTCCACGCTGAACGTGGTGGAGCCCTTCATGTCGGGCGCGGGCGGCATCGGGCTCATGCTGATCTCGCGGGCGCGGACCCGCGAGCGCCACGTGCTGGACTTCCTCGGGCCCGCGCCGCTCGCCGCCGATCCCGCCCGGTGCACCGAGGACGAGCTGGCCGGCGGCCCGAAGGCCTGCGCGACGCCCGGCAACCTGGGGGGCTGGCTCGCGGCCCACGAGCGCTTCGGCTCGATGCCGCGTCAGGCGGTGCTGGCGCCCGCCATCGATCTCGCCGAGAACGGGGTCCCGCTCACGTTCGCCAACGTGTCGTTCTTCGAGCAGGCGCGCGCGCAGCTCGGCCGCTCCGCGGAGGCCCAGCGGCTCTACCTGGGCAACGGGGGCCCGCGGCCCGGCAAGATCGTCACCTACAAGGAGCTGGCCGCCACGTTCCGCCAGGTGGTGGAGGGCGGGGCGGAGGCGTTCTACCGCGGCCCGATCGCGCGCACGGTGGCGCGCGCGGTGCGCGAGGCGGGCGGCTGGCTCGCGGAGGAGGATCTGGCCGCCTTCCGCCCCGAGTGGCGCGCGCCGCTCGCGATCACGTATCGGGGGCGGGAGGTCGTCTCGATGCCGCCGCCGTTCTCCGCGTTCCAGATGCTCGAGACCCTGAACATCCTGGAGGGCTTCGATCTGGCGGCCTGGGGCCACAACTCACCCGACTACCTGCACCATCTCATCGAGGCGGTGAAGCTCGGGTCGGCGGATCGGCTCGCCTACGCGTACTCGGGCGATGCGCCGATTGCGGGCCTCGTGTCCAAGTCCTACGCGGCGTCCCAGCGCGCGCGCATCGATCCCGCGCGGGCCGCGGTGAGCGAGGGGGAGCGGCACAGCCGCCAGCGCCTGCCCGGCCAGATCGCGGAGGGGCATCCGGCCCGGTTCGTCGACGAGCAGACGACGCACTTCGCGTGCGCGGACGCGGAGGGCACCGTGGTCTCGGTGACCCAGACGCTGGGCGCGCCGTTCGGCTCCGGGTTCGCGGTGCCGGGCACCGGGCTCGTGCTCAACAACATCCTCAAGTGGTCGGATCGCGATCCCGAGTCGCCCAACGTGCTGCGGCCGGGGCGGAAGGCCGGGACCATGATGTCGCCGACCCAGGTGTTCCAGGACGGCGCCTTCGCGCTGTCGATCGGCACCCCGGGCTCGTACGGCATCCTCCAGACGCAGCCCCAGATGCTGCTCAACTTCCTGGAGTTCGGGCTGAATCTGCAGGAGGCCATCGAGGCGCCGCGGGTGCGCGTCTACCGCGATCGCCTGATCGACGCGGAGGCGCGCATCCCGGAGGCCATTCGCGAGGAGCTGGGCCGGCGCGGCCACCAGGTCAACGCGATCGCGGACTGGTCCTGGATCGTGGGCGGCGGGCAGGGGATCGCGCGCGATCCGGAGTCCGGCGCGCTGATGGCGGGCGCCGACCCTCGGCGCGACGGCTACGCCCTCGCGATCTGAAAATGTCGGAATGTAAGACCTGACCCCATCAGGAGAGAGCGGTGGATCTTCGAGACAGGGTGGCAGTGGTGACCGGGGCGGGGTCCGGGATCGGGCGCGGCATCGCGCTCGCGATGGCCGCCCGCGGGGCGCGGGTGGCCGCGGTGGACCTGGACCGCGCGAGCGCGGAGGAGACCGCGCGGCAGGTGCTGGACGCGGGCGGCAAGGGGGTGGGCCTCGCGGCCGACACGAGCCGATCGGCCGACGTGGATCGGGCGGTGTCCGCGGCGGTGCAGCAGCTGGGCGCGCTGGACATCATGGTGAACAACGCGGGGATCCTCGACGGCTACTTCGACGTGCACGAGACCGACGAGGCGGTGTGGAATCGCGTGATCGCCATCAATCTCACCGGCGTCTTCCACGGCTGCAAGCGGGCGCTCGCCGAGATGCTGCCGCGCGGTCGGGGCCGCATCATCAACATGGCGTCGGTGGCCGGCCTCAACGGGACCGGCGGCGGGGCCGCCTACGTGGCCTCCAAGCACGGGGTGGTCGGGCTGACCCGGCAGATGGCGGTGACCTATTCCTCGCGCGGCATCACCATCAACGCGGTGGCCCCGGGGCCGATCCTGACCGGCCTCCGCGCGCACTCGCAGCAGATCCTGGGCCCCGGCGTGCCCGACATGAGCGGCCGCGGGGTGGCGGTGAGCGACGAGCAGGTGCGGGCCGTCGCCCCCGCGGGCCGGCGCGGCACGGTGGAGGAGATCGCCTCCGCGGTCTGCTACCTCGCCTCGGACGAGGCCGGCTACATCACCGGGCACACCCTGGTCGTGGACGGAGGCTGGAGAGCCAAGTGATCACCAAGTTTTCGGTCCTCTACGTCGGGCAGATCGAGCTGGACCACGTCGGGCTCCACGGCACCCCCAGCGATCAGCGCTCGTACCCGAACGAGCGCCTGATCGAGGCGTTCCAGACCGCGAAGGAGGTGGCCCAGCTCATGGACGAGCTCGGCTACTACTGTCTGTGGACCGCCGAGCACCACTTCCAGAAGGAGGGATACGAGGTCTTTCCCAACCTGGTGCAGCTCTCCCTCTGGCTCGCCACCCAGACCCGTCGGCTCAAGCTCGGCTGCGCCTTCAACATCCTGCCCATGTGGCACCCGGTGCGCCTCGCCGAGGACTACGCGATGGCCGACATCGTGACCGGGGGCCGCGTCATCATGGGCGTGGGCCGCGGCTATCACACCCGGGAGGTCGAATCGTTCGGAGCGCCGCTGCTCGACGCGGCGGCCAACCGCGAGCTGTTCGAGGAGCAGATCGAGGTCATGCTCAAGTGCTTCAACGAGGAGTCGTGGAGCCACCGCGGCAAGCACTACGTGATCCCGCCCGACGTGGACTACCGCGGCTACCGCCTGCGCGAGATCACCTGCGTGCCGCGGCCGATCCACCGGCCGGTCGACATCTGGATGCCGATCGCGAGCGGCAAGAGCATCGACTACATGGCGCGCATGGGCTTCAAGGCGATGGTGACCCTCAACGGCGAGAAGGTCTTCGACCAGGTCGCCCGCGCCTACCGCGACGCGTGCGCCCGTCACGGACGGCCCAAGGCGCTGGGCGAGGACGTGTGCTGGGGCGTGGGCCTCTATCTGGCCGACTCGCGCGAGGAGGCGATCCGTCGCCTCGAGCCCGCCCACGACGAGCGCTACAAGTGGTTCGCGCCCTTCGGCTTCGTGCGCTACGCGGACGAGCAGGGCCGTCCCTGGGGCACCCCCGGCGCGCCCGCGCGCGTGCCCACCTTGCGCGAAGGCGTGGAGCAGAAGGCGTGGCTCGTCGGACGTCCCGCCGAGGTGATCGAGACCATCCGCGAGATGGAGTCGCGCTATCCGGGGCTCGACCAGTGCATGATCCACTGGGCCGAGGGGCTGCCGCCGGCTGCGTTCAAGGAGCAGCTGCGCTGGTTCGCGCGCGAGGTGATGCCCGCCTTCACCGGGCGCTCCTGAGGGGGCTGGGGACCCCCCGGGGGTATACCCCCACCGGGTAGTCTCTCCCTCGTGGAGACCCCCTAGGGATTGTATTTTTCGCTTTTCTCTCCCTCGGAGTCCGTCCATAATACCCTCGGCCGTTTCGGGGGCGCCGGGCAGGACCCCCACTAACCCACGAGGGAGGAATGGCGAATGGCCAAAAAGAAGGCGGCGTTCGGCGGCTACGCGATCAACTTCAAGGGCTGCGACGACACGCTCGAGTCGGTCATGGGCAGCAAGCCCATCGGGCCGTCGGAGATGACCAAGAAGATCTGGGCGTACGTGAAGCGGAAGCGGCTGGCCAAGAAGTAGCTCCCGCCCCCCATTCGCAGCGCGCGGATCGTCCTGACTCCGCCCGGCGCCCCAGGACGATCCGCCGCTAGACGCCGACCTGATCCAGGATGGCGTCCAGCCGATCCACCTCGTAGTCCGGCGTCACGTCCAGCTCCTCGGCGGGCGCGTTGGCGCGGTTGCACCAGCAGGTCCTGAAGCCGTACGCTGCCGCGCCCGCCACGTCCCACGCGTTCGACGAGACGAACAGGATCTCGCCGGCCGGGATGCCGAGGGCCCGCACCGCCAGGTCGTAGACCAGCGGGGAGGGCTTGTAGACGCCCACCGCGTCCACCGAGAGCACGTGATCGAACGCGGCGCCCAGGCCGCTCGAGCGCACCGCGCTCTCCAGCATGTGGGGGGAGCCGTTGGACAGGATGGCGAGGGGACGACCCCGCAGCGCCCGCAGCGCGGCCGGTACCTCGGGAAACGGGGCCAGGGTGAGGTAGGCGCTCATGAGCGCCTCGACCTGGCTCTCCGCCGCGGTGATGCCGAGCCGCCGCAGCGCGAAGCGCAGCGCCTGCCCGGTCACGAGCCAGAAGTCCTGGTAGCGGCCCATGAGCGACCGCAGCCAGGTGTACTCGAGCTGCTTCTGCCGCCAGAGGTGGGAGAGCGCCTGCGGGTCCGGGGTGACCGCCCGCGCCGCGTCGGTCACCGAGTGGACGTCGAAGAGCGTCCCGTAGGCGTCGAAGACGAACGCGCGCGGCGGCGCCATCTCAGCCGAGGGTCGCCACCGCGGCGGAGCGCGAGCTGCGCTGGCGCCGGGGCGGGCTGGGGCGGGTCGGCCGGCGCCGCGGCGGGGCCGGCGGCGGCGCGGTCTCGATGCCCGTCTCGTGGAAGCCGTAACGGAGCACCGCCTTGGCGTCGCGAAACGAGAGGCTGCGCGTCTGGGAGCCCAGGGTGATGAGCACGAAGTGCTGGCCGGACTTCCAGGCCGAGATCGCGAGATTGTAGCCCGCCTCCCGGGTGAAGCCGGTCTTCAGCGCCTGCACGCCGCCCGGGTCCCGGAACAGCGGAATGTTCCGGCTGTAGACGCGGCCGCGGTAGACGAAGGTGGCGCCCCCCAGCAGCGGGCGCGACGAGGGGTAGTCGTCGAGCAGCCGAAGGACGAGCTTGGCGAGGTCCTCCGCGGTGCTGCGCTGGTTCGGATCGGGCAGGCCGTGGGGATTCGCGAAGTGGGTATGGGTGAGCCCGAGCTCTTCCGCCTTGGCGTTCATGGCGGCCACGAAGGCCTCCTCGGTGCCGCCCAGGTGTTCGGCGACCGCGGCCGCCGCGTCGTTGGCGGAGGCGATCGCCACGCCCTCCAGCAGGGTGCGGAGCGGGACCGCCTCGCCGGTGCGCAGCCCCATGCGGTAGCGCGGGGTCAGCACCACCCGGTGGCTGATGATCACCGGCTCCTCCCACTGGGCGCGGCCCGCCTCCAGCGCCTCGCAGGCCAGGTAGAGGGTCATGAGCTTGACCAGGCTCGCGGGCGCGTGCGAGTCGGTGGGACGCTTGGCGAAGAGGACCTTGCCCTGGGTGTCGAGGAGGAGCACCGACTCCGCGCTCAGGACGGGTGGTCGGCTGTTGGTGCTGGTCTGCGAGAGTGCCGGACTTGCGATGAGCCCGAGAGCCAGGCCGACCAGGAGAGCCGAGATCACGCGCACTGGCTCTATCTTACTCGGGGGCAGAATTAGGCGAGAACGGAAAATCCCTCGCGCGCCGCGTGCTTGAGCGCCTCGGAGGGCCGGAGGCGCGGCGTGCGTCCGGCCGCCACGTGCACGGGGACCGGCTCATGTGGCGAACGGCCGCGGATGCTAGCAAAGGGAGCGTTGGAGCGTCAAGGTCGAGGTGCTATGGTGGCCCGGTGAAAAAGGCGCTCGTGTTCACCATGGAAGGCAACGCGGACGGCGAGGCCGCGCTCGCGTTCTTCCAGGCGCGGGGGGTGGCGGTCGACCTGCGCGACGTGGGCAAGGACCCGCAGGCCAGCCTCGACCTCTTCGCCCGGGCCGGGCGGCTCGGCGTTCCGACGGTGGTGATCGGCGACCGCGTCTTCGACGGCTTCGGCGCGCATCGCGAGGAGATCGAGGCCCTGCTCCGCGACTAGCTGCGCAACGCGTCGCGTTGACGGAGACCGGCGCGTGCGGTATAAACACGCGTTGGGCCTGCGGCCGCCCGCACCCTCAGACATCGACTGCACGAGGAGATTCGACACTATGGAAGCCATTCGCCATGTGCCCCGACGCGCGCTCATCCCGCTCGCCTGGGTGTTGCTCGTCGTGAGCGTGTGCGGGCTGGGCCTGGCCCCCGCGGCGATCGCTCAGACCTCCGCCGCCGCGCCCGCCCCGGCCGCGGCGGCGCCGCACCAGGGCGGAGGCGAGGCGTCGCTCAAGCTCCCCGATCTGGCCCAGGCCACCTTCGTCGGCATGAGCGGGCGCATGATCCTGCAGTGGGGCCTCCTCATCTGCCTGCTCGGCCTCGCCTTCGGACTGGTGATCTACTCGCAGCTCAAGAACCTGCCGGTGCACCAGTCGATGAGGGACATCTCGGAGCTGATCTACGAGACGTGCAAGACGTATCTGATCACCCAGGGCAAGTTCCTCGCGATCCTGGAGCTGTTCATAGCGGTGATCATCGTCTTCTACTTCGGCTTCCTGCAGCACTTCGAGGCGGTCAAGGTCGTCATCATCCTGCTGTTCAGCGTGATCGGGATCCTCGGCTCCTACGGGGTGGCGTGGTTCGGGATCCGCATCAACACCTTCGCGAACTCCCGCACCGCCTTCGCGAGCCTCAAGGGCCGGCCCTATCCGGTGTACGCGATCCCCCTCAAGGCGGGCATGAGCATCGGGATGCTGCTCGTCTCCGTCGAGCTCTTCATCATGCTGTGCATCCTGCTCTACATCCCCCGCGACTACGCGGGGCCCTGCTTCATCGGCTTCGCCATCGGTGAGTCGCTGGGGGCCGCGGCCCTCCGGATCGCGGGCGGCATCTTCACCAAGATCGCGGACATCGGGTCCGACCTGATGAAGATCGTCTTCAACATCAAGGAAGACGACGCCCGCAACCCCGGCGTCATCGCGGATTGCACCGGCGACAACGCGGGCGACTCGGTCGGCCCCACCGCGGACGGCTTCGAGACCTACGGGGTCACCGGGGTGGCCCTCATCACCTTCATCCTGCTCGCGGTGCCCAAGGAGCTGGTGCAGGTGCAGCTGCTGGTGTGGATCTTCGTGATGCGCATCATCATGATCGTGGCCAGCGGCGCGTCGTACCTGGTCAACGAGGCGATGGCCCGCGCCCGCTACGGCTCGGCCAGCCAGATGTCGTTCGAGGCGCCGCTCACCAGCCTGGTCTGGGTGACCTCGATCGTGTCGGTCGTGCTGACCTACCTCGCCTCGTGGATCATGATCCCGCAGCTCGGCGACGGCAGCCTCTGGTGGAAGCTGTCCACCGTGATCACCTGCGGCACCCTCGCCGGCGCCATCATCCCCGAGTTCGTGAAGGTCTTCACCTCCACCAATTCCGCGCACGTGCGGGAGGTCGTCACCTCCGCGCGCGAGGGCGGGGCCTCGCTCGACATCCTCTCCGGCCTGGTCGCGGGCAACTTCAGCGGCTACTGGCTGGGGCTCACCATGGTGGCGTTGATGGCCATCGGCTTCGGGGTGAGCACCCAGGGCCTCGGAGAGCTGATGGTGGCCCCCGCGGTGTTCGCCTTCGGCCTCGTGGCCTTCGGCTTCCTCGGCATGGGCCCGGTGACGATCGCGGTGGACTCCTACGGGCCGGTCACCGACAACGCCCAGTCCGTGTTCGAGCTGTCGGTGATCGAGACGCTGCCCGGCATCAAGGGCCAGCTCAAGAAGGACTTCGGCTTCGACGTGAACTTCGAGGCGGCCAAGCACCTGCTCGAGGAGAACGACGGGGCCGGCAACACCTTCAAGGCCACCGCGAAGCCGGTGCTGATCGGCACCGCGGTGGTGGGCGCCACCACCATGATCTTCTCGATCATCGTGCTGCTCACCGCGGGCCTGACCCAGAACCTCGACAAGCTCTCGCTGCTCCACGCCCCCTTCCTGCTGGGGCTCATCAGCGGCGGGGCCATCATCTACTGGTTCACCGGCGCCTCCACGCAGGCGGTCACCACCGGCGCCTACCGCGCGGTGGAGTTCATCAAGGCCAACATCCGCCTCGAGGGCGCCACCAAGGCCTCGATCACCGACAGCAAGCGGGTGGTCGAGATCTGCACCCAGTACGCCCAGAAGGGCATGTTCAACATCTTCCTGGCCGTGTTCTTCGTCACCCTCGCGTTCGCGTTCGTGGAGCCGTACTTCTTCGTCGGCTACCTGATCTCGATCGCCCTGTTCGGCCTCTACCAGGCCATCTTCATGGCCAACGCGGGCGGAGCCTGGGACAACGCCAAGAAGCTGGTCGAGGTGGACCTGCAGGAGAAGGGCACGCCGCTGCACGCGGCCACCGTGGTGGGCGACACCGTGGGGGACCCGTTCAAGGACACCTCCTCGGTGGCCATGAACCCGATCATCAAGTTCACCACCCTCTTCGGCCTCCTCGCGGTGGAGCTCGCGGTGTCTTTGGGCGCCGAGCGCGGCGCCGGCTTCACCTCCGTGCTCGCCGCCGTGTTCTTCCTCGTGTCCGTGATCTTCGTGTGGCGGTCCTTCTACGGCATGCGGATCAAGACCGAGCGGGCCGGGGCGGGGGCTCCCGCGATGGCCAAGCACTGAGCGCGGAGGCGCCATGGACCGATCGAGCCTGATCACCTCGCTGGTGGCCCTGCTCGTGGGGCTGGCCGTCGGCGCGGCCGCCCTCTCCTGGTGGGAGGGCGGCCGTCAGAGCGCCGACATCGAGGCCCTGAAGCTGCGCCTGGCCGACGAGCGCGGCGCGGTGCTGGCGAAGGTCAAGCAGCTGACCGACGAGCTGAACGCCGAGAAGCAGCGGCGCGAGGCGCTCGAGCAGGTCGTGGAGCAGCAGAAGAGCCCGCGGCGGTAATCCGATTACGCATATCAGGTAACTGTTTTCTCTCAATGATCCGCCCGGGTGCCGTGGGCGGGGACTTCCCATAGTTCAAGCTATTGATTTAATTGATGCCGGTCCTCAGGTTGATGGGCATATTACTTGCTCCTACTGCGTGTCCCGCGCAGCGGCGGCGGGCCTGTTGACTGGCGCGAGTCCACCGATCTCGACCGGAGGCACCTGATGGCAACGCAGACGTCACGGCTGGCGCTGATTTTTTGGCTGGTGAGCCTCGGACTCGTCATGGGGTTCGCGCCGGCCGCGATCGCGATCCCCTTCGATGAAGTGGGAGACGCCCCGGACACGGTCGCGGGGGCCCTGGCCGCCGGGAGCCTTCCCACACTCACGCAGATCAGGGGAAACATCGAGAGCGGGACCGACGCCGACGTCTTCCTCATCACGCTGGCGGTCAGCGGCCGCTTCTCGGCGACGACGAATAACGGGCTGGGCAGCATCGGCACCGGCGATACGCAGCTGTTCCTGTTCGACTCGTCCGGCCACGGGATCCTGGCCAACGACGACGACGGCGGCGCCAACGGCGGGTTCAAATCGACGCTTCCGCCCACACAGCTGGCGGCGGGGAACTACCTGCTGGCCATCTCGACCTACAACAACGATCCGTTCAGCAGTGGAGCCTTGATCTTCCCGAACTCTCCGTTCACCGGTGTCTTTGGCCCCGTCAACGCGGGTGCTCTCACGAGCTGGGGAGGATCCGGAGGGAACGGCGGCACCTACGCGATCGACGTCGCGCTCGAGCTTCAGCCCGTGCCCGAGCCGGCCACGCTCATCCTGTTCGGCACTGCGCTGGCCGGCATCGGCATCGCGCGCCGTCGGTTCCACAAGCGCGGCTAGTCGCTTCGACCTGGAGCAGCGCGGGCGCCGGGGACTCCTCGGCGCCCGCGCTGTTTGCGCGCCCGGCGCACGCACCGCGGCGGCGAGCACACTCCGCGCACCGGGACGGCATTCCGGGACGTGCGGGTGCCGTTCTGGGCGGAAGTCAGGAGGCTGGTCGAGCGCGCGGCGGTGGTCTTTTCGCCGCTGGGCACGATCGGATGGGACCTGGGCGTGACCGAGGCCGGACCCGCCCTGATCGAGGGCTATGTCTGGTGGGACCCTCCCAATGACCTGGCGTCGGCGCCCGCGCCCCACCGAGAGGAGGCGAGCATGCGGAGCCTGCTTCAGTCGCTCGAACGCCAGGTGCGCGCGCTCCGGTCCTCGTAGTCCAGACTGTCGAGCCTCGCCGGTCCTCGCCGCGACTCCGCGCGACCGCGGCGCGTGCCCACCGCGGCGATGGTCGCCCCGGTGCGGCGAGCCACGTACCACCCCGGGCTGCGAGCGAGGTCCGCGACGCGACGCTCGTGTGTCGCGTCGGAAGACCCGGGGCCCGCCGGGGTGTACGATTGTGACCACAGAAGGGAGTGAGCCAATGCCGCACGCCCCGCGCACCTCCATCGAATCGACCCGAGCCGTCGTGACCGACCCGCCCCGCTCCGATGCCCTCGTGCTGTTCGGGGCCACCGGCGACCTCGCCTACAAGAAGATCTTTCCCGCGCTCGAGGCGATGGTGCGGCACGGCCGGCTGGACGTGCCGGTGATCGGCGTGGCCAAGGCGGGTTGGGGCCTGGACGAGCTGCGGGCGCGGGTGCGGGAGAGCGTGGACAAGTTCGGACACGGCGCGCAGCCCGCCTCCACCCAGCGCCTGCTCGAGCTCCTGCGCTACGTCGACGGCGACTACCGCGACAACGCGACGTGGACGGCACTGCGGGCGGCCCTCGGCCCCGCGCGCCGGCCGCTGCACTATCTCGCGATCCCGCCCAGCATGTTCGCGACGGTCGTCCAGGGGCTGGCCCGGATCCGGGCGACGGAGGGACGCGTGGTGGTGGAGAAGCCGTTCGGGCGCGATCTCGCGTCCGCCCGCGCGCTGAACCAGACCCTGCATTCGGTGCTCGACGAGTCCCGCATCTTCCGCATCGACCATTTCCTGGGCAAGGAGCCGGTCCAGAACCTGCTGTACTTCCGCTTCGCGAACTCCCTCTTCGAGCCCATCTGGAACCGTAGCTACATCGACCACGTGCAGATCACGATGGCGGAGGCCTTCGGCATCGAGGGGAGGGGCGCGTTCTACGAAGAGGTGGGCGCGATCCGGGACGTGGTGCAGAACCACCTGCTCCAGATCGTCAGCCTGCTGGCGGTGGAGCCGCCCGCGGGCGGCGGCGGCGACGCGCTCCGGAACGAGAAGGACAAGGTCATGCGCTCGATCCGTCCGCTGGCGCCCGACGATGTCGTGCGCGGCCAGTATCGCGGCTACGAGCGGGAGCACGGGGTCGCGCCGGGCTCGCGGGTGGAGACGTTCGCGGCGCTGCGGCTCTACATCGATTCGTGGCGATGGGCGGGCGTGCCGTTCTACGTGCGCACCGGCAAGCGGCTGCCCCGCACCGTCACCGAGATCGTGGTCACGTTCCGGCCGCCGCCCCAGTCGGTGTTCCACGAGGCCGACCCCGGCCAGCCCAATCGCATCTGCTTCCGGCTGAGCCCGGAGGTGATCATCTCCATCGGGGCGCGCGTGAAGCGCCCCGGGGAGGCCATGGTCGGCGAGGAGATCCAGCTCTCGGTGTGCGAGCACCACACCGGCGAGAGCGGCCCGTACGAGCGCCTGATCGGCGATGCGATGGAGGGGGACTCCGATCTGTTCGCCCGCGAGGACACCGTCGAGGCCGCCTGGGCCATCGTCGATCCGGTGCTCGGCCCCGGCGCGACCCCGGTCTACCCCTACGAGCCGGGGAGCTGGGGACCACCGGAGGCGGAGCGCCTGCTCCCGGACGATGCGCGGGGCGACCCCGCGCCGTTTGATGGGGCGTCAGTCGCCCGGGAGGGCTGAAGAGTGGTATCGGACGCCGACCGCTCCACAGCGGCACCGACCCGGCAGGAACCGAGGGGATCGGCGGGGTAGCTGGTCGAGCTCGGCGGCGATGTCGGCCGCTTCCATCGTGCGCCGGCCGGAGCCCGCGATGCACTGGGCGCAGAAGGCCACTCCCGCGTGATCGCGCAGCCACTGCCGGACCGCGCTGCCGGTCAGCGACACCACCCTGACTCCCCCACGTGGACCGGACCAAGGACCATGCGTCGCGTTCTCCGGCGCCTGCTGTGTGCAGCCGAAGTGCCAGCAGCGAAAACGTGGCGCCAAGCCCGGGAATGCGCAGGACATTCCTCCGATGGACGGGTATCGAGTGTCGCGTATTGTCAGCCGGCTGACTGTCCCTGACGGTTTCGCGGGCGGGGCCGGCCCATTTCACCCGACGGCGTGCACGCACCCGGCGCCGCCTCCCAGGCCCGGCGACCGCCCGGACCACCCGAACCCGGTGAGCGGTCACGCGCGTCCAAGGTCCAGACACACGGACCGAGGCGGATCGCGAGGAGGGGGCGCGCATGGCGCATCAGCCACTGAGGGGACAATCGGCACTGGTGACCGGCGCGAGCTCCGGCATCGGGCTCGGGGTGGCCCGGGCGCTGGGGGCCGCGGGCGCCGACGTGGTCATCAACTACGTGTCGGCTCCGGAGGTTGCGGAGCAGGTCGCCGGGGAGATCCGGTCCGGCGGTAGCCGCGCGATGGCCATCCGGGCCGACGTGTCCCGCGAGGACCAGGTGCAGGCGATGTTCGCGCAGATGCTGGACGCGTGGGGCACGATCGACATCCTGGTCAACAACGCGGGCCTGCAGAGGGACGCCGCCTTCAGCGAGATGACCCTCGAGCAGTGGAACACCGTGATCGGGGTCAACCTCACCGGCATGTTCCTCTGTGCCCGGGAGGCGGTGCGCGAGATGATCCGGCGCGGCCCGCGGCCCGAGATCTCGCGCGCCACCGGCAAGATCATCTGCATCTCGTCGGTGCACGAAACGATCCCGTGGGCCGGTCACGCGAACTACGCGGCGTCGAAGGGCGGGGTGAAGCTCTTCATGCAGACCCTCGCACAGGAGCTGGCCCCGGCTCGGATCCGGGTCAACTCGATCGCCCCGGGAGCGATCCAGACCCCGATCAACCGGGACGCGTGGGGGACGCCCGCCGCGCTCAAGTCGCTCCTGACCCTAATCCCCTACGGGCGGATCGGTCAACCCGAGGACATCGGCCGGGTGGCGGTCTTCCTCGCCTCGGACGATGCCGACTACATCAACGGCCAGACCATCTTCGTGGACGGCGGGATGACGCTCTATCCCGAGTTCGCGCACGGCGGGTAGGCGCCCCATGCACTACGACATCGCGATCATCGGCACCGGCGCGGGAGGCGGCACCCTGCTACACGCCCTCGCGGGGCGGGGCAAGCGCATCCTCGTTCTGGAGCGCGGAGGCTACGTGCCGCGCGAGAAGGCGAACTGGAGCACGCGGGCCGTGAACCTCGAGGCACGGTATCAGACCCGGGAGGTCTGGCGTGACCGCGAGGGCCGGCCGCTTCACCCGCACACCAACTACTACGTCGGCGGCAACACCAAGTTCTACGGGGCCGCGCTCTTCCGGCTCCGCCGGGAGGACTTCGGAGAGGTCAAGCACTGGGGTGGGGTATCGCCGGCCTGGCCGATCAGCTACGAGGACATGGAGCCCTACTACACCGCGGCGGAGAGGCTCTACCACGTGCACGGCGAGAGGGGAGCGGACCCGACGGAGCCGCCCGCGAGTGGCCCCTACCCGCATCCGGCGGTGAGCCACGAGCCCCGCCTCCAGCAGCTGCACGAGGACTGGGCCGGGCTCGGCCTTCGCCCCTTCCACGTGCCGCTCGGCATCATGCTCGACGAGCGGAACCCGCGGGCCAGTCGCTGCATCCGGTGCGAGACGTGCGACGGCCACCCGTGTCTGGTGGGAGCCAAGTCCGACGCGCAGGTGGTGGCGGTCGACCCGGCCCTCGCCGATCCCAACGTGACGCTCCTGACCGACGCCTTCGTGGACCGGCTCGAGACCAGCGCGTCGGGCCGCGAGGTCACGCGGGTGATCGTGAAGCGGGGCGGCGCGACGGAGACCTATTCCGCGGACGTGGTGGTGCTCTCGGCGGGCGCGATCAACTCGGCGGCGGTGCTGCTGCGGTCGGCCAGCGACCGGCACCCGCGCGGGCTCGCCAACGGCTCCGACATGGTGGGTCGGCACTACATGGGCCACGTGAACTCGGTGCTGATGGCCGTCTCCCGCTGCCCGAACCCCACCGTCTTCCAGAAGACGCTCGGCCTCAACGACTTCTACTGGGGCTCGCCGGAGTGGGAGTACCCGATGGGCCACATCTCATTCGTGGGCAAGCTCGACGCCGAGACCCTGCGGGGCGGCGCGCCCGCGATCGCTCCCGGGTGGTCCCTCGACCTGATGGCGAAGCATTCGATGGATTTCTGGCTGACGTCGGAGGACCTGCCCGATCCGGACAACCGGGTGACGCTCGATCGTGAGGGCAACATCGTGCTGGCCTACCGGCCGAACAACGAGACCGCGCACCAGCGCCTGACCGCCAAGCTGGAGCAGCTCATGAAGCAGCAGCGGAAGTGCCGCGTGCACGGTGACGAATGCCACGTAGGGCTCTTCTCGCGCAACCTCTTTCTGGGGCAGCGCATCCCGCTGGCGGGCGTGGCCCACCAGAACGGCACCGCCCGCTTCGGGCACGATCCTCGAGCGTCGGTCCTGGACGTGAACTGCCGGGCCCACGAGGTGGACAACCTCTACGTGGTGGACGCGAGCTTCTTCCCCTCGAGCGCGGCGGTGAATCCCGCGCTCACGATCATGGCCAACGCGCTCCGCGTGGCCGACCATCTCAAGGCCCGCCTCCGGATCTGAGCGATGGACTTCGGTCGGGAGGTCACCGGAAGCCTCGCGGTCGCGGAGTCGCGGGAGTGGCTCTGCGCCAACGGGCTCGGCGGCTTCGCGTCGGGTACGGTAGCCGGCCTGCCGACGCGACGGTACCACGGCCTGCTGGTGGCCGCGCTGAAGCCACCGGTGGGGCGCACGGTGGTGGTCACCGGATTCCATGAGCGTGTGCAGTACGACGGAGCGGCGTACGAGCTGTCGACCGCCCGCTGGGCAGACGGCACGGTCGCCCCGCAAGGGTACCGGTTGATCGAGCGCTTCTATCTGGACGGCACCACGCCGGTGTGGCACTACGCGTGCGCGGATACGCTGGTGGAGAAGCGCGTGTGGATGGAGCCGGGCGCCAACACCACCTACGTGCGTTACCGTCTCCTGCGCGCCGGGGCCGGGGGACCGCTGCGCCTCACCCTGCGCGCGCTGGTCAACTATCGTGAATTCCACGCCACCACACGCGGGCCCGGCTGGCAGATGACCGTCGCGCCGGACGGCCCGGGGTTACTGGTCACCGCCCACGAAGGGGCGCGGCCCTTGTCGATCCAGGTACCGGGCGCGACGGCCGAGCCGGCGCACGACTGGTACGTGGGCTTCCGGCTGGCCGTCGAGGAGGCGCGCGGCCTCGACGATCTCGACGACAGCCTCCACGCCGGAACCTTCACCGCGACGCTCGCGCCGGATCGGCCGCTCACCGCGGTGCTCTCGGTCGAGGCACGGCCGGACCTGGACGGTGAGCAGGCGTGGGCGCGCCGGCGCGCGCACGAGAGCGAGGTCCTGCTCGCGTGGCGCAAGGCGCAGCCGGCGGCCGGGCTGGCCCCGGCCTGGATCGAGCGGCTCGTGCTCGCGGCCGATCAGTTCCTGGTGCGCCGCCCGCTCGCATCCGACCCGGGAGGGCTCTCGGTGATCGCGGGCTATCACTGGTTCGGCGACTGGGGGCGCGACACCATGATCGCCCTGCCCGGGCTGACTCTGTGTACCGGACGGCCCGAGGCGGCCCGGCGTATCCTGACCACCTTCGCCCGCTTCGTCGACGGCGGCATGCTGCCGAACGTGTTTCCGGACGCGGGGGAGCAGCCCGAGTACAACACGGTGGACGCCGCGCTCTGGTACGTGGAGGCCGCGCGCGCCTATCACGAGACGACCGGTGACGTCGGGGCCCTCCGGGAGCTCTTCCCGGCGCTCGAGCAGATCGTGCGCGGCTACGCGGCCGGGACCCGCTACGGCATCCGGGTGGACGAGGCGGACGGGCTCGTCACCGCGGGCGAGCCGGGCGTGCAGCTCACCTGGATGGACGCGCGGGTCGGCGATCGGGTGGTGACGCCGCGCACCGGCAAGCCGGTGGAGATCAACGCGCTCTGGTACAACGCCCTCGTCGCCATGACGGGCCTGGCCCGGGCCCTCGGCCGGCCGACCGCCGAGTGGCAGGCCATGGCGACGCGGGCGCGCGACGGCTTCGCGCGCTTCTGGAACGAGGCGACCGGGTACTGCTACGACGTCATCGACGGACCGGACGGCCACGAGGCAGCGCTGCGCCCGAACCAGCTCCTCGCGGTGTCGTTGCCCGCGAGCGCGCTGTCGGCCGAGCGCCAGCGCCAGGTGGTCGACGTGTGCGCCCGCCGCCTGCTCATCTCGTTCGGCCTCCGGAGCCTCGCGCCCGGAGAGCCTGGCTACCAGCCGCGGTACGCGGGCGGCCCGCGCGAGCGCGACGGCGCCTATCACCAGGGCACCGCATGGGGATGGCTGCTGGGGCCGTTCGCGCTCGCCTACCACCGGGTGCACGGCGACCGGTCGGCGGCACGCGCCCTGCTCGAGCCGATGGCGCAGCACCTCCACCAGTACGGGGTCGGCTCCATCGCCGAGGTCTTCGACCCGGAGCCACCGTTCGCGCCTGGCGGCTGCATCGCGCAGGCCTGGAGCGTCGCCGAGACGCTGCGCGCGTGGTGCCTGCTGGCTCCTCGTCCATGACGACGCCGACCGCGGTGGCGCCGGACCGAGCCGAAGAGATCGCCCGCGCGGGCCGGGCGGGCGGCCGCGCCCTGGCCCGGCCGTCCACGTCGCTGGCCCCGCGGATCGTCATCCTGGGCGGCGGCTTCGCGGGCGTGACCGCGGCGCTCGAGCTCGCCAAGCGGTGCGCGGGGCTCCTGCCCGTGCACATCACGCTGCTGAGCAATCAGAACTTCTTCCTGTTCACGCCGATGCTGGCGGAAGCCGCCACCGGGGCGGTCGAGACACGGCACATCGTCTACCCGATCCGCCCCTTGTGCGGCCGGTGGGGGATCGAGTTCGGCGAGATGCAGGTCGAGGGGATCGACCTCCAGCGTCGTCGCGTGACGGTCCGGCACCATCGCTCGCCCCTGCGCCAGCAGGTGCACTACGACCGTCTGGTGCTGGCCCTCGGCGCCACTCCCAGCGTGGCCATGGCGCCGGGGGCGGCCCGGCACGCGCTGACGTTCAAGGGCGTGGGGGACGCCATTCGCATCCGGAACCGGGTCATCGAGCTGTTCGAGGCGGCGGCGCTCACCGACGACCCGTGGATCCGCCGTCGGCTCCTGACGTTCGTGGTGGTGGGCGCCGGGCACGCCGGCACCGAGCTGGTGGCGGCGGTGGAGGAGCTGACCCGCGGCATCCTGGTGCGCCACTACCCGCATATCCCGCCCGAGACGGTCCGGCTGGTGCTGGTCGGGAGCGATGTCCTGCCGCAGACCGCGACCCGTCTGGCCGCCTACACGAAGGAGCGGCTGCTCCAGCGCCGGATCGAGCTGGAGGCGGCCCGGGCCGCCTCGGTCTCGTCCGAGGGGCTCGTGTTGCAGGACGGCCGCCTCATCCCGTCGAGCTGCGTCATCTGGACGGCCGGAACCCAGGTGAGCCCGGTGGTGGCCGCGCTTCCCCTGCGCAAGACGCGCGACGGACGTCTGGCCGTCAATGCCTTCTTCGAGGTGGAGGGCGCGCCCGACGTGTACGCCCTGGGCGACAACGCGGCCCAGATCGACCGCCACCGCAAGAGCCCCTACGCCGCCACCGCCCAGGTCGCGTTGCGGCAGGGCCGGGCCCTGGCCCGCCAGCTCGAAGCCGCGCTGACCGGCCGGGAGCGCCGGCCGTTCGACTTCAAGGTGCTCGGCGAGATGGTGCCCCTGTCTCGACACACCGCGGTCGCGGATCTCTCCGGGCTCGAGCTGTTCGGGTTCCCGGCCTGGCTCATGTGGAAGACGATCTACATGATGAAGCTGCCGACGTGGTCGGCGCGACTGCGCGTCGTGCTCGACTGGACGGTGGAGCTGTTCTTCGAGCGCGACGTCTCCGAGCTGAGCGTCGAGACCCTGGAGGAGCCACGATGAGGATCGGGGAGAGCGCCGCGCCGGGGCGTGCCCGGCTGCCGGTCTGGCGGCGGCTCGGCTGGCGCGTCACCGCCGCCGTGCTCCTGCTCACCGCGGCCGGGATCCTGGCCAGCGGGCTGCTGCAGTACCGGGCGCAGGAGCGATTCCTGCGCGAGTCGCTGGGGGGCCTGCTGCTCAACATCGCGCGCACCGGGGCGCTCCTGCTCGACGGCGACGCCCACGAGCAGGTGGTGCAGGTGGGGCGGAACGATACGCCCGAGTACCTGGCCCTGCGCGACCGTCTCCTGCTGATCCAGGAGACCAACCAGCTGGGCGACGCGGTGTACACGCTCTCCGATATCGACGGCGAGACCGCCCGTTACGGGGTCATCAGCAACGGTCTGGCCGCGGTCGGCCAGACGTATCGGCTCGCGCCCGAGACGCGGCCGGTGCTCCGGCGCGTCCTCGCGGAGGGGGAGGCCGGCTTCACGGGCATCTACGCGAGCGACGACGGCCGCTGGATCACCGCGTTCGCGCCGATCCGGAACCGCTCTCAGCGGACGGTGGGTGCGCTCGAGGTCGACTTCCGCGCCGACCTGTACCTCGCCCAGCTCCAGGCGGTGCGCCGCCGACTCTGGTGGCACTCGATGGTCGCGGGGCTGCTGGCGGTCGGCGCGGGCGTGCTCATCTCCCGGCAGGTCACGCGACCGGTGGGCCACCTCGTGGCGGCGGCCCAGCGCGTGGTCGAGGGCGATCTGGCCAGCCCGGTCCGGGTCGACGCGCGGGACGAGATCGGGCTCCTCGGCAACGTGTTCCATCTCATGGTGGACCGCCTGCACGTCTCCCACCGCAGCCTGGTGGACGTGCTCGTGCGTGCGCTCGAGTCGCGGGACGGTGAGAGCGGATCGCTCGGCCGCCTGGTCCGCGCCAGCGGGGCTTTGGCCGACCGCCTCGCGCTCGATCGGACGCAGCGGGAGGCGCTGGAGCTGGGCGCTCTCCTGCACGACATCGGCGAGATCGGGATGCCGGAGTCGGTGCTCCACAAGCCGGGTTCGTTGACTCCGGAGGAGCGGCTCCTGGTACAGGGTCACCCGCAGGCCGGGGTGGAGATCCTGGAGGTCGTCCCGCTCCTGACGCCCGCGCTCGACGTGGTGGCCGGCCACCACGAGCGGTACGACGGCGCCGGGTACCCGCAGGGTCTCCGGGGCGACGAGATCCCGCTGGTCGCCCGCATCTTCGCGGTGGTCGACGCGCTGGACGCGATGACCCACGACCGGTCCCACCGCCCGGCGCGCTCGATCGACGAGGCGCTGGCGGTGCTCGAGGACGAGGCCGGGCGGCAGTTCGACCCACGGGTGGTGGAGGCCGCGCTCGGGATGTCGGCGGACCGCTGGAAGGTGCTGCTCGCCTAGCCGCCCGTTTGGTGTGCTAGGCTCGCCTCCGTGGATGCCACGGGGCCGGCGGCGGTCTACCAGACCCTGCTCGAGATCAACAACGCGCTGATCTCGAACCTCACTCGGGAGGGCCTCTTCCACGCCATCGCGACCGCCATCGGGCGCGTGATCCCGTTCGAGCGCATCGCGGTCTTCCTCCACGACCCGGGCCGCGACGTCCTCACCCTCTCCATCTTCGAGTCGTCGCTCCACAGCAGCTACTTCGCGGTGGGGCTCGAGATGCGGCCGGGCGAGAGCCACGTGGGCTGGGTGTTCAAGGAGCAGAAGCCGCTGCTCCGCTCGGACCTGGAAGCCGAGCGGACGTATCCGGCCGAGGAGCGGGCACTCGCGGACGGGGTCCGCTCCTACATGATCGTGCCCCTCCTCGTGCGGGGCCGCGCCATCGGCACGCTGGCGGTCGCGACCACGGCCGCGAATCGTTACACCGCGGAGACGCTCGCCTTCCTCCAGGAGGCGGCCAAGCAGGTGGCCCTCGCCATCGAGAACATGCAGGCCTACGAGGCGCTCACCCGGGCCGAGGAGATGCTCCGGGCGATCGCGGAGGGTACCGCGGCGGTCACCGGCCGCGACTTCTTCTACTCGCTGGTGCGCCACCTCGCCACCGCGCTGCACGTGCGCCACGCCTTCCTCACCGAGTGCGTGCCGGATCGGCCCGGACGCGTCCGGATGCTCGCGTACTGGAAGGGCGACCACTTCGCGGAGAACATCGAGTACGACGTGGCGCCGACGCCATGCCGGCTCGCCATCGAGGGGGAGACGGTCGTCTACCATACGGACCTCCAGCGGCTGTTTCCGGAGGATCGGTACCTGGTCGACATCGGGGCCCAGAGCTTCGTCGGGATCCCGGTGTGGAATTCCGCCCATCAGGTGGCCGGCCACCTGGCCGTGCTCGACGACAAGCCGCTGGGCGAGACGAGTCCGGTCATGCCGGTGCTGCGGGCCTTCGCGGCGCGGGCGGGGGCGGAGATCGAGCGCCTCCGGGCCGACCAGCGGCTGCGGCAGGCGCTCGCCGAGGTGGAGGCGCTCAAGAACCGGCTTCACGCCGAGAACGTGTACCTGCAGGAGGAGATCCGGGGCGAGCACAACTTTGCCGAGATGGTGGGCAGCAGCCCCGCCCTGCTGGCCTGCCTGCGGCAGGTGGAGCAGGTGGCCGCCACCGATTCGACGGTGCTGGTGCTCGGCGAGACCGGTACCGGCAAGGAGCTGATCGCCCGGGCCGTCCACAGCCGGAGCGCGCGGCATGAGCGGCCGCTGGTCAAGGTGAACTGCAGCGCGATCTCGGCCGGCCTCGTCGAGTCCGAGCTGTTCGGTCACGTGAAGGGGGCCTTCACCGGCGCGCTGGATCGGCGGATCGGACGCTTCGAGCTGGCCGACGGCGGCACGATCTTCCTGGACGAGGTCGGCGACCTGCCGCCGGAGACGCAGGTGAAGCTGCTGCGGGTGCTGCAGGAGCGGGAGTTCGAGCCGGTGGGGAGCAGCCGCACGATCAAGGTCAACGTGCGGGTCATCGCGGCCACGAACCGCAACCTGGAGGAGGCGGTGGCCTCCGGACGCTTCCGCGCCGACCTCTTCTATCGCCTCAACGTCTTTCCGATCCGGGTGCCGCCGCTGCGGGATCGGCACGGCGACATTCCCCAGCTCACCATGTTCTTTCTGGCCCGCTTCGCGAAGGAGTTCGGGAAGCCGGTGGAGGTGGTCTCCCGGTCGACGATGGAGCGTCTGATCGGCTACGACTGGCCGGGAAACGTCCGCGAGCTGCAGAACATCATCGAGCGGGCGGCCGTCCTGTCCTCGGGACGCGTGCTCGAGCTCGGCCCCGATCTCCTCCCGATCGGCCGACCGCAGCGCGTTGCCCAGCCCGAGGCGGGCACCGAGGCGGTCACGCTGGAGGAGATGGAGCGGCGGCACATCCGGGCCGCGCTCGAGCGGAGCCGCTGGGTCGTCGAGGGGCCGACCGGCGCCGCGAAGGGGCTCGGCCTTCATCCGAATACCCTCCGGAGCCGCATGAGCCGTCTCGGTATCACCCGTCCCCCCCACGAAATCTCGTAGCGGCCCACGAGGGCTCGTGGGGGCATCCCCGCGCCGCCGGGCCGACCTTCCGTAAGTCGTCGATTTACTTGTCGGCGCCGAACTGACCCGACCGCCCACCCCTCGGCATGCCGCTTGCCCTTCGGGGTCTCCGTCATGCTCAAGATCGAGATCGCGCAGAGACAGCGAGAGCGGGTGACGGTGCGCCTCGAAGGGAGTCTGGTCGGGCCCTGGGTCGATGAGGTCCGGCGCGCCTGCGAGCCGTTCATCGGCGCAGGTGCCGATCTCACGGTGGACTTCACCCGGGTGTCGTTCGTGGATCGCGACGGGGTCGCGCTCTGTCGGGAGCTACGGCGGGGCCGCGCCTCGCTCCGGAACTGTTCCCCCTTCGTGAAGGAGCAGATCGATGGGTGAGATCGTTCCCATGACCGGCCCGACCGAACGCGAGCTGATCGACCGTCTCCGCCGTCGGGACACGGGGGCGCTCGAGGTCCTGATGCAGCGCCACGCGGCCCGCGTCTACCGCGTCGCGTTCGGGATCACCCGCAACGACGCCGACGCCGAGGAGGTGACGCAGGACGTCTTCCTGTCTCTCTTCGAGAACATCGGCGGGTTCCAGGAGCGGGCCGCGCTCGCCACCTGGCTCTACCGGGTCGCGACCAATCGGGCGCTCCTCCGGCGTCGGGGGAAGCGCCTCGAGCTCGAGGTGAGCCTGGAGGAGCAGCTGCCCGCCTTCAAGGACGACGGACATCGCGCGGGGGAGCGCTCGTTCCTGCTCGCCGACTGGTCGGCGAGCGCCGAGGCGGGGATGCGGTCGGGCGAGACGCAGGCCCTCGTGCGACGAGCCCTCGATCTGCTGCCGTCGCACTACCGGGCGGTGGTGGTGCTGCGCGACATCGAGGAGCTGTCCAACGAGGAGGTGGCCGTGATCCTGAACGAGCCGGTCTCCTCCGTGAAGTCACGCCTGCACCGGGCGCGCATGGCCCTGCGCGAGCAGCTCACGGTGCTGATGACGGCGGCCCAGGTGTCGCCCGCGCGCTGAGGTCGGGGCGGCGCTTGGCGAGGCGCACGGGCTGCGGCAAACTGGAGGTGTGAGCGAGACTCGGCAGGACCGGCGCTGGACCCGCATGTTCGCGGAGCACGGCGTCCTCGTCGCGAGCCTGATCAAGTGGACGCTTCTCGCCGCCGCGGTCGGGGTCCTGGCCGGCGTGGGAACCGCGATCTTCCTGCGGACCCTGGACTGGGCGATCGGCGAGATGGCCGGGGCGCCCTGGCGGCTCCTCTGGCTGCCGCCCGGCTTCGTGGCGGCGCATCTCCTGGTGCGCGTCCTCGCGCCCGACGCGGAGGGTCACGGCACCGACAAGGTGATCGAGGCGGTACACCAGCGCAGCGGCCGCATCGCCCTCGCGGTGGCGCCGATCAAGCTCGCCGCCACCGTGATCACCATCGGGGTCGGCGGGTCGGTCGGCAAGGAGGGACCCGCGGCCCAGATCGGAGCCTCGCTCGCCTCCGGCCTCTCGTCGCTGCTGAGGCTCCACCGCCGCGATCGCCGGAAAGTCGTCATCTGTGGCATCGGGGCGGGCTTCGCCACCGTCTTCGGCACGCCGATCGCGGGCGCGATCTTCGGTCTCGAGGTGCTCGTGCTCGGCTCGCTCATGTACGACGTGCTCTATCCGTCGTTCGTGGCCGGGATCGTCGGCTACCACGTGGCGAGCCAGCTCGGGGTGCGGTACTTCCACCACGCGCTGCCGGCGCTGCCCGCTCCCTCCAATCGCATGTTCCTCGACACCCTGCTGGCCGGGGTGGTCTTCGGCGTGGTGGCGATCCTGTTGATCGAGGCGCTCCGGTGGACGCACCGTCTGGCGCACCGGATCCCCGTGCCCGGCTGGGTGATCGCGGCCGCGGGCGGAACGGTGGTGGCGCTGGGCGCGTGGCTCACCTCGGACCGCTACCTGGGCCTCGGGCTCTCGACGCTCGAGGCTTCGATCCGCGGCGAGCCGGTGCCCCCCGATGCGGCGCTGCTGAAGATCCTGTTCACCGCCGTCTCGCTCGGCACCGGAGGGAGCGGCGGCATCGTCACGCCGATCTTCTTCGTGGGCGCCACCGCGGGCAGCGCGCTGGCCCACTGGGGCGGTCTCGATCCCGCGATGTTCTCGGCCATCGGCATGGTCGCGCTGCTCGCCGGCGCGGCCAACGCGCCGCTGGCCGCGTCGGTCATGGCGATCGAGCTCTTCGGTCCGGCCATCGGGCCGTTCGCGGCCATCGCCGCCATCGTCGCCTTCATCATGTCCGGTCATCGGAGCGTCTACCCGAGCCAGGTTCTCGGGATGCCCAAGACGGGCTCGCTCCGGCTCCAGCCGGGCGTGGAGCTGGATGGCCAGGCCGAGATCGATGCGCGACGCGCCCGGCTGCGGTGGCGCGCATTCCGCCGCTCCCTGCGCGCCCTTCGCCGCCGCCCACGCGACTGAGCGGCACGCCCGGGCGGGCGCGCCCACCGCGTTCCCGCCCCGCGCCCTGGATCAGTCCGGCTGGCTGCGCAGAATGAGCACCTCCGCGCCGCAGCGCAACCGGGCCTCCCACGTCACCTCGATCGCGCCCTGGACGCTCTGGTGGGCCGGGCAGCCCTGCGGATGCAGCGCGAGGGCGCGTTCGGTGGCCTCCCGGCTCTCCGCGGGCACGGTCAGCTCGTACCTCATGTGGATGGACTTGATCCGGATGGTCTTGCCGATGCCGACGATGCGGCCTTCGACGGTTGCGGCGTAGCTCTCACGGTCGAACGGAACCTTGCGCCCTGCCAGGGCGCCGCGCAGGGTGCCGTACATTCAGCCCGCGACGGCGGCCACGATGTGATCCAGCGTCGAGGCGACCGGCGGGCCTTCCGCCACCCCGTAGTACTCGCGCAGCCGACCCTGCACGCCGTAGACCACCGGCGCCGGCACGTCACCCAGGTAGGCGTGCCGGTAGCCATGACGGTACTCCAGGCGGGACTGGGAGACGTACTCGAAGTCGTCGGGCATGGAATCCTCCTCGAGGTTGATCACTTCGGGTTGGACGCGCCGGGGCCGCCCAGCGGTTCGCGGAAGCGCGGCGAACCTTGCAGTCGGCCTGCGATGTCCAAGGGGCGAGTCCGCGGGATCGTGGGCCGCGGGCGGGGATCACGATCAATCACGCCCACAAAGGAGACACACGATGAACAAGACTCAGCTCATGGTCGCGTCCGCGCTGGTCGCCGCTTTCTCCCTGCCGGTCCTCACCTCCGCGCAGGCCGGTCCGGCGCCAACCCCGAAGTTCGAGCACGAGAAGTGCTTCGGCGTCGCCAAGGCGGGCAAGAACGATTGCCAGACCGCCACCTCGTCCTGCGCCGGCACCTCGAAGCGCGACAAGCAGGCCGACGCCTGGATCTACGTGCCCAAGGGCACGTGCGACCGGGTCGTGGGCGGCAGCCTGCAGGCGAGGAAGTAGGCGGTCCGGCGGACCGGCGTGGCGGCGATGATCCCGGGCGGGGCGGAGGCGGCGCTGGTGGGCATCGGCCTGCGCGCCCCGCACGCGGCCGAGATCCTCGCCACACGCCCGCCGGTCGGATGGCTCGAGGTCCACACCGAGAACTACCTGGGGGGCGGGCCCGCTCCCCGCGCCCTCGAGCGCATCCGGCGACAGTACCCGATCGCGCTTCACGGGGTCGGGTTGTCGCTCGGAAGCGCGGAGGGTCTCGACCGCAGGCACCTGGCGCGAGTGGTCGATCTGGCTCGGCGGATCGACCCGATGCTCGTGTCCGAGCATCTCTCGTGGAGCATCGCCGGCGGCGCGTACCTGAACCACCTGCTGCCGCTGCCGTACACGGAAGAGAGCCTGGGCCTGGTGGCCGCTCACGTCACCGAGGCGCAGGAGGCCTTCGGGCGCCCGCTGCTCGTCGAGAACCCCTCGAGCTACCTGCGCTTTCGAGACTCGACGATCCCGGAGCCGGACTTCCTGGCCGAGCTGGCCCGTCGTACCGGATGCCTGCTGCTCTGCGATCTCAACAACGTCTTCGTCTCGTGCCGCAACTTCGATGAGGACCCGGGCGCATATCTGGACCGGCTGCCCCCGGCAGCCGTCGGCGAGATCCATCTCGCCGGGCACTCCCGGAACGAGGCCGACGGCCGCGTCATCCTGATCGACGATCACGGCAGCCGGGTGTCGGACGACGTGTGGGCGCTCTACGAGCGGGCGCTCGAGCGGTTCGGGCCGCGCCCCACCCTGATCGAGTGGGACACCGACCTCCCGGCGCTGGCCGTGCTGCTGGACGAAGCCCGGCGCGCCGGGACGGTGCTGGCGCGCTCCCGCGCCGGAGGAGGGGCCCGTGACCTCGCTGCGTGAGGTCCAGTCGGCGCTGCGTCTCGCCCTGCTCGGAGGAGACGACGAGCCCGCCCGCGCGTGGATCCGGGGCGATGGCCTCGAGCCGGTCGCCCGCATCGCCATCTATCGCCACCACGTGGGTGCCACGTTGACCGCGGCCTTGCGGGCGACGTTTCCGGTGGTGTGTCGCCTGGTGGACGAGCGCTTCTTCGCCTACGCGGCCGATCGGTACCTCCAGATCGAGCCGCCCTCGGGGCCGTGCCTGTTCGAGTACGGAGCCGGCTTCGCGGACTTCCTCGCCGACTTCCCGCCCTGCCGCCCGCTGCCCTACCTGGCCGACGTGGCCCGCCTCGAATGGGCGATGCAGTCGGCCCGGCATGCGCCCGATGCCATCCCGCTGTCGATCGGAGCGCTGCGCGAGATGGCGCCGGAAATGGCCGCATCACTCACGCTCGCGATCGACCCGTCGGTGACCCTGCTGTCCTCACCCTATCCCGTGGATCGCATCTGGCGTGTCAACCAGGCCGACGAGCCGGAGCCGGCGGTCGTCGACCTGGGGGCGGGGGGCGCGCGACTCGAGATCCGGCGCTGCGGCGACGACGTGGTCGTCCGCGCCCTCGACCCGCCCGCGTTCGCCTTCCGGCGAGCTCTCGCGGGTGGCGCCGGCCTTGCGGCCGCGACGGCCGAGGCGCTGGCCTCGGATCCCATGTTCGACCTCGGGAAAGCCTTCACGGAGCTCTTCGCCGAGGGGCTGCCGATCGCTCTCGGCCATACACCATCACCTGGAGGAGAGGAGCCATGACCCAGACCGCCACGACCACGACCCGTGTGCCCGCCGCGGGGTTCCGCCTGCCGTTCGCCCTGCCGCTGGCGCTGCTCGGCCGCGTGCCGCTGTCGCTTCACCAGCTCCTGTTCCGCCTCGCGATCGCCGGCGTCTTCCTCCGCGCGGGCCTGACCAAGATCGGGAGCTGGGAGTCGACGGTCGCCCTCTTCGCCGACGAGTACCAGGTGCCGGTGCTCGCCCCGCAGGTGGCGGCGGCGCTCTCGGCGACCTTCGAGGTGGGCTGCTCCACCCTCCTGCTGCTCGGGCTCGGGACGCGCCTGGCCACCCTGCCGCTGCTCGGCATGATCATGACCATCCAGCTGTTCGTGTACCCGCAGGCCTGGTCCGAGCACCTCGTATGGGGCTCGATCCTGACCTTCCTGCTGACTCGGGGCGGCGGAGCGATCTCGCTCGATCACCTGATCGCCCGGGCGCTGGCCCGCGACTAGACGCTCGCGAGAGCCGCCATGACGACGACAGAGCGGACGGCGGAAGAGCAGCGGCTTCACGCGGCGGGTGAACGGTCGGCTCACTGGAAGCGCTGGGGGCCGTACCTGAGCGAGCGCCAGTGGGGGACGGTGCGCGAGGACTATAGCCCCCACGGCAACGCCTGGGAGGCCTTTCCTCACGACCACGCCCGGTCCCGCGCGTATCGATGGGGCGAGGACGGGCTGGGCGGGATCTCGGACAATCATCAGCGTCTCTGCTTCGCGCTGGCCCTGTGGAACGGTCGCGACCCCATCTTGAAGGAGCGGCTGTTCGGCCTCACCGGCAACGAAGGCAATCACGGCGAGGACGTGAAGGAATACTACTTCTACCTCGACTCGACGCCGACCCACTCGTACATGAAGTACCTCTACAAGTACCCGCAGGCCGAGTTTCCCTACCGCCGCCTGGTGGAGGAGAACCGGCTCCGGGGACGGGGCGCGCCCGAGTTCGAGCTCGTGGACACCGGGGTGTTCGACCAGGACCGGTACTTCGACGTGGTGGTCGAGTACGCGAAGGCCGACGTCGACGACATCCTGATTCTGGTGAGCGTGACCAACCGCGGGCCGGACGCGGCCGAGTGCCACCTCCTGCCCACCGTGTGGTTCCGCAACACGTGGTCGTGGGAGCCGGGCAGTCCGCGGCCGCGGCTGTCCTCGCCGCGGGCCGGCGTGATCGAGGCCGACCACGACTCGCTGGGCCTGCGCTGGCTGTCGGTCGAGGGCACGCCCGAGCTGCTCTTCACCGAGAACGAGACGAACTTCGCGCGGCTCTGGGGCGGGACCAACCCCTCGCGCTACGTCAAGGACGGGATCAACGACTACGTGATCCACGGCCGCCGCGAGGCGGTGAATGTGGAGCGGGAAGGGACGAAGGCGGCGGCCCACTACCGGCTGCGAGTGGCGGCCGGGGAGACCATCTCGGTCCGGCTCCGGCTCAGCAACGTGCCGCCTCACGGCCGGGGCCTGGGCGGGGAGTTCGACGCCCTGCTCGCGCGGCGGCGGCAGGAGGCGGATCTCTTCTACGACACGATCATCCCCGCCACCCTCGACGAGGACGGACGGCGAGTGATGCGACAGGCCCTGGCGGGCCTGCTGTGGAGCAAGCAGTTCTATCACTACTACGTGCGGCGCTGGCTGGAGGGCGATCCGGCCTTTCCCGCTCCGCCGTCCGAGCGCCTCGCGGGGCGGAACCACGAGTGGACGCACCTCTACAACGAGGACGTCATCTCGATGCCGGACAAGTGGGAGTATCCGTGGTACGCCGCGTGGGATCTCGCGTTCCACATGATTCCTTTCGCCATGGTCGACGCGGACTTCGCAAAGGAGCAGCTCATCCTGCTCCTGCGCGAGTGGTACATGCACCCGAACGGTCAGATCCCGGCCTACGAATGGGCGCTGGGCGACGTCAACCCGCCGGTGCACGCGTGGGCGGCGTGGCGCGTCTACCAGATCGAGAAGCGAATGCGGGGCGTGGGGGACCGCCGGTTCCTGGAACGGGTCTTCCACAAGCTCCTGCTGAACTTCACCTGGTGGGTGAACCGCAAGGACGCCGAGGGCATGAACGTCTTCCAGGGCGGATTCCTCGGTCTCGACAACATCGGGGTCTTCGACCGATCGGCGCCCCTGCCCACCGGCGGCCACATCGACCAGTCGGACGGCACCAGCTGGATGGGCATGTACTGCCTCAACATGCTCGCGATCGCGCTCGAGCTGGCGAGCGAGAACCGGGCCTACGAGGACGTCGCGAGCAAGTTCTTCGAGCACTTCGTCTACGTCGCCCACGCGATGGATCACCGGGGCGGGAGCGAGGACACCTCCCTCTGGGACGAGGAGGACGGCTTCTTCTACGACGTGCTGCATCTTCCGGGCGGGTCGACCCGCCGCATGAAGATCCGCTCGATGGTCGGGCTGATCCCACTCTACGCGGTCGAATCCATCGAGCCGGAGAGCGTCGACCGGCTCCCCGGATTCAGACGCCGGATGCAGTGGTTCATCGACCACCACCCGGACTTTCGGGATCACGTCCAGGCGGTGGAGGAGCCGGGGCGGGGAGTCCGGCGGCTGCTGTCGATCGTCACGCGCGAGCAGCTTCCCCGGGTGCTGCGCTACATGCTCGACGAGGAGGAGTTTCTCTCCCCCTTCGGCGTGCGGGCCGTGTCGCGCCACCACCGGGACCATCCCTTCGTGGAGCAGGTGATGGGCGCCGAGTACCGGGTGGCCTACGAGCCGGGCGAATCGAGCACCGGCCTGTTCGGCGGCAACTCGAACTGGCGGGGACCGATCTGGTTCCCGGTCAACGTGCTGCTCATCGAGGCGCTGCGGAAGCTCGACCAGTTCTACGGCGACGCGGTGAAGGTGGCCTGCCCGACCGGCTCCGACCGCCTCGTGCCGCTGCGGGAGGTGAGCGCCGAGCTCGAGCGCCGCCTCGTGCGGATCTTCCGCCGCGGGGCCGACGGCCGGCGACCGGTGCTGGGGGCGGTCGAGAAGTTCCAGGGCGACCCGCACTGGCGAGATCTGATCCCGTTCCACGAGTACTTCAACGGCGACAGCGGGGCCGGGCTGGGTGCGAGCCACCAGACGGGCTGGACCGCCCTGGTGGCCACGCTCCTCCCGCAGCCGGAGGACCGGCTATGAGTCGACACTGGGCAGTGATCCTGGCCGGGGGCGACGGCGTGCGGCTTCGCTCGATGACCCGTGCCATCGCGGGTGACGACCGCCCCAAGCAGTTCTGCCCGCTCGTGAGCGACGAGACCCTGCTGGCCTCCACGCGGCGTCGGGCGGCGCTGGCGGTGCCCCCGCACCGGACGCTCGTGGTGGTCAACCGCGCCCACGAGCGGTTCTACACGCCGCTGCTGGCCGACCTGCCCACCCGCCTCGTGGTGGCCCAGCCGGAGAACCGCGGCACCGCCCCGGCCATCCTGTACGCCCTGCTGGTGCTGGCCGCGCGGCAGGCCGCGAGCGACACGGTGGTGTTCTACCCATCGGACCACTTCGTCTCGGACGACGCGGCCTTCAGCGGGCAGATCGGGGAGGCGATGGTGGGGACCGCCCGGCGTCCCGACCTGGTGACCCTGCTCGGCATCGCGCCCGACCGCGCGGAACCCGGGTACGGCTGGATCGAGCCCGGCGAGCCGGTGTCGGACGCACCGCTGCACCGGCAGGTGCGCCGCTTCTGGGAGAAGCCCACCATGGCCGACGCCGAGCGCTTCCGTGCCCAGGGATGGCTCTGGAACAGCTTCGTCATGGTCGGACGCGTCTCGACCATGCTGGCGCTGATCCGCCTGACCGCGCCCGATCTCTACCGCTCCTTCTCCGAGGTCACCGGGACCCTCGGCACCCTCGGGGAGACGCCCGCTTTGGAGCGGCTCTACTGCGGGCTGCCCTCGGTCGACTTCTCGCGGCAGGTGCTGAGTGCCCGCCCGGACAGGCTGGCGGTCCTGCCGGTCCGGGGCGTGCACTGGAACGACCTGGGCGACCCCGACCGGGTGATGGCCACGCGGCGGCTGGCCCGGATGGCGTCCTTGCACGAGCGGCCCCCGGTCCTGATCCCGGCCTGAGCTGGCTCTCGGTGACGATCGACCGAACCTCCCGGGTCGGTCGCCGTGTCTGACTCGTATGGACGGCACCCTGCGACAGGCCCTCCGGAGCCACTGGCCCGAATATCTGATGGAAGCGGCCCATCTGGGGCTCTTCATGATCTCGGCCTGTGTGTTCGTGACCCTGCTGTTTCATCCCGGATCTCCGCTGGGCCCGGCCGCCTCACCGGGAGGGAGTCTCGGGGGCGACCTGCCGAGACGGTTCCTCATGGGCGTCGCGATGGCATCGACCGCGGTCGCGATCATCTACTCGCCGTGGGGCCGCCGATCGGGCGCCCATTTCAATCCGGCCGTCACGCTCACCTTCTGGCGTCTCGGGAAGGTGGCGGGGTGGGACGCCGCCTTCTACATCGTCGCGCAGTTCCTCGGGGGCGTGGCCGGGGTCGGTCTCGCCCGGGTCGTGCTCGGCTCCCGCGTGGCACATCCGGCCGTCCACTACGCGGTGACGGTCCCCGGCCCGGGCGGGCCTCTCGTGGCCTTCGGGGCGGAGATCGCCATCTCGTTCGTGCTGATGCTGGTGGTGCTGACCGTCTCCAACAGCCGGATCGCGGCTCTGACCGGACTCTGCGCCGGCCTGCTGGTGGCGACGTACATCACCCTCGAGGCGCCCCTGTCCGGCATGAGCATGAATCCGGCGCGTACGCTGGCCTCCGCGGTGTCGGCCCGGACGTGGACCGCCGTGTGGGTGTACTTCACCGGCCCGCTCGTCGGGATGCTGGCGGCGGCGGACGTGTACCTGCTCCTGGCACGCGGTCGGGAGGCCGTGTGCGCCAAGCTCCACCACGATCCGGGAACGCGCTGCATCTTCCGATGCGGCCACGCCGCGCGGCCCGCCGCGAGCGCGGCGACCGTGGGGCCGCGGGCCTCGACCTCGGTCGTCGGTGGGCTGTGGCTTCTGGTGCTGGTGGCCGTCGCCACGCCGGCCGTGGTCGCCCAGCCGGCCGCAGACCGGGATACCGAGTCGGGGCGGGTCCAGACGATCGGGGCGATCGGGCTCACCGTGTCGGACATGGAGCGCTCGGTGGCCTTCTATCGAGACGTGCTCGGCTTCGAGAAGACGTCGGACGTCGCCGTGGGCGGCCCGGCCTACGAGCGGCTCACCGGCCTCGCCGGTCTGCGGGCGCGGGTGGTCTCCATGCGGCTCGGCACGGAGCACATCGAGCTGACCGAGTTTCTCGCGCCACGCGGTCGGCCGGCTCCGGCGGACTCCCGGAGCAACGACGCCTGGTTCCAGCATGTCGCGATCATCACCAACGACATCGAGCAGGGCTACCTCTGGCTCCGTCGGCACAACGTGCGACAGGTCTCGGCGGGCCCTCAGCGCTTGCCGGACTGGAACCCGAGCGCGGGGGGCATCAAGGCCTTCTACTTCCGCGATCCGGACGGTCACCCGCTCGAGATCCTCGAGTTCCCCCCCGACAAGGGCGCGGCGAGGTGGCATCGCCCGAGTGATGACATCTTTCTCGGTATCGACCATACTGCCATCGTCGTGACGGACACCGAGTCGAGCCTGCGCTTCTACCGGGACGTCCTCGGCCTGAGGGTCGTGGGACAGAGCGAGAACTGGGGGGCGGAGCAGGAGCGGCTCAACGACGTCGCGGGGGCGCGGCTCCGGATCACCACGCTGCGGGCCGCGTCCGGACCGGGCGTCGAGCTGCTCGAGTATCTGTTGCCGCGGACCGGGCGGCCCGCGCCCACCGACCTGGCCGTCAACGATCTGGTGCACTGGCACACGACGATGATCCCGGGCGACGTCGCCGCGGCGGCCACGCGCTTGAGGGGGGCCCGAGCCGCGTTCGTGTCGTCGGGTGTGGCCGTGTTGCCCGACCGGACGCTGGGCTTCGGCGCGGGCTTCCTGGCGCGTGATCCGGACGGTCACGCGCTGCGCGTGAGTGCGCGGGATGGCGTCCGGTGACGCCCCGCGCGGTCCTTTCACCTGGAAGGTGGCCATGACCTGCAAGGAGGCGATCGATCTGCTCGCCGACTACATCGAGGCGAGCCTGACGCCCGAGCTGGCCGGGGAGCTCGAGCAGCACCTGCGCGACTGCGCGCCGTGCCGCGCGTATCTCGGCACCTACCGAAAGACCCGCGAGCTGACCGGTCAGGCCGGCCGCGTGCCGATGCCGGAAGAGATGAAGCAGCGGCTCCACCGCTTCCTGCTCGATCGGTTGCGGCGCCAGGAGTAACACGGGCCGAGGTGGCCGAGTGGAGCGGCCTCGCCGCGCCCGCGCCGAGCATGCGTTGCGCGCATCCGGCGCCGAAAATGGTAAAGTCTACGGGCGGACGCCGGGGTAGCTCAGTGGCAGAGCAACTGATTCGTAATCAGTAGGTCGCGGGTTCGACTCCCGCCCCCGGCTCCAGCCGCCCGGAAGAAGCTCGCCAGCGCCTCCGCCGTCTCCCTCGGGCGCTCCTCGGGGAAGAAAGTGGCCGCCCGGAACGGGGCCGCCGCGCACGTCGTCGGCCCACGTGCGCCCACGTCCCCCGCGCCCCGTCCTCGCTCCAGAGCGCGAGCAGGGGGCCGGCGATGCGGCGCGCGCGGGTGCGGTCGGCCTCGTCGTGCGCGCGGTCCAGGGTGGCGGCGGCCCGACACTCCTCGCAGATCGCGTGCACCCGGTCGGGATCGCGGAGCGCCTGCACGTAGGCCGCCCGCATCGGGTCGCCGAAGGTGCCGGCCGGAGAGCCCCAGCCGGCGAGGGCGTCGTCGATCACCGCGTCCGGAGCCGCGGCGATCAGACGCTCGGGCAGGGGAGGGGGCTGGGCCAGCAGCGCCTAGGGCCAGAAGGAGAGGGCGAATCGGGCGTCGGCGCGCTCCCACACGTCCGCGGTCGGGACCACGTCCAGTACCGCGATCTGATCGACGCGCTCGGGATGGTCCAGCGCGAGGCGGCAGGCCACGCGACCGCCCCGCTCGTGCCCGGCCACCGAGAACCGCGAGAAGCCGAGCCGCGCCATCACCGCGACCATGTCGGCCGCCGTGGCGCGCTTCGCATAGGGCGCGTGATCCGCCGTCGAGGCGGGGCACCCGCTCTGTCCGTAACCCCGCAGGTCCGCGCACACCACCGTGAACCGCGAGGCGAGGGGTGGCGCCACGTCGCGCCACATCAGGTGCGTCTGCGGGAATCCGTGCAGCAACAGGAGAACGTGCGGCCGTCTGGCAGCGCCAGCTCGCGCTGCCGCTCGCTCGGCAGCACCGGCCGGTCGCAGCCATCGCACGAGAGGCCGAGCCCGAAGCCTTCCCAGGTCGACGTGGGCTCCGTGCCCGGCAGGAGCCGGGCGGCGAGCTTCTCGGCCACCCGCTGCGAGGCGGGATTCAGGGCGCGCGATTCCATCGGGCGGGCGTCAGCACCCGCTCGATCGCGGCCTTCAGGTCCTCGAGCGAGAACGGCTTGAAGAGGAGCGGCACGTCCCGGACCGCCTGCAGGGCGGGCTCGTGGTAGTCGGTCTCGCCGAACCCGGAGATGAACAGCACGCGCGGGCTCCGCTCCGGCCAGCGTTCCTGCACTTCCCGGTAGAGCGTCGGGCCGTCGATCTCGGACATCTTCACGTCCACCACCATGAGGTCGAAGCACTCGTCCTCGAGCCAGCGGAGCGCCTCGAACCCATCGCCGGTGGCGCGGACGCGGTAGCCCAGATCCTCGAGGCTCATGGTCGTCACGTCGCGGACAAACTCGTCGTCGTCGACCACGAGCACGCGGCTGGCCGCGCCCATCGATGCCTCCCGGAAGGTGAGTTCGCTGCTCTGGGGCTGGGAATGTGCAACCGGGGTGCCGGTCGGTGACGGAGGTCTCACTGGCGGAAGTTGCCGAAATCACAAGCGCCGACCACGTGTCTCGGCGCCCGGGTTTGACGGGTTTCGTCCACGACGCTCCCATCCGTTTCACCGCGCACGATCTCCCTCGCGAGACCCTGCGCGCGCTCATGACCCGGGCCGACCGGCCGGCGCTGTGGCGGGCGGCCGGGCACCTGGGCGCCCTGGTGCTGACCGGCGGGCTCCTCTGGCGCCTGCGGGGACGGCGTGGCCCGTGCCGCTGCTCTTCGTCCACGGCTACGTGCTGGCCTTCCTCTTCTGTGCCTTCCACGAGACCGCCCACCGCACCGCGTTCCGCACGCGCTGGCTCAACACGGTGCTGGGCACGCTGGCCGGTCTCCTGATCGTCTGGCCGTACCGGAACTATCGCGTCTACCACTGGGGAGCGCCACCGCTTCACTCAGGACGAGGCGCGCGATCCCGAGCTCTTCTTCCCCAAGCCCGCCTCACCCGCGGCATACCCCCTGATGCTCACCGGCGTGCCGAACCTGGTCCGCCGCCTGACCGATCTGCTCCGTCTCGCCTGCGGGCGTGCCGACCGGCCGTGGATGAGCGCGGCCGAAGGCCGCCGCCCTCATCGTCGAGGCGCGCGCGTACCTCGCGGTCTACGGCGCGGTCGTGGTGGCCTCGGTGCTGGCCCGCTCGACTCTCGCGCCGGTCGTGCCTGGAACATGCCGTACCACGCCGAGCATCACGCCTATCCGGCCGTCCCCTTTCATGCGCTGCCGAGCCTGCATCGTCACGTGGTGGAGCGCCTCGCCATCGGGGAGCCGGGATACATCGCGGCGACTCGCACCGTGAATCGCCATCTGCTTGCCCGCCGCGGAGGCAGGGCTGGCATTCTGTGGCACCCCCCCTGACAATCGGCGCGGCGCCCTGCGCTGAGTGATGTGCAAGTGACCGATTCCATGTGACTCTCCGAGTGGCGCGGCCTTTGCTCCCGTCCCGGCGCGAGGTCACACGACATGATGACGCCGAGTGTGGTCACGCTGCAGGAAGTCCTGAGGCATCACCGGACGCTGTCGCGCCGCGGTCGGGAGTTCTACGAGAGCCTCCTGCACCTGGGCGACGTGCTCGCGGTCCGCGTCGACTATCTTCCGGGGTCGATGCTCTGGCTGGTGACCACGCCGAAGCAGGCCCAGCTGATGCGCAAGGCCCGCGAGGGCCGCTCCACCTCGGACGTGTGCGTGATGAGCCTGCGGGAGGCGCAGGACCTCTTCGGCGCCGTCGGTGATCCGTGCCCGGCCACGCTGTACGAGGTGGCGGGATGGCTCCTCGCCCCTGCCCCCGGTGAGATCAGCTCCCCGACGGAAGCCTTCGAGGACGGGGAGCAGCCCGAAGACCAGGACGCGCTGTAGCCGCTCCGCAGCACCCGTTTCATTCCCACCTGCTGATATCGCAATCCCGGCACCTGCCGGATACCACCCGTGCTGTCGCGGTCTTCCCTTGTGCCGGTCTACACCACGCCCGGCTCGAGGAGCGTGAGCGTCCCCGCGTCGGCGTCGAGCTCGGCCTGGCAGCCCACCGGCAGCGTGGCCTGATCCGGGATGTGTCCCACCATCACCCCGCTGATCGCGGGAATGCGGAGCTCGCGGAAGCGCTCGGCCAGGATGTCCTGGAGCGGGCGGTTCTGCAGGAAGAACGGCGAGGGCTCGCAGTCGGTGAACTTGCCGAAGGCCACGCCGGCGACGCCGTCCAGGGCACCGGACAGCCAGAGCTGGGTCAGCATGCGATCCACGCGGTAGTACGCTTCCTCCACGTCCTCGAGGAACAGGATGCTGCCGCGGAGGTCGGGCAGGTAGGGCGTTCCGACCAGGTGGGACATCAGGCAGAGGTTGCCGCCCAGCAGTCGGCCCCGCGCCTTGCCCGGCACCAGCGTCACCACGCGGTTGTCCCAGTCCACCTGGCCCTCGCGACGCTCGAACAACGGCGGCTCGGCCAGCCGCACCGGGTCTCCGTTCGCCACAGCACCCGGTGCAGGCCCTCGAGGGTGTACGGAGGCAGGGCCCGCCACGCCACCGGCCCGTGGAAGGTCACCAGGCCCACGTGTCGCTGGATCGCCATGTGCAGCGCGGTGATGTCGCTGTAGCCGATCAGCGCCTTCGGCTTGCGGCGGATGAGGTCGTAGTCCAGCAAGGGCAGGAGGCGAGAGGCCCCGTAGCCGCCGCGCACGCACCAGATCGCATCGATGGAGTCGTCGGCGAACATCGCGTTGAGATCGTGCGCGCGGGCGCTGTCCGAGCCCGCCAGGTAGCCCTCACGCTCGTGCAGGTGCTTGCCGGTCCGTACCCGGAAGCCCAGCGACTCGATGGTCTCCGCCGCGAAGCGGAGGCGGTCGGGCTCGTTGGGGGCCGAGGAGGGTGCGACCAGTCCGATGGTCTGGCCCGGCGCGAGGCGGCGCGGCCGGATGAGCGGCATGTTTCGATCTTACCCCGAGGGCGCCTTGACTGGCTCCGGCCGCGCGGCTAGTCTCGGCGCCGATGACCTCCCCCAAGCGGACCGCGATCCGGGCCGCGTACATCCTGGCCTTCGACGGGCGCGGCCACCGCCTGCTCCGCGACGGGGTCGTGGTCATCGAGGGCGACCACGTCCTGGCGGTGGGCCCTCGATTCGAGGGTCACGTCGACGAGACGATCGACGCGCGCGATCGGATCGTCACCCCGGGCCTCATCTCGACCCACGCCCACATCGCCGGCTCACCGCTCGACCGGTCCTTCATCGAGGACCGGGGCAATCCCCGGTTCTGGTATTCGGGTCTGTTCGAGATGCTGCCGGTGCGGAGCGCAGCCCAGGATGAGGAGGGCGGGCGGGCGTGCGTGGACTTCTCGATGCCGGAGCTGCTGCGCGGCGGCGTCACCACCGTGATGGAGATCGGCGGCCACGGCGCGTACGTGGTCGAGCGGGCCGCTCACTACGGGCTTCGCGTCTACGTGGGCCAGGCCTTCCGCTCCGGGCGCTGGCTCACCCGCGACGGCAAGCGGGTGGAGTGGGAGTGGAACGAGGCTCAGGGCCGCGAGGGCCTCCGCCGCGCGGTGGAGTTCCACGCTCGCCACGACGGCGCCCACGACGGCCTCGTGCGCTGCTTCTTCGCGCCGGCCCAGATCGATACGTGCACGCCCGAGCTGCTCCGCGAGGCCAAGCGGGTGGCCGACGAGGCGCGGGTGCCGTACCAGGTGCACACCGCCCAGTCGGTGGTGGAGTTCAACGAGATGGTGGCCCGTCACGGCAAGACGCCGGTGGCGTGGCTGCAGGAGCTGGGCGTGCTGGACCCCCGCACCATCCTCGGCCACGCCATCATCGTGGGCGGGTCGTCCTGGACCAACTATCCGGCCGGGGACGTGGCCATCATGGCCGACTCCGGCTGCTCGGTGGCCCACGCGGTGTGGGTCTTCGCGCGGCGCGGGGTGCTGATGGAGTCGTTCGCGCGGTACCGCGCGGCGGGCATCAACATGTCGCTCGGGACCGACACCAACCCCCAGAGCGTGATCGAGGCCATGCGCTGGGCCGCCGTCTGCTCCAAGGTCGTGGAGCGGAACACGGAGGCCACCACCGCCGCGCACGTCTTCGACGCGGCCACCCTCGGCGGAGCCCGCGCCCTGGGCCGCGACGATCTCGGGCGCATCGCCCCCGGGGCGAAGGCCGACCTCGTCCTGTGGAAGACGGCCTCGTGGCGGATGACGCCGCTCCGCGATCCGATCAAGAACATCGTCTACAACGCGACCGACGAGGACGTGGACCGCGTGTACGTCAACGGGCGGCTCGTGGTCGACGGCGGCAAGGTCCTGGCCGCGGACGACCGCGCCATCCTTCACGCGCTCCAGGCCGCGGGGGAGCGCATGTGGCCGCGCATGGCGAAGTCGGACTGGGCGGGACGCGGCGCCGACGTGCTGTCTCCGCAGACCTACCCCGCCTGGGACGCCTAGCCGGGACGCGCGCGTCGGCTCATCCGGCGAGGCGCAGGAACGCGGGCACCGCGAGGGCCGCGAAGACCTGACCGAGGGCCGGATCGTTGTCGTCGTACCAGCGCGCCTCGTGCAGCAGGTTCAGCACCCCGAGCGTCCGCCCGGCGTGCACCACCGGCAGGTTCAGGACGGAGGCGCACCCCAGCGAGGCGATCAGGGCGTGGTCGAAGAACACCTCCCGGATGTCGTCGGCGGTGTAGCCCACATAGGGCTCGCGGTCCACGAACAACCGGCGGGCCCACGCGCTGTCCGGCACCGGCTTGCGTCCGCCGACCGGGTAGGCGGCCGGTGCGTTCGTGTACCGGCGCTCGGATTCCCGGGCTGCCGGATGGTGCAGCAGGCAGGTGAAGAGCTTGTGGCCGAGGGTGGCACCCATCGCCGCGTCCAGCGTGGCCAGCGCGGTCTCGGCCCGACCGCGTTCGCGCATGGCGCGTGCCACGGAGAGCAGGTGGGGCAGGGGATCGGTGGGCGGCTGGCGGCTCATGCCGCACCCTAGCACGGGCCGGCCGCGGCCGGCCTGATGGCGGCTCTAGCGGCGGTTCTTCAGGAGCCAGTCGACCGCGGCGGCACCATCGGCGCTCTCGCCGTCCGCAAGCCGCGGCGCCTCGCCAGGCCGAGCCCCCGGCGCGGGCGGAGTGACTGCGGGCTGCAGGCGGGCCGGCTCGGCGGTGCGCGCGCCGCTCTCGGCCGAGGCACGACCTCCGGACGTGCCGCCGCGGCCAGCGGGCGCCTCGGTCGCCTGGGCCCGAGGATGCTCCGCGCCGGGCCCGGGCCGGGCCTCGCCGGGGGTTGAGGCGGGCCCCTTCGACGGCGCCTCGGCGGGCTTGGGATCCGCGGCGGGTGGGCTCGTGCCGACCGCGGCCCGGGCCGGGACCCGCCCGCCCGCCGGATCACCCGAGGCCCCCTTCACCCGGGGCTCGATGCGGGCCGGTCGGCGCGGCCCGTCCGCGACCAAGAGATCCACGGAGCGGGCGAGCCGGTTTCCGTGGACGGTCTGGTAGACCACCCGCACCTGGCCGCCCGGCCGGATGTCCTCGAACCAGCCTTCGCGGGATCCGACCATGATCCGGGTGTTCCGGGTGATGACCAGCGGTACGACGCCACTTCCAAATGGCCCGGAGTTGACGTGGATGGTGTTGGATTCCACCTTCGACACCCAGCCGACCGTCTCGCCGTCGACGCCCGCGGTGTCCAGCGGATCGGCGGGCCAGAGCATGAAGATGACCACGGCCAGGAGCCCGAGGCTCCCGACCGTGGCCGCGAGCGACACCAGGCGGGAATGTCCTCCCGCCGAGAGAGGCTTACTCGTCAAGGAGCCCCTTGATGGCGTTGAACACCGGATTGTCGTTCTGGGCGGTCTTGGCGGGCGCGGCGCCCGGCGCGGCCGCCGTCCCGATGTACTTGCGCACGCAGTCGTACTGCTCCCATCCCTTCAGCGGGTAGTTCAGGTCGACCACCTTCCACTTCGGATGCCCGTTCTGGAGCAGCCAGGTCATCTGGCGCGACATCGTCTGGGCGAACCGGCCCACGTTGTCGCAGTCCTTGCGACGGAAGTCGAACGAGACCAGCACCGCCTTGACCGCGACCGTGCTCACCGCCGCGGGCTGCCAGTCGTAGACGTTCGCGGGAATCTCGGCGCGCGGATAGAACTCGGTGATGGCCTTGTTGCTGATCGGGATCAGCTCGAGCCCGTCCTTCTCGGTGACGTCGTCCTTCAGCAGCTTCACCGGGTAGCCCGCCACGTAGAACATCGCATCGATGCGACCGGCCTTCAGCTCCGCCAGCGCCTCGCCGGTGTCGATCAGCACCATCTCGCTCGGCACGACCTCCGAGAGCTTGAACAGCAAGCGCGCGGTCAGATACGTGCCGCTGCCGTCCCGGCCGATCGCCACCCGCTTGCCCGCGAGATCGTCGAAATCCCGGATGCCCCGACGGGCCAAGACGTGCACTTCCTCGTTGTAGAGCGGGAACACCATCCGGGTCTTCTTGGCGATGCGCTGGAGCGTCTGGTCCGACTGCACGCGGGCGACGAACGCGAGCACGTCGGACTGCACGATGCCGAGCTGCACGCCCGGCCGCTGGTACACCGCGAAGACGTTCTCGATCGAGCCCTTCGACGTGTGAACCGTCAGGTTCACGCCGGTGGGCCTCACCAGCTTCTGGAGGTCCAGACCGAACTGGTAGTACGTGCCCTTGTCGCTTCCGGTGATGATGCCCATGTCCTCGGCCGCCGGGCACATGCTGGCGGCGATGAGGATCAGGAGGATGGCTACCGAGCTGCGGATGATGAACTTCGTCACGGGCTGTCTCCTTGAGGGCGAGAGTTTCCCCATCGGGCGCAATGGGCAAGCGCCGTACCAGCGCGACGAAGTCGAGCGAAACCGGGAGGTTACATCCAACCGCGCGATTCCTGGATATATGGCTCCATGCACAACTGGATAATTCTCTGCCCAACGTGGCCCACCGCGACGCCTTGGCGCTCCCCCAGCCTTTTGCGAGCCGGTTCCCACCTGGGTCACAGGGGCCGCAAATGTGCCACAAGGGGACCGGGTGATCAACCGCAATAGCGCGTTGCGTCATGCTTGCGGCGTCGCCGGCGCCTGGCGTACAGTCCCGCACTCGGAGGACCCACACATGCCGGAACGTCCACTGCCCACCGAAGACGAAGTCCGTGCCCTGATCCGCGATCGTCACAACTGGGGACGATGGGGCAAGGACGACCAGCGTGGCGCGATCAATCTGATCACGCCGGCCAAGCGCGCAGCGGCGGCCCGCCTGGTTCGCACCGGCCGCAGCGTCTCGTTGAGCCGACCGTTCCCCAAGGAGCCCGGGCTGAACAACGCGCTGCCCGCCCACCACTACATGCGCACGCTGCCGCGCGGCAAGGGCGGCTTCGCGGCGGACTACTACGGGATCTTCTATCACGGGGTGGCGTCGACCCACCTCGACGCGCTCTGCCACACCTGGGACGAGCGGGCGATGTGGAACGGTCGTGATCCGAAGAAGGAGATCACGTTCGACGGGGCCACCTTCGGCTCGGTCGAGCACTGGGCCGAGGGGATCATCACGCGCGCGGTGATGCTCGACGTGCCCCGCCACCGCGGCACGCCGTCGGTGACCGAGGACCGCCCGGTGCACGGCTGGGAGCTCGAGGACATCGCGCGGGCCCGCAACCTGCGCCTGGAGCCGGGCGACGCGGTGTGCGTGTACTCGGGCCGCGAGGCGTGGCAGGCCGCGCACCCCGACCGGCCCTACGGGCGGCCGTTCGGGATGGGGCCCAACGAGCGGCCGGGCCTGCACGTCTCCTGCCTCGAGTTCCTGCGCGACCACGACGTGAGCGTGCTGGTGTGGGACATGCTGGATCACCTGCCGGTGGGCTACGACATCCCGTGGGCGGTGCACGCCGCCCTGTTCGCCTACGGCGTCGCGCTCGTGGACAACGCGCTGCTCGAGCCGCTCGCGCGCGTCTGCATGGAGGAGGGACGCGACGAGTTCATGCTGATCGTCGCGCCGCTGGTGGTGGTGGGGGGAACCGGCTCTCCCGCCAATCCGCTCGCGGTCTTCTGATCGTCGGGCCGGCCGGAGCGATCAGTCGGCGCGGTACTTCCTCTCGGCCCCCGGGGCCAGGGTCATGCCGTGTCCCGGGCGGTCCGGGATGAGGAACTCGCCGCCCTGCAGCACCGGCATCTGCTCGAACAGGTCATCGGGCACCCAGTCGATCCACTCCACCAGGAAGCCGTTGGACAGCGCCCCGGCCACCTGGAGCGAGAGCTCGTGCACCACGTGAGGCGACACCGCCACCTGGTGCGCGGCGGCCAGGCGCGCGATCTTGAGCGTCTCGCTGAAGCCGTTGGCGCGGCAGACGTCGGGCATCAGGTAGCGGGCGGCACGCCGCTCGATGAGATCGCGGAACTCGAAGCGCGTGTAGTTGTTCTCGCCGGTGGCCACCGGGATCTCGATGCGCGCGGCCACCTCCGCGCACGCGGCCAGGTCGTCGGCGAGCACGGGCTCCTCGTACCAGACGAGGTCGAGATCGGCGAGCAGGCGGGCCTGACGGATGTTGCCCATCACGTCCAGCTTCTGGTTCACGTCGACCATCATGCGCAGGCCGTCGCCGACCGCCTTCTTCACCGCCTCCACGCGCGAGCGGTTCTCGCGGGGATCGGGGTGGTGGATCTTCATCTTGTAGTAGCGGCAGCCGCGGGCCACGTAGGCCTGGGCCTCCGCGATCAGATCTTCCAGCGAGTAGTTGGGCCAGCCGCCGCTGCCGTAGGCGGGCACGCGATCGGTGACCGCGCCCCATAGCTTGTAGAGCGGCAGGCCCGCCGCCTTGCCCACGATGTCCCACAGCGCGATGTCGAGCGCGCTCACCGCATAGGCGGCCACACCCTGCCGCTTGATGCCGCGATCCGCGCGGTACATCCGCTCCCAGAGCTGCTCCACCATCAGCGGATCCTGGCCGAGCACCAGCGGGACGAGGCGCGTGACGAGGTACGCCTGGATCGACTCGACGCCCCCGCCGCCGAAGGCCAGCGTGTAGCCCAGGCCGGTCAGGCCCTCGTCGGTGCGCACGTGCGCCACCACGAGGCTGTGGATGGGGAAGTCCAGCGAGATCGGCTTGCGGGTCGGAATGCGGAGGATCGCGGTGTCGACGGCGGTGATCTTCATGGCCGCATCCTAGGGCGCACCGCGCGGGTCCGCAACGGGGCCGGGCGATAGGTAGTGCCTTGCCCTGAGTGAGGTATCCGGCCACTCAGTGCGCCCGGCGCGATTCCGTGCAAGGTCTGCTCGGATCCCGGATGTCCACGCAAGCGGGCGTCGCGACGGATGAATCCGGGCTGAAGCCCGTGGCATGACCCTCGCTATTCGCGCCCGTATGAGCCGCACCGCGCACTCGGGGTCCGCGCCTTCGCGGGGCCGGCGCCGGATCGCGATCCTGCTGGCCATCCTGCTGCTGGTCGCCCTTCCCCTCTATCTCTGGCCATTCCGCAGCGGCGTCCAGGGACTACCGGGGGCCGCGGCGCCTTCGGGCGCACCGCGGGATCCGCGGAGCGCCGCCGCAATCGCGCAGCTGTCGACGGATGTCTGGGACGGGCTGATGGGCCACCGTACCGAGCGGGGCCGCACGCACCGCGAAGCGCCGAGACGGCCCGGCAACCTCACCCGGATCTCCCCGCTCGAAGATGGCGCCGACCCCGCCGCGCTCGGCGGAAGCGGCGGCGGTGGCGCCGTGATGGTCGACCTGCCGGGCGCGGGCCCGATCTCGGTTGCAATGCTGGCCGATGCCGGGACCGCGCCGGGCGGCGGCCTCCCGGAATCCGGTGCGGGCCCCTCGTCATCGGCCGGAGGCGACGAGCAGACCGGCAACGCCCCGAACGGAGGATACTGGCCGTTTTCCGGCGTCGGTCCCTTCGGCGGTGGGGGCGGTCCCGGCGGCACCGCGGCGCCGCCGACGTTCGTCTCCGGTCCGGCTCCGATTGATTCGCCGATGCCGACCCCCGAGCCCTCGACCCTGATGCTCGTGGGCTCGAACCTCACGCTGGCCGGTGCAGTTGCGTGGCGGTACGTGCGCAAGCGACAGGAGCGCAAGCCTAGCGGGTGACAAAAATCGCGCCAGCCCCAACCAGCTTTTGGCTTCAACTCCTGCCTAGTTGGACATAAGTGCACGCCAATATTGCAAACTTCGCGTGGCATACGCGTTGCCTGATACCCGGTTTGGAGCGCAAATCCTTCGAGGAGTGCAAACCGTGAACGTCCTGGTTCTTGACGAGACGATGGAGCTCGCGGCGCCGATCCGTGGGCTTGCAAGTCTTTCCGGGTGGGAGCCGAACTTCGTGGGGTCGCTGCACGAGCTGGAGCTGGCGGTGCAGACGCAGGGGCGGCCGGCGCTGACGGTGGTGAACCTGCAGCCGCCGCTGACGGCGTGGGAGGTGGGGCAGCGGCTGCGGGGGCTGGGG
>DASRHC010000035.1:0-35156 GCA_035650715.1 Candidatus Methylomirabilota bacterium | reverse complement strand
CTACCAGCCCAACTACCAGACCGAGGGCCGCGTCTACGCCGCCTACACCCTGAGCCACGTGAAGGACCCGAAGATCGGCATCCTGTACCAGAACGACGACTACGGGAAGGACTACCTGAAGGGCTTCGAGGACGGCCTCGGCGACAAGAAGAACCTCATCGTGATGAAGCAGAGCTACGAGGTGACCGATCCCACCATCGATTCGCAGGTGGTGAACCTGAAGAACAGCGGCGCCAACGTGTTCTTCAACATCACGATCCCCAAGTACGCGGTCCAGGCGATCAAGAAGGCGCACGAGATCGGCTGGAAGCCGCTCCACTTCCTGAACAACGTGTCGAGCTCGCTGGGCACCGTGCTGAAGCCGGCCGGGCTCGAGACCTCCAAGGACCTGATCACCGCGCTCTACATGAAGGAGGTCACCGACCCTCAGTGGAAGAACGACAAGGGCTTCCAGGACTGGGTCGCCTTCATGAAGAAGTACTACCCGGACGGCGCGCTGGACGATCAGGCCAACGGCTACGCCTACAACGTGGCCATCCTCATGACCCACGTGCTCAAGCAGTGCGGCAACGACCTGTCGCGCGAGAACATCATGAAGCAGGCGGCCAGCGTGAAGGATCTGGAGCTGCCGCTGCTGCTGCCCGGCATCAAGATCAACACCAGCCCGACCGACTTCGCGCCCATCGAGCAGGAGCAGCTCGCCAAGTTCGACGGCGAGAAGTGGGCGCTCTTCGGCGACATCATCGAGGCGGTCCGGAAGTAGCCCGAAGCGAAGCGGCCGGCCGGGCGACGGGCTGCCCCGTTACCCGGCCGGCCGGGCGTGTCGACCGTCGACGGCCGCTCTTACGACTTCGGCCAGATCGCCTTGGCGGCCGCGATGGACTCCGGATGCACCGCCACCGGGCGGCCCTTCTGCCACTGCACGATGCAGAGCTCGGCGCCGGCGCGGCGGCCGTTGGCCTCGTACTTCACGCGCCCGTCCGGGAAGAACTTGGCCGGGCCGTCCTTGAGATCGATCTTGTGCATCATCTCGCCCAGCTTCTTGCGGTCGAGCGAGCCGGTGCGCTCCAGCGCCTCCTTGAAGATCCAGATGTGCGCGTAGGGGAAGATCGAGTCGTGGCCGAACCACGGCTCGCCGGTCTTGGCGATGAAGCGCTTCTCGACGTCCTCGACCGCCTTGCCCGGCCAGTTGGCGAGCCCGACGATCATGCCCTCGAGGTGCTCCTTGCCCGCGATCTTCATCAGCTCGGGCACGCACCAGTGGCCGCCGCCGCCGATCAGCGGGATCGTGGAGGGCGTGATGCCCCGCTCCGCGAACTTGTCCAGCAGCAGCTTGTCGTCGCCCACGTTGGTCGACTGGCACACGATGAAGTCGGCCCGGCCGGACCGGATCTTCTGCACCAGGGTGGTCGCGTCGGCCAGCGGCGGCGTGTAGACCTCGTCGGCCACGATGGTGAGGCCCAGGTCCTTGGCCACGTGCTCCCGGATGGCCTTCATGAAGCTCACCGACGACGCCGAGTTGTCCCCGACGAACGCGACCCGGGTCGGCTTGGTCTTGGTGGCCTGGGTGGCCAGATCCACGACGCGCGGCAGCAGCGCGGTCGCCTGGGCATCCGCGGTCGGCGCGGACTGGAACACGTACTTGTAGCCCCGCCCGGTGATGAGATCCGAGTAGGAGAGCGTCAGCCACGGCAGCTCCGCGCGCTCCGACACCTCGGTGGCGGCGAGCGTGAAGCTCGACAGCCAGCAGCCGATGGCGCCGACCACGTCGGGCTCCTGCGCCACCAGCCGCTGGGCCGCGTTCTTGGCCTTCTCGGCGCTGTCCCCGGTGTCGTACAGCACCAGCTTCATCTTGGCCCCGCCGAGCGCCTTGACGCCGCCGGCCTTGTTCACGTCCTCGACGGCCATCTCGGCGCCCATCTGCTCGAGGATGCCCTGGCGGGCCCAGGGCCCCGACAGCGGGACGACGAGGGCGATCTTCACCTCCTTGGCCTGCGCGGGCGCCCGGCGCACCGGCAGGACGGCGGCGGCGGTGGCGGCGAGGCCCATCTTGATGGCGGTACGGCGTCCGATCGGCTGCCCAGGCGTCGTCATTCCGGTCATCCCCCTCGTTGGTGATGTGGTCATGCTACACGCTCACGCTTCGGTCAGGCCGAGATACGACCGGCGCACCCGGTCGTCGGCCAGCAGCGTCTCGTACCGTCCCTCCAGCACGATCCGCCCCGTCTCCAGCACGTAGCCGTGATCCGAGCGCTCCAGCGCCTCGGCCACGCGCTGCTCGACCAGCAGGATCGTCACGCCGTCCTCGCGGTGGATCTGCGAGATGCGCTCGAAGATGGTGTCGGCCACGCTGGGGGCCAGGCCCATCGACGGCTCGTCCAGCATCAGCAGACGCGGCGCGGACGCGAGCCCCCGGCCGATCGCCAGCATCTGCTGCTCGCCGCCCGAGAGCGTGCCCGCGAGCTGCCGGGCGCGCTCGTGCAGGATCGGGAACAGGGCGTGGATGCGGTCGAGGGTCTGGGCCCACCGCGCGTGCCCCGCCTTGGGGTACGCGCCCATCTCCAGGTTCTCGCGAACCGTGAGCGTCTTGAACACCTGCCGCCCTTCCGGCACGTGCGCGATCCCGAGGTGCGCGCGGTCCGACGGCGACCGCGCCAGCAGGCTCTCCCCCGCGAACGAGATGGACCCCGAGACGGGGGCCACCACGCCGCTGATGGTCTTGAAGAGGGTCGACTTGCCGGCCCCGTTCGGGCCCACCAGCGTGACGAACTGCCGCTCGCCGACCGACAGGCTCACGTCCACGAGGGCCCGCAGCCCGCCGTACGACACCGAGAGGTTCCGGACCTCCAGCACGCGGCGTCCTCACGCCTCCCGTCGCGTGAGCCACTTCTTGCCCAGGTAGGCCTCGATCACGGCCGCGTCCTCCACCACCGTGCGCGGGAAACCGGTGGCCAGCACGCGCCCGTGATCGAGCACCACGAACCGGTCGGCCAGTCGCATCATCGCGTGCATTGTATGCTCGATGATGCAGATCGTCATGCCCTGCCCGCGCAGGTGGGCCAGCACCGCCAGCACCTCGTCGCACTCCTCGCGACCCAGGCCGGCCAGCGTCTCGTCCAGCAGCAGCAGGCGCGGGTTGCCGGCCAGCGCGCGCGCCAGCTCCATCAGGCGGAGCTGCTTGTTGGTGAGCTGACCCGCGGGCACCCCCGCGCGCCCGTGCAGCCCCACCTCCCGGAGCGCCTGCGTGGCCCGGGCGACCGCGTCGCGGTCCGACATGCCCGCCCCGTAGGCGCCCACGATCACGTTGTCCAGCACCGGCAGGCGCGGGAAGCTGCGCACCACCTGGAACGTGCGGCCGACGCCCATGCGGCAGACCTCGTAGGTCTTCCTGCCGAGCATCGAGCGGCCGTCCAGGCGCGCCGAGCCCTCGTCCGCGGACAGCACGCCGTTCAGCACGTTGAACAGCGTGGTCTTGCCCGCGCCGTTCGGGCCGATGATGCCGAGGATCTCGCCCTCCGCGACCTCGAAGCTCACCTCGGCGACCGCGCGCAGGCCGCCGAAGGAGCGCGAGAGCCCCTGGACCTGGAGCAGCGGCCCGGACCGGCGCGCCGACGGAAGCAGCGGCGCCGGCGCGAGCGCCCACCCGTCGGATGCGAGCTTCACGTCCGGCGCCACCGCGGTCACCTCGGAGACGCCGTGGGCCGCCTCGTGCCGGAGCAGCCGGTCCCGGATCGTCCAGAAGAGGCCGTCCGGCGACAGCAGCATGATCGCGATGATGGCGATGCCGTACACCACGCCCTGGATCCCGGGCAGGTAGGTGCCGAGCTCGGCCTGCAGCGTCTCGGCCAGCGGCACCAGGATGGCGGCGCCGATCACCGGCCCCCACACCGAGGCCACGCCGCCGAAGAGGGTGACCACGACCGCCTGGGCCGAGACCAGCATGCCGAACACCGACTCCGGCGTGACGACCAGCAGCACGCGGGCGTAGAAGCCGCCCACCAGCGCGCCCAGCATCCCGGACACGATCAGCGAGAGCATCTTCCACCGGCGCGCGTTGATGCCCGCCGCCTCCGCGGCCAGCTCGTTCTGCCGGATGGCGAGCAGGGCCAGGCCGAAGCGCGACTTCTCGATGATCACGGAGACCACCACCCCCCCGATGAGCAGCAGCACCCCGATCAGCGTGTAGACGCGCGGCTCCGAGAACTCCATGTAGCGGAGCGCGTGCTCGCGGTACATGGGCATCGAGACCTCCTGGAAGCCCAGGTACTGCATCACGTAGAGGATGGCGAGCGGGTACGCCAGCATCGAGAGCGCGAAGTAGTGTCCGCGCAGCCGGAACGTCGGGATGCCGATCAGCACCGCGGCGAGCCCGCCCAGCAGCATGCCGAGCGGGATGCCGAGCCAGGGCGTGAGCGCCCAGCGCACCATCGCCAGCGTCACCGTGTAGGCGCCGATGCCGAAGAAGGAGGCGTGGCCGAAGGAGAGCTGGCCGCCGTAGCCGGACAGGATGTTCCAGGACACCCCGAACAGCGCCCACACCGGCACCAGCGTCATGATGAGCTGGTAGTAGCTGTTGGTCACGAGGAGGGTGGCCAGCAGGTAGACGACGCAGACCGCGCCCAGGACCGTGAAGTTCCGCCGGAGCGACGGGCCGGCCCCCTGTCTCACGCGCGCGCCCCCCGCCTCATGCGCGCTCCGCGGAGCGGCCGAACAGGCCCTGCGGCCGCAGCAGCACGATCATCAGGAACACCACGAAGATGGCCGCGTTCTGCAGCTGCGGCGGCAGCACCAGGGCCGAGAACTGCTGCACGAAGCCCACCGTCACCCCGCCCCAGAACGCCCCGAAGATGGAGCCCATGCCGCCCAGCACCACCCCCGAGTACATGATGATCACGTAGTCGAAGCCGACGAAGGGCCCGAAGGAGATGTAGGTGGCCATCAGCCCGCCCGCCACCGCGGTGATGCCGCTGCCCAGGCCGAACGCGATGCGGTAGGCGCGGTCCACGTCGATGCCCATGTAGGTGGCCGCGGTCGGGTTGTCCGCGGCCGCCCGCAGAGCCTTCCCCAGGCGCGTGTACTCCAGCACAAGGTACAGGCCGATCGCGGCCAGCACCGCCACCACGAAGGCCACCAGCTTCGCCTTGTTCAGGAACACGGTGGCGCTCCCGTAGACCGGGCCCACCTGGAAGGCCTGGGAGGAGAGCGGCGTGCGCACCGCCACCGGCGTGGAGCCGAAGAGGATCTGCCCGCCGTTCTGGAGGATCAGCGAGATGCCCAGCGTGACGACGAGCTGGCCGAAGTGGCCCTCATCCAGGGAGCCCACCGTCCGCAGGCCGGACACCCGGGAGACGAGGAAGCGATGGAGCGCCGCGCCCGCCACGAAGATGGCCGGGGCCGCGCACATCGCCCCGATGAAGGGCCCCCAGTAGGGGCCGAGGAACGAGAGGATCCGCCCCTCGCTGACCAGGTAGAAGGAGGTGAACATCCCCAGCATCAGCAGCTCGCCCTGGGCGAAGTTGACGATGCGCATGATGCCGAAGATCAGCCCGAGCCCGATGCACATGAGCCCGTAGATGCAGCCGATCGTGATGCCCGCCGTGATGGCGTTGAGGACGTTCTCGACGAGGATCTCTGGGTCCACGGCGGTCCGCGAGACTCTAACATGATCAGGGCTCGGCGCGGGCCCGGGCGCGCAGGACGAACTTCTGGATCTTCCCGGTGGAGGTCTTCGGCAGCGGGCCGAACACCACGCGCTTCGGCACCTTGAAGCCGGCCAGGTGGTCGCGGCACCACTGGATGATGCGGGCCTCGTCCGCCTCGCCCTCGGCCCCGGGCTTGAGGGTCACGAAGGCGCACGGCGTCTCGCCCCACTTCTCGTCCGGCCGCGCCACCACCGCCGCCTCCATGACCGCGGGGTGGCGGTAGAGCACCTCCTCCACCTCGAGCGAGGAGATGTTCTCGCCGCCCGAGATGATGACGTCCTTCGACCGGTCCTTGATCTCCACGTAGCCGTCCGGATGCCAGACCGCCAGGTCGCCGGTGTGGAACCATCCGTCCCGGAACGCCTCCTCGGTCGCGGCCTCGTTCTTGAGATATCCCTTCATCAGCGTGTTGCTGCGGAGCACGATCTCGCCCAGCGTCCGGCCGTCGCGCGGAACCGGTTTGCCCGTCTTCTGGTCCAGGACCGCGAGCCGCTCCAGCGTGGGATAGCCCACGCCCTGCCGCGCCATCCTGGCCGCCCGCTCCGGCAGCGGCAGGCCGTCCCAGCCCTCCTGCCAGGCGCAGAGCGTGGCCGGGCCGTAGCTCTCGGTGAGCCCGTAGAGATGCGTGACGCGGAAGCCCATCGCCTCCATGGCCGCGATGACCGGCGTGGGCGGCGCCGCCCCCCCGGTGGCGAACTCCACCACGTGATCGAAGGCCACCTTCGTCTCCGCCGGCGCGTGGATCAGCATGGTCATCACCACCGGCGCCCCGCACATGTGGGTGACGCGGTGCCGCGCGATCGCCGGGAAGATGAGCGCCGGGTCCACCCGGCGGAGGCACACGTGCGTCCCGCCGACCGCGGTGGTGGCCCACGTGTACGTCCACCCGCTGCAGTGGAACATCGGCAGCGTCCAGAGGTACACGGTGCGCGGCGTGAGCCCGAAGGCCAGCGCGTTGCCGAGCGCGTTCAGGTACGCGCCCCGGTGGTGGTAGACCACGCCCTTCGGGTTGCCGGTGGTGCCCGAGGTGTAGAGCAGGCAGATGGCCTGCCACTCGTCGGACGGCCGCACCGGGTCGAACTCGGGATCGCCCTCGGCCAGCAGGGCCTCGTAGTCCGTCTCGCCGAGGCGCCGCCCGTCGCCCTCGTAGAGCGGGTCGTCGATGTCGATGACGAGGGGCCGCCGGCCGCTCGTGCCGAGCGCGGCCTCGATCGTCCCCGCGAACTCGCGGTCCGTGATGAGCACCTTTGCCTCGCTGTGCTCCAGGAGGAACGCGATCGTGCGCGCGTCCAGCCGGTAGTTCAGCGCGTTCAGCACCGCGCCGGCCATCGGCACGCCGAAGTGCGCCTCCAGCATGGCCGGCACGTTGGGCGCCATGATCGCCACCGTGTCCCCGGGGCCCACGCCGCGGCGGGCCAGCGCGGAGGCGAGGCGCCGGCAGCGCGCGGCGAGCTCCGCGTAGGTGAAGGCGCGGGCGCCGTGGATCACCGCCGTCTTGTCGGGATAGACCGCGGCCGAGCGGGCGAGGAAGGAGATCGGCGTCAGGGGGACGTAGTTGGCCGGGCGGCGATCGAGGCCGGTGGCGTAGGGGCAGGCGCGCCGCGTCGAGCGCGACCGCCTGGTGGCGCGGCTCTGCTTTGCGGGTCGTCTCCTGACGCTCACGGGCCGTGCCTCCCCCCGGCGCCAATTCTACCCGGTTCGGCGACGCTTGCCCCGGACAAGGCGCTGGAGCACGGGCACCTCGGCGATCTTCTCGTCGGTCAGCGCGCTCCACACGATGCCGGTCGGCCGGCGGTGGCGGCGGGGGCAGCGGATCGTTTCCTCCGGCGTCACGATCAGGTCGAGCGGGATGTCGTGGGCCAGCATCGGGAACCGGTCGCGGACGATCTGGAGGTGATGGACGGTGGTCGCGATGGTGGTCCATCGGCCGATCAGGCCCAGCTCGGTCAGCAGCGCGAGCTCCAGGTCCGAGAAGCCGCCGCCCTTCCCGACGCGGGCCCCGTCGCGGCGGACCGCGACCGATCCCGCCACGACCAGATCGATCCGCGGCATGTCCTTCGGCCGCGTGGGTGTGCCGAACCGAGCGGCGCCGCGGATGCTGGCCGCCGCGCGCTCCCGACCCGCGAGCCGGTTCGGATCGAGCTCGAGGAAGCAGCGCTCGTCGCGGAGGCGGGGCACGGCCATGAACAGCCGCTTGCCGTGCCGGAGGGCCAGCACCCGGACCGGCAGCTGCGGCGCGTCGGGATTGCACTTGATCACGCGCGCGGCCTGCCAGGCCGGCGACTCCGCGAGCCGCCGCGCCGCCGCCTCCGCCCCGACGAAGTTCGGAATGCGGCCCACCGCGCCGGGGAAGCGCGCGACGCGGCGCTCGGTGAGGAGCGCCCAGATCTTCTCCCGCGTTGCCTGCTTCAGCCTAGTCGGCGCTGCCCGGCCTCCGTCTCCGCCAGGCCGCCGGCCCCATCCCGGACAGCGTGGTGCCGAGCAGCAACAGGGTCGCGGGCTCGGGTACGGGGGTCGGGGGCGGCTTTGGACCCGCACCCGCCTCGGCGAAGAAGCTCTGTCCGAACGCGATACCCAATCCCTGGTTGGCCCAGTCGACCGGGTTCGTCGCGGCGCCGGTGGTGGTGTCCACGGTGAAGACCTGGGTGCCCGCGACCGCGTAGAGCACACCGTTGTCGCCGGTGGCCAGCCCGAAGACGTCGCTCACGCCGAACGACCCGACGATCGTCGAGTTCGCGAGGTTCGCCAGGTCGATGCGCAGGAGCTGGCTGCTGCCCGTGGCCAGGAACAGATTGCCTCCATTGAAGGCCAGATCACCCCCGGACGTGGCCCCGACGTTTCCCAGGCTGGTTCCGGCCCCGGTGGCCGGATTGATGGTGAACAGTGATGTCGAGTCGAACCCGGCGGCATACAGCGTGCCGTCCGTTCCGAACACGAGGGCATTGCCACCCGGTACCCCATGGTTGCCGATGAACGTCGAAGCCGCCGTCGCCGGATTGATGGAATAGAAGCCGGTGAACGAAAGACCGAACAGCTGGCCGGTGGGGCTGAAGGCGATGTCGGTCATCACCACGCCCATGTTGCCGATCACGGTGGCGCTGCCGGTCGCGACATCCACCGTGCCGAGATTGCCGACCGAGTCATCCACGTGCATGACGGGCACCGCGTGGGCGATGCCCGTGCCGAGAGTCATCAACGACGCAGCGACCAAGAGGATGCGGAGCAACCTGGCCACGTTCATCGTGAGGTCCCCTTCCCTTTCCGGTGGAGCGACCCTGGAGGAGAGGGTGACAGTGGACCACGATTCGCCGCGCTCGGATACCTTTTCTTCGTCCCTCAGAACACGGTCAGGTCGGCCTCCGCGCCGGCCAGGACCGCCCCCGCGGTGGTCAGCGTGTCGAGCTTGACCAGGAAGTGCTGCGTGACGGCGTGGACGTCGCGGAACCGGCGCTGCAGCGGGCTGCCCGCGTAGATCGCGGTGCCACCCCCCGCGTGATAGGCCATGTCCACCACCGTGGCCGCGGCGGTGGCCGCCCAGGTGATCGCCGCGCGCATCCGGGCCCGGTGCTCGGGGGTGAACTCCGCCCCGGCCACCGCCGTCCCCCACGCGGCCGCGGCGTCGGCGTGGAGCAGGCCGCGCGCCGCCCGGAGCCTCGCGTCGGCGGCGCCCAGCTGGTTCTGGAACAGCGAGTTCGTGGCCAGCGCGGTGTGGGCCAGCAGCGGGACCTTGCCCGCAGAGAGCGCCAGGATGTCCTCCAGCGCCCCCTGGGCGATGCCGATCGCGACGCTCGCCACGGCGAAGGCGAAGAGGGGGGGCATCGGCATCCGCAGCAGCGGCTCGTCCAGGCAGGGCGGATCCGCGAACGGCAGGCACGTCCGCTCGGCCGGGACGACGACGCCGTCGGCACTCAGATGATGGCTGCCGGTACCGCAGAGACCGGAGACCGACCAGGTGTCCTCGATCTCGACCTGGTCGGGCGAGAACAGCACCGTGCGCAGCCGCGGGCCACCGTCGTGCTCCTCCATGCAGTTGCCGAACAGCCACTGGCAGTCCTGACACCCGCTGGCAAAGGCCCATCGGCCGCTCACCCGGTATCCGCCCTTCACGGGCACGGCGGTCCCCGAGGGCGCGAAGACGCCGCCGATGATGACGTCGGGTCCCTTGGCGTACAGCATGTCGAAGGTCGCCCGGGGAATCGCCCCCAGGTTGATCCAGCCGCCGGCCAGGTTCATCGTCGTCCAGGCCACCGACGCGTCCGCGCGGCTCAGCTCCTCGATCACGCTCATCGCGCTCGGCAGGTCGAAGCCTTCGCCGCGGTGGCTCCTGGGGACCAGCATGCGGAAGCAGCCGGCCGCGGTCAGATCGCGGATCAGATCTCGGGGCAGCCGCCGCGCCGCCTCGATCTCGGGCGCACGGGCGGTGATCTGCGGGGCGAGCGCGCGGACGGCGTCGAGGACCGAGACGGGTCGGGGGATCTTCGAATCGGTGGCAGTCGCCATGGCGTGTCTCCTTTCGGCGTGGTCCCGCTGGAGACACGGTAGACCCCGGCCGCTCCGGCCGCATCGCCCGTTCGCGCCAATCTGCGCGGCCGGGCGGCGTGGTACGTTCGTACCACGCCGCGATCAGACCAGGTCCCGCTGGAACGCGAACGCGGTGGCCGCCGCGCGCGACGACACCCCGATCTTGTTGAAGATGTTCTGCAGGTGACGCCGGACCGTGTGGTCGCTGAGGGCCAGAGCCTCGGCGATCTCGCGGTTGGTCTTCCCCGCCGCGACCAGGCGGAGCACCTCGACCTCGCGCCCGGTCAGCCCGCCCGGCGCTCCGACCGCCGCCGCGCGGGAGAGCGCCTCCACCCGGGCCACGTCCGGCGCGGCGCCGAGCTGCTGGAAGACGCGGCGCGCGGCGTCGAGCTCCACCTGCGCGGTGTCGCGGTCGCCGAGGGCGCGGCACGCGAGCGCGATGAGCACCCGGACTCGCGCGGCCTCGTAGGGCGCCTCGATGTCCTGCCACGCCGTCCAGGCCGTGCGCAGCGCGGTGAGCGCCGGGCGGGCGTCGCCCTCGGCGAGGAGCGTCGCGCCGTTGGCGTGCGCGGCCATCGCGCGCAGGAGCGGCGCCTCGAGCCGCTCCGCGATGCGGGCCAGCTCGTCGGCCCCGGCCCGGGCCGCCGGCACGTCGCTCGCGGCCAGCATGATCTCGACGTACGCGGGCAGCAGCTTCGACCGCGCGGCCTGATCGCGGGCCTCGTCCAGCAGCCGGCGGATCGCCGCGGCGGCCGCCTCGATCTTGCCCTGCGCCAGCCGCAGCAGGGCGAGACCGGGCTGGGCATCCCGCCCCGACCGGCTGGCCTCGCGATACGCCTCCTCGGCCCGCGCGAGCTCGCCGCGCCGCCGGTGGAGCTCCCCGCGCAGGTAGAGCGCCCCGCCGACCCAGGGCCGTCCCACCGTCTGGGCAAGACGCTCGCACGCCTGCCGCGCCTCGCGCATGGCCTCCGGCCACTCCCCCTGCAGGAACATGATCTCGGCGCGGTGCACCTGGCATTGCCCCCGGTAGGGCACCAGGTCGGGCTGGGAGGCGCACCACCGGCCGAGCGCCTTCGTCCACTCCTTCGCCCGGCGAAGATCGAAGAGGTCCTGACATTCGCCGATCACCGCGCAGTAGATGATGCCGGCCCCGACCGGCGGGATCTCACCGCTGGTGACCGCCACCATGATCTCGTCGAACAGGGCCACCCCTTCCGCAGTCCGCCCCGCCCGGATGAGGGCCTCGCCGACGCCCACCCGGCCGAACGCGGTGAGCTGCGCGTCCCCGAACCGCGCGCCGATCCGCGCCGCCTGATCGAAGGTGGCGTGGAGCGTCGCGTGGTCGCCCGCCCACATCCGGCGCAGCGCCTCGAGCACGAGCAGGTATCCCCGCTCCACGCAGTCGTGCCCGCCGTCGTCCAGCAGCCGCTGGCCCCGGGCCAGCCAGCCGCCGCTGACCGCGGTCTCCCCCGCGATCAGCGAGGTGAACCCGAGCCAGAAGGCGCACCGCGCCGCGCCGGGCGCGTCGCCGCGTGCGAGGAACGCGTGATGCGCCCGCGTCCAGGCCTCGGTGCTCTCCGCATCCCGACCGACGAGGTGCCCGGCGACCGCGAGCCGTTCGATGTCCTCCGGTCCGAGCGCCGCCTCGCGATCCGCCGCGCTGAGGTGCGAATGGCCTCACCCCAGGCCTGCCGCCCGAACGCGGTCCGGCCCCGCTCCAGCGCGCCCGCCTCGGTCATGGCACCCGCCGGAGGAAGATGTGGTTGCGCGTCTCGCGGGCGGAGAGGGTGACCGACCGCTCCGGCATCCAGTCGCCGATGCCGTAGCGGTGCGACACGACCCGGCTGCCGAACCCGAGCTCGGCCGTGAGCTTCGGCCGCAAGCGCTGGTTGAGCTCCAGCGAGAGGAACAGCGTGACCACCGTCGCGGGCCGGATGTCGGTGTCGAGGATGTCCTGCACCCGGAACGTCACGCGGTCCGCGACGCCGGCGCGGACCGCGTTGGCCTGGGCTTCCCGGATGCTCCGGGGGTCGAGGTCCACGCCGACTCCGCGCGCGCCGAAGTCCCGGGCGGCCGCGATGACGATGCGCCCGTCGCCGCAGCCCAGGTCGTAGACGGTGTCCTCGAGGGTGACGTCGGCGAGGCGCAGCATGGACATGAGTGTACGCGGGTCGCTCCCCCGAGTCAGCCGGGCAACCGGGACCCCATTGCCCCCGATGCTATAGTGACGGCGTCGATGCAGTTACTCACGCGCAGGTCGGCTCATCGTGGACGGCGCTGACGGGCAGACGTGACCCGGGCGGTGCATGGCCGTGCACCCGCTCGTCAGCGTCGTGGTCACCTTCTACAACCAGGCCGAATTCGTCGCGTCCGCCCTCGAGAGCGTTCTCGCCCAGACGTACGACCCGTTCGAAGTGCTGGTGGTGGACGATGGATCCACCGATGACACCCGGCAGGCCTGTGCCGCCTACGGTGATCGCGTGACCGTCCTTCATCAGGCCAACGCCGGGCCGTCGAGCGCCCGCAACGCCGGCCTCGAGCGCGCCCGCGGGAGCTTCGTGGCCTTTCTCGACGGCGACGACACCTGGGCGCCGGAGAAGCTGGCCGTGCAGGTGGACCTGGCGCGTCGCCATCCGGGATCCGGCCTCGTGGCGGTCGACGGCGTCGCGTTCTCGGGCGACCGCGTCTGCACCGATTCCCTGTACGGATTGGCGCTGCGCGGTCGGTTGGAGGACGCTGCGGACGGGGTCCTCGTCGCGTCCTGTCTCGACCTGCTGCTCGAGAGCAAGTACGCCAACATTTCGACGCCCTCGCAGGTCATGGTTCCCGCCGAGGTGTTCCGGGAGATCGGCCCCTGGAACCCGCGGTTTCGCGTCAGCGCCGACTACGAGCTCTACCTCCGCATCGCGGCACGCCGGCCGTTCACCTTCTCCTCGGAGAAGCTGGTGCGGTACCGGCTGAATCCGGCGGGGCTTTCCGGCTCCGGAATCGCCCGCATCTTCAACTGGGTGGAAGAAAAGCCGGCGATCTTCCGTGTGATGGCCGGCGGCGATCGGCGGCGGGCGGCGCGTCTCACCAGCGAACTGGCCCGTGAGACCGCCCGGAAGATCTACCATCACGGGATCGGCGGCCAGCGCCCGCTCGCCAACCGGTTGCTCGTGCGCTATGCCCTCCGGAGCCGGCGCCCGCACTTCGTGCTCCCGTACCTCGCGGCCCTCTGGCTCCCTGCCTGGCTGCGCACCCGGCTGGCGAGCCGGCGATGATGGAAGAGGCCAACCGGCTGCACACGCCTGGCTCGCGTCGCGAGCTGTTCGCCGTTCTCGTCCTCGCGATCCTCATCATCGCGGTCTGGGCGCCGAGGCGCACCGGACCGCTGGATCTCCGCTGGGATGGCGGTGTCTATTACATCCTCGGTACGTCCCTCGCGGAGGGAAAAGGATACCGGCTCCTGAACGAGCCCGGGGAGATCGAGGCGAACCAGTACCCACCGCTCCTACCACTCATCGTCGCGGTCCACCAGTGGCTCGCGGGAACCAGCGACTTCGTCGTCGTCGGCACGTGGATGCGCGGCACCTACTTCCTCATTTACACCGCATTCATCTTCACCGCGTATGCGGTGCTCCGCCGATACCTGCCCGGGTCGTGGCCCCTGCTCGCGGCCATCGTGGTGGTCGTGCATCCGCAGACCAACTTCCTTTCGGATCTCTGCTTCGCGGAGCTGCCGTTCGCGCTCGCCACCACGCTGTTCGTGCTGCTGAGCGGCCCGCCCGCCGGGCCGTTGCGCCGCGTGGGGGCCGGCGCCTGCGCGGCGGCCGCGTATCTCCTGAGGACCATCGGCATCGCCCTGCTCGCGGCCTGGGTGGTGGAGGCACTGCTGGGACGGCGGTTCCGGACCGCGGCCCTCCGCGCGGTGCTGGCCCTCCTCCCGATCGTCGGGTGGTATGCCCACGTCGCCCGGGTGGAACGGAGCGCCGAATACGAGCATCCGGCCTATGCCTATCAGCGAGCGGACTACCTGTTCTACAACGTGAGCTATGCGCGAAATCTGCTGCTGGACGATCCGTTCAAACCCAGCGGGAGAACCGCCTCAACCTTGGACCTCGCGTATCGCTGGTGGGGCAACCTCGCCCACGTGCCGAAGGGTCTCGGCACGGCCGTGACCGCCAAGGCCGAGTCGTGGGAGCGGGTCAAGGAGATCCCCACTCTCGGACCGCTCATTCCGTGGAAAGTGGTCCTGTATCTACCGGCCGTCATCGGGATCATCGTCCTGAGCGGTCTCGGGATCCTGCTCGCCGGTCACGCGCGACTGATCGGGCTGTACGTCGTGTTCACGGTCGCCGCAATCTGTCTTACTCCCTGGAGCTGGCGGGGACAATGGGAGCGTTACCTGGCCCCGGCGACCCCGTTCCTGGCCGTGGCCTTCGCGCGGGGCGTGATGACGCTGTCTACCGCAAGCCGGCGCTTGCCCACGTGGGCACAGCGTGCGAGCCATGCCAGCCAACTCGGGCTCGTGATCGTGGTCCTCGCGGTGGAATTGCTCACGATGGCCCGCATCTACACGTTGTATCGCTATCCGGCGACGCTGAGTGACCGCGGCGGGCACGTGGTCACCCAGAAACTGTTTTTCTATGACGAGTCGCACCAGGCAATCGCGACCGCACTCAAGTGGGTCATGAGCCGGGCCCGACCGGGAGACGTGGTGGCCGCCTCGATGCCTCACTGGGTCTACCTGCTCACTGGGCTGAAGTCGGTGATGCCTCCCTTGGTATCCGACGTAGGACTCGTCCAAACGCTCCTGGATTCGGTACCGGTGCGCTTCGTCGTCATCGACGACACCTGGCCGCCCATCGCGCGTGACTATACCCTTCCATTGCTGGCGAGCGCTCCCGAGCGCTGGGAGCGAGTCTATTCCGATGCAGTGCGCGACGTTGCGATATACGAGCGACGCCCATGAAGCTGCTCATCGTCATTCCCGCGCTGAACGAGGAACAGAGCATCGACAGCATCATCCGGCGCTCGCTGGACGCCCGCGCGGTCATCATGGCCAGCTCGCCGGTGGACGCGGTGGAGATCACGGTGGTGAGCGACGGCTCCACGGACCGCACCGTCGAGCGGGCCCGCGCCTACGCCGACTCCATCAAGCTGATCGTGTTCGAGAAGAATCGCGGCTACGGCGCCGCCATCAAGGAGGCGTGGCGGCAATCCGACGCCGACCTGCTCGGCTTCCTCGACGCCGACGGCACCTGCGATCCCCGCTTCTTCGCCGACCTGTGCCGGACGCTGGTGAACGAGGACCTGGACGTGGTGCTGGGCTCCCGGCTGAACCCGGCCAGCGAGATCCCCCTCGTGCGCCGGATCGGGAACTGGGGGTTCGCCCTGCTGCTCCGCGCCCTGTCCTCGTCCCGCGTGCGGGACACCGCGAGCGGTATGCGCGTGGTCCGGCGATCGATCGTCGCCCGGCTGCTTCCCCTCCCCGACGGCCTGAACTTCACCCCGGCGATGACCGCACGAGCCGTGCTGGGGCCCGGCGTGCGGATCGGCGAGATCGACATGCCGTACCACGAGCGTGAAGGCCGATCGAAGCTCCGCCTGGGCCCGGACACCGTGCGCTTCCTCGAGGTCATCCTGGAGGCCGCGTTCCTCTACCGGCCGTCCCGGCCGCTGGCGCTCGTCGGCCTCATCGCGTTCGGCATGGCCACCGCCTGGATGATGTGGCCGGTCCTCTACTACGTGCAGCACCGCCAGGTGCAGGAATGGATGATCTACCGGTTCCTGGTCAGCCAGGTCCTCGGGACGATCGCCGCGCTCCTGGCGTGCGCCAGCTACCTCACCGCGAAGATCGTCAACATCGCGAGGCCGTCCGCGCAGTCGTCGCGGAGCCGGCTCCTGACCAGCCGGCTGTTCTGGCTCGTCCCCGCCGGGTGCTTCGTGGTGGGCGGGCTGCTGGTCCTCGCGAGCTTCCTGGAGCTCCTCCGCACCGGGGCCACCTACGAGCACTGGTCCCGGTTCGTGGCCATGTCGTTCTTCTGGTCGATCGGGTGCATCTTCGTGGTCACCCGGATCATGGACTACGTCCTGGACCTGCTGGCGGCCCAGCTCTCCTACGAGCGCCAGATCGGCGGGCGGCGCCGGGACGATCGACCGGCCTGACGCGTCAGCGGCGGGCGGCCGCCGACCACACGAACCGCTCCCCCGACCGAGGCTCGAACACGCTGAGCCTCGCGTACCCGCGATGGCTCTCGCCCACCAGCCGCGCGTGGTCCCGCAGCCAGGACTCCTCCGGGGCCGGCGCCCCGATCTCGTGGATCCGGACCAGGACGACCTTCTCGCGGCCCTCGGTGAAAGCCTCCACATCGGCGGGGACGCGCCGCTGGCCGAGCTGTCCGACCCAGGAGGCGATCATGGTCGACCCCTCCGCGTACCGCGCGATCCCGAGCACGCCGGACGGGATCGAGTGCACCAGGATGAGGTCGCGCGGGCTCATGGTCTTGCTCAGGCTGACCGCGATTTCCCGATAGGGCTCGAGGTCCCGCCCCTCGAGGCGCAGAATGGCGCGGACGCCGGAGCTCCAGGCGAGCGCGATCACCAGCAGCAGCGCGACGCGACCGGCGAGCCGGATCCGGGCGAGGCCCACCGCGGCCAGGACGAGCATGCCGGGCAGGCCGGCCAGCGCATAGCGCGGCCGCAGGGCAGTGCTCGTGCCCCGGAGGAGGTCGAACACGACCGGACCGACGCACGCGGCCACGACGCAGAGCAAGACGAGCCCGCGACCTTCCGAGAAGAGGCGGCGACGGAACGCAAGAACCAGCGCCACCCCCACGGGGGCGAACGTGAGGCCGGCCAGCCACTGCGAGCGGATGGAGCTGCCCCAGGGCCCGCGCCCGGACACGAATCTCAACGCCATCTCGAATGGAGCGACGAGGGCGCGAAAGCCGAGCGGAGTGTAGAGCCAGTCGCGGGTCACCCGCCACTGGCGCAGAGACTCCGGCACGACCACGTACCAGGGCAGCACGAGCAGCCCCGTGACGAGGACGGCGCCGATGATCCACGCCCACCGGATCTGACGCCATCGCATCGCGAGCCAGACGAGGCACGCCACCCACACGAAGACCGTGAAGTAGTGCGTCAGCAGCGCGGCCGCGCTCACCAGGGTCCAGACCGTTAGGGGCCAGGGCTTCAGCGGCCGGTCTCCCAGGCGCAGGGTCAGCGCGATGAGGCTCGCGGCGAGGAACATCACCATCGAGTACATCCGAGCCCCGACCGAATAATAGAGGCCGAGGGGGTTGATCGCGAAGAGCAGGGCCGCCGGAAGCGCGGCCGGCTCGCCGCCCACGCGGCGGGCGATGAGCCAGAGCACCGGCACCGTGGCCAGGCCCCACAGGGCCGAGAAGAGCCGGAGGACGGCGTCGCTCGTGCCAAGTTGCCGCGTCCAGCCGCTCAGCAGGAGGTAATAGAGCGGCGGGCTCGTGTCGGACAGCCGCAGCGCCCGGATGATTCGCGAGAAGCCGGCCGGAGGATTCTCGTGCTCGAGGTACCGTCGGTAGGCGGCCGCCGGCAGCGGCGTGGGGGCCTCCACGTAGTCGCCCCGGGCCGGGTCGGCCACCGCGGCCGGGTGCTCGAGGCTGTGCCCGGTGGCGATGGCCAGGGAGAAGAGCTCGTCCGCCCAGAGCCCCTGCCGGTCGAGGAGGGCCACGCGGAGCCCGGCGGCCAGGACCATCACCGCCAGCAGCGCTGCGATCCGGGACGCGGCGGTGCTCATCGGCCCGGCGCCCGGCGCGCGACGACGTACATCTCTCCGAGCGGGACACGCACGATGAGCCGCCCCAGGATCTGGATTCTCGCGAGGCGCCCGGCCATCGGTCGCGCCGATCCGGGAGACTGAGCGAGCCGGGTCGCGATGCCGGCGAGCGAGGCGGACACGCGCCGGGGGTGCACCGCGGCCAGGGTGAACCCGGCCCGCGCCAAGAGGCGCGCGATGGTAACCCGGGAGAAGTACCAGAGGTGCTCGCGCAGGAGCAGCGCCCAGCGGCGCCCCGCGAGCCGGGCGATGCGGCTCTCCGCATCCGGCATGCTGAGGAAGAGCCACTCGTCGGGCCCGAGCCAGGTCCGGATCCGCGCGAGCGTCTCGAGCGGCTGCGGGAGGTGCTCGAGCACGTTCCACGGGGTGACCACGTCGACGCTTCCGGCCGAGACGTCGACCTGCGGGAGCAGGCCGACCTCGAATCGGGCATCCGGGCACCGCCGTCGCGCGGTGCACACGGCCCACGACGAGGCATCCAGGCCCGCGGCCTCCCATCCCGCCCGCCGCGCCGCGCAGACGAAGAGGCCGGTGCCGCATCCCGCGTCCAGGAGGCGCCCCGGCGGGCTCTGATAGCGCCCCAGCAGCCTGAGCGCCCCCGTTACGTTGCGCCGGCGCGCCTCGTCCTCCGGCTGGCCCTCACGCTCCGTCCACTCCGCATAGATGCGGCCGGGGGTCGCGTCATCGTCCCGCACGCTCGACATCATGAGCCCGCAGCCGGTGCACCGCCCGATCGGCAGATGACCGGCCACGCGTCGGAGGGATGAGAAGTAGTCGGCGGCGTCGCAGGTCTCGTCGGCGGCGATGGTGGCCGGGTACACCGGAGCCACCGTGCCGCCGGTGCAGACCGGACAGGTCGAGCGCACCAGGGTCACGAGGCGCGGCCGGACCTCACGAAGGAGCGACCGCGAACCCCACCCTCGCATCGTCCATGATCATCGCGGCGGCGGTGCGCCCCTGTCGGATCGCCTGGCTGATCGTGCGGTCCTCCGGGTAGAACTGGGTGGAGTCGGTGACGTAGAGGCCGCGGATCGGCGTCCGGTGGCCGGGCATGAGCCTCACGAAGTTGGTCGTGAAGATCGGCTGGGCGTGCGGGGTGCGGAAGACGTGGTACTCCTTCACCCAGCTCTCGTCGAAGTCGGGATTCATGACCTTCAGCATCGCGGTGTACTCGGCGAAGAGCTCCTGGTCGCCCGCCCGGTAGCGCGGCTCGGTGGTGGGCAGGTAGAAGGGCACGTACACCACGTTGAGGCCGGCCCGCCGCAGGTTCTCGTTGAGCGCGCTCTGCTCGATGATGCCGTTGAAGGAGATGCGCGGGTCGTTGATGTTGGTCCAGAAGTTCTGACTGAACGGCCGCCGGAGGCTCAGCAGCATGCACACCAGGCCGATGTACTTCACCTCCCGGGCCCGCTGGAAGTAGGGATCCGTCTGATCGGGGACGAGGCGGTCCAGGACCGGCAGCGCCACCGTGGACATCACCGCGTCGCACGGGATGCGCTCGTCGCCCGCGTGGACCTCGGTGACGCGACCGTCGCGAACCTCGATGGGACGCACCCGCACGCCGGTCCGCAGCTCCACGTTGGGCTGCGCCCGCAGCCAGGCCACGAGCGCATCCACGAGCGTGGCCGTCCCGGTCTCGAGGCAGCCGAACATCTCCCGCTCGAACATGCGGCGGCGGGAGGAGGCCACCCGCCAGATGCGGTGCCAGATCCAGGCCGCCGAGATCCGATCGTGGTACTCCCCGAACTTCACCTTGAGGAGGGGGTGCCAGATCACCTGGTACGCCTGCTCCCCGAGGCACTCGATCAGCCACGGCTTGGCCGGGATCTGGTCGAGCCAGCGCCACTGCGAGCGGTAGCGGGAGTAGGTGACGTGCAGGCCGAACCGGATGCGCTGCGACCAGGGCACCGCCGAGAACCGGAGCAGGTCCATCGGCGACCCGAACGGATAGGACCGGCCGTTGTAGAAGAAGGCGGTGGAGGTGTGCCGCCAGTGGAGCTTCGCGCCCAGTCCCAGCTCGTCGACGAACGCGATGAGGTCCTGGTCGGTGCGGCAGATGAAGTGATAGAAGCGCTCGATCGGATGGCCCTCGAGCCGGAACGAGCTCGCGAGCCCTCCGAAGTCCGGCGCCGCCTCGAGCACGACCACCCGGTGACCGGCCCGCGCCAGATCGTAGCTCGCGGCCAGCCCCGACAACCCGCCCCCGATGACGACGACGCGCCTGGCTTCCATCGGCGACATCAGTGTAGCCCCTGGGTCACCCGGAGGGCGTCGCCCGCGGCCGGACCCTCCGCCCCTCACGGGCGGACGATGATCTTGCCGAAGACCTCGCGGTCTTCCATCACGCGCAAGGCCTCGCGCGCTTCCGCGAGCGGGTACACCGCGTGGATGATCGGCTTGATGGAGCCGCGCTCCACCGCGGCCAGCAGCGCCTCGAGATCCTGGCGCGTCCAGCCGTTGGCGCCGATGATGTTGACCTCGCGACGCCAGATGTAGCGGATGTCGGTCCTGGGATCGAAGCCGGCGGTGGCCCCGCAGGTGAGCAGCCGCCCGTACCGGGCCAGCGTGCGCAGGCTCGGTACCCACGTGTCGCCGCCCGTGTAGTTGACGAGGACGTCGACGCCCTTCTTGCCCGAGATCTCCCAGGCGCGCCGGGAGAAGTCCTCCTTCGTGTAGTCGATGACGTGATCGGCGCCCAGCTCGGCCAGGCGCCGGAGCTTCTCCGGGGAGGAGGCGCACGCGATCACGCGCGCCTTGAGGTTCTTGGCGATCTGCACGCAGCCGGTGCCCACGCCGCCGCTCGCTCCCAGGATGAGCACCAGCTCGCCGGGCTGGAGCTTCCCCCGCGTGATCAGCATCCGATGGGCGGTGCCGTACGCGATCGGCAGCGAGGCGGCCTGCTCGAAGGTCACCGCGTCCGGCATCGCGATCAGGTTGTCCGCGTCCACCGCGATGCGCTCGCACAGGCCGCCGTTGGCGTGCTCGCCCAGCGCGCCGCCCGGCTTGATGTGGGGATCCACCAGCACCCGCTGGCCGACCCAGTCGCGCGCCACGCCCGCCCCCACCGCGTGCACGACGCCTGCGATGTCGCCGCCCGGGATGCGCGGCATCTCCACCGGCAGCCCCGGCATCCCGCGCAGCACGAAGATGTCGAGGTAGTTGAGCCCGCAGGCCTTCACCTCCACCACCGCCTGCCCCGGCCGCGGCGACGGCTCCGGCCAGTCGTCGCGGAGCCGGACCTGCTCCAGGCCGCCGTGGGCGTCGATCGCGACCGCCCGCATCAGGTCTTCTTGCGGAGCACGAACCGGAAGTCGCAGTGCGACGCGCCTTCCATCACGGTCTGGGTCCGGGTCAGCTGCACGTCCGGGTTGAAGCCCTCCACCAGCGAGAAGTCGCGGTTGCAGGAGAGCAGCGCGCCCACCTCCGGGATGCCGAGCGCCCGGTACATCTCCGCGTACCGGCACCGGGTGACGTTGAAGGAGAACTTCTCCTCGGTCTGCTCCAGCACGTCCATGCGGTAGGCGTCGCCCTTCTTCCAGTCCTCCAGCGCGGCCGCGAACTGGCCCAGGCTGTCGCCGCCCATGCGCTCGGCCAGGGCCTTGCCCTGCTCGCGCGCCACCTCGACGATGACCTTCCGCGCGATCTCGAAGACGCGCTCGCGGCCGAACTCCTCGCCGAGGGCGGAGAGCACCGGCATCAGGATGCGGGCCTCGATCTCGCGGCGCTTCAGCACACCGATCTCGTTCAACGTATCCGGAGGCATCATGACGTCGTCTCCTTCGGCCGCGGGGAGGCGTAGCACGCCCGTCCCACCGCCACCAGGGTCCCGCTCGCGTCGCGGATCTCCACGTCGGCCACGCTCACCGTCTTCCCGACCCGCACCGTCTTCCCCACCGCGGTCAGGTCCCCCTGCCGCGCCGGCCGCAGGTAGTCCACCCGCATGTCGATGGTGGGCACGCCGGGCGCGGTCTCGCTCATGTCAAGGCGCGACGGCGCCGCGCACCGCCCAGGCCCGCGCGATGAGCCGGATGGGCCCGCCGCCGGGCGCCAGGCGCGCCTGCAGCGCCGCGCGGATCTCGTCGCGCACCCGGTCGTCGACGGAGGCCAGGTAGGTCGGCGCCGAGCCCTGCCGCCCGAGGAACGGGCTCCAGTAGTCGTCGAAGTCGCGGAACACGGTCGGGATGTCGACCGCGCGCGTGTCCACCGTGCGGAGCCCGGCGCTCTCGAACAGCGCGCGCAGGGGCTCGGGCCGGCACACCGGGAACCGCTCGGCCTGCGTGAGCCGGGCATCCTGCGGGCTGACCGCGATCGCGGCCTCCCAGAAGTAGCGCGTCATCTGCATCTCGCCCGCGTAGTCCCACACGTAGAGCGCGACCCGCCCACCGGGCCGGGTCACCCTCGCCATCTCGCGCACCATGGCCTCGTGGTCGCCCACGAAGTTGAGCACCAGCCCCGAGACCGCGACGTCGAAGCGGCGCGACTCCCACGGCAGGCGCTTGGCGTCGCCCTGCGCGATCCGCACCCGGGGATCGGCCAGACGCTCGCGGGCCCGGGCCACGAAGCCCTCGGCGGCGTCCACGCCCTCGACGGCGGCGGGCGCCCAGTCGGCCAGGATGGCCTCGCTGAGCGCGCCGGTCCCGCAGCCCACGTCCGCCCACGCGAGGCCGCGCCCCGCGTCGACCCAGTGGAGGAACTCGCTCGCGACCTGCCGGCTCCAGCGGCCCACGTAGCGCTCGTAGGCGTCGCTGCCGCCCCAGTGCTCGGCGGGCCTCCGCTCGGTCGGCGGGGCGCTCAGCGCGCCGCCTCCGTGATCTGCGCCGCGTGCTCCGCCGCGTGCTCGCTGACCCGCCGGGCGAGAAACTCGATGGAGAGCACCCCCATCGACGGATGGGTGCCCTGACGCGCCCACTCCTCGTCCGGCAGGCCCTCCAGCAGGCGCGCCAGCTGATCGTGCTCGGCCACGATCGTGTCGAGCAGGTAGGATGCCGACTCCCCGCGTGCCAGGCTCGCCGGCCGATACGCCTCCTCGTCGAACTCGGGGAAGAACGGCGAGTCCTCGCACATGAGCCGCCGCATGCGAACGCCGTAGACGTGCACGATCACGTCGCGCAGGTGGGTCAGCGTCTCGAGCGCCGACCACTCCCCCGGCTTCGGCACCACCGCCATCCGGCCGGGCGGCACGCCCTCCACCGCCCGGCGGACCACGAGGGCCGACGAGCGGATGGCGTCGATGAGCGCACGGTGCTCCGGAGTCATCGTCCGGCGATACTCCCCCAGCCGCGGCGCAGCGTCAAGCGCGCTACTCAGCTCGGGCGGCGTGCTCCGCTCGACCCGCCCGGTTTTGCGCTTGACAGGTTCCACGGGGGTGCATCGTTTCGCGACCGGTCCCTCCAGAAACCCGCCCGCCTGCGGCCCCTCATTGCGCGCGGCGCGACGAACCGCCTCGCCACCCCGCGCGCGCCTGCCCTCGCGCGCGATCGTGGCACAGGGCCGCGCTCCGGCGGTGCCGCCACCGCGCGGCTCCTGGCCCTCATCCGCGAGTTCGACGCCCGCGGCGGCCGGAACACCGGGTTCCGCTCCTGCGCGGAGTGGCTCGCCTGGCGGGTGGGTATGTCGCCCGGAGCCGCGCGCGAGCACGTGCGGGTGGCCCACGCGCTGACGGCCCTGCCCCGGATCACCGAGGCGTTCACCCGCGGCCAGCTCTCGTACTCCAAGGTGCGCGCCCTCACGCGGGTTGCCACCCCCGAGACCGAAGCGCGTCTCCTGAAGGTCGGGCGCAGCGGCAGTGCCGTGCACGTGGAGCGCATCGTCCGTGGCTGGCGGCGGGTGGACCACAACGCGGACGTCCGCCACGCGGCCCGGCAGCACGCCGGCCGCATGCTCCACATCTGTCCGGACGACGACGGCACCGTGGTGGTCCGCGGCCGCCTCACGCCGGAGGCCGGTGCCCTGCTGCTCCGGGCCCTGGACGCGGCGCGCGAGACGCTCTACCAGCGAGCCCGCGCCCGGGGCGCCGACCAGCCGGCGGACCGGCCGACCCGGGGGCAGCAGCAGGCGGACGCCCTCGCCCTGCTCGCGGAGACCGCGCTGCACCACGAGCTCGACCCGGGCGGGCCCGGCGAGCGCTATCAGGTCGTGGTTCACGTGGACGCGGCCGTGCTGGCGACCGCGAACGAACCCGGCCAATCCGAGCTCGAAACGGTAGGCCACGTTCCCGCGGGAACGTCCCAGCGCCTGGCCTGCGATGCCAGCCGGGTGGTGCTGCGGCACGATCCGGACGGGCGCACGGTGGAGGTCGGCGCCCGCACCCGCACCATCCCGCCCGCGCTCCGGCGGGCGCTCCTGCACCGGGACCGGACCTGCCGCTTCCCCGGGTGCAGTTCCCGTCTGGGCGAGGGTCATCACATCCAGCACTGGGCGGAGGGTGGCCCCACCACGCTCGGCAACCTCGTGCTGCTCTGTCGACGGCCCCATCGGGCGGTTCACGAGGGCGGCCATCGCGTCCGGCAGGCACCCGACGGCACGCTCGACTTCCTGCGGCCCGATGGGCGGGCGCTGCCGGACGTGCCGCCGCCGGCGACTGTCCCGACGGATCCCGCCTCGGCACTCGAGGCGTCCCACACCGCCGAAGGCATTCAGATCGATGCGGAGACCGCGCGCCCGACCTGGCTCGGTGAGCGGCTCGACCTCGGCTGGGCGCTGACGGTGCTACACCCGCAAGCCGCGCCGGGCGCTTGAGGAGCAACGTACCCCGGTCGATAATCCGGCAGACCGCACGCCGGCCAATCCACCCGGGAATGGGAGACCGACCAATGGACTACCGCGACTACCAGCACCTGACGTTCGAGCGCCGGGCCCACGGCGTGGTGCTCATCACGATCAATCGGCCGGAGGTGCTGAACGCGACCAACGACCGGCTGCACTGGGAGCTGACCCAGGTCTGGCTCACCCTGGACGCGGATCCGGAGGCGCGGGTGGCGGTGGTGACCGGGGCCGGGCGCGCCTTCTCGGCCGGCGGCGACCTCTCCATGGTGGAAGCGAACGCGCGCGATCCGAAGCGCATCGAGCGGACGCTGCGCGAGGCCTCCGACATCGTCTACAACATGATCAACCTCGACAAGCCGGTGGTCTCCGCGATCAACGGCGTGGCGGTGGGAGCGGGGCTGGTGGTCGCGCTGCTCTCCGACATCAGCATCATCTCGGAGACCGCGCGGTTCACCGACGGCCACACCCGCCTGGGCGTGGTGGCGGGCGACCACGCGGCGATCGTGTGGCCGCTCCTCTGCGGCATGGCGAAGGCGAAGTACTACCTGCTCACCTCCGACTTCATCGACGGGCGCGAGGCGGAGCGGATCGGGCTGGTGAGCCTGTGCGTGCCGCCCGCGGACCTGATGCCGAAGGCCTTCGAGGTGGCGGACAAGCTGGCCACCGGCGCCCAGCAGGCGATCCGGTGGACGAAGCGCTCGCTCAACAACTGGCTCCGGATGGCCGGGCCCATCTTCGACCAGTCGATCGCGCTGGAGATGCTCACGTTCATGGGCGAGGACGTGCGCGAGGGCGCGACCGCCATCCGGGAGAAGCGGCCGCCGCGCTTTCCCTCCGCGCGCTAGGCGGAGTCGCGCGGCGAGTCCGCGAACAGCCAGACGCCGGCCGCCACGATCACGCCGGCGCACGCCACCGTGACGGCGAGGCGCCGGCCGTGGGTCAGGCTGCGCAGCCAGTCCATCGCCTCGACGGCGAGCGCGTTGGCCTTGCCGCCGTAGAGCTCGACCCCGCGCTGGTACTGCTTGGACTCGTTGAGGCCGATCTCCGACGGATCAGCCGGCGGCGGGGCCGTCACGTAGATCCAGAGCGCGGCCGCGAGGCCGACCACCAGGATCATCACGGCCACCGCCGGGGCGTTTCGGTCAAGCATTCGCACGCGAACGGAGCGCGCGGTAGCGGGCGGGCGTGAGGCCGGAGGCGGCCTTGAACACGCGCGTGAAGTGGGCCTGGTCGGCGAAGCCCGCCTCCTGGGCGACCTCGGCGAGGGGTCGGCCGCGACGCATCGCCTCGCGGGCGGTGTCGAGCCGCCGCATCAGCAGGTAGCGATGCGGGCTCGTGCCGAAGGCGAGGCGGAACTGGCGGGCCAGCTCGTAGCGGCCGAGCCCGCTCGCCGCCTCCAGCTCGCTCGCGCGCACGAGGCGCGTGCGCCCCGCGTCCAGCACCTGGCGCGCTCGCTCGACGGCCGCCGCGTTCAAGCGTGGCGCCGGCGCCGGAGCGCCCTCGGCGGTCAGCAGCCCCTGCGCGAGCTCCTCCACCAGGTCGTCGGCGGCCAGCTCGTCCAGCGGGGCCGCGAAGGCGTGGCGCACCGCGCGCGCGAGCGCGCCATGGCGCGCGACCGACTCGCGCACGAACGGCAGCGGCCGGGCGCGGCCGGTGAGGGCGCGCAGCGCCTCCGCGATGCGCGCGGGCTCGACGTAGAGCAGGCGGTAGCCGAAGCCGTCGCGGGTGCCGGCGCGGCCGTCGTGCCGCTCGTCGGGATGCAGCACCACCACCTGCCCGGGCAGGCTCACCCGCTCCGCGCCGCGGTAGTCGAAGACCTGCACGCCGCGATCGGTGAGGCCGATCGCGTAGGTGTCGTGCCGGTGCGTGTCGTACGCCTCGCGGCCGAGCCAGGCGCGGAAGCGCTCCACGCCGCCCACCGGCCCCTCGCTGGCGAGCCAGGCACGGCCGTCCGCTCCGCACGAACGTTCAAGACCCGCGCCGCCCGATCTGGTCTGCTGGCTCATGCGCGGAGGTGGCCGATGAACACGGAGCAAGCGGCGGCGTTCCTGCTCTTCGCGGTGGTGGCGGCGGTGACCCCGGGCCCGAGCAACGTGATGCTGACCGCGGCGGGCGCGAACGCGGGCGTGTGGCGAGGCCTGCCGTGCCTGCTGGGCGTCACGGTGGGCATGGGGCTCATGATGTTCCTGGTGCCGCTCGGGCTCGGCAGCGTGGTGCTGGCGTATCCCCTCGTGCTGCGCCTGCTGCACTGGGCGGGCGCCGCGTTCCTGCTGTGGCTGGCCTTCAAGATCGCCACGTCGTCGAGCCTGGACGACACGATCGGGCGCCGCGATCCGGTCGGCTTCGTGGGCGGCGCGGTCTTCCAGTGGGTGAACCCGAAGGCGTGGCTGGTCACCGCGAGCGCAGCGGGCACGTTCCTGCACGCGGAGGCGGGCCGGCCGCTGGCCCAGGCCGCCGCGCTCGCCGGCCTCTTCGTGATCGCGGCGCTGCCCGCGTGCTTCGTCTGGCTGGCCTTCGGCGCGGGCGTGCAGCGCGTGCTGAGGAGCCCGGGCCGACTCCGGGTCTTCAACGTGACGATGGGGGTGCTGCTCGCGCTGTCGGTGCTGTTGATCGTGCGCTAGCGCCCCTTGAACTTCGCGGGCCGCTTGTCCTTGAAGGCCTGCACGCCCTCCTTGTGGTCCTCGGTCTCGCGCACCACCGCCATGTGCGAGGAGACCAGGTCCAGGTGCGTGCGCAGGTCGAGGCGCATCGACTGGTAGACGAGCCTCTTTATCATTCTGATGGGGATCTGCGGCCCGTCGGCCACCTGCCGCGCGAAGGCGTAGGTCTCCTCGGCGAGCCGGTCGTGCGGCACCACCCGGTTGACGATGCCGAGCTCGAGCGCCCGGGCCGCGTCGATGAAGTCGGCGGTCCACAGGAGCTCCAGCGCCCGGGCGGTGCCGATGAGGCGCGGCAGGAAGTAGGTGTCGCCGTCGCCCGGCACCAGGCCCACCCGCACGTAGCCGGTGGAGAAGCGCGCCGCGTCGGAGGCGATGCGCATGTCGCACATGAGCGACATGCCCATGCCCGCGCCGACCGCCACCCCGTTCACCATGGCGATCACCGGCTTGTCCATCGCCTCGAGGGTCCGCGGCACGTTGTGGATATGCTCCCAGAGGCCGTTCTTGTTGTCGAGCGGGGTGGGATCGCCGCTGCCCATGCGCCCCACGTCGCCGCCCGAGCAGAAGGCCTTGCCCGCGCCGGTCACGATCACCACGTTCACGTTGGGATCGCGCTGCGCCTCCGCGAGCGACGCAGCCCACCGCTCGATCATCGGCCCGGTGAACGCGTTCATCTTGTCCGGGCGGTTGAGCGTGATGGTGGCGATGCGGTCCTTCACCTCGTAGAGCAGCTCGCTGTCGGCCATGGGATCTCTCCTTGGATCAGTCCTTCGGCAGGCCGAGCACGCGCTCGCCCAGGATGTTGCGCAGGATCTCGGTGGTGCCCGCGCGGATGCCGCTGCCGCGGGCGAGCAGGCAGTAGAACTCCCACTCGCCCTCGTCGGGCGCGAGCGGGGTGCCCGCCTTCAACTGCGAGTAGGGGCCGATGATCTCGGTGGCCAGCTCGGCCAGGTCCTGGTCGAGCAGGCTCCAGAAGAGCTTCGAGGTCGAGCCCTCCGGCCCGGGCGCGCCGCCCTTCAGGATCTTGGTGAGGCTGCGGTAGCCGTTCAGCTGGAGCACCCGCTCGCCGATGGCCAGGGCGGCGATCTTCTGGCGCACCACCGGGTCCTCGGAGGCGGGCCGGCCGTTCTTCATCGTGCGCCGGGCCAGCGAGAGCAGCTTGTGGAGCGCGGTGCGCAGGCTGATGTGGCGGATCATGGTGAGGACGTCGCGCTCGTAGGCCAGCGTGGTGAGCGCCACCCCCCAGCCCTCGTTGACCTTGCCCACCACGTTGGTGACGGGCACCCGCACGTTCTCGAGGAACACCTCGTTGAACTCGGCCTCGCCGGTGATCTGGCGCAGCGGGCGGACGGTGATGCCGGGACTCTTCATGTCCACGAGGATGAACGTGATGCCCTTGTGCTTGGGCGCGGCGGGATCGGTGCGCACCAGGAAGAAGCCCCACGCGGCCACGTGGGCCATGCTGGTCCACACCTTCTGGCCGTTGAGCACGTAGTGGTCGCCGTCCAGCACCGCGCGGGTCTGGAGATTCGCGAGGTCGCTGCCCGCGTTGGGCTCCGAGAAGCCCTGGCACCAGATGTCCTCGGCGGTCAGGATGCGGTCGAGGTGCCGGGCCCGCTGAGCCGGCGTGCCGTGCTTCATCAGGGTGGGGCCGAGCATGCTGAGGCCGCTGCGGTTCAGCGGCTGCGGGCTGCCCGCGCGCGACATCTCCTCGTAGAGGATGATCTGCTCCATGATGGAGGCCCCGCGGCCGCCGTACTCGGGCGGCCAGTCCATCCCCACGTAGCCCGCCTTGTGGAGCGTGCGCTGCCACTCGCGCAGGCGCTCCACCTCGTGGACGTCCGCCCGCGACGACGCGAAGCCCTTGTCCTTCAGGTCGGCCGGGACGTTCTCGGCCAGCCAGGCGCGCACCTCGCGGCGGAACGCCTGCTGCTCCGGCGTGAAATCGAAATCCATCTAGCTCACCCCCGCGTCGGGTCGGGTGGCCACCCCGTTGATCTTCCACCCGTTCTGCCAGACCAGCTCGTAGAGTCCCTCGATCGCCCGCCCGTTGCGGCCCCGGATCTTGACCGTCACGTACGCGAGGCCCTCGGCGCCGAGCTCGGTCCGGGTGACCAGCGCGAACGTGGAGGCGGCGATCTCCGGGTAGCCGCGGCGCACCATCGCCTCGAAGGCCCGGCGGTCGAACCGGGTCCGGATCTCGTCGGAGGCGAAGGTGTAGGCGGTGTCGTAGTCGTCGCGGCGGAACGCTTCCAGCTGCTTCACCACCGGCTCCGCGGCGGCCCGGGCATCCTTCTCGGACTGTGCCCCCGCGGCCCTCGCGCAGGCCACCAGCGCCAGCACGAGCAGGGCGAGTCCGGACCGCCGGCGCATCATCTCATGCACGACCTAGTGCATGACCGAGCCGCCGTCGACGTTCAGGGCCTGGCCCGTGATGTTGCGGGCCTCCTCGGAGGCGAGAAAGACCGCGGCCCAGCCGATGTCCTCCGGGGTCTGCTCGCGCTTCATGGGGATGATGTCGCTCACCCGCTTGTCGAAGACCTGCCGCGCGGTCATGCCCTTGAAGGCGGGGTTGGTGTCCGCGATGTACTGGGCCAGCTTCTCCCAGAACGCGGTCCACAGCACGCCCGGGCAGATCGCGTTCACGGTCACGCCGTGCGGGGCCAGCTCCTTGGCGATGACGCGCGTGAACGTGATGACGCCGCCCTTGGCGACCGAATAGGGCGGCATGGTCAGCGCGGCGAGCGGGCCGGCGATCGAGGCGATGTTGATGATGCGCCCCGCCTTGCGCTCGATGAAGTACGGCGCGAGCGCCTTGCACATGAGGAAGACGGACTTGAGGTTGACCTGGTAGGTGCGGTCCCAGTCCTCCTCGGAGTTGTTGGTGAACGGCATGCCAGGGGCGGAGGCCATGCCCGCGTTGTTCACCAGGATGTCGATCCGGCCCAGGTCCCGCTTGATGCGCTCGACCGCGGCCTGCACGTCGGCCGACCTCGTCACGTCGCAGTGCATCGAGATGGCCTTGCGGCCCAGGCCCAGCACTTCCTTCACCACCGCCTGGGCGCTGGCGTCCTGGATGTCCGGGATCGCGATGTCGGCGCCCTCCCGCGCCATGCACAGCACGATGCCCCGCCCGATCCCGGCGCCGCCGCCGGTCACCACCGCCACCTTGCCCTGGAGCCTCATCGCCGTCGCCTCCTCCCGTGGCGTTGCCGGGTCATCGAGGATCCGTGCCCGGCCGTAGTGGGCGACATCGTCGCCGGCGTCGGTCAATGCGCTATTGCGGTACGCCTTCGACCGCGAAGGTGCGATACTTGGCGTATTTTTCACCGATCTTTCGCACCTGCTCGTACGCGGGATCGTTCCGCCATGCTTTGACCGCGTCCACGCTCGGGTACATGTAGATGACGACGCGCTTCGGGGCCTCACCGTCGACGGCGATCACCTGGGCGCCGCTGCCGGCCGCTCCTCCGGCCGCTACCAGATGGCCGCCGTGCGCCTTGATGATCTCCCTGGCCTTGGGTAGATACTCCTTGGCGTAGCCCTCCGGATCGCTCACATCGATCTCGCCCACGAAGTAGACCGGCGGCTTGGCCTGAGCTTCCAGCCGGGCGACCGTGAGCCCGCCCAACCCGGCGCATGCCACCATTCCCAGTCCTAGACCCATCTTGGAGTAGGCGTCCATAAGCCGGTTCCTCCTGTACGCCCCCGTGACCTCTGCCCTGCGAGGGACGATTTCCGGACGTATAATACCCGGCAGGTGCCGGGGGGCGCCACCACGGACGCCTCAGGCCAGCAAGAGCCGCACTTCGAGTGCTTCCAAGGAGAGATCCTCGTGACCCCGCCCACCCTCCGGAGCCACAACTGGTTCGGCAAGAAGGACCTGGACGGATTCTCTCACCGATCCTGGATCAAGGCCGAGGGCTTCAGCGATCTGATGTTCGACGGCCGGCCGGTCATCGGCATCGCCAACTCCTGGTCCGAGCTCACCAACTGCAACGCGCACCTGCGCCAGGTGGCGGAGGCGGTGAAGCGCGGGGTGCTCTCCGCGGGCGGCTTCCCGCTGGAGTTCCCCACGATCTCGCTGGGCGAGATCCTGATGAAGCCCACCACCATGCTGTTCCGCAACCTGATGGCGATGGACGTCGAGGAGTGCCTCCGGGCCTATCCGCTCGACGGAGTCGTGCTCCTCTCCGGCTGCGACAAGACCACCCCGGCCATGCTGATGGGCGCGGCCTCCGCGGACGTCCCCGCGATCATGGTGACGGGCGGGCCCATGCTGCGCGGCCGCTGGCGCGACCAGGACCTGGGATCCGGCACCGACAACTGGCGCCTCTGGGCGGAGCGGCGGGCCGGCCGGCTCAGCGAGGAGGAGTTCTGCGAGATCGAGTCCTGCCTCTCCCGCTCGGCCGGCCACTGCATGGTGATGGGCACCGCCTCGACCATGGCCGCGATGGCGGAGACCCTCGGCATGACCCTGCCCGGCAACGCGGCGATCCCCGCCGCGGACGCGCGCCGGCTGGCGCTCGCCGAGATGTCGGGCCGGCGCATCATGGAGATGGTGCGCGAGGACCTGAAGCCCTCGAAGGTCCTCACCCGCGAGGCGTTCGACAACGCGGTCCGCACCGGGATGGCCATCGGCGGCTCCACCAACGCGATCATCCACCTGATCGCCATCGCGGGGCGCGCCGGGGTGGACCTGCCGCTCCGGCGCTTCGACGAGCTGTCCCGGACCACTCCGATGCTGCTCAACGTGCGCCCGTCCGGGAAGTACCTCATGGAGGACTTCTTCTACGCGGGCGGCCTCCCCGCGGTCCTGAAGGAGCTGCTGCCCATCCTGCACGGCGGCGCGCTCACCGTCACCGGCCGGTCCCTCGCCGAGAACAACGCGGACGCGGTGAACCACAACCCGGACGTGATCCGCTCGCTCGCCATGCCGATCCTGAGCGAGGGCGGCACCGCGATCCTCACCGGCAACCTCTGCCCGGACGGGGCGGTGCTCAAGCAGTCGGCGGCCTCCCCGCACCTGCTCACCCATCGCGGCCGGGCGGTGGTGTTCGAGGATCACGCCGACCTTCACGCCCGCATCGACGATCCCGCGCTCGACGTGGACGAGACCTGCGTGCTGGTGCTCAAGCGCGTGGGCCCGAAGGGCGCGCCCGGCATGCCCGAGTGGGGCGCGGCGCCGATCCCCCGGAAGCTCTTGCAGAAGGGCGTGAAGGACATGGTGCGCATCTCGGACGCGCGCATGAGCGGCACCTCCTACGGCACCGTGGTGCTGCACGTCTCACCGGAGGCGGAGGCGGGCGGGCCGCTCGCGCTGGTGGAGAACGGCGACATCATCGAGCTCGACATCCCGAACCGGCGCCTGACCCTGCGGGTGCCAGACGACGAATTGGCGCGCCGGCGGGCCCGCTGGAAGCCGCGGCCGCCCCACTACACACGCGGCTACGGCCGTCTGTTCCTGGACCACGTGCTCCAGGCCCACGAGGGCTGCGACTTCGACTTCCTGCGCGGCAAGACCCCGGTCCGCGCCGAGGACACCGCCGGCCCCAGCCACTCGTAGCGGGAGCAGAAATCCTTACCCGGTCCTGGTAACCCCGTCCCGACGGACGTAACGGGACCCGCCCGTGATTTCGCGTGCTTGTCCGCTGGCACGGTCGATGCGCCTTCACGTCCGCCCGAAGGAGAGCCGCCCATGAAAAGCGCCGCCGGGATCGCTGTGTGCCTGTGCTTCGCGCTGGTCTACCCGGTCGCCTCGCCGGTCTCCGCCGCCTCCTGTCCCGACGTGGATGCCGCGCGGACCATGCTACAGAAGGCCGCCGCCGCCAAGAACGATGAAGACCTGAAGCAGATGCCGCGCAAGGGATCGCCGCCGACCCCGCCGGAAGAGGGAAAGGGCCAGCCGCAGGCCGGCCGGTCGGAGCCGGCCGCGCCGGCCGCGCCGCAGGAGGGCGGCAAACAGGACGGAGAGTCCCCGCCCGGCGTCAACGCCCCGGTGCCCGAGGATCTGAGGCGCGCCGCGCTGCTGGTGAAGGAGGCCGACGAGGCCTGCCAGGCCGGCGACGGCTCGCAGGCCTCCGAGAAGGCCCGGGCGGCGATGGCCTTGCTGAAGCGCTAGGCAGGTGTCGTCCGAGGTGCGAAGTCGTTAGGCAGCAGCCACCGAACCGCGTCAGCCAAGTTCCCGATTTCTGTGGAGGGCGGGGTGGCACCGCGCTTGCCCCCGGGATGGCGCATGGGAAATCCAGCGCTGAAGTTCTCGCCTCGGTGGCGGGTGGCAATCGTCGACGATCACGAGCCGTCGCGCGCGGCCGTGAGGGCGGCGGTGACGGCGGCAGGTGGAGAGGTGGTGGGGGAGGCGACGAGAGGAAGCGAGGCGGCGGCGGTCGTCAGCCGCGCGCGTCCCGACGTCGTCATCTGCGCGGTCGGACTGCCGGACGGCGATGGCATCGCGGCGGCGGCGGGAGTGACCGCGGGCGTACCGGTGGTCCTGTTCACCAGCCACACGCGGGATGAGCTGGTGGCGCGCGCGCAGACCGCCGGGGTGATGGCCTACCTGCTGAAGCCGCTGCGGCCGGCGGAGCTCGCGCCGACGCTCGACCTGGTCGTCGCGCGGTTCGCCGAGACCAGCCGGCTGCGGCAATCCCTCGAAGAACGAAAGGTGATCGAGCGCGCCAAGGGCCGGCTCATGGACCGGCTCGACCTCAGCGAGGAGGAGGCGTTCCGCCGCCTCCGCCGCGCCGCCATGAACAGCCGCCGTCCCATGGTGGAGATCGCCCGCGCGGTGCTCGTCTCCGAGTCAGTCACCGCGGATCTGCCCAGGATTTAGGCAGCGCCCGGCGCCCGCCCGGGCGCCGTCGTCGAGACAAATCAGCGGGTTGCCGTCCGGTACAGGCCTTGCTACCCGCGACGCCCGAGCGGACAACGACGTCCAGCCGCGGCAAGGTGGCCGCGTGCCGTGAACCGTGAGGTCGGCAGTAGAAGGAGACGTCGATGGCCGCGTACTCGCGCAGGGACTTCCTCAAGGGCAGCCTGGCTGCCGGGGCCGGGGTGGCCGCGCTCGGCTTCCCCGCCCTCATCACCGCTCAGAGCAAGGAGCCGATCAAGGTCGGCGTCCTCCACTCGCTGTCCGGCACGATGGCGATCAGCGAAGTCTCGCTGCGCGACGTCGTCCTGATGGCGGTGGAGGAGATCAACGCCAAGGGCGGCGTCCTGGGCCGCAAGCTGCAGCCCGTGGTCGTCGACCCGGCCTCGAACTGGGACCTGTTCGCCGAGAAGGCCAAGCAGCTCCTCCTCCAGGACAAGGTCGCGGTCACCTTCGGGTGCTGGACCTCGGTCAGCCGGAAGTCGGTGCTGCCGGTCTTCGAGAACAACAACGGGCTGCTCTTCTACCCGGTGCAGTACGAGGGAGAGGAGTGCAGCCGGAACGTCTTCTATACCGGCGCGACCCCGAACCAGCAGCTCATCCCGGCCGCCGAGTACCTCATGTCGAAGGAGGGCGGCGGCTACAAGAAGTTCTACCTGCTCGGCACCGACTACGTGTACCCCCGGACGACGAACAAGATCCTCCGCGCCATGCTCCTGGCCAAGCAAGTGCCGGAGAAGGACATCATGGAGGAGTACACGCCCTTCCACCACCAGGACTACCAGACGATCGTCGGCAAGATCAAAAAGTTCGCGGCCGGCGGCAAGGCGGCCGTGATCAGCACG
>DASRHC010000034.1:0-122553 GCA_035650715.1 Candidatus Methylomirabilota bacterium | reverse complement strand
CTCCGCGAGGCAGAGGGCGGCCATGATCTCGGAGGCGGACGTGATGAGGAATCCGCCCTCCCGCGGGACCCCGTCCATGCGTCCGCCGAGTCCCACGATCACGTGGCGCAGCGCCCGGTCGTTCACGTCGAGGACGCGCGTCCACGCGATCTGCCGCACGTCGATGGCGAGGGCGTTGCCGTGGTGCACGTGGTTGTCGAGCGCGGCGGCCAGCAGGTTGTGGGCGGAGGTGACCGCGTGGAAATCACCGGTGAAGTGCAGGTTGATCTCGTCCATCGGGACCACCTGCGACTTGCCGCCGCCGGTGCCGCCGCCCTTCATGCCCAGGGTGGGCCCGATCGAGGGCTCGCGCAGGGCGATCACCGGCCGGGCCCCGATGCGCCACAGCGCCTGGCCGAGCCCGATCGTCATGGTGGTCTTGCCGTCGCCGGCGGGGGTCGGGGTGATCGAGGAGACCACCACCAGCCTCCCGTCGGGCCGGTCCCGCCGGGCCGCGAGGGCCGAGACGAGCACCTTGGCCTTGTCACGGCCGTAGGGGATCCACTCCTCGTCGCCGAGGCCCAGATCTCGCGCGATCTGGGCGATGGGACGGGTCGTCCGGTCAGCGCCGGGACGGGACGGGGTCGAGGTCGGCATCGGGCATGATCTCCTTCAGCCAGTCGGGAATGGGAATCATCTGGGCGGTGGCCGGGTTCCAGCAGGCGTGCAGGGTGTGCCCGGTGGCGATGAGATCGCCGTTCTCGTGGCGGATCTCGTAGCTGAAGCGGAAGCTCGCCCGCCTGCGCTCGCTCACCCGCGAGGTCACCAGCAGCAGGTCGTCGAGCCGCGCCGGCTTCACGTACTTGACGAACGCCTCCACCACCGGCAGGTGCACGCGCTCGTTGACCGCGGACATGGGCCAGCCGGCCTCGCGGAGGTATTCGACCCGGCCCACCTCGAAGTACGTGAGGTAGTTGCCGTAGTAGACCACCGACATCGTGTCGGTGTCCTTGTAGCGCACGCGGATCCGGGTCGTCGATGGCACCGTCGGAAGATTAAACGCTTACCGCCGATCGCGCCAGGGTCGAACCCCGACGGGAAGTCGATTTCCCCGGCGCGCGCGCTCCGCCCTTACTTGATGCCGCCCCGCGGCCCCCGCGGGTCGATGGTCTCGGGCAGGCACAGGTAGCGGCTGCTCGTCTTCAGGAAGTCGGCCAGCTGCTTGGAGTTGCCCTTCATCTGGGCCATCATCTGAGCCGCCGAGTCCTTGCAGTCCTTCTCGCCGGTGGCGCCGCCGAACGCCCCCAGCGGGGTGTAGCCGGTGCCGGTGCCGAGCCACAGGACCCACGCGCTCTCCGCCGCGGCCGGCGCGGGGACGAGAAGGAGACCGGGCCAGCGCCCCGGCGAGGAACACGGCCCGCATCAGCCCTCCCTCGGGAATTCGGCGGGCAGCGGCCGCCACTCGATGTACTCCTCGTCTCGCGCGGGCCGACGCCTCGTCTCGCCTCGCCACAGGCCTCCCACTCCGTCGACCGCGATGTAGCGGCCGCTGCCGTCCGGCGCCACCTGAACGATCTTGGGCATGACGCCCTCCCTTCCGCGGCGAGACCCCGCCGCGAGCAGCCGCTCGATCGCGGTGATCTCTCCCACGACCCGCCGGAGCTCCTGCCGCAGGGCGGCGTGCTCTCTGGCCAGGTCCAGAAGCTGGCGCATCGGCGCCCCCTCGCATGCACGCTCGAGCCTACTTCTTGAAGACCTCTTTGAGCAGGTCGGTGACGCGGGCGGTGGGATTGGTGCGGATCTGCCTCTCCTGCTCGCCCAGCACGTGGAAGAGGCCGGCGAGGCCCTTGTCCACCACGTAGCCGTCCAGATCGAAGGCCTGCGAGCGCGCGAACGGGATCGCCTCGAACCGCGAGACCAGGTCCTTGTACTGGCGGGTGACGCCGACCTGGCTCATCGACTGGGAGACGGGCGGCCGGAAGGCGGTGGTGAGCTGCGGGGTCGTCTTGGTGCGGAAGAAGTCGGTGGCCGCGGTGTCGCCGCCGTTCAGGATCTTGCGCGCATCGTCGAAGCTCATCCGGGAGATCGCGTCGAGGAAGATCTGCCGGGCCTTCGGGGCCGCGTTCTCCGCCGCCCGGTTCATGCCGAGCACGAACTCGTCGATCTGGGATCCATAGCCCACCGCACGGAGGCCGCTCTCGAGCGGCTTGAGCTTCTCCGGCATCAGGATCTTGATCGCCTCGTTGCGGAAGTATCCGTCGGTGGTGCCGGTGAGGCTCACCGCCTTGCCGGTGGCCACCTGCAGGGCCTCCTTGAGCCCGTCGGCGACCTTGGCGTCGGAGAGCCCCGCGCCCGGCCCGCCGCCCAGGCCCCTGAGCAGCTTGTCGATCTGCGCGCCCGCGGGCGCCGCCGCCAGCAGCAGCGCGACGGCCAGCGTGGTCGCGGCCCCCATCCTCACGAAGTGCATGCGGTCTCCTCGCACGATGCGATCTAGAGATACTGGCCGTAGCGGATCTTCTCGACCACGGAGCGGATGCGGCGGTAGACGTCGACCTGCCGGAGCAGGTCCTGGGTCGTCACGAGGCCCGCCTCCTGGCCCTGGCCCTCCGCGTGCACCTTCTCTTCCAGCGCGCGCCGCAGGATGTCCCGGATCTCGCCCCCGCTCATCCCGCCCATCGGGGGCAAGAGCACCCGGAAGTCGATCTCGCCCACCAGGGGCCGGCCCGCCCTGTGCTCGGCGCGGGCCCGGGCGAGGGCGATCACCTGCTCCTGGGCCGCCGCGTCGGGCAGCCGCACCTCGACGAGATGGTCGAGCCGGCCGGGCGCGACCAGCGAGGGATCGACCGCGTCGGTGCGGCTGGTCGACGCGATCACCACCAGGCGCGAGGCCGCGTCCAGGATGTCGAGCTTCTCGCACAGCGCGGCCACGATGCGCGCGCCCGCCTCGCGGGCCTGGGTGGGCGGCAGCAGGTGCTCCAGCGCGAGGGCCTCGGCCTGGTCCAGCAGCACCACGCTCTTGCCCTGCTCGCGGGCGAGCCCCAGCACCTCCTGGAGCAGCTCACCGGTGTTGGGGCCGAACTTGCTGGTGAGCGTGCCCAGCTTCAGGTGGTAGAACACCGCGCCCGCCTCGGTGGCCAGCGCGCGGGCCAGGAGCGTCTTGCCGGTGCCGGGCGGGCCGTAGATCAGCATGCCCTTGGGCGGGGAGATGCCCCACTTGGCGTAGAGATCGGGATCGGTCAGCGCGGTGACGAAGCTGCGCACGATGCTCTTCGCCTCGGCCAGGCCCGCGATGTCGCTGAACGTGGTGTCCGCGTTGACCGCCACGTCGAGTCGGCCGGTGAGGTCCGCCTGCTTCTCGCCGAACTTCGCGAAGATCTCTCCGAGGCGGCGCTGGATGGCCCACTGCTGGCTCTCGACGTCCGGCGAGAGGAATCCGGCGCCGTCGCGCGGGCCGTCGGGCGCCACCGCGGTCAGATCCGCTCGCCGGGCCCGCCGGGTCCCCCGGGCAGGCGGTCGGACTTCTCGAACACCCGGTCCTCCGCGTACACCGGAGCCTGCGCGCGGATGGCGAGCGCGATGGCGTCCGAGGGCCGCGAGTCGAGCTCCATCGGGGCGCCGTCCACCGTGAGGTGCAGGGTGGCGTAGTAGGTGTTGTTCTTCAGGTCGGTGATGACCACCTTGCTCACCTGCACCTTGAGCCGGCCGAAGAGGGTGAGGAAGAGATCGTGGGTCAGCGGGCGGGGCGGGGTCACCTTCTCGAGCGGCACCGCGATCGCGGTCGCCTCCGCCGGTCCGATGACCATCAGGACCCGGCGCTTGTCGCGCTTGCCCTCCAGCATCACGCCGTGGTGGCCCAGCGGATCGCTGAACACGCCGACCACCGCGACCTCCTGCGGGCCGGCGGCCGCGGAAGGCAAAGCGGCCGGGCTCGCGTCGCGCGCGCCGGACAGGACGCCTCCCAGGAGGAGCAGGAGCACGACGACGCCCGAGCGCTGGAATGGCCTCATGGTGGACCGGACCTCCCGGAAGCGTGGTGCGTGCAGTATCGGCCCGCCCTCGCGGCAAGTCAACCGCGCGACTCCAGCGCGGCCGCGCGCGGGATCAGGAGGTCGCGACCACGGCGCCCGCGTAGCCCACCCGCAGGCGCGTGCTGAGCAGCGAGCCCACCGCGAGGAGCAGGGTGAGCGCGCTCCACATGACCGTGTAGCCGAGGCCGTGGGCCACGTAGCCGAAGATCACCGCGCCCGAGGTGTTGCCGAGCAGGATCACCGAGCTGAAGATGCCCACCGCGCTGCCGCGCCGGCGCTCGGGGGTCACGTCCATGAGCAGCGCGGACATCGCGGGGTAGAGGAAGCCGTGGGCCGCGCCGGCCAGGAAGCCGGCCAGGAACAGGAACGGCAGCACCGGCAGCCGCAGCGAGGGCCAGAACAGGAGCGCCACGATGGCGATGATGGCGGTGGACGCGCCCTGCACGAACATGCAGGGGATGATCACCGCGCGCCGGCCGCGCACGTCGATCAGGTTGCCCCCCATCACCCGCACCAGCATCGCGGCCACCGCGTACGCGGTGTAGAAGAGGCCCACGCTGGTGACCCCGAGCGTCTCGCCGAAGGTGGGCAGGAACGTGAAGATGGTGCCGGTGCCCAGCCCGAAGAAGTAGCCGAGCAGCATGTGCATGTGCCGGAGCTCGAGCAGGCCCTCGCGGATCACCTGCAGTCCCGGCCGCGCGCCCAGGGCCGCCGGCCGCACGTCGCGCACGTTCCAGCAGACCGCGAGGGCCGCGGCCGCGATGATCGTCGCAGCCGCGAAGAACCACGGGAACCCGAAGCGCCGGATCATGAGCTCGCCGAAGAGTGGGGCCAGCGAGGTGGAGACGAGCCCGGAGAGGCCGAAGATGCCGAGGGCCCAGCCGCGCCGCTCCATCGGCACCATCTCCACCACGTGGATGTAGTTGGAGACGAAGAAGGCGGAGAAGGCGACGCCCTGGAGCACGCGCAGGAGGCCGAGGAGGGGCAGCGGGCTCGACACCACGAACAGCCCGCACGAGAGCACCAGCAGTCCCACCCCCAGGCGCATGAAGAAGCGGCGGCCGAGGTAGTCGATGAGCGCGCCCACCACCGGCTGGCACACGATGCCGGCCGCGCTGTAGAGGCCCTGCACCAAACCGATGTCGGCCTCGTCCCCGCCCAGCTGCTGGATGTAGAGCGGCAGGAGCAGGAAGCCGTTGAGGGAGCCGAAGAAGAAGAAGTTGGTGAGCATGATCCGCGCGAACGGACCATGCGTCAGGAGCTCGAGCGCGGGGCCGGTCACCTCGCCCGCACGGCGGCCGCACGTCGTACCGCGTCCCGATCGGCCCGGCTACCGAATGATGCGGCGGGGGGATGAAGCGACGGTAGAATGACCGACGGCATGAACGCTCGCGAGTATAGCACGCAGCCTCGCGCGCTCCGCGAGAGGGACCGGGTCGCGGCCGTCATGGCCGAGGCGGCGCGCCTCGAGGCCACCGGCCGCGGGCGCTTCCTCGCCCCCGCGTTGCTCCAGAGCTGGCCGGGCATCGTGCACGGCGGCGGCCTCGTGGCGCTGCTCGACACGGCATCCCGCGCGCTGGCGCCCGACGCGGACGGCCCGCGCCGCCTGGAGGGCCGGCTCACCTCGTCGGTGCCCATCGACACCGCGCTCGATCTGGAAGGCCACCTGGAGGGCGGCGTCGCCACCGTCAGCGTCCTCGAGCGCGCGCAGCCCCTCACCACCGTCGACGTGGAGCGCATCGAGGCGAGCGAGGAGCCGGTGCCGGCCGGGTGGACCGCGGAGGGTCGCACCGGGTCGCCGATGCCGCTCTCCGATCAGTGCCTGGCCTGCGGGGCCCGGAACCCGCTCGGCCTGCGCCTGGGGCTCTCCTTCGACGACGACGGGGTGTGGGCCCGCTTCGAGCCGCCCGCGCCGTGGATCGGGCGCGACGGGGCGATCGACGCGGCGCTCGCGCCGGTGATCCTGGACGAGGTGGCCTGGTGGCTCGGCGCGCTGGTCACCCGCGAGGGCGGGCTCACCAACCGGCTCGCGGTGACGCTGCTGCGCCCCGGCCTCGCGGTGCCGGGTCCGGTGACGGCGGTGGGCCGCTTCGCGGACGTCACCCCGGTGGACCGCCGGCGCACGTTCTGGCGCACGCGCTCGGGCCTGCGGGCGGCCGACGGCACGTTGCTGGCGGTCGCGCGCATCGTGTTCCGTCCCGGGCCCGAGTACTCGGTCCGGCAGATGCCGTTCTTCCGCGCGCGCACGGACCCCGCGGTCTTCGCCCGGATGTTCCCCGGCTACGCGGGCTGATCCCCGGCGCGCGCCCGCGACTCCGCCGCCTTGGCCCGCAGCGCCTCCCAGGCCGCGAGCGGCACCGTCGGATGGCCGAGCTGGGCGGCCCGCACGGTGGGGCCGTGGAAGTCCGAGCCCCCGGTCGCGACGAGGCCGTGGCGCCGGCAGAGCTCCGCGTAGGCCCCGCGCTGGGCCGGCGAGTGCTCGGGGTAGTAGCACTCGATGCCCATCAGCCCCGCCGCCACCAGGTCCGGGATCATCGCGTCGCGATTGGCCAGGCCCGGGTGCGCGAGCACCGGGACGCCGCCCGCCCGCCGGAGCAGGCGCACCGCGTCCTCCGGCGACAGGCGCCGGCGCGGCACGTGGGCCGGCTTGCCGCTGGCCAGGTAGCGGTCGAAGGCCTCGCGCACCGTCTTCACGTAGCCGCGCTCCACCATGACCCGCGCGATGTGCGGCCGCCCCGCCGAGCCCTCCTGCACCAGCGCGAACACGCGCTCCACGTCGACGGGAAGGCCCAGTTCGGCCAGGCGCTCGGCGGTGCGCACCACCCGGGCCCGTCGCTCCTCGCGCTGCGCGCGGCAGAAGTCCTGGAACCAGGGCGCCTCGTAGTCCATGTAGTAGCCGAGCACGTGGATCTCGGCGCCCTCCACGTCACAGTTGATCTCGATGCCCGGCACGATCGTGAGCGGCGGATGCTCGCTCGCAGCCGCCATCGCGTCCGCGAGCCCGTCGGTGGAGTCGTGATCGGTCACCGCGAGCACCCGCACCCCGCGCCGCGCCGCCTCCGCCACCAGCGCCCGCGGCGTGAAGGTGCCGTCGGAGCAGGTGGTGTGGGTGTGCAGATCGACGCCGCCCGGCATGGTCGATCCTAGCGCCGGCCCGCCAGCGCCCCGAGGTAGGCCAGCAGCGTGCGCACCGTCACCCCGGTGGCGCCCTTGGGCCCGAGGGGCAGCTCGCGCTCGGTGAAGGCGGTGCCCGCGATGTCGATGTGCGCCCACGGGATCCCGGAGGTGAACTCGCGCATGAACAGCGCGGCCACGATCGCCCCCGCCCCGCGCTGGCTCGACACGTTGTTGAGGTCGGCGACGTCGCTCTTCAGGCCCTCGCGATACTCGTCATGCAGGGGCAGCCGCCACATGCGCTCGCCCGCGGCCTCCGCGGCGGCGAGCAGCCGCCCGCACAGCCCGTCGTCGCTCGCCATCACGCCCGAGACGCCCTGGCCGAGCGCGATCACGATCGCCCCGGTGAGGGTGGCCATGTCCAGCATCTCGTCGGGCTTGATGTGCTCGACCGCGTACGCGAAGGCATCGGCCAGGGTGAGGCGGCCCTCCGCGTCGGTGTTGCCGATCTCCACCGTGAGGCCGTTCATCGCCTTGACGATGTCGCCCGGCCGCTGCGCGGTGCCGGAGGGCATGTTCTCGGTGGCCGCGATGACCCCGTGCACCTCCACCGGAGGCTTCAGGCGCGGGAGGGCGTGGAACAGCCCGAGCACCGCCGCCGCGCCCGCCATGTCGCCCTTCATGCGCAGCATGCCGTCGGCGGTCTTGAGGTCGAGGCCGCCCGAGTCGAACGTGATGCCCTTGCCGACGATCGCCACCCGCCGCCGCGCGCGCCCTCGCGGAGCATAGGTGAGGTGGATGAACTTGGGCGGCTCCGCGCTGCCCTGCGCGACGCCCAGGTAGGCCCCCATGCCCATGCGCGCGCACTCCGCGCGGTCCATGACGTTGAGGGTGAGCCCGCCCTCCTGCGCGATCTCCTCCGCGCGCCGGGCCAGGACGGTGGGCGTCACCGCGTTGGCCGGCTCGTTCACCAGGTCCCGCGCGAGGCACGTGGCCTCGGCCCAGATCTGCCCGAGCCGCACGCCCTCGCGCCCGGCGGCGGCCCCGCGCCGATCCGGCTCCAGCACCACGAGCGCGCGCACCGCCTTGCCGTTGTTCTCCTTGCGATACTTCTCGAAGCGGTAGGTGCCGAGCAGCCCGCCCTCCGCGATGGCCTGCGCCCGCTCCCGCGGCGGCAGGCCGTCGGGCGGCACGAACATCGCGACCGAGCCCGCCCCCAGATCGCGCGCGCGCCGCACCGCCGCCGCGGCGCCCCGGCGCACCGGCTCCGCGTCGATGTGCCCGCGACCGCGCCGGCGCGGACCCAGGCCCACCACCAGCACCCGCTCCGCCGGGATCTTGCCGCCGGTGTGCAGGTAGGTGAGCTGGCCCGCCTTGCCCTCGAACTTCTCGGCGGCGAGGACCCGGCCGAGCAGACCCCCGAGCGCCCGATCCACCGTCGCCACCTCCGCGACGGGCCGCGGCTCTCCCGCGTACCGCCCCAGGACCAGCACGTCCGCCCGCGCCTCCACGGGCTTGCGGGTCTCCAGCGACACGTCCATGCGCTATCCTTTCCCGGTCTCGGCGTGGCTGACGGCCGGGGTCTCGGCCGCGAGGGCCCGGCGGACCCGCTCCGCGCGGCGCACCATGTCCGCGAGCCCGTCGGTCGTATCGTACGTCGCCACCTGGTCGATGGGCACCCAGCGCACCTCGGCGGCGTCGCTGCCCGCGCGCGGCTCGCCGGACTCGATGACGGCCAGGTAGTCGATGATCACGTAGTGGTAGTGCACGCGCGCGCCCGCCGCCCCCTCCGCGGGGGCATGCCGCACCCGATCGATCACCCCGCACAGGTCCAGGATGCGGATGCGCACGCCGCACTCCTCCGCGACCTCGCGGCGCACCGCGTCCTCGATGGATTCACCCAGGTGGACGAGGCCGCCCGGGAGGCTCCACTTGCCGAGGGAGGGCGCCTGCCCGCGCTTGACCAGCAGCACCCGGTCGCCGTCGAGGATGACGGCGCCGACCCCGACGCGCGGCGCGTCGGGGTACTCCCGGGCGAACGTCACCGTCCGCCCTCGCGCTCGAGGCGTCCGGGCACCGCCACCGCCCGGGCGATCATGGCCCGTCCCGCGCGCGTCCATCGCTCGGTGCCGTACTTCTCCCGCACCAGCGCCTCCGCGCGCGCCACCTCCGCGCCGGTGAGGCCGCCCGGCACCAGCTCGATGCCGTGCTCCCGCCGGAATCCGTCGGCCAGCGCGCGCATGGTCTCCTCGAAGCCGGGCCGCCGGCCGAGGACCGCCTCGAGCGTGGTCATGCCGGCCAGCGGATCGCGCGGGCCGGGGAACACCCGGCGGAGGCGGTCGGGCGCCGCGCCCAGCATCACCGCCCCGTGCTGCAGGAAGCCCGTGCCCTGGCGACGCTGGGCGCTGCCCACGACCTTGAGGCCGTTCACCTCGAGCTCGTAGGAGCCGGTGCGGGCGAAGCAGAAGGCCGGCATCGTGGCCGGATCGGAGGGCTGCACCGGCACCATCTCGACGGGCGCGGCGAGGCCCCGCAGCCCCGTCGCGAGGGCGGCGCCGATCCACCGATAGGTCTGGAGCAGGTCGGCGGCGCCCTCGAAGTCGCCCGCGCGCGCGGTCACGCTGTAGGTCAGCTCGAGATCCGGCCCCTCGTGCAGGATCGCGCTGCCGCCGGTCGGCCGCCGCACGAGGCCCACCCCGAGCGCGGCCGCCGCCGCCACGTCGATGCGCGCGTCCAGCGGCTGGCCGTAGCCGAGGGACACGGTGGCGGGATCCCACCCGAAGAAACGGAGGGTCGGCGGCGCGGTGTCGGCGAGGCGGCTCTCCAGCAGCGTCTCGTCGATCGCCATGTTCATCGCCCCGTCGAGAGGCTCGGTGACGAGCAGCCGGAACCTCACCGCCCCTCAGCCTTCATCACCCTCACCCCGCCCTCTCCCCGGAAGGGAGAGGGTCATGGCGAGGGCCGCCACCGGAGGACGGGCTGGCGGGCGGCCAGCGTCTGATCGAGCCGGCGCACCGGAGTGGTGAGCGGCGCCTGGTGGATGACGGAGGCGTCCCGCTCCGCCTCGCGGGCGATCTGGATCATGGCGTCGCAGAACTGGTCGAGCGTCTCCTTGGACTCGGTCTCGGTGGGCTCGATCATCAGCGCCTCCTCGACGATCAGCGGGAAGTAGGTCGAGGGGGCGTAGAAGCCCAGGTCGAGCAGCCGCTTGGCGATGTCCATCGCGGTGACGCCGAGCTTCTTCTGCCGCCGCGCCGAGAGCACGCACTCGTGCATGCACGGGCCCGGCGCGGAGCGCTCGTAGTCGTTCTCCAGGCGCTTCAGGATGTAGTTGGCGTTCAGCACCGCGTTCTCGGCGACCGCGCGGAGGCCGTCCGGGCCCATGGTGCGGATGTAGGTGTAGGCGCGCACCAGCATCCCGAAGTTGCCCCAGAAGGCCTGCAGCTTGCCGATGGACTGCGGTCGGCTCCAGTCGAGCGCGAAGACGTCGTCGCGCCTGACCACCACCGGCGTCGGCAGGAACGGGGCCAGGTGCGCCTTGATGCCCACCGGTCCCGAGCCGGGCCCCCCGCCGCCGTGCGGCGTGGTGAAGGTCTTGTGCAGGTTGAAGTGGCAGACGTCGAAGCCGAGGTCGCCCGGACGGGTGATGCCGAGGATCGCGTTGAAGTTCGCTCCGTCCATGTACACCTGCACGCCCTTGGCGTGGCACATCTCGGTGATCTGGTGGATCTTCGACTCGAAGAGCCCGAGCGTGTTGGGCTGGGTGATCATGAACGCGGCCACGTCCTCGTCGAGGTGCCGCTCGAGATCGGCCAGGTCCACCTCCCCGTTGGCCTCGCTCTTGAGCTCCACCACCGAGAAGCCGGCCAGCGCGGTGGACGCGGGATTGGTCCCGTGCGCCGAGTCGGGGATCAGCACCTTGTGGCGCCGCTCGCCGCGCGCGAGATGATAGGCCCGGATCATGAGCGCGCCCGCCAGCTCGCCCTGCGCTCCCGCCGCCGGCTGCAGCGACACCTCGTCCATCCCCGAGATCTCGGCGAGGTCGCGGGCCAGCTCCCACATGAGCTGGAGCGCCCCCTGGCTGCCCGCCGCGGGGGTCAGCGGGTGCAGAAGCGCGAAGCCCCCGAGACGCGCCATGTCCTCGTTGATCTTCGGGTTGTACTTCATCGTGCACGAGCCGAGCGGGTAGAAGTGGGTGTCCACGCCGTAGTTCATCTGCGACAGGCGCGAGTAGTGGCGGATCACGTCCACTTCCGAGACCTCGGGCAGCTCGGCCGCGGTGGCCCGCAGGTGCTCTCGGGGCAGGAGCGCGGCGGGATCGGTGTCCGGCACGTCGCTCTCCGGCAGCGAGTAGGCGAAGCGGCCCGGGGCGGAGAGCTCGAACACCAGCTTGTCGTAGGCGGGCCTGGCGGTGTGCATGGCGGACTCAGGCCACCGCCGCGGCGAGGGCGGCCGCGTAGGCGTCGATCTCCTCCTTGGTGCGCTTCTCGGTCACCGCCACCAGCAGGCAATCCTTGTAGGCACGGTCGAATCCCTTGAGCGGCACGCCGGCCAGCACCCGGTCCTTCAGGAGCCGCTTGACCACGCGCTCGGGCGGCTTGGGCAGCTGGAGCGTGAACTCCTTGAAGAACGGCGCCGCGAAGCGGAGCCGCACCCCGGGGATCTTGCCGAGCTCGCGCGCCGCATAGTGCGCCTTCGCGGTGGACAGCTCGCCCACCTTGCGCAGGCCCCGCTTGCCCAGGATCGCGACGTAGATGGTGGCCATGAGCGCGCAGAGCGCCACGTTGGTGCAGATGTTCGACGTGGCCTTCTCGCGGCGGATGTGCTGCTCGCGCGTCTGCAGGGTGAGCACGAAGCCGCGCTGGCCGTCCACGTCGACCGTCGCCCCCACCAGGCGCCCCGGCATGCGACGCACCAGGTCCTGCCGGGCCGCGAACACGCCCAGGTTCGGCCCGCCGAAGCTCATCGGGACTCCGAGCCCCTGCCCCTCGCCCACCACGATGTCGGCCCCCGCCGTCCCCGGCGGGGTCAGCAATCCCAGGTTGACCGGATCGGCCACCACGATCAGGAGCGCGCCCGCCTCGTGGGCGGCCTCCCCCGCCGCGCGCACGTCCTCGAGGCAGCCGAAGAAGTTCGGGTACTGGACCACCACCGCCGCGCTGTGCTTGGACAGGGCCTTCCGCAGGGCGTCGTGGTCGGTGACGCCGTCGCCGAGCGGGATCGGCTTGAGCCTGAGCCCGGGCCCCTCCGCGTAGGTCTCCACCACCTGGCGGTAGAGCGGGTTCACGCCGCGCGAGAACAGGATGGTGTCGCGCCCGGTCACCGAGTGGGCCATCAGGACCGCCTCGGCCAGCGAGGAGGCGCCGTCGTAGATCGAGGCGTTCGCCACGTCCATGCCGGTCAGCTCCGCCATCATGGTCTGGTACTCGAAGATCGAGCGCAGCGTGCCCTGGCTCGCCTCCGGCTGGTACGGGGTGTAGGCGGTGAAGAACTCGCCGCGGGAGATCAGGTGGTTGATGGGGCTCGGGATCGCGTGATCGTAGGAGCCCGCCCCCAGGAAGCACGCGTAGTCGGCGGCGGCCGCGTTGCGCCCGGCCAGCCGCTGCAGGTGGCGCACGAGGTCGGTCTCCGCCATCGCGGCGGGCAGGTTGAGCGGACGCGAGAGCCGCGCCTTGGTCGGGATGCGGGCGAGCAGGTCCTCGATGGAGGCGGCCCCGATGAGCCCCAGCATCTCCTTCTGCTGGGCGGGCGTGTTCGAGATGTAGCGCATGCGGCTCCCTTCCCCCGCCCTCTAGTGGCCCGCGCCCGCGGTGAGCTTCTCGTACTCCGCCGCGCTCATGAGGGCGGCGGCTTCCTTGGGATCGCTCATGCGGATGACCAGCATCCAGCCCGCGCCGTAGGGATCCGAGTTCACCAGCTCCGGCTTCTTGGGCAGCTCGGCGTTGACCTCGACCACCTCGCCCGACACCGGCGCGAACAGGTCCGAGACCGCCTTCACCGACTCCACCACCCCGAAGGTCTTCAGCGCGGTGACCCGCGTCCCCACCTTCGGCAGCTCCACGAACACCACGTCGCCCAGCTGCTCCTGGGCGAACGCGGTGATGCCGACCCGGGCCCGGTCGCCCTCGACCTTGGCCCACTCGTGCTCGCGCGTGTACTTGAGCTCCGCCGGAACGTTCGCCATCGCGCCTCTCCTAGGGCTTCTTGGTGTGCGAGGGATGAAACGGCGTCTTCACCACCCGGGCCGCGTGCTGAGCGCCGCGGATCTCCACGGTCAGCGCGGTGCCGACCGCGCTGTGCGCGGTCGCCACGTACCCCATGCCGATCGGGCGCTCCACCGACGGGCCGAACGAGCCGGAGGTGACCACGCCCACCGGCTGTCCGTCCGCGAGCAGACGGTAGCCGTGGCGGGGCACCGCGCGCTCCGCCATCTCGAACCCGACGAGCTTGCGCGGCACGCCCGCCGCCCGCATCGCCTCGATCGCGGCGCGGCCGATGAAGTCGCCCTTGGCCGGCTTCACCACCCAGCCCAGGCCGGCCTCCAGGGGATTGGTGGTCTGGTCGATGTCGTTGCCGTAGAGCGCGTACTTCATCTCGAGCCGCAGGGTGTCGCGGGCGCCCAGCCCGATGGGCTTGATGCCGTCGGCGCGTCCCGCCCCGAGCAGCGCGTGCCAGAGCTTCTCCGCCCCCTCCGCGGGCACGTACAGCTCGAAGCCGTCCTCGCCGGTGTAGCCGGTGCGGGAGATGATCGCGGGCACGCCCGCCACCGACCCGCGGGCGAAATGGTAGTAGCCGATGCCGGTCACGTCGCGATCGGCGAGGCGGCCGACCACCGCCTCCGCCCGGGGTCCCTGCACCGCCAGCAGCGCGGTCCGGTCGCTCACGTTCTCCCACTGCGCGCGCCCCTCGCTGTGCGAGGTGACCCACGCCCAGTCCTTGTCGATGTTGGACGCGTTCACGACCAGCATGTAGTGATCGGCGGCCAGCCGGTAGACGGTGAGATCGTCCACGATGCCGCCCTCGGGATAGCAGAGGACCGAGTACTGCACCTGGCCGTCCTGGAGCACGCCCGCGTCGTTGGTGCAGAGCCGCTGGATCACGGCGAGCGCGTCCGGGCCGCGTACCTCGAACTCGCCCATGTGGCTGATGTCGAAGAGGCCCACCGCGGAGCGCACCGTGCGGTGCTCGTCGATGATCCCGGTGTACTGCACCGGCATGTCCCAGCCGCCGAAGGGCACCATCTTCGCGCCCGCCGCGACGTGCACGTCGCGGAGCGGGGTGCGCTTGAGCGGAGTCGTACCGTGGGTGTCCGTCATTCGGGTTGGTCCGGCGGCCTCATCTTAATGGATGGCCTCCGGGGTCGCAACGATGGTGTAGCCGCGGCTCTCCATGCAGGCGACCCACTCCCGCTCGAAGCGCGAGCGGCCGTGGACGCTCACCGCGCCGCCCGCGATGCCGCCCGCCCCCGCGCCCGCGATGAGCCCCTCCGTCGCGACGGAGTCGGTGGACGCCGGCAGTCCGGTGATGAGGCCGCCCACCGAGGCCCCCGCGATGCCCAGCGTGAACAGGTTGCGGAGCACGTTGCCGGTGGGCGACACGTCCGCGTTGTAGTTGGTGCGGTAGCCCACCTCCGCCTTGCAGTCCGCGATGTCGAGGCGGTGCTGGGTCGCGGTCTGCGCGCGCGCGGCCACCGTGTCCGGCACCGTGGTGGATCCGCAGCCGGAGGCGGTGAGCGCGGCGGCCAGCGCCAGGCCCGCGAGCCGGCCCGCCATCATCGATCCCTCATCCGGCGAGGACCCGGCCCAGCGCCTCCACGAAGCGGTCCACGTCGGCGTCGGTCATGGCCAGCGAGCAGGCCCCCAGTCCCCGCTGCGAGAGCAGCACCCCGTCGTTGACGAGGCCCAGGAACGTGCGGGCGGGCGCCTGCGCGTCGTCGGGGCGGGTCGAGCGGTAGTCGCTGAGCTTCTTCCGGGTGTGGTGGATCCAGAACAGCGAGCCCACCCCGGTCACCTGCCCGGGGTAGCCGGTCCGGCGCAGCAGGCGCCGCACCCCGTCGCGCACCCGCTCGCCCAGCGCGTCCAGGCGGGCGTAGGCCTCGGGGGTGAGCTGCTCCATGGTGGCCACGCCGCCCGCCATCGTGAGCGGGTTGGCGTTGAAGGTGCCGCCGTGGTTGATGCGGCCCTTGCCCTCGCGCGGATCGTAGAAGTTCATGACGTCGGCGCGCCCGCCGAAGGCGCCCACCGCGAGGCCGCCGCCCATGATCTTGCCCAGGGTCGTGAGGTCGGGCCGGATCCCGAACCGCTCCTGGGCGCCGCCGCGGCCCACCCGGAAGGAGATGACCTCGTCGAAGATCAGCAGGATGCCGAGGCGCTCGGTGACCTCGCGCAGCCGCGCGAGGAAGCCCTCGCGCAGCGGGATCAGCCCCGCGTTGGCGAGCAGCGGGTCGATGATGAGCGCGGCGATGTCGCCCCCCTGCTTCTCCAGGATCTTCGCGCACGCGTCCGCGTCGTTCCACGGGAGCGTGACCACGTGCTTCGGCACCATGGGCGGCACGCCCGCCGACCACGCCACCGACTTCGGCCGCTTGCGCGAGCCGGCGCTGGCCGGATCGGGCGCCACGCTGACCAGCACCCAGTCGTGGGTGCCGTGATAGGCGCCCTCGAACTTGGCGATCTTGGCCCGGCCGGTGAAGGCGCGCGCCACCCGCACCGCGTGCATGGTGGCCTCGGTGCCGGAGTTGGCGAAGCGCACGACCTCCAGACCGGGAATCCGCGCGGTCAGGATCTCGGCGAGACGGATCTCGTGCTCGCTCGGGCCCGGGAACGACATGCCGTGCACCGCCGCGTCCTGGATCGCCTTCACCACCGCCGGGTTGGCGTGGCCCAGGATCAGGCTCGTGTAGTTGCCGTTGAAGTCGAGCCGCTCCACCCCGTCGGCGTCCCAGACGCGCGGTCCCTCGCCGCGGGTGATGTAGAAGGGGTAGGGATCGAAGAACGTCGTGGTGCGGCTGTTGCCGCCCGGCATGACCCGCAGCGCTTCCTCGAAGAGCTGGCGCGAGCGGGGTGTCTTGGCCCGGTAGTCGGTGATGGCGCGCTCCAGTGTCATGACCCTTCCCTCCTCTCGAGATGCGTCATTCGATCGCGGTGTCGAGGGACCGGATGCTGTCCCGAAGCATCGCATGAGCCTCGGCCACTGTCACGCGGCGGAACGTCAGCCGACCCCCCGGCTTGAGCTGGGCGATGCGCGGGAGGTCGAACGAGCACACGGTGGCGATCTTCGTGTAGCCGCCCGCCGACTGACGGTCGGCCAGCAGCACGATCGGCTGCCCGTCCCCGATGACCTGGACGCCGCCCATCGGGACGCCGTCCGAGACGATGTCGTGCCCGCGGGTGTGCTCGATGAACGGCCCCTTGAGCCGCGCGCCCATCCGGTCGCTCTGCGGCAGGAGCTCGTACGGGCCCGCCAGGAAGGTGGCGATGCCCGCCGGCGTGAAGCGGTCGTCCTGGGGCCCGAGCGTCACCGCCACCTCGGACTCGGTCCCGTACACCGGCGCGCGGCCCGCGCGCAGCCGGCGAGGACGCGCCGCCGCGGCAGGGCCGAGCGGCAGCCGGTCCCCCTTGCGCAGCGCGCGCCCCTCGATCCCGCCGAGGCGCCCGCGCACGTAGGTGGAGCGGGAGCCCAGCGCGGGGGGCGTGTCGATGCCGCCCGCGATGGCGACGTAGGCGCGCACGCCCGCCCGCGCGGCGCCGAGCCTGAGGACGTCCCCGGCCCGGAGCGGCACCGCCTCCCACATCGGGATCGCGGCCCCGTTCACGGTGGGCGCCATGTCCGCGCCGGTCACCGCGACCAGGCGCGCGTCGGTGAATTCGAGGCGCGGGCCCATCAGCGTGCACTCGAGCGCGGCCGCGCCGTCCGGGTTGCCGACCAGACGATTGGCGAGCAGGAAGGCGGCGCGGTCCATCGGACCCGAGGTGGGAATGCCCACGCGCAGGTGCCCGAAGCGGCCCGCGTCCTGGATGGTGGTGAGCGGGCCGCCGTCCTGGACGGACAGCGCGCTCACGAGGCGACCGAGATCGCGGGCACGTACCGGCCCGCCGCGACCTCCACCGCGATCGCGTCGTACTCCGCGCGATCGATGGCGCGGAAGCGCACGTGATCGCCCGCCCGCAGCAGGATGGGGTCGGCCGCCTCCGGATCGTAGAGGCGCACCGGCGTGCGCCCGAGCACCCAGAAGCCGCCCGGACTCTCCACCGAGTAGATGCAGCACTGGATGCCCCCGATGCTGACGCTGCCGGGCGGGGTCTTGGTGCGGGGGTTCACCAGCCGGGGGATCGTGAGGCGCTCCGGCATGCCGGTCATGTAGGGCAGGCCCGGCGTGAAGCCCACGAAGTACACGTAGTAGTCAGCGCTCGCGTGCAGGCGCGCGACCTCGGCGGGCGTCAGCCCGAGCTTCTCGGCCGCCGCGTCCAGCTCGAAGCCCAGCTCGCCCCCGTAGCAGCACGGCAGCTCCACGGTGCGGGCCGGCGGCAGCACCTCGGGCCGCGCCTCGTCGTACAGCGCGCGCAGGGTCGCCTGCAGCGCGTCGTAGCCGATCACGAGCGGGTCGTAGTAGACGAGCAGCGCGCGGTAGGTCGGGACCGTCTCCTCGATCCCGGGCGGGCGCCGCTGCCGGAGCAGGTACTCCAGCGCGAGGACGCGGGCGTTCAGCTCCCGGTTCACCTCGTCCCCCAGCTCGACGGAGACCGCACGGTCCCCGCAGGGCAGGAGCCGCGGCTCGGGCCAGATGGTCACCGGGCGCGAGGCGTCAGATCGCGGCCAGCGCGTGGTTCGGCAGGTCGGTGATGAACATGTGGCCCGGGCTGTGGGTGATCATGAACGAGGGCTTGGAGGCCAGGGCCACCGCCTGCGGCGTGACCCCGCAGGCCCAGAACACCGGCGTCTCGCCCGACCGCACGCCCACCGAGTCGCCCCAGTCCGGCCGGTCGATGTCGGCGATGCCGATCGCGCCCGGATCGCCCACGTGCACCGGCGCCCCGTGCGCGTCGGGGAAGCGGGCGGAGGCGGTCACCGCCTTCGAGATCAGCCCGGTCGGGATGGGGCGCATCGAGACCACCATGGGCCCGTGGAACTGTCCGGCGGGCCGGCATTGGATGGAGGTCTTCCACATCGCCACGTTCTTGCCCTGCTCGATGTGGCGCATGGGGATGCCCGCGTCCAGCAGCGCCCACTCGAAGGTGAACGAGCAGCCGAGCAGGAACGCCACCAGGTCGTCCCGCCAGAAGGGACGGACGTCCGTGACCTCGTCCGCGAGCACCCCGTCCTTGTAGATCCGGTAGCGCGGGATGTCGGTGCGGAGATCGGCGCCCGGCGCGACGCCCACCGGCTCCGGGGAGCCGACGTCGGTCACCTCGATCAGCGGGCAGGGGCGCGGGTTGCGCTGGCAGAAGAGCAGGAAATCGTAGGCCTGCTCCTTCGGCAGCACCGCCAGGTTGGCCTGCACGTAGCCGGGGGCCAGGCCCGCGGTGACGCCGGTCAGGCGGCCGGCGCGGATGTCGGCGCGGATCTCCTTCGGGTGTCGAGCATCGATCGGCATCGTGAGCCTCCGGACGTCTACTTGAGGTGCCCGAGCCGCGGCCAGAGCTCGGGGTTGCCCAGCACGTGGGGCCGCTCGCCCCGCAGCACGCGCAGCATCTCGGCGGTGACCTGGAGCGCCATGGCCCGCATGGTCTCGCGGGTGACCCCGGCCACGTGGGGCGAGACGATCACGTTCTCGAGCTGGAAGAGCCGGTTGTCGGACGACGCGGGCTCCTCCTCGAACACGTCGATTCCCGCCGCGCGAATCTTCCCGGTCTCGAGTCCGGCCACGAGGGCATTCTCGTCCTGGGTCTTGCCCCGGGACGTGTTGACGAAGATCACGCCGTCCTTCATCCGGGCGACGGCGGCCGCGTCGATCATGTGGTGCGTCTCCGCGGTGTGCGGGGTGTGGCAGGTCAGCACGTCGGCCTGGCGCAGCACCGAGGCCATGTCGGGCATCGGCTCGACCCCCCGGTTGCGCACCTCGTCCGGCGGGACGTACTTGTCGTAGCCGATCACCCGCATGCCCATCGCGCCGGCGATCTTCGCCACCCGCCGCCCGATGTTGCCCACCCCGATGATCCCCAGCGTCTTGCCGTGGAGCTCCACGAAGCCCTGCCAGCGCCCCTTGCCCCAGTCGGCCTTCCGGGTCCGCTGGTCCACCACCACCGCCTGCTTGGCGCAGGCCAGCATCAGCATGATGGCGTGCTCCGCCACCGAGTTGGAGTTGGACCCGGGGGCATGCACCACCGCGATCCCCAGATCGGTCGCGGCGGGCAGGTCCACGATGTCGAGCCCGACCCCGTGCCGGCCCACGACCTTCAGCTTCGGGCAGGCGGCCATGAGGCTCCGGGTGCACGCGGGCCTGGAGCGGAACAGGATGCCGGCGGCGTCCCTGGCCACCGCCACCATGGCGGCCTCGCTCTCGGCGTCGGTCACGATCACCCGCGCCTCCGCCTCCAGCTGCGCCACGCCGTCGGGATGGATGGGACCTCCGAGGACCACCAGGGGCTTCACGGCCCGCATTATAGCGAGAAGGGCCCGCCCCGTCACGCCGGGCGCCCCGGCCGCCGGCACGTCTCATGCGGGGCCCTCGGGCATGACCTCGCTCGCGGCGCTCCGACGGAAGGCCACCGCCTGCACCGCCTGTCCGCTCTATCGCGACGCCACCCAGACCGTGTTCGGCGAGGGCGACGCCCACGCCTCGATCGTGCTGGTCGGCGAGCAGCCCGGAAACGAGGAGGACCTCGCCGGCCGGCCGTTCGTGGGACCGGCGGGACGCCTCCTGGACCGAGCGCTCGCGGAAGCCGGCATCGCCCGCGCGGACCTCTACGTCACCAAGCCCGCTCGGTGCTCGGCCGCGCGGTCACGATCACCGCGAGCCGCGGCCGCGGGCTGACCTCGCCCGAGGGCTATCGCACCGTCGTGACCGTGCATCCCTCCGCGCTGCTGCGCATCCCCGATCCCGATGAGCGGAAGGACGCCGAGCAGCGCTTCGTCGCGGACCTCCGGGAGGCCGCCCGCGTCGCGCACCACGCCATTCGTGCGCGCGAGGAAGAAACAACCGGGTAATTCTTCCAGAACGCCCGCTCCGTGACGTCACTCCACCGGGCCGCGACCCGCCCGGAATGCGGGCCCGGTGCCCTCGCCTCCACGCGTCACCGCTGGCACGTCGCTTGAACTTTCCGCGCGTGCTCATTTCATCCCTTGCTGCGGCCCGCGAGGCCGGGAGATTCCCACCATGACGCAACCGGCGCTTCTGGCCAGCCATCCGGACAACGAGCGTTCACCCGACGCGGCCATTGTCATGCCCGCTCAGCACACGTGCTGGGCGGTGGTGCTCGCCGGCGGCGAGGGCATGCGACTTCGCCCGCTCGTGCGGCAGGTCGTCGGCCACGATCGCCCGAAGCAGTACGTCCCGCTCCTCGGCGCGCGCACCTTGCTGCGCCAGACGCTGGATCGCGTGGGACTGGCCATTCCCACGAGCCGCACCCTGGTGGTGACGGTGCGCCATCACGCGGGCTACATCGCGGAGGAGTTTGCGACGCCGCCCCGGCCCACGATCCTCGCCCAGCCGCTCGACCGCGGGACCGCCCCCGGAGTGCTCTATCCGGCCCACTGGATCGCGTGGCGCAATCCCGAGGCCACTGTCGCCGTCTTCCCGTCCGATCACTTCCTGCTCGGCGCCGCCTCGTTCATGGCCCACGTGGCCGAGATCGCGGCGTGGGTGGAGCGGAACCCGGGTCGCCTGGTCCTGCTGGGAGCCCAGCCCACCTCGCCCGAGGTGGAGTACGGCTGGATCGAGCCCGGAGAGGTCCTGGGCGAGGCGTCCAGCGGCCCGATCCGGGCGGTGCGGCAGTTCTGGGAGAAGCCCGCGGTGGCGCGGGCGCGGGCCTGCATGACCGCGGGGCATCTCTGGAACACCTCGGTCATGGTGGGTAAGGTGGCGACACTGGTGCACGTCGGCAGTCAGGTCCTGCCGGATCTCAGTGAGCGTCTGGCTCGCATCGAGCCCTTCGCGGGCACGCCCAGCGAGGCCGACGCGGTCCGCCAGGCCTACGAGCTGATGCCGAGGACGAACTTCTCGCGCGCCGTGCTGGAGGTCGCCCCGGAAGCGCTGGCGGTGTCCCGGCTGCCGCGGATCGTCTGGTCGGATCTCGGCAGCCCGCATCGCGTCATGGAAGCGCTGACCCGGATGCGGATCCGCCCGGACTGGGCACGAAACCTCGCCACCTCCGCCTGAGCGGGAAGAGAGACGGCCGGATCCGCGGCGACGCGGATGCCGGCACCCGACGGGGAGCCGGCCGGCTCGGGGCGAGCCGGCCGTGCTGCGTTCAGCAGCCGGTCAGGCGGAAGCGGCCGCCCGGGCGACGGGGCGCAGCGGTGGGGGCGGCGTCACGGTCACGTGAAGGTCGCAGTATTCCTGCAGCAGATCCGGGCATTGCTCCCGGATCTCCGCGAGCACTCCGGGCGCCGTCTTGCCGAGACGGAGGAGCGTGGCCGCCCGCGTCAGGACCCGCTGCTGACGCGCCAGCTCGTGCTGCATCTCGGATATCTCCTTGGTCCGCCGACCAATCTCGGCCAGCAGCGACGCCTCCAGCCGGTGCCCGTCGGTCATGGTAACGCTCCTTTCTCTCGGGGCGGTCGATCCGCGACCGGTGCCCACGATCCCGGGGTGAAAGCAAGCCGTCTGCCACGTGGCGACCGCGCGCCGGGTCCGGTTTCCACACGCGCGCGCTCGGGTTTTCGGTTCGCGGCCTCGCGCCCCGGCGAGAGGGGCATGCGGTCTTTACCGGGTAGGAACTTCTCGATCCCGCCCGGGCGGATCTGGAGTGCGCCGTTCTTACCGTGGCGGATGGACGGCATCTCGTCGCGGCGCGCGCCAACGGCGCGCTGCAACCGCGGGTTTCACTTCACCGCCGCGGCGTTCCAGCGCATCGGGGCTGCGGCACGGCGATTGCTCGACGGAGGGGCATGGCAGCGAAACCCAACATCTTGATCGTCGACGACGAGGAGGACTCGCGCGCCGCTCTGCAGACCGTCCTCGGAACCTGGGGCTTCGCCACCGACGTCGCGGCCGAAGGGCGCGAGGCGCTGCAGAAGGCGGCCTCGCTGCACCCGTCCCTGGTCGTGACCGACCTGATGATGCCCGACATGGACGGCCTGAGGCTGCTGAGCGCGCTGCAGCAGGAGATGCCCCGGGTGCCCGTCATCATCCTCACCGGCAGGGCCACGGTCGACACCGCGGTGTCCGCGATGCGCCAGGGCGCCTACGACTACCTGACCAAGCCGGTGGACCTGGACCGGCTGCGGCTGCTCATCGAGAAGGCGCTCGAGCGCGCACGCACGCTGGACGAGATCACGATCCTGCGCCGGCGCGTCAAGGACGTCTGGGGCCTGGGCCGCCTCATCGGGCGCAGCGCCCCGATGCAGGAGGTCCACCGTCTGATCGAGCAGGCCGCGCTCACCCCCGCGCCGGTGCTGATCCACGGCGAGACCGGCACCGGCAAGGAGCTGGTGGCGCGCACGCTGCACGAGCTCTCGGCGCGGGCGGACGGGCCGTTCGTGGCCGTCAACTGCGCCGCGATGCCCGAGACATTGCTGGAGAGCGAGATCTTCGGCCACGAGCGGGGCGCCTTCACCGACGCGCGGGACCGCCGCGAGGGCTGCTTCGAGCTGGCCCACGGCGGCACCCTGCTGCTCGACGAGGTGGCCGAGATGCAGCCGGGCACCCAGGCCAAGTTCCTCCGGGTGCTGGAGGAGGGCTCGTTCCGGCGCCTCGGCGGGAAGACCGAGATCTCGGTCGACGTGCGGGTGGTGGCCGCCACCAACAAGGACCCGGTCGCGGCGATGAAGGACGGGACGTTCCGGGAAGACCTCTACTACCGGTTGAACGTGTTCACGCTCACGGTGCCGCCGCTGCGGCAGCGCATCGACGACATCCCCCTGCTGGTGACCGGCTTCATCGAGGAGTTCAACGGCAAGTACGACAAGCGGGTCTCCGGCGTGGACGACGCCACGTTGAAGGTCCTGATGTCGCACAACTGGCCGGGCAACGTGCGGGAGCTGCGGAACGTGGTGGAGCGGGCGTTCATCGCCTGCGAGGGGGACGTCATCACCCCGCGCATGCTGCCGGGCGGCAGCACGTCCAGCGCGGCCGCTCTCACCGCGTGGAGCGGCGATCCCGACTCCCTCACCGCGCCCATCGGGCTACCCCTGCGGGAGGTCGAGAAGCAGTTCGTGCTGCGCACGCTGGCCGCCGAGAACAACAACAAGACGCGCGCCGCAGACCGGCTCGGCATCAGCACGAAGACCCTGCACAACATGCTGCAGCGCTGGGGTCTCCTTCACAAGCAGCCCACCCGGACGGGGACGTGATCACCCGGATGCGAGCGACCGTGAGCGAGGTGGCGCGCGACCTCCGGTCCCGCCTGGACGCGCTCGAGCGCGCGCTGGCGGGGCTCCCGCCGGGGCGGGAACGGGAGACCGTCGAGGACGAGGTGCACGCGCTGCGGGACACGGTGGAGCGTCTGGAGGGCGTCGAGCGCGAGGAGCGGCACCAGTTCGGGCACGACCTGCGGGTGCCGCTCAACGCGATCGCGGGCTGGACCCACATCCTGCGGCTCGACGCCACCGGCAGCGGCACCGTGCAGCGCGCGGTTGACGTGTTCGAGCGGAACGTCCGGGCGCTCACCCGCCTGATCGAGACCTACACCGCCGCGGCCGACCGGCGCTAGCCGGCCGGCCTCGGCGCCGCGATCAGCGCGGCGAGCCGCTCCGGGTCCACCGGCTTCACGAGGTGCTCGTCGAAGCCCGCCTCCTGCGACCGCCGGTGGTCCTCGGGCAGACCGTAGCCGGTGAGCGCCACCAGCCGCACGCCGGCCCCCACCTGGGCGCGCACGCGCCGCGCCACCTCGTACCCGTCGATCCCGGGCAGCCCCACGTCCACCAGCGCGATGTCCGGCCGTACCGCGAGGATGGTCTCCACGCCGTGCGGGCCGTCCTCCGCCTCGTGCACCTCGTGGCCCCCGTGCTCGAGCAGGAAGCGCAGCATGTCCCGGCTGTCGCGGCTGTCCTCCACCAGGACGATGCGGCGCGGTGATCGCGCCGGAGGCGCCGGGGCCCTCGCGGCGTCCAGGGCGGGGGCGGGGCACTGGGGCAGCTCCACCGTCACCGTGCTGCCGTGCCCTCGCCCCGCGCTCTCCGCCGACACGCGCCCGCCGTGGAGCTCGGCCAGGCGGCGCACCAGCGTGAGGCCGATGCCGAGCCCGCCCTCGGCCCGCTCCATGGTCCGCTCGCCCTGGAAGAACAGATCGAAGACCCGCTCGATCATGTAGGGCGTCATGCCGGCGCCGGTGTCGCGGACCGCGAGCCGCGCGGTCTGTCCGTCGCCCTGCACCGTGACCTCGATGGCCCCGCCGCGCGGCGTGTACTTGACCGCGTTGGAGAGCAGGTTCATCACGATCTGCTCGACGCGGGCCTGGTCCGCCTCGACCCAGGCGGGCTCCGCGCGCACCGTGATCCGGTGGCTCGGCTGCCCGCCCTCCGGCATGAGCCCGAGCACGCAGCGCTCGGCCACGTCGCGGAGGTTCACCGGCACCCGCACCAGCCGGATCTTGCCGGTGGTGACCCGGCCCACGTCCAGGAGATCGTCGACCAGACGGCCCAGCTGGCGCACCTGGCGGGCGATCACCGCACGGGCCCGGCGCACCGCGTCCCCGTCGGGCGCGTCGGACTGGGTCTCCAGCACGCGCACCGCGGTGTTCACCACGTCGAGCGGGTTCCGCAGCTCGTGGCCCAGCATTGCGAGGAACTCGTCCTTGGCCCGGTTGTTGCCCTCCGCTTCCTCGCGGGCCTGCTGCTCCCGCGCGAAGAGGGCCGCCCGCACGTCGGCGGCCTGCCGCTCGAGGGTGACGTCGCTCACGATGCACACCAGGCCGCTGACCACGTCGCCTTCCAGCACCGGGTCGACCAGGACCCGCAGCCAGCGCGATCCCTTCTGGAAATCGAGCGTCTCCCGCCGGCGGCTCTGCCCCACCCGCGCGAGCAGCGCGGGCTCGTCCGAGCCTCCGAGCTGCCGACACACCTCGGGCCACGGCCGCCCCACCAGGTCGGCGGGCCGCGCATCGAGCAGGGCTGCGAGGGCCGCGTTGGCCCGGGCCACCGTGCCGTCCGCAGCCAGCAGGCAGATGCCGTCGCCGATGGCGTCGAACGTGACCTGCCAGCCGCGGCTGGCCGCGCGCAGGCCCTCCTCGGCCCGGCGCAGCCGCAGCAGGGAGTGGATGGTGGCCAGGAGCACCGCGGGCTCCACCGGATCGGTCAGATAGCTGTCCGCGCCTCCCTCGTAGGCCAGGTCCGCGGCCTTGTCGGTCACGAACGTGGCCGAGATGTGGACGATGGGGACGGTCACGGTGCTCTCCCGGGCCCGCAGCCGCCGGCACACCTCGAAGCCGTCCATGTCGGGCAGGTTCACGTCCAGGAGGACCAGGTCCGGGCGCCGCTCCGCGGTGAGCCGCAGGGCGTCCGCGCCGGTGCCGGCCTCGACCACCTCGAAGCTGGCGCGCCGGAGCAATTGCGTGCGCGCGTACCGCGAGGCCTCGTAGTCGTCCACGTTGAGGATCAGGCCGCGGGGATCAGCCACGGGCACCCTCCCGCGGAGCCATCGGGCCGAGGGCGGCGCGGAGGTGCTCGCCCTCGTCGGCGGTGGCCAGCGCCTGCTTGGAGAGGATGCAGCGGGCGTGGGGGGCGAGCCGGCGCCGCTCCTCGTCGGTCAGGACCTTCGAGCTCAGCACCACCACCGGGATGTCCACCGTGGCCGGGTCCTCCTTGAGCCGGCTCAGCACCTCGAACCCGGACATCTGCGGCATCACCAGGTCGAGGACGATCGCATCGGGCCGCGAGGCGTGCGCCTCGCGCAGCCCGGCCAGGGGATCGGCCGCCTCGGTGACGAGGAAGCGCGCCCCGGCCAGGTGGGCGCGCACCAGGTAGCGCGCGATCTCGTCGTCGTCGATCACGAGCACGCGCCGGTCGCGGCCGCGATCCAGGAGGCGGTTCAGGGTGCCGAGCAGCCACGCGGGATGCACCGGCTTCATCGCGTAGGCGTCGGCGCCGAGGGCCAGGCCCTTGGCCTGGTCGTCGATGCTCGAGACCACCACCAGCGGCACGGTGGCCGTCTCCGCCCCCGCCCGCACCTCGCCGATGAACGACCAGGCGTCCTCGCCGGCGAGCCGGATGTCGAGCACGATGGCCATCGGGCGCATCAGCGCGAGGAGCCGGCGCGCCTCGGGCAGCGTACGCGCCATGAGCGGATGGTAGCGCGAGCCGCGGAAGTAGTGCTCGTAGAGCAGGAGATCCTCGGCCCCGTCCTCGACCACCAGCACCGGGTCCTTGTCCGGCGGCACGCTGGCCCGCGAGGCCTGGGCCTCCGCGACGCCGGTCTCCGCCGCCTCGGGCACGGTCGGGAACCGCATGGGCAGGGTCGCGGTGAACGTCGAGCCCACCCCCGGCGCGCTCTCGAGCGTCACCGAGCCGCCCAGGAGGGTGGCCAGGCGCCGGACGAGCGGCAGCCCGAGCCCGGTGCCCCGCACGCGGCGCTGCAGCGGGTTGTCCAGCTGGCCGAACTCGTCGAAGATGCGCTGCTGGTCGACGGGGGGGATACCGATGCCGGTGTCGGCCACCGCGAAGGCGATCTGGGGGCCGTGGGGCCCGGCGCCGGCCATCCGCGCGGTGACCCGGATCTCGCCCCGCTCGGTGAACTTGAGCGCGTTGGAGAGGAGGTTCCGCAGGATCTGGGAGACCTTGCCCTCGTCGGTGTGCATCGGGGGCAGCCCGTCCGGCTCCTCGAAGACGAGGCTCACCTGGTCGTTCAGCAACAGCGGCCTGAGCATGCCCCGGAGGGCGGCGAAGAGGTCGCGCACCTCGAACTCGGCCGGGCGCACCACCACCTTGCCCGCCTCCACCTTGGCCAGATCCAGGAGGTCGTCCACCAGCTCGGTGAGGTCCTCGGCGGCGCGGCGGATGTAGCCGACCTGCCGCTGCTGCTCCGGGCCGAGCGGCCGATCGGTGTCCTCCAGGAGCAGCCGCGAGAGCGCCAGCATCGAGTTGAGCGGGGTGCGGAACTCGTGGCTCATGTTGGACAGGAAGCGCGACTTCATCTCGTCCGCGCGGCGGAGCGTGTCCGCCTTCTCGTCGAGCTCCGCGTAGAGGGCCAGGACCCCGCGGTTGGTGTCCTGCAGCTCCGCGTTGAGCCGGGACAGGTCCTCCTGGCGCTGGCGCAGCTCCTCGAGCGTGCGCAGGAGCTCCTGGTTCTGCTGCCGGACCTCCTCGAGGGCGCCCTGGGGCGTCTCGCGCGCCAGGGCGTCGGCCAGCGCGCGCACGTCCTGGGGGCCCAGCGCCGGCGCGCGGCGCGGGAACAGCTTGCCGAGCCGGACGGTCGTCCCCGCCCCCGGACGGCTCTTCACCTCGAAGCGGTCGACCAGGCGCCGGGCTCCGAGCAGGCCCAGGCCCATCCCGGTGGAGGAGCGGTAGCGCCCGGCCAGCACCCCCTCGAGGTCCGGGATGCCGGGCCCGACGTCGCTCACCTGCACCAGCAGGAGCTGGGGGGCGAGCCGTCCCTCCACCGCGATCTCCACCTTGCCGCCGCCCGCGTACATGAACGCGTTGCGGGCGATCTCGGACACCGCGGTGGCAATCCGGGTCTGGTCCCGCGTCTCGAAGCCCAGGCGGGCGGCGATCTGACGCGCCCGCTGGCGCGCGGCCACCACGTCGGGCTCCTGCCGGATGACGAGCGAGATGAGGGGCAGGCTCATGGCCGTCTCAGGCGCGCGGCCACCACCGTCACGTCGTCGCGACCGCGGCTCCAGTCCCGGTAGAGCACGCCCGCGACCAGCGCGGGGTGGCGGCCGGGCAGGCCCGGGTAGCGATCGAGCGCCCAGCGACTGCCGAGCCCATCGGAGTGCATCACCAGCAGCGCCTCGGCGGACCACGGGTAGGAGAGCTCGTTGATGCGTGCCGCGTCGTGCCCCGCGGTGCCGTTGCTCGACATCAGGTGGCGCGCCGTGCCGTTGGCGGCCACGACGCCCCCGACGTTGCCGAGCCCGGCGTAGGTCAGCACGCGGCGGGCCCGGTCGATGCGGGCCACCGAGACCGCCGCGCCGCGGCTGCCGCGGAGCGCGTCGTGGATCGCGGCCACCAGCGCGCGCGGGGAGGCGCCCGGATCCCCGCGGAAGATCTGGACCGCGCGGCGGGCGGCGGCGGCGGCCCCCTCGCCGTGGCCCAGGCCGTCGACCACGATGATCGCGGGGCGCTCCTGCTCCGCGGCCACCGCCCACGCGTCTCCGCACACCGCCTCACCCGCCCGGGCGACGCTCACCGCGCCCACGTCGAGCCGGCCGGCCGCGGTCTCGGGAGCGCCCACCACCGCGAGGATCACGGTGCCGCCCGGACACGTGGAGTACACCTCCACCCGGGTGGCGAGCCGCTCCACTGCCCCGAGTCCGGTTCCGGGACTGCCCGCGGTCGAGAAGCCGTCGCGGAAGCACTCGGTCACGGAGGCCATGCCCGCGCCGCGATCGAGCGCGAGAAGCTCCACCGCGGGGGCTCCCTCCGGCGCGCGCGCGATGAGGTGGCCGCCGCCGCCGTGCTTCACGAGGTTGGTGCCGAGCTCGTTGACCACGAGGGCCAGCCGGCCCTGCTGGTCGGCGTCGAGCCCCACGCTCTGGGCGAGGGCGAGGATCTGGCGCCGCGCCTCCCCCACCTGGCTCGGCTCGAAGACCGGGAACGGATCGGGGGCCGTCAGGAGGGTCATTGCCACCGCGTGATGCGCACCCGGGTCCCCTGCCCCGGCGTGGACACGATGTCGAACTCGCTCGAGAGGCGGCGCGCCCCGCCGAGCCCCAGCCCGAGACCGGAGCCGGTGCTGAAGCCGTCTCGGAGGGCCTGGGCCACATCCGCGATGCCGGGCCCCTTGTCCTCGAAGGTCAGCCGCAGCCCGCGTCGCGTCCCCTCCTGGAGGGCTTCCATCCGAGTGGTGCCGCCGCCGCCGTGGATCACGGTATTGCGCGCCAGCTCGCTCGCCGCGGTGACGATCTTGGTCTGGTCCACGAGGCTGAAGCCGAGCCCCACCGCCCACTGGCGGGTCATCTGACGGATCCGCACCACGTCCTCGTCGGAATGAACCCCGAAGACCTCCTCGCGAACCGCGGGCATCGGGAGTCTAGCGCTCCGTCAGGCGACGGCGGATGAGAGCCATCCCCTTCTCCGCGTTCAACGCGGTGGACACGCCGTCGAGGTTCAGACCCAGCTCCACCAGCGTGATCGCGACCGCGGGCTGCATGCCGACCACCACCGTGTCCGCGTCGAGCACCCGGGCCATCTTGGCGATGTTGCCGAGCGCGCGACCGATGAACGAGTCGACGATCTCGAGCGCCGAGATGTCGATCAGCACCCCGCGGGCCCGGTGCCGGACGATCTGCTCGGTGAGCTCGTCCTGCAGCGCCATGACGAGCCGGTCGTGCATCTCCACCTGGATGGTGACGAGCAGCACGTCCCCCATCTTGAGGATGGGGATCCGCTCGCCGGACGGCTTGCCGTCAAGCACGGGCCCGCGACCGCGTCACGGAGGCGCCGGTCCGGCTGAGGGCCAGCAGCAGCGCGTCGGCCAGGGTCGCCTTGGTGGCGACGGTGCCGAGGTCGACGCCCAGGTGCACGATGGTCTGCGCGATCTGGGGCCGGATGCCGCTGATGATGCACTCCGCGCCCATGAGCCGCGCGGCGCTCACCGTCTTGAGCAGGTGCTGCGCCACCAGGGTGTCGACGGTGGGCACCCCGGTGATGTCCACGATGGCGATCGACGCCCCCGTCTCCACGATCCGCTGGAGCAGGCTCTCCATCACCACCTGCGTGCGCTCGCTGTCGAGCGTGCCGATGAGGGGGACCGCGAGGATCCCCTCCCAGAGCGCCACCACCGGAGTCGACAGCTCGAGCAGCTCGCGCTGCTGGCGCTCGATGACCTCCTCGCGCGTCTTCTGGAACGCCTCGGTGGTGTAGAGGCCGAGGCGGTCCAGCAGGACGGTGGCGCCCCAGATCTCGCGCGCGAGGGCCTCCGGGTCCGCGCGATACTCCTCGCGCAGGCGGTTGAACAGCGGCTCCTTGACCGAGAGGACGAACATCGCGGTCTCGACCGGCGTGGAGCCATGCCGGGCGCGCGAGGTGGACAGCTCGGCCAGCATCTCGCGCAGCGTGGCGAAGGCGGAGCCGTCGATGTCCCCGCTCGCGTCCTCGCCCAGCGCCAGCGCCAGGAGCCGGACGAAGCGGCGCGCCTGCTCCTCCACCTCGCTGCGGTCTTGCCGGCCGCGGATGTCCTTCGCCAGCGACGAGGTCCAGTCAGCAAGGATCTGCGACTCGTGCCCGCGCACGATCGACGCCAGACGGCTGCGCTGGTCCACCATGACGAGCTCCTGGTCCAGACGACAATGGCGGGCTGCCGCCCGCGGGGCTCTCATTAGACGCCGACCGCTCCGGGTTTTCAATACACACCACGGGGTAACTGTGCGGCCGGTAAAAACTTCCGGCCGCGCCTTCCCCCATTGACAAGCGAAATGTTTCGTCGATAATCACCGCACTCGCAGGCCGGCTCAGGCTCGCTTTCGATTGCCCAAGCGCCCCGACCCTTCGTCTCACTGGAGGAGACGCAGGCCATGATCGGACCCCGGCGAACCCGCCTGACGTCTCGCGCGACGGCCCCCCGGCCGCCCCGGCGTTTCCCCCTCCTGCCCGGCGCCTCGCGCCCGCCGCGGCGGGGCCCCCGCGCGGCGATCGCGCTCCTGCTCGCGCTGGGGCCGATCCTGACCGGCGCGGCCGCTCCCGGGCGGGCCGCCGCCGCGGAGAGACAGCTGACGTGGGCGGTGCACATCACGCTGGCTCCCACCTGGTTCGATCCCGCCGAGACCCCGGGGATCATCACGCCGTTCATGGTCCTCTACGCGCTGCACGACGCCCTCGTGAAGCCGATGCCGGGCAAGCCGATGACGCCCAGCCTGGCCGAGTCGTGGACCGCGTCGAAGGACGGGCTGGTCTACGAGTTCGTGCTGCGGAAGAACGTGCGCTTCCACGACGGCGACGTCATGACCGCCGAGGACGTGAAGTACTCCTTCGAGCGCTACCGCGGCGCGAGCGCCGCCCTGCTGAAGAGCAAGGTTGCGAAGGTGGAGGTCGTGGACCCCCTGCGGGTGCGCTTCACCCTCAAGAAGGCGTGGCCCGACTTCATGGCCTTCTACGCCACCCCCGCCACCGGCGCGGCCTGGATCGTGCCGAAGAAGTACGTCGAGCGCGTGGGCGAGGAGGGCTTCAAGAAGGCCCCGGTCGGCGCCGGTCCCTACAAGTTCGTGGCCTACAAGCCGGGGGTCGAGCTGACCCTCGAGGCCCACGAGGGCTACTGGCGCAAGCCGCCCGCGGTGAAGACCCTCGTCTTCCGCACCATCCCCGACGAGGCCACCCGGCTCGCCGCGCTCAAGCGCGGCGAGGTCGACGTGGCCTACTCCATCACCGGCCCGCTCGCCGAGGAGGTCAAGCGCACGAAGGGGCTCACGCTCGTCCCCACCTACTTCACGTTCACCACCTGGCTCGTCTTCCCGGACCAGTGGGACCCGAAATCGCCGTGGCACGACCGGCGGGTGCGCCTGGCCGCCAACCTGGCGATCGACCGCGCCGGCATCAACCAGGCGGTCTACCTCGGGCTCTCCAAGCTCTCGCACTCGTTCATCCCGCAGGGCATGGAGTACTACTGGGCCCCGCCGCCCTACGCGTACGACCCCACCCGGGCGCGCGCGCTGCTCGCGGAGGCGGGCTATCCGAACGGGTTCGAGAGCGGCGACCTCTCCGGCGACACGATCTACGGGGTGGCGATCGGCGAGCCGGTGGTCAACTACCTGCAGCAGGTCGGCATCCGGCTGCGCCTGCGGCCGATGGAGCGGGCCGCGTTCTTCAAGGAGTACGGCGAGAAGAAGCTCCGCGGGGTGATCTTCAGCGGCAGCGGCGCCCCCGGCAACGCCCCCACCCGCCTCGAGCAGTACGCGATCACGGGGGGCCGCTACGCGTACGGCGCGTACCCCGACATCGACGGGCTCTACACCGAGCAGGCCAACGAGATGAATCCGCGGGTGCGGGCGCAGATCCTGAACAAGATCCAGCAGATCATCCACGACCGGGCGATGTTCGGGCCCGTCATCGAGCCCGCGTTCCTGAACGGGGTGGGGCCGCGGGTCGAGGTGCACGGCCTGGGCCTCATCGCCAACCACGCCTACTCGGCCCCCTACGAGGACCTGAGGCTCAGGCGCCCGTGAAGCGCTACATCCTCAAGCGCCTCGGCTACGCGGCCATCTCGCTGGTCCTGCTGTCCGTCACCATCTTCCTGTTCGTGCGCCTCACCGGCGATCCCGCGGTGCTGCTGGTGGAGCCGGGGGCGAGCCAGGCCGACATCGAGGCCATCCACAAGCAGTTCGGGCTCGACCGGCCGCTCTGGGTCCAGTACGGGCAGTTCGTGTCGAGCCTGGTCCGGGGCGATCTCGGGAACTCGTTCTACTACCGCACGCCGGTCCTCGACCTCTACCTCTCGCGCCTGCCCCAGTCCCTGCTGCTCGCGGTGGCGGCGATGGCCTTCTCGCTCGTGATCGGCATCCCGACCGGGATCATCGCGGCGGTACGCGTCAACCGATGGTGGGACAGCGCGGGCAAGGTGTTCGCGCTGCTCGGGCTGTCGCTGCCCTCGTTCTGGGTGGGACTGCTCCTGATCCTCTTCTTCTCGGTCTACCTCGGATGGCTGCCGTCGTCGGGCTCGGGCTCGCTGGCCCACCTCCTGATGCCCGCCTTCGCGCTCGGCTGGTACTTCGCGGCCGCCCACATGCGGCTGACCCGCTCATCGATGCTCGAGGTCCTGGGCTCCGAATACGTGAAGCTGGCCCGGCTCAAGGGCCTGCCGGAGGCGCTCGTGATCAGCAAGCACGCCTTCAAGAACGCGTTGATCCCGGTGCTGACCCTGGCCGGCATCAACCTGGTCATCATGGTCAACGTGGCGGTGGTGGTGGAGACCGTCTTCGCGTGGCCCGGTATCGGCCGGCTGATGTACGAGGGCATCGCGTTCCGGGACTTCCCGGTGGTGCAGGCCACCGTGCTCCTGAACGGCGCGATGGTGGTGGTGGTGAGCCTGCTCGTGGACATCCTCTACGCGGTGATCGATCCCCGCATCCGGTTCGCCCGATGAACGGCGCGCGGGCCGCCACCCTCACCGCGGGCTGGCGCCTGGCCGCCGTCCGCGGCGAGGGGTTCCCGTGGATCGCCACCTCGCTGCTGGGCCTGCTCCTCTTCGTGGCGATCTTCGCCAACGTGCTCGCCCCGCACGACCCGGAGGTGGGCAGCCTCGGCGAGCGGTTCCGGCCGCCGGTGTGGCAGCAGGGCGGCAGCGAGAAGTTCCTGCTCGGCAGCGACCACCTGGGGCGCGACGTGCTCTCCCGGCTGATCTTCGGGGCGCGGGTCTCGGTGGTGGTCGGCTTCACCGCGGTCCTGGTCGCGGGCGTGATCGGTACCCTGCTCGGCATCCTGTCCGGCTACATCGGCGGCTGGGTCGACCAGGTCATCATGCGGATCACCGACACCTGGCTGGCCCTGCCCGCGCTCACCTTCGCGATCTTCCTCGCCGCGGTGGTGGGCCCGAGCGAGATGAACATCGTGATCATCCTCGGCCTCGTCTACTGGACGCGCTACGCGCGGGTCATCCGCAGCGAGGTCCTGTCGCTGAAGGAGCGGGACTTCGTGCGCCTGGCCATCGTGGCCGGCTGCTCCAAGGCCACGATCATGCGACGACACATCCTGCCCAACGTGCTGAACTCCGCCATCGTCCTCGGCACCCTCATGCTGGGGGTGGTGGTGGTGACCGAGGCCGCGCTCTCGTTCCTGGGGGTGGGCGTGCCCCCGCCCAAGCCCGCGTGGGGCCTCATGCTGGCCGACGGCAAGAAAGGCCTGATGGCGGGGTACTGGTGGCTCACCGTGCTGCCCGGCTGCTGCATCATGCTGATGGTGCTGTCCGCCAACCTCCTGGGTGACTGGCTCCGCGTGAAGCTCGACCCCCAGCTCCGCCAGCTGTGAGCGACGCGCCGCTCCTCGAGCTGCGCAACCTGTCCACGCACTACGTGAGCGCGCGGGGGACCCGCGTGGTGCGCGCGGTCGACGACGTGTCGCTCACTCTCGCGGCCGGCCGCACCCTCGGCATCGTGGGCGAGTCCGGCTCCGGAAAGAGCACACTCGCCCTCACCATCCTGCGGTTGCTGCCGCCCGCGGCGCGGATCACCAGCGGCCAGATGCTCTTCGAGGGCGAGGACCTGCTGAAGAAATCCGACGGCGAGATGCGCCGGGTGCGGGGCAAGCGCATCGCGATGATCCTGCAGGACCCGATGGCCTCGCTGAACCCGCTCTTCACCATCGGCGACCAGGTGGCGGAGCCGCTGCGCGTGCACGAGGGCGTCGGGCGCCGCACCGCGTGGGCGCGCGCCACCCAGCTCCTGAAATCGGTACGCATCTCCGCCCCGGAGGCGCGGGTGCGGGAGTATCCGCACCAGATGTCGGGCGGCATGCGCCAGCGCATCGTGGGAGCCATCGGCATCTCGTGCGCGCCGCGCCTGCTGATCGCCGACGAGCCCACCACCAGCCTCGATCTCACCATCCAGGCCCAGTACCTGAACCTGCTGCGCGACCTGCAGCGGGAGCACCGGCTGGCCCTGATCTTCATCACCCACAACCTGGGCATCGTGGCCAAGATGTGCGATCAGGTGGCGGTGATGTACGGGGGCCGACTCGTGGAGTGGGGACCGGTGACCCGGATCTTCGACGCGCCCGCCCACCCCTACACCCGCGCGCTGCTGGAGTCGATCCCGCGCATGGGCGACAGTCGCGAGCGCCTCACCGCGGTGGAGGGTCAGCCCCCCGACCTGGCCGCCCCGCCCTCCGGCTGCGCCTTCCACCCGCGCTGCCCGCAGGCGATGGCGCGCTGCCGCGAGGAGGCGCCGCCCGAGACCGTGATCGGCCCCACCCATACCGCGCGCTGCTGGCTGAACGTGCCGGCCGCGGTGGGCGCCGCCGCGCCCGCCACCGGGATCCGATGACCGAGCGTCCGCCCCTGCTGGAGGCGCGCGAGCTCACCAAGCACTTCCCGGTCCGCCGCGGGGTGCTCTCGAAGGTGGTGGGCGTGGTGCGCGCGGTGGACGGCGTGACGTTCTCCATCCCGGTCGGCAAGACCCTCGGGCTGGTCGGCGAGTCCGGCTGCGGCAAGACCACCACCGCCAAGATGGTGCTCCGCCTCGAGGACCCCACCGGGGGCTCGCTGCACTTCGACGGGCGCGACGTGGTCGGGTTGGAGGGCAAGGACCTCCGCGAGTACCGCCGGGCGGTGCAGGCGGTGTTCCAGGACCCGTTCGCGTCGCTGAACCCGCGCATGCGCGTGGACGCGATCATCGCCGAGCCGCTCATCACCCACGAGCGGCTCGACGGCGCCGAGGTCGACAAGCGGGTGGCGCGGCTGATCGACCTCGTCGGGCTGCCGGAGCGCTCCGCCCGCCTCTTCCCCCACGAGTTCTCGGGCGGCCAGCGGCAGCGCATCGCGATCGCGCGGTCGCTCGCCCTCTCCCCGCGCCTGGTGGTGCTGGACGAGCCGGTCTCGGCGCTCGACGTCTCCATCCGGGCCCAGATCCTCAACCTGCTGCGCGACCTGCAGGCCCAGCTCGGCCTTGCGTACCTGTTCATCGCCCACGACCTGGCCGCGGTCGCCCACATGAGCCACACCATCGCGGTGATGTACCTGGGGCAGATCGTGGAGATCGGGGACGCGGCGACCGTCGCGGCGCATCCGAAGCACCCCTACACCCAGGCCCTCTTCGCGGCCGCCCTGCCCTCGCATCCCTCCGAGCAGCGCGAGGAGCTGGTGCTCACCGGCGAGGTGCCGAGCCCGCTCAACCCGCCCTCGGCCTGTCGCTTCCACCCCCGCTGCCCCCTCGCGATGCCCCGCTGCGCCACCGAGGAGCCGGTGCTGCGCCAGGCGGAGGGGCGGCGCGTGGCCTGCCACCTCTACTGATTCCACCGAATTCGGCGCGGGCCGGGCCGGACGCTACAATGGTCTGGCCATGGACCTGATCGCGACGCTCGTCGACGTCCTGCTGCACCTGGATCGTCACCTGAGCGACGTGATCGCGCACTACGGGGTGTGGACCTACCTGATCCTGTTCCTGATCGTCTTCTGCGAGACCGGCCTGGTGGTGACCCCGTTCCTGCCCGGCGACTCGCTCCTGTTCGCGGTCGGCACCTTCGCGGCCCTGGGCGCGCTCGACCTCTGGCTGGTGATGGCCCTCCTCACGACGGCGGCGGTGCTGGGCGACAGCGTCAACTACGCGGTGGGGACGCGCGTGGGCCCGCGGGTCTTCCGCCGCGAGGGCGTGCGCTTCCTGAACCGGAAGCACCTGGAGCGCACCCACGCCTTCTACGAGCGCTACGGGGCCAAGACCATCGTGATCGCCCGGTTCGTACCGATCGTCCGCACCTTCGCCCCGTTCGTGGCCGGGATCGGGCAGATGCGCTACGCTCGCTTCCTCTTCTACAACGTGGCGGGCGGGGCGGCCTGGATCGTGATCCTGGTGGTCGGCGGCTACCTCTTCGGCAACATCCCGGTGGTGCGGCGCAACTTCTCGCTGGTGATCCTCGCCATCATCGCGCTGTCGATCCTCCCCGCGGTGCTCGAGGTGGCCCGGCAGCGGTGGGGCGTGCGGCCGCGCGCTACTTGACGGCGCCGGCGGTCAGCCCCGAGACGTAGTAGTCCAGGAAGAAGACGTACAGGATCACGATCGGCACCGAGCCCAGCACCGCCCCCGCCATCAGCGAGCCCCAGAAGTAGATGTCGCCGCGGATCAGCTCGCTCGTCACCCCCACGCTGGCCGTGATCTGCTCGGAGGAGGAGGTGAAGGTCAGGGCGTAGATGAACTCGTTCCAGGACAGCGTGAAGGCGAAGAGCACCGCGCACACCAGCCCCGGGATCGCGATCGGCATCACGATGCGCATCAGGGCCTGGATGCGGGTGGCCCCGTCCACCATCGCGCACTCCTCCACCTCCTTGGGCACGGTGCGGAAATAGCCCATGAGGAGCCAGGTGCAGAACGGCACCAGGAAGGTGGGATACGTGAGCACGAGCGCCCACTTGGAATCGGCCAGGCCGAGCCAGTTCACCACCTGGGCCAGCGGGAGGAAGAGCAGCGAGGTCGGGACCAGGTAGGTGACGAAGATGCCGGTGCCGAAGCTGGCGACCCCGGGGAAGCGGAGCCGGGCCAGCGCGTAGGCCGCGACGGTTCCGATCACGATCGAGATCGCGGTGGCGAGGATCGTGACCATCAGGCTGTTCTTGGTCCAGATCAGGAACTCGGTGTCCCAGATGAGCTTGCGGTAGTGCTCGAGGGTCGGCCCCTGCTTGATGACGAGCGGCACCGCGAAGCGGTCGTAGAGCTCCCGGTCCTGCTTCAGCGACGTGATCGTCATGTGATAGAAGGGGAACAGCGCGAAGACCAGGAACGGCAGCAGGCCCAGGTGGATCAGGATCCGTCGTCCGAGGGGCCGCCGCGTCACCGTCATGCTAGTACGCCTGCTTCCGCACGAAGCGCAGCTGGGCCCACACCACGAAGACCAGCAGCGGGAAGAGATAGAGCGAGACCGCCGCCGCCTCGCCGATGCGGCCGACCTCGAAGCCGAGCATCCGCGAGAGCGTGGCGAAGAGGTGGGTCGAGTTGATGGGTCCGCCCCGCGTCAGCACGTACACGATGTTGAAGTCGCTGAACGTGAAGATGGTGGAGAACAGCACCACCACCGCCAGCACCGGCTTGAGGAGCGGCAGCGTGATGTGCCAGAAGCGCGACCACGCGCCGGCCCCGTCGGCGTGGGCGGCCTCGTAGATCTCCTTGGGGATCGCCACCAGCCCGGCCAGGATCGTGATCGCGAAGAACGGCAGCCCGCGCCACACGTTGACCGTGATCACCGCGGCCATCGCGTAGTACTTCTGCCCGAGCCAGTTGGGGCCCGGCGGGTCCATGAGGCCCAGGGCCAGCCCGGTCCAGTTCACCACGCTGTAGAGCGAGTTGAACATCCACCACCAGCCGAGGGTGGAGAGCGCGGTGGGGATGACCCAGGGCAGCAGGACGGCGCCCCGGATCAGCCGCTTGAACCACAGCTGCTCGTTGAGCAGGAGCGCCAGCACGATCCCCAGCACGACCTTGAACGCGACCGCGACGCCGGTGAACACGAACGCGTTCTGGAAGGTCTGGCGGAAGGCGTCGCTCTCCCAGAGACGGATGAAGTTGCGCAGGCCCACGAACTCGCTGGGCCGCCCGATGAACGAGTTGGACAGGGAGAGATACAGGGCCACCACGAACGGGTAGGCCACCAGGAGCAGGAGGAGGATGAGGGCCGGGGCGACGAACACCGGCCCCAGGATGGACTCGCGGTCGAGCCAGCCCTTCACGCGGGCGGTCAGCGGCCGACCGCGCGCGACGTCGATCTGGTCGGCCCTGACCGCCATGGGGTGGCTACCCTGCCCTTTCTCTCATATGCGTTCTCTCATATGCGTTCACGTCACACCGCGGTTGTCCGGCTGCCGCGACTTCTCTTCAAATGCGTTCGGCTCGCCTTCGGCTGCACCTCACAAAACGTTGCGTTCGGCTCGCCTTCGGCTGCACCTCACCCGGCAATGATCTTCTTCATCTCGTTCTCGGCCCAGGCGATGGCGTCCTTGGTCGAGGTCCCGGTGACCGCCTTCGCGAGCATGTTGGGCAGGATGTACGAGTTGGTGATGAGCTGCACCTTGTCGGAGGCGGGCGCCGGCCACCCGTAGGTGTGGTACTGCACGCCCTCGCCCTTCAGGGCCGCGTACTTGGGATCGGTCCGCAGCACCGGGTGGTCCTGCAGCTTCTCGAAGACGGGCAGGTTGAAGGCGTCGCCCGACATGATGTACTCGTCGTACACCTCGCGCTTGCCGATCAGGTACTTGATCCACTCCTTGGAGGCCTCGATGTTCTTCGAGAACTTCCAGATGCCGATGTGCCGCGGGGTGTCCGTCTCGTGGCGGCCGTGGGGCCCGCCCAGGCTCCGGTGGTGGTTGATGCCGTCCGCGGTGACCAGCTTGCGGCTCTTGGCCACGATGTAGGCGGACACCGGGTTGTGGATCCAGCCCGCCTTGCCCTGCTGGATCGACTCGTTGTTGCTCGCGTCCGACCAGGACAGGACCTCGGGCTCCATGCAGTCCTTGAACATCTTCTTGTACCACTCGATCGTCTGCACGGTGCCCGGCGAGTTGATCTTGACCGTCTTGCCGTCCTTGTCCACCTCCATGCCGCCGAAGGACCAGAGGACCGGACCCGCCGTCGAGATCGAATCGTAGTTCTGGCTGATGGGGATCCCCACCGGGTTCCCCATCTTCTTGAGCTCCTTGCCGACGGTGTAGAGGTCCTCCCAGGTGTCCGGCACCTTGAGCGAGGCCTTCTTGAAGAGGTCCTCCCGGTAGGTCGCCACGAACATGCCGTGGTACTGCGGCACCGCCCGCCATACCCCGTGCACGTACGCGCCCTCGTAGGCCGAGGAGATCGCCTTGCCGTACTGCTTCTCGAGGCCGGCCACCACGTCGGAGACGTCGACCAGCTGCGGCTCGTAGAGCCACGGGAAGTGCATGCGCATCTCCACCATGTCGTGCCCCGACTGCGTCTGCACCTCGGAGGCGTACTTGGCCTGCTGGGGCCCCATGTGGGAGATGTGGTCGATCTTGAGCTTGATCCCGGTGTCCTTGGTGAAGCGCTGCCCGATCTCGGCCAGCTTCTTGTCGGACGCGGGCGCGAAGTTGTTCCAGCACAGATAGCTGATCTCACGCTGCTGGCCGCGGGCGGGGGCCACCCGGGTGGCCAGGATCCCGGCGAGACCGGTACCGGTCGTGGTCAGGAATTGGCGGCGGTTGAGAGGTCCCATGAGCGAATCCTCCTCGGTGAGGACACGGGTCGTGACACGGGATCTTGGGTGTTGGCGGACTCTACGCTGCGCTCCCGACGGCTGTCAAGTCCGCAAAGGGGCGCGGGGAGAGGCCCGCATGCTCAGGCGTGGGCGGTCGACGGAGGGAAGAGCGGCACGATCCGGCCCGCCGCGTCGAAGGGCAGCGGGTGAGCGGGGCCGAGCACCTCCAGATCCGGGCGCTCGGCGATCTCGGGCAGCAGGCCTTCCGAGCACTCGATCTCGCCCAGCACCAGGGTGCTGCGGATGCGGACCACCCGCGCCCGCTCGGGCGGGGTGAGCCCGACGCAGCCGAGCGCGCTCTCCACCGCCTCGCGATCGGTCTCGAACACCAGGGGCAGCTTCGCCCCGTTGGGCGCGCAGGCGGTGAGGGTGTTGATGGCGGTGGGCTTCCAGTCGATCTTCTCCGCGAGCCGGCGCGTCGTGAAGTCGGCGTTCCCGATGCCGGTGGCGTTGCCGCCGCTCTCCTCGGTGAGATCGAGGGCCACGATCCAGAGGATCTTGGGGTCGGCCGGGAACGGCTCATGCGGGTTCGACGGCCGCCCGATCACGTTGGTGTCCATGCCGGAGCCGGAGATGTTCTTGCCGATCTCCTCGACCACCAGCACGTCGAGGCTCGAGAAGGGCAGCCGCGCCATCCAGGCGCGCGCGTCCTTCAGCAGGCGCCGCTCCCCCGCCTCCAAGTCCTGGGCGTTGAAGGCCTCCACGCGGGCGGTCTCGTCGTAGCCGTTCTCCACGATGCCGAGCCCGAAGCCGATGCGGGCCCGCGCCAGCATCTCGCGCCCCACCGCGGTGATCACGGTCTCGTAGCCGTGGTTGACGTTGGCCCGGTGGTACTGGGTGGCCCCCTGGTACTTGCCGAGGCCGATCGTCATCATCTTGAAGAGCCCGGACTCGATGGAGCCCTTGAAGTCGGTGTGAGGCTTGATGCGGTTGACCAGCCCGATCCAGTCCGCCTCCGAGGCGGTGCGGTCGAGCCACACCGGCAGACCAAGGGCCTCCCCCACCTGCACCACGTCCATGGAGGCCCGGATCTCGCAGCCCATGGTGGCTTCCGTGATGCCGTAGTGCGCCAGCACCGCGCGCTGTCCCTCCGCGGTGGCCCCACCGTGGCTGCCCATCGCCGGGAACACGAAGGGCCGCGCGCCCTGCGCCTTCAGCCAGTCGACGGTGGCCCGCACGATCACGTCGATGTTCGCGATGCCGCGGCTCCCGGCCCCGACCGCGACCGTGTCCCCCCGCTTGATGGGGAGCCGCCCCCCACTGAGGGCCCGGGCCACACCGCCCGGGATGTCCTCGAGCCGGGTGCGGCTGAACGACTGGCGGACACGGTGCATGCGGGGCAGCGTGACCGGTACCAGGGGGGACATGCCGGGATCATAGGGACCCGCCGGCGGGCCTGTCAACGTCGGGGGCCCGTCGATGCGCCCGGAGCCGGGCGCGCGGCGGGGCCGGCCGCGTTGACGCCCTGCGCCGGGTCCCCGGGGCCGGTCGGCGGGCGCGAGGTGGGCCTCACCCCGGCAGGATCTCCTTGACTTCCCAGACTTCGCCCCTTACAACTGGGGGCCAATCGATGGCCGACCTCTGGCCGATGCGCCTCAAATTCCTGTCGGTTCCCGCGGCCTTGCTGAGCCTGCTCCTGCTGCTCGGCGGCTGCGAAACCATCTCGGACTTCTTTCACCAGCGGCCGCAGGCGCTGCCGCCCGCGTCCGAGCTCTACGCGGAGGGCGAGAACCAGCTCAACAAGAGCCGCTACGAGGAGGCGCGCACCGCCTTCCGGAAGGTGGTCGAGCGGCATCCGCAGTCGACCTACGCGCCCCGCGCCCGCTTCCTGATGGGCGAGGCCTACTACCGCGAGGGGCAGTTCGACAAGGCCATCAAGGAGTTCGAGGCCTTCATGTCGTTCTATCCGCGGCACGAGATCTCCGACCTGGTCCAGTTCCGGCTCGCGATGAGCTACTACGACCAGATGAAACCGGTGGAGCAGGACCAGGAGATCACCCGCAAGGCGATGGAGGCGTTTCGCTTCCTCGTCCGCGAGTACCCAGAGAGCCGCTACGCGGCGGACGCGCTGGCCAAGATCGACATCTGCCGCGGCCGGCTGGCCCAGAAGGAATTGTGGGTCGCGGCCTACTACATCAATCAGGGCAACCCCTCCGCGGCGCGGCAGCGGCTCGAGAAGGTGATCAAGGAGTTCCCGCGCACGCTCGTGATCCCGGAGGCGCTCTACCGGCTGGGCGAGGTCTACCAGACCGACGGCCGCACCGAGGACGCCCAGCGCCTGTTCCGCGAGGCGGCGGAGGAATACCCGTACACCGACTGGGGCCGGCGCGCGGCGCAGCGGCTGCAGACCGCCACCAGGTAGCCCCGCTCATGCACGACGTCGTCGACCTGCGCTCGGACACCCTGACGCTCCCCACCCCGGCGATGCGGGAGGCGATGGCCCGCGCCGAGGTGGGCGACGACGTGTGGGAGGAAGATCCCACCGTCCGGCGCCTGGAGGAGGTGGCGGCCCGGCGGACCGGCAAGGAGGCCGCGCTGTTCGTCTCCTCCGGCACCCAGGGCAACCTGGTCTCGGTGCTCGCCCAGACGCGCGCGGGCCAGGAGGTCATCCTCGACGCCGACTCGCACGTGTTCAACTACGAGGGCGCGGGGGCCGCCGTCTTCGGCGGCGTCCAGACGCTGCCGCTCAAGACCGAGCGCGGCTTCCTCACCCCCGACCAGGTGCGCGAGCACATCCGCCCGAGCAACATCCACATTCCGACCACCGGCCTGGTCTGCGTCGAGAACACCCACAACCGCCACGGCGGCACCTGCTGCACGCCGGAGGCGATCGAGGCGGTGGCCGCGGCCGCGCACGCGGCGGGGGTGCCGGTGCACCTGGACGGCGCGCGGATCTTCAACGCCGCGGTGGCGCTGGGGCGCCCGGTGGCCGACTTCGCGCGCCCGGTGGACTCGCTCACCTTCTGCCTCTCCAAGGGCCTGGCCGCCCCGGTCGGCTCGCTGGTGTGCGGCTCGCGCGAGCTGATCGCGCGCGCCCGCCGGGTGCGGAAGATGCTGGGCGGGGGCATGCGGCAGGTGGGCGTGCTGGCCGCCGCGGGCCTGGTGGCGCTCGACACCATGGTGGACCGGCTGGCGGAGGACCACGCCAACTGCCGCCGACTCGCCGAGGGGCTGGCCACGCTGCCGCGCATCCGGCTGGACCTGGCCACCGTGCAGACCAACATCGTCATCTTCCGGGTCGACCGGGACGGGGGAGCCGCCGAGCTGGTGACCGGCTGCCTCGCCCGCAAGGTGAAGATCCACCAGGCGGGCCCCGCGACGATTCGCTGCGTGACGCACAAGGATGTCGACGGCGACGACATCGCCCGGGCCCTCGAGGCCTTCCGAGAGATCACGGCGGCCTGGTAGCCGCCCGTACCCCCGTCAGAGGAGGCCGCACCCTATGGCCGAGCGCCTGCTGGACGTCAAGAACCTCAAGACGTACTTCTTCACGGACGAAGGGGTGGTGCGGGCCGTCGACGGCGTGGACCTCTTCATCGACAAGGGCGAGACCCTGGGCGTGGTGGGCGAGTCCGGGTGCGGAAAGTCGGTCACCGCGCTCAGCATCATGAAGCTGATCCCCCAGCCGCCCGGCCGCATCGTGGAAGGCGAGATCAACTACAACGGCACCAACCTGGTGACGCTGGCCCCGAATCGCATGCGCAAGATCCGGGGCAAGGAGATCTCGATGATCTTCCAGGAACCCATGACCTCGCTCAACCCGGTGTTCACGGTGGGCGAGCAGATCGCGGAGGCGATCCGGCTCCACGAGGGCCTCGGCCGCCGCGAGGCCATGGCCAAGACGGTCGACATGCTCAAGCTGGTGCACATCCCCAACGCGGAGCGCCGCGTGAAGGAGTATCCGCATCAGCTCTCGGGCGGCATGCGGCAGCGCATCATGATCGCGATGGCGCTCTCCTGCAATCCGAACCTGCTGATCGCGGACGAGCCCACCACCGCGCTCGACGTGACCATCCAGGCCCAGATCCTGGACCTGCTCAACGAGCTGAAGGCGAAGCTGCACATGGCGGTGCTGCTGATCACCCACGACATGGGCGTCATCGCCGAGACCGCCCAGCGGGTGGTCGTGATGTACGCGGCGAAGGTCGCGGAGGAGGCGCCCGTCGGCGACCTGTTCAAGGAGCCGCTCCATCCCTACACCCAGGGGCTGCTCCGCTCGATCCCGCGCATCGACCTCGCCGCCACCTCCCGTCGTCGCCTCGAGACCATCCCGGGCACCGTGCCGACCCTGCGGGGGGACATCGCCCCCGGCTGCCGGTTCGCCCCGCGCTGCCCCTTCGTGAAGTCGGTGTGCACCGAGAAGGATCCGGTGCTCAAGGAAGTCAAGCCGGGACACAAGGTGTCCTGCTGGCTCTACTAGAGGCCGCCCATGGCTGAGACCCCCCTCCTCAGGATCAGCAACCTCAAGAAGTACTTCCCGATCCGTGGTGGACTCTTCTCTCGAGAAGTCGCGCGGGTGCACGCGGTGGACGACGTCACCTTCAGCTTGATGAAGGGCGAGACGCTGGGGCTCGTCGGCGAGTCCGGCTGCGGCAAGTCGACCACCGGGCGCTGCATCCTGCGCCTGATCGAGCCCACCGCGGGCGAGGTGTGGTTCGAGGACAAGAACGTCACCACGCTCGACAAGCGGTCGCTCCGCCACCTGCGGCGCGACATGCAGATCATCTTCCAGGACCCCTACGCGTCGCTGAACCCGCGGATGACGGTCGGCTCGATCATCGGCGAGGCGCTGGTGATCCACAAGCTCGCCAAGTCCAAGCGCGAGCGCGAGGAGCGGGTCGTGCACCTGCTGGAGACGGTGGGCCTCAACGCCGACCACCTGCGCCGGTATCCCCACGAGTTCTCGGGCGGCCAGCGCCAGCGCATCGGCATCGCCCGCGCGCTCGCGGTGAGCCCCAAGCTGATCGTGGCCGACGAGCCGGTCTCCGCGCTCGACGTGTCGATCCAGGCCCAGGTCATCAACCTCCTGGAAGACCTCCAGAAGCAGTTCAACCTGACCTATCTCTTCATCGCCCACGACCTCTCGGTGGTCGAGCACATCTCGACCCGCGTCGCGGTCATGTACCTCGGCAAGATCGTGGAGATCGCTCCCGCCAAGGAGCTCTACACGAATCCGAAGCACCCTTACACCGAGGCGCTCCTCTCCGCGGTGCCGATTCCCGATCCGGCGATCAAGCGCAAGCGCATCCTGCTCGAGGGCGACGTGCCGAGCCCGATCAAGCCGCCCTCCGGCTGCCGGTTCCACACCCGCTGCCCGATCCGCGTGCCCTCCTGCTCCGAGAACGAGCAGGTCCTCAAGGAGGTCTCGCCGAACCACTGGGTGGCCTGCCAGGTGAGGGCCTGAGAGCAAACGGTTGATCGGCTGGTCCGGCGTCTTCCACATTCTCGCCACCCCCTTCCGCGAGGACGCCGCGCTCGACGTCGAGGGCCTCCCGCGTCTGGTGGAGGCCGCGCTGGCCACCGGCATCACCGGCTTCACCATCCTGGGCATCGCGGGCGAGGCGCATCGGCTCACCGACGAGGAGCGCCGCGGCGTGGTGGAGACGGTGGTCAAGGAGGCGGGCGGGCGCGTGCCGGTGGCGGTGGGGGTGTCCGCGTCCGGCACCCATCTGGCCACCGCGTTCGCCCGCATGGCCGCGGACCACGGCGCGGACGCGCTGATGGTGGCCCCGCCCGCCGGGCTCAAGAACCTGGACGCGGTGGCCGAGTACTACCGCGCGGTCGCGGCGGCCACCGCCTTGCCGATCGTGCTGCAGGACGAGCCGGTCACCACCCAGGTGACCATGCCCGCCCCCTTCATCGCCCAGCTCTGCGCCGACGTCGCGCGCATCGAGGCGGTGAAGCTGGAGGAGCCGCCGACCCTGCCCAAGATCACGCGGCTGCGCGCGCTGTTCGGGAGCCGGGTGGCGATCTTCGGCGGCCTCGGGGGCGTGTACTTCTTCGAGGAGCTCTCGCGCGGCGCGGACGGGGCCATGACCGGCTTCCCCTACCCGGAGGCCCTGCGCGCCATCCGCGACCACTTCGTGGCCGGCCGGCGGGCGGAGGCGCGCGCGCTCTTCTATCGCTGGCTGCCGCTCATCCGCTACGAGAGCCAGCCCGGCGCCACGCCGGGCACCGCGGTCGGCATCCGCAAGGAGATCCTGCGGCGGCGGGGCTGGATCCGGTCGGCCCTGGTGCGGCCGCCCGCGCCGGTGCTGGACGCGGCGACGCACGCGGAGATCGGAGAGATCCTGGCCGCGGTGGGGGCCTGAGCGCGATGCCCACGGTTCGCGCCAACGGGGTGGAGCTCTTCTACGAGGAGACGGGTCCCCGCGACGCGCCGCCCCTGGTGCTGATCATGGGCTGGGGCGGCGACCACACCGCGTGGGCCCTGCAGGTGCCCGCGTTCAGCGCGGGCCATCGCGTGATCGCGCTGGACAACCGCGGGGCCGGCCGGAGCGAGGTCCCGCCCCCGCCCTACACCATCGCCGGGATGGCCGAGGACGTGGTGGGGCTCCTGGACGCGCTCGGCATCGCGCGCGCCCACGTCTGCGGCGCGTCGATGGGCGGGATGATCGCGCAGGAGCTGGTGCTGCGGCATCCCGACCGGGTGCGCACGCTCCAGCTGCACTGCACCACGCCGGTCATCGACGCCTACGCGCGCTTCCTGCTCGACACCCTCCTCACCGTGAAGGCGCGGGGCGACCGCGAGGAGAACGTGCGCGCGATCATGCCGTGGATCCTCTGCCGCAAGACGATGGCGGAGCGGCCCGACTTCATCCGCTTCTGGATCGACCGCGCCCTCGCTTATCCCTATCCGATCGGCTACGAGGGGCTCGCGCGCCAGGCCGACGCGATGCGGGGCCACGACACGCTCGCGCGGCTCGCGGAGATCCGGGTGCCCACCCTCATCACCACCGGCGCGGAGGACATCCTGGTGCCGCCCGCGTCCTCGCACGAGCTGCACGCGCGCATCCCGGGCTCGCAGCTGGTGACGCTGGCCGACGCGGGCCACCTGCACTTCATCGAGCAGGCGGAGCAGTTCAACGCGGCCTGCCTGGAGTTCCTCGGCAACCACCGCGCGGCCTGACCGCGCCGGCGGACCCGCCCGCGCGGCTAGCGGCGGGTCGACTTGGCGGCCCGGGCCACCAGGGGCCCCGAATCCTCCCAGATGTAGCTGTGGGGGTTTACCGGCTGTCCCTTCACCTGGATCTCGTAGTGCAGGTGCGGGCCCGAGGAGCGGCCGGTGTTGCCGGTGAACGCGATCGTGTCGCCGCGCTGCACCGCCGCGTCGGTGGTCACGTTCAGACGCGAGAGGTGGCCGTAGAGCGACTTGGTGTCGTTGCCGTGGTCGATGATGACGGTGATGCCGTACTCGGCATGCGGCCCCGCGAAGACGACCACGCCGGGGGCGGGCGCCTTCACCGGGGTGCCGATGCTGGCGCCGATGTCGATGCCGCTGTGGAACTCGGAGTTGGGCGCCCAGGGCGAGCGGCGCTGACCGAAGTCGGAGTTGACCGGCCCGCGCACCGGCCAGCGCGACGGCAGCGAGGCGAGCACCCGGCTCGCCCGTCCCAGGAAGCGCTCCAGCATGCGGATCGACTCGCCCTCCTCCTTGACGACGCCGAGCAGCCGGTCCATGTCCTCCCGCACCGGCCCCTGGTCGGTGGCGGTCGGAGACGTGGCCACCCCGCCCCCGATGCCGGGCGCATTGCCCTTGGACGGGCCCACCTCGGGCCCGAAGGGCTCCCAGATCCTGGCGTGCAGCTCGCGCCAGCTGTCGATCTCGCCGCGGATCTCGCGCAGGCGCGTCTGGGCCGCGTCGAGGAGGGCCTGCTGGGTGTGCAGGCGCGCGCTCAGGGCGGTGAAGGTGCCGCGCTGGTGACGCAGGGTGACGTAGTCGGGATAGATGAAGGCGAGCCCCAGCAGGGTCACGCTGAACCCGCCCACGACCGCGCCGACCACCCACGTGGGAATCGACAGCCGCAGGACGCGGCTGCCGTCGTCCCGGACCATCAGGAGGTTGAACTGCTTGGTCTTGGGCATGCGCTATCGCTTGAGCGGGACCACCGCGAGGTCGCGCGCGGGGACCTCGGACACCGGGCTCGGCTTGGACATGCGGCAGTGCCCCTCGAAGAGCACGCCCTCCTCCACCACCACCACCGGGGCCTCCACGTCGCCGTAGACCCGCGCCGTCCGCTTGAGCTCGATGCGCTCGGTGGCGTGGAGATTGCCGGTGACCTCGCCGCTCACCGTCAGCCGTCCGGCCCGCACGTCGGCTTCCAGCACCGCGCGCTCGCCGATGATCAGGGTGTCGCCCGAGCTGATCTCGCCCTTGAACTTGCCGTTCAGCATCACGGTGCCGCGGAAGGAGTACCGTCCCTCCATCTCGCAGCCCTCGTCGATGAAGGCGGTGAGCTGCTGCTTCCGCGGTCGCTTGCCACCACGTCCGAACATAAGACTCGTCCCCTCGAGGCGCTGACTGCGTCCTGCCGGGCCCTGGGGCCCCCGCGGGGGCCGGGAAACTCGACTGAACTGGTGGTAGGCTGCGTGGTCTCTGTGCGCTTGCCCGGTACGGCTCTTCTAGCATGCGGCTTTTCGGGGTGTCAACCCCCGCCCCGGCCTTCCTCGAGCCCCCACGCACGATGCGGGCTATCTCCGCGTCATCAGGGACTTCGTTGACACTCGCGAGAGCCGCGCAGTATGATCGGGGGGCTGGGGCCATGGACGAGTTCTACCGGATCAAGCGTCTCCCGCCCTACGTCTTCGCGATCGTCAACGACCTGAAGTCGAAGGCGCGCGCCAAGGGCGAGGACATCATCGACCTCGGGATGGGCAATCCCGATCAGGAGACGCCCAAGCACATCGTCAACAAGCTGGTGGAGGCGGCGCGCAATCCGCGCAACCACCGGTACTCGGCCTCGAAGGGGATCACCCGGCTGCGCAAGGCGGTGACCAACTGGTACCGCACGCGATACGGGGTCGAGCTCGATCCGGAGACCGAGGCCATCGCCACCATCGGCGCCAAGGAAGGCATGGCGCACCTGGCGCTGGCGGTGCTCCAGCCCGGCGACGGGGCGCTGGTGCCGAATCCCACCTACCCCATCCACTCCTACTCGGTGGTGATCGCGGACGGGGACCTGCGCTCGGTGCCGCTCATCCCGGGCGACGACTTCTTCGCGCGCCTCCAGGAGACCGCGAAGCTGGCGTGGCCCAAGGCCAAGCTCCTGATCCTGTCCTTCCCGCACAATCCCACCACCCTCTGCGTGGACCGCGAGTTCTTCGTGAAGGTGGTCGACTTCGCGCGCGAGCACCGGCTGATGGTGGTGCACGACTTCGCCTACGCCGACTTCGCCTACGACGGCTACAAGCCGCCCTCCTTCCTGGAGATCCCGGGGGCCAAGGACGTGGGCGTCGAGATCTTCTCGCTGTCGAAGTCGTACAACATGCCGGGCTGGCGGGTGGGCTTCGTGTGCGGCAACCGTCACATGGTCAACGCGCTCGCCCGCATCAAGTCGTACCTCGACTACGGCGCGTTCCAGCCCATCCAGATCGCGGCGATCATCGCGCTGGAAGGCCAGCAGGAGTGCGTGGCCGACATCGTGGAGCTGCACCGCAAGCGCCGCGACGTGCTGGTCGACGGGCTGAACAAGATCGGCTGGTCGGTGCCCAAGCCCAAGGGCACGATGTTCGTGTGGGCCCCCATCCCGGAAGCCTTCCGCAGCATGGGCTCGCTCGAGTTCTCGAAGCTCCTGATCCAGGAGTGCAAGGTGGCGGTGTCCCCGGGCATCGGCTTCGGCGAGTACGGCGACGGCCACGTCCGGTTCGCCCTCGTGGAGAACGCGCAGCGCATCCGTCAGGCCCTGCGCGGCCTCAAGACCCTCACCGGCCGTCGGTAGCGGGGCCCGCGCGCGGCGCCGCCGCGACGCCGGCTCCTCGGCCGCTCGTCCCAATGGACCGATGAACGAGATCAAGATCGCCCTCCTGGGGCTCGGCACCGTCGGCAGCGGGGTAGCCCGGATCCTCCAGAGCCACGGGAGAGAGCTGGCCGAGCGCGCGGGCTGCCCGCTCGCGCTCGGGCGCGTGGCCGACGCCGACCCCACCCGGCCCCGCGACGGCCTCGACCTCTCGCGCCTGCCGCTGACCACGGACGCGGCCCAGGCCATCGACGACCCGGAGGTGCAGATCGTGATCGAGCTGATCGGCGGGCTCGAGCCGGCGCGCACCTTCATCCTGCGCGCGCTGCAGGCGGGCAAGCACGTGGTCACCGCCAACAAGGCGCTGCTCGCCCACCACGGGGCCGAGCTGTTCCAGGAGGCGCGCCGCCATCGGGTCATGCTCGGCTTCGAGGCCGCGGTCGCGGGCGGCATCCCGCTCATCCGCGCGGTGAAGGACGGCCTGGTGGCCAACCGCGTGCGCTCCGCCTTCGGCATCGTCAACGGCACCTGCAACTACATCCTGTCCAAGATGACCGACGAGGGGCGCGACTTCTCGGAGGTGCTGAAGGAGGCGCAGGCGCACGGCTACGCGGAGGCGGACCCCACCCTCGACATCGAGGGGCTCGACTCGGCCCACAAGCTGCAGATCCTGGCCACCCTCGCCTTCCGCACCGAGGTCGACCTGAAGGACATCTACACCGAGGGCATCGCGCGGGTGAGCCAGCAGGACGTGGTGAACGCGACCGAGCTCGGCTACCGCATCAAGCTCCTGGCCATCGCCAAGGCCTCCGAGGGCGCGCTCGAGGTGCGGGTGAACCCGACCATGATCCCGGCCCGCTCGCCGCTCGCCGCGGTGTCGGGCGTGTTCAACGCGGTGTTCATCACCGGCGACAACGTGGGCGACCTGATGTTCTACGGCCGCGGCGCGGGCCAGCTGCCCACCGCGTCCGCGGTGTGGTCCGACACCATCGAGATCGCCCGCCGCGTGGCCCACGGCATCCCCGCGCTCGACACCGACCTGCCCTCGGTGGGCGGCAACCCCCTGCCGCTGCGCCCGGTGGAGGACGTCCGCACCGCGTACTACCTGCGGGTGACCGCGGTGGACCGGCCGGGCACCCTCGCCCAGGTCGCGGGCATCCTGGGCCGGCACGACATCTCGCTGGTCTCGGTGCTGCAGAAGGAGCGCGCACGCCACGAGGCGGTGCCGGTGGTCATGATGACCCACGAGGCCCGCGAGCGCGACATGCGCGCGGCCCTCGCCGCCATCGACACCCTGCCGGTGGTGGCGGGCCCCACCACCATGATCCGGGTCGAGGCGTGAGCGTCCCGCGCGGACGCCGGCGCTGAGCCGGGGCGCGATGGCGTGGGCGGGACGGCCGGGGAAGATCCTCCTCGGCCTGGTGGTGAGCGGCGGGCTGCTGGCCTACGTGTTCTCCGGCGTGGACCTGCACGCGATCGGCGCGCGGCTGCGGAGCACGCTCTGGAGCTTCCTCTTCCTGAGCGTGGTCCTCTACTTCGTCTCCATGTGGATGCGCGCGTGGCGCTGGCGATATCTCTTCCCGCCCGGCGCGCGGGTGGGCCATCTCTTCCGCGCGCTCCTGATCGGCTACATGGGCAACAACCTGCTGCCCCTCCGCGCCGGGGAGATCGTGCGCGTCTACGTGGCCTCCCGCCACGGGCCGCGCTTCTGGACCGCCTTCGCGACGGTGGTGGTCGAGCGCGTGCTCGACGGCCTCGCGATCGGCCTGCTGGTGGGCGTGGTGCTCCTGATCGTGCCGGTGCCCCCCGAGCTGCGCTGGTCCATCTTCCTCTTCCTGGCCGTGGACCTGCTCGGGATGCTGGTGCTCGTCGCGATCGCGGTCGTCCCCGAGGCCTGCCGCGCGCTCATCGAGACCCTCTTCCACCGCGCGCGCTGGATCGAGCACCGGCTGCTGCGCGTCCTCGACACCATGATCGAGGGCGTGAGCGGGCTGCGCGCGGCGCGGCACCTGGCGCCGATCCTGATCTCGTCGGTGGGGACGTGGCTCTTCCTGGCCGTGTCGATCTGGGCCGCGCTCCACGCCGCCCATCTCGACCTGCCGCTCGCCGCCGCGTGGACGGTGCTCGCGTTCCTGGGGCTCGGGGTGAGCCTGCCGTCGAGCCCGGGCTTCGTGGGGGTGATCCAGGCCGCGACCATGCTGGCCCTGGCCCTCTTCGGAGTGGAGCGCACCGACGCGCTGTCCTTCTCGCTGCTGCTGCACGCCTCGCAGTTCGTGCCGGTGACCGCGGTGGGGCTCGGGTGTCTCTTCGCCGAGCACGTGCGGCTCACCGACGTCGCCCGCGCCGACGTGGGCGGGGTCGCCGCGTCCGGGCGCTGAGGCCGCGCGCTACCGGCGGCGGCCCCACCGCCGGCGCTGGACCCATTCGCCCAGCCGGTCGGTGAGGTCGATCAGCAGCACCACCGCCGCGGTCAGCACCACCAGCCAGCCGAGCCCGCGCAGGCTCGCGCCTCCCGCCTGGACCAGGGCGGGCACCGTCGCGATGAGGAGCAGGGCCAGGATCGCCGCGCCGATTCCCATGCGCCCCAGGGTAGACAGCCGCGGCCTCGCGCACCAAGAAGAATAGGCGCGGCGTCTCCGTCGAATCCCGCCCTTGTAAACGCGGGCAACGGCCTCCGCGTCTCATCCCGTGATCGCAGCACCCCGGGGCATCGCCAAAATCACAGGGAATCCAGGAGGATATCGATGAACCGTCACTCGGGTCGGCTGGGGCGGACGGCGGCAACCGCGGTCGGGGCCATCGGCATCACGGTCGGGCTGCTCGCGACGGCGGCGCCGGCGCAGGAGGTTCGCAACGACGTCCGGGAGCTGCATCAGGACCGGCGGGAAATCCGGCAGGACAATCGGGAGATCCGCGGAGACCGCCGGGAGCTGCGGGGGGACACGCGGGAGATCCGGGGCGATCGCCGGGAGCTGCGGGGCGACCGGCGCGACCTGCGGGACGCCTACAAGTCGGGCGACCCGAACGCGGTGAAGGACGCCCGGCAGGAGCTCCGCGGCGACCGCCGCGACCTGCGGCGCGACGTGCGGGACCGGCGGCAGGACGGACGCGATCTGCGGCAGGACAAGCGCGATCGCCGGCAGGACGTGCGGGACCTGCGCCAGGATCGCCGCGACCTGCGGCATGACGTGGCGGAGCGGAGGACGAAGTAGGATCGTGAGGATCGCGACGGGGACGGCGGCAACCGTCCCCGTCGCGGACCGCGCGGGGGCGGAGTCTTGGTGGGCTCCGCGCCCGTGTGGGAAGATCGGGGCGAGAGGCGCCCTTGGAGTCGAGCGATGAGGAGCTGTGCCGCGCCGTCGCGGAGCGGAAGCCCGGAGCGTTCGACCTGCTGGTCGAGCGGTACCAGGAGCGGGCGTACCGGATCGCGTGGTCGGTGGTGCGCGACCGCGAGGAGGCGCGCGACTGCTCCCAGGAGGCGTTCCTCCGGCTGCACGAGTCGGCCGGCTCCTTCGCGGGCCAGTCGAAGTTCTCCACCTGGTTCTACCGCATCCTGGTCAACTGCTGTCTCGACCGGCAGCGCCGGGGCCGCGGCTGGCGGCGGCTCCTGGCCTGGAGGGATCGGCAGGAGGACGCCGCGGACGAGCCGGACCCGGTGGAGCAGGCGGCCGCGCCGTTCGAGGACCCGGCGGACGTCCTCGACGCCGAGCGGCGCGCGAGCCGGGTGTGGGAGCTGGTGGGAGCGCTGTCGCCGCAGCAGCGCGCGGCGGTGACGCTGTCCTGCCGTGAGGGCATGGCGACCAGGGACATCGCCGCGGTGATGGGGCTGTCCGAGGCCACGGTGCGGGTCCACCTGCACCGGGCCCTCGCGACGCTCCGACGGCGGATCGGAGACGAGGCATGAGCGGTGGGCACGTGGACGAGCGGCTGATCGATCACCTGCGCGGCGACCTCGACGCGGGCGAGCGGGCGCGGGTGGACGCGCACCTGGCCGGGTGCGCGGCGTGCCGGGCCTCGCGTGCGAGCTACGCGCGGCTGGTGGACGCGCTCGCGCGCACCGAGCCCCCCGCGCCGCCCATCCACTGGGGCGCCTACCGCGCGGATCTGCGCGAGCGCCTGGAGCGGCGCGCCGGCGGCCGCGTCCGCGGCTGGGTCGGCCTCCCCGCGCCCGCCCTGGTGGCGGCGGCCCTCGTGGCCGCGCTGGTGGTGGCGGGGGTGCCCGGCCTGCACGGACCCGGCGCGCCCGATCCGCTCGCGCTCGACAACACCATCCTGGCGAGCCGCCTCGACCTCATCGCGCGGCTCGACGTGGTGCAGGACCTCGACCTGCTCGAGGACTACAACGTGATCAGCGAGCTGGACGAGCTGCCGGGACCGAGCAAGAGCTGAACGGTGAGCGCATGGCGCTGGCCCGCCGGCGTGGCCGCGCTGGTCCTCGCGGGCACGTGGCCGGCCGGCGCGGCGGACCGACCCGCCGCGCCGGCCAGGCGCGCGGAGGCGCCGGAGGCGGTGGACGCGGAGATGCTGAGAGATCTCGATCTGCTGGCGAGCCCGAGCTACGCGCGGGACCGCGAGGTCGCGCGACGCATGGGTCTGCTCGAGCGCCTGCGCCTGCTCGAGTCGCCGGACGCGGGCGACGCCGCCGGATCCCCGCCCGCCGGAGCGCCCCCGCCGTCGAGCGCGCCCGCGCCCGGGCCGTCGAGACGCTGACATGAAGAGCGCCGCGCTCGCGCTGGGCCTGCTCGCGCTGCTGGGAGGCCCCGCCGCCGCCCAGGCCCCGCCGCCGCCCGCGACGCCGGCGCCGTCCCCCGCGCCGGGCGCGCCCGCGGCGCCCGGTGACGTGCAGGGCCTCGATCGACTCTCCCCCGAGGAGCGCGCGATCGCGGAGCGCAACCTCGAGCGCTGGCGTCGCATGACGCCCGAGGAGCGGCAGCGCGCGCTCGAGAACTACCGGCACTGGCGCAGCCTCTCACCGGAGGAGCGGCAGGAGGCGCGTCGGAACCTGCAGCGGCTGCGGAGGCTGCCGCCCGGCGAGCGCGCCCGCATCTACCAGGACTTCCAGCGGTGGAACGAGCTGCCGGAGGAGCGCAAGCGGGAGCTGGAGCGCGCCTACGAGCGCTACCAGCGGCTGCCGCCCGAACGGCAGCGCCAGATGCAGCAGCGCTTCGAGCGCTACCAGTCGCTGACCCCGGAGCAGCGCCAGCGCTTCGACCGGAACCTCGAGCGCTGGCGCAACATGACCCCGGAGGAGCGCCAGCGCGCGCGCGAGCTGCTGCGCGAGCGACGCCAGGAGCGACAGCAGGAACGGCAGCGGCAGGAACACCCGCTCAAGCCGCGCTGACGCCCGGGGGCCCGTACCGCCGCCGGCGGGCGTCGTGCTACGATGCCCTCTCATGGCGCAGCTGATCGTCCAGAAGTACGGCGGCTCCTCCGTCGCCGACCCGGAGAAGATCAAGAACGTGGCCCGCCGGGTGGCGGAGTACGCGCGTGAGGGCCACCGTCTGGTGATCGTGGTCTCCGCGATGGGCAAGACCACCGACGGGCTCCTCGCGCTGGCCTCCGCGATCACGCCCACGCCGGACCCGCGCGAGATGGACATGCTCCTGGCCACCGGCGAGCAGGTCACCATCGGGCTGCTCGCGATGGCGCTGCAGGCGCTCGGCCATCCCGCCTGCTCGTTCACCGGGCCGCAGGTGGGGCTCGTCACCGACGGCGCGCACACCCGCGCGCGCATCCGGCGCATCGGCGCCGAGCGCATCCACGCCGCGCTCGACGCGGGCAAGATCGTGGTGGTGGCCGGCTTCCAGGGCATGACCGAGGAGGGCGAGATCACCACCCTCGGGCGCGGCGGCTCCGACCTCACCGGCGTCGCCCTGGCGGCCGCCCTCAAGGCCGACGTGTGCGAGATCTTCACCGACGTGGACGGGGTTTACACCGCGGATCCCAACGTGGTGCCGGACGCCCACAAGCTGCCGCGCATCTCCTACGACGAGATGCTGGAGATGGCCGCCCTCGGGGCCAAGGTGCTGCAGGCCCGCTCGGTGGAGTTCGCCAAGAAGTACAACGTGCCCGTCCACGTGCGCTCCACCTTCAAGCCGGACCCGGGCACGCTCGTGACCAGGGAGGATCACAGCATGGAAGACGTGGTGGTGACCGGAGTGACCCACGACCGGGGGCAGGCGAAGGTGTCCATCCTGCGCGTGCCCGACCGGCCCGGCATCGCCTCGCGGGTCTTCGGCGGGCTCGGCAAGCAGAACATCGTCGTCGACATGATCGTGCAGAACATCAGCCGCGACGGGTTCACCGACATCTCGTTCACCCTCGCCCGCCCCGACCGGGCGCGCGCCGAGGAGGTGCTGGGCGCGATCGCGCGCGAGATCGGGGCCCAGGGCGTGGTGGCCGACGACCGGGTGGCCAAGATCTCGATCGTGGGCGTGGGCATGCGGAGCCACGCCGGGGTCGCGGCCCGCATGTTCGAGACCCTCTCCGCCGAGGGCATCAACATCCAGATGATCTCGACGTCGGAGATCGCGGTCTCCTGCGTGATCGAGGACAAGTACACCGAGCTGGCGGTGCGGGCGCTGCACGACGTGTTCGCCCTCGGCGCCGAGCGGAGGGCGTGACCATGGCCGACACCGCGCGCGCCGCCGTCTTCTTCGGCCCCGGCAAGCCGTTCGAGATCAAGTCGGTGCCCATCCCCGCCATCGAGCCCGAGGGCGTGCTGATCCGGGTGACCCACGCCAACATCTGCGGCTCCGACCTGCACTTCTGGCGCGGCGACGCGCCCCTGCGCCTGCCCGACGACGGCTGGATCTTCGGGCACGAGATGACGGGCCGGGTGGCCCGCCTGGGATCCCGGGTGAAGACCGACTCGCTCGGCCGCCCGCTCCGGGAGGGCGACCGCGTCGCCTACACCTACTTCTACCCGTGCGGCCACTGCTACGCGTGCGTGCACGGGGAGCGCGCGGCGTGCCCGAACAAGATCGAGCGCCCGCTCGGTCCGAGCGCGCCGCCGCACCTGCACGGGGCGTTCGCCGACCACTACTACCTGCGCCCGGGCGGCGCGCTCTTCACGGTGCCGGACGGGCTCTCCGACGAGGCGGTGGCCGGCGTGAACTGCGCGCTCTCCCAGGTCTTCTACGGCCTGCACGTGGCCGGGGTCCGGCAGGGTGATCGCGTCGTGCTGCAGGGCGCGGGCGGCCTCGGCATCCAGGCCGCCGCGGTGGCCAAGGACATGGGCGCGGAGACCGTGATCGTGGTGGACCAGATCCCGGGCCGGCTGGAGCTGGCGAGGGCCTTCGGGGCCGATCACACCATCAACGTGAAGGAGGTCCCGGACCGGCGCGAGCGGGTGAAGCTGGTGCGCCAGTGGACCGGCGGGGTGGGCGCCGACGTGGCGGCCGACCTGGTCGGCTTCCCGGGCGTGATCCCCGAGGGCGTCGAGATGCTGCGCTCGGGCGGCACCTATCTCGAGATCGGCACCATCAGCCGCGGGGCCAAGGTGGAGCTCGAGCCCTCGCTGCTGGTGTGGGGCTCCAAGAAGATCGTGGGCGTGATCCAGTACGAGGCGTGGGTGATCCCGCGGGCGCTGGACTTCCTGGTCCGCACGCGCGAGCGGTACCCGTGGAACCGCATCCTCTCCCACAAGTATCCGCTCGAGCAGATCAACGAGGCCTTCGCGGCCTCGGAGTGGCACGACCGCGACACCACCTCGATCACGCGCGCGACGCTCACCCCGTGAGCCCCACCATCGCGGACCTCATCCGGGACCGCTTCGGGCTGCCCACCGAGGCGGGGCGCGATCGTCCCGCCGACGGGAGCGCCCTCGCCCTGCTGCTCGCCCACCGGACCCATCGCCGCTACAAGCCGGACCCGGTGCCCGACGACGTCCTGGAGATGGCGCTCGCGGCCGCGCTCTCGGCGCCGTCGAAGTCGGACCTCCAGCAGGTCGGCATCGTGCTCGTGAAGGACCGCGGCAAGCAGGCCACCATCGGGGGCTGGATCCCCGACATGCCGTGGATCGCGCAGGCGCCGGTGTTCATGGTGTTCTGCGGCGACCATCGCCGGATCCGGCGGATCAGCGCGCTGCGCGGCCGCCCCTTCCCCAACGACACGCTCGACATGTTCATGAACGCGGCGGTCGACGCCGGACTCGCGCTGCAGGCCTTCATCACCGCCGCGGAAGCCCTGGGCCTCGGCTGCTGCCCGATCAGCGTGGTGCGCAACCACGTCGAGAAGCTGGCCGACCTGCTGGAGCTGCCGCCGGGGGTGTTCCCGGTGGCCGGGCTCTGCGTGGGCTATCCGTCGCAGACGGGCTTCATCAGCATGCGGCTGCCGCCCGCGGTCACGGTGCACACCGACCGCTACCGCGACGACGATCTCCCCGCGCAGCTCGAAGCCTACGATCGGCGCCGCGAGGCGCGCCACGCGACCCCGAGGGAGAACCAGCGCTACGTGGAGCGGTTCGGCTACACCGAGCCCTACGGCTGGTCGGAGGACAAGGCGCGTCAGTACTCCACGCCCGAGCGGCACAACTTCGGGCCGTTCATCCGGCGTCACGGCTTCGGGCTGGCCTGAGCGGCCGCCCGGCGCCCGCGCTCAGGGACCCGGGTCGAAGCACGCGCCGCGGCGACCCTGAACGCAGAGGCACTCCCGGGCCCGCCCGTCCGCGTCGCGCGTGATCACCACGGTGCCGACACAGGGTGGGGTCCGGGTGAGCCGCAGCGTCACCACCACGGCCGCCATCGCGATCACCAGCCCGATCCCGACCAGGAACACCCGCCGCTGAAATCGCTCGCTGCGCTTGAGCGCCTCGCCGCGGCTCCAGTACGCGCGGCGCTCCATTCGCGCCATCGCGGTGAAGAGCACGAGCGCGGAGCCGCCGACGAGCGCGGCAATCACGACGAGGACCGCGAGCTTCTCCAATTGAGATCGGTTCGCAAGCGAGGGACGGCCCGACGCGGGCGCGCGATTCCGGCCGCACTGTAGCACGACCGCCCCGCCCCGGGGTACCCGGAGTCCGGGCGATCGCGGTGGGCCGGCCCGCGCGCGAGCTCGACGAGCCGAGGCGCGCCACCGTATCGGAACACGCCGTATCGAAACCGGCACTCTAGCCGCGGGCGGGTTCGCGTGCGACGGTGCGGGCGTGCGCTATCCCGGCCCGCAGCTCCGCCTGCTGATCCTGCTGGCCCTGACGCTCCTGACGGGCCTGGGCGTGCGCGAGTGGCGCGCCGGGTTCCCGGACGCGGCGCAGCGACTGGAGCGGTTCGACCGGGAGGAGGACGCGGCGATCCTGCCCGAGCCGGCGCCCGCGCGCGCGACGCCCGCGGCGTCGTCGGCACCGCGCGTGGCCGCGCCGGTCGGGCCGGCCGCGCCATCGCGCCCCCACGAGCCGGGCCGCCCCGCTCCTCCCGGCCTCGCGCCGGCGCCGATCCCCGCCTTCGAGCCGATCGACGTCAATCGCGCGGATGCGTCGGCGCTGGCGCGGCTGCCCGGGGTGAGCCCCGCGCTCGCTCAGCGCATCGTGGAGGAGCGCGAGCGCCGCGGGCGCTTCGACTCGCCGGAGGCGCTCCGCTACGTGCTCGGGATGGGGCCGAAGAAGCTCGCCGCGATCCGCCCGTTCGTCACCGTGCGCGACTGAGGCGACCCCGTGACCGGGCGCGGCCTCGCCGCGGTGCCGCTCGGCCCGCCCGCGGTCGCCCTGGCCGTCGGCATCGGCGCCGCCTCGTGGGTCGCCGCCCCCACGCCGCTCCTGCTCGCCGGCGCGACCGCGCTGCTCGTGGCCGCGCTGCTCGCGGCGACGCGACGGCCTCGGCTCGCGACGGGCTTGCTCCTCCTCGGGCTCGTGGCGCTCGGGACGCTGCGCGCGTCCGGCGCCCCGTTGCCCGCCGATCACCTGGCCCGGCTCGGTCTCGGCGGCACCGTCACCATTGAGGGCCGGCTCGATCAGGAGCCGGTGCGCTGGGCCCCCGATCGCACCCGGCTCCTGCTCGAGGTGACCGCCGCGCACCTCGGCCCCGAGCGCCTCCCCGCGAGCGGCCGGGTGCAGCTCACGCTCTACGGCGAGAGCCCGATCCCCCTCGGGGAGGGCCAGCGCGTGCTGGTGGAGGCCCGTCTGCATCGCCCGGTGGGCTATCGCAATCCGGGTGGCTTCGACTACCCGGCACACCTGCGTCGCGACGGGATCCTGCTGGTGGGCCACGCGCGGGGCGACCGCCTGGTCGCCCTCACGCCCGACGTGCCGCCGTGGCGCGTGGCCACCCGACGCTGGGCGGTCGCGAGCATCGCCCAGCGTCTGCCCGAGACCTCGGGCGCGCTGCTGGCGGGCCTGCTGCTGGGGGAGCGGACGTCGCTGCCGCCCGCGAGCGACGAGGCGTTCCGCCGGGCGGGCGTCTACCACATCCTCGCGGTCTCCGGGTTCAACGTGGCGCTGCTGGCCGGCGCAGTGTTCGCGGGCTCGGCCCTGGCCGGCATCCCCCGCCGCGGCGCGGCGCTCGTCGCGGCGGCGGTGGTGGTGGGCTTCGCCCTCGTGGTGGGCGCCCAGCCCTCGGTGCTGCGGGCCACCGTCATGAGCCTGCTCCTGCTCCTCGCGCTGGTGCTCGAGCGGCGCTCGCAGCTCCCCAACGCGCTGGCCGTGGCCACCATCGGGCTGCTGCTCTGGCGGCCCGGCGACCTCTGGGAGCCCGGCTTCCAGCTCTCGTTCGCGGCCACCGCGGGCATCGTCTACCTGGCCCCCTGGATCACCGGCGCGCTCGACGCCCGCCGCTGGCCGCGCTGGCTCGCGGCCGCGGTCGCGGTGAGCGTGGGCGCCCAGGCCGCGGTCACCCCGCTGATGGCGGCCCACTTCAACCAGCTGTCGCTGATCGGCGTGGTCGCGAACCTCGCGGTGGTGCCGCTGGCCGCGGTGGCGACCACGCTCGGCATGGGCGTGCTGCTGGCCGCGCTGCTGCCCGGGCCGGTCGCGGACCTCGGCTTCGAGTGCCTGTGGCTGGTGCTGCTGGGGCTGCGCGCCGCGGTGGCCGCGGCCGCCGCGCTGCCGGGCGCGATGGTGCACCTGCCCGCCCCCGGCGTGGCGGCCGCGGTGGCCTGGTACGGCGCGGTGCTGTGTGCGCCCTTCGCGGCGGCCTCGCGGCGCGGTCGCGCGATCGCGGGCGGGCTGCTCGCGCTCGTGGCCGCGCTGTCGGCGTGGCCGTGGCTCGCCCCCACCGAGCGGCTGCTGCGCGTGACGTTCCTCGACGTGGGCCAGGGCGACGCGACCCTGATCGAGCTGCCGGACGGGCCGCGGCTCCTGGTGGACGGCGGGCCCGGCGGCGCGCGCCGGTTCGACGTGGGCGAGCGCGTGCTCGCTCCGTTCCTCTGGAACCGGCCCCTCGCGCGCCTGGACGTGGTCGCGCTCTCGCACTGGGACGTCGACCACTCGGGCGGCCTGGCCGCGGTGCTGAGCCGCTTCCGGGTCGGCGAGTTCTGGGAGAGCGGCCGCGCGCCCGTCGCCCCCGGCGACACCGCGGCCGCGCTGGCCCGCGCCCGCGTGCCCCGCCGCGCGCTCGCGGCCGGACAGCGCGTGCGCCTGGGCGCAGCGGTGCTGACCGTGCTGGGCCCGGGTCCGGGCCCGCCGCTGCCCGCCAACGACGAGTCGCTGGTGCTGCGGCTCGACTGGCGCGGCCTCTCGCTGCTCTTGCCCGGTGATCTGGGCGCGCGCGGCGAGGCCCTGCTGCTGGAGCGCGCCGGTCCGCTGCAGGCGATCGCCCTCAAGGTCGCGCACCACGGCAGCCGCTCCTCCAGCGGCGCCGCGCTGCTGGACGCGGTGAGGCCCCGGGTCGCCGTGATCTCGGTGGGCGCGCGCAACCCGTTCCGCCACCCGAGCCCGGAGGCGCTGGCGCGTCTTCTGGCCGCGGGCGCGCGTGTCTACCGGACCGATCGCGACGGCGCGGTGATCCTCGAGTCCGACGGCCGGGTCGTGCGCGTCACCGCGTGGGCCCGCGGCACCACCGACACCTTCCACCTGGCCGCGCCCATCGACGAGACCCCCGAACGCACCACGACCCCCGGATGAGATCCGGGGGCCGTGGCGGGACGCGCGGAAAGCGGGAGGCGGCTCAGGTCTCGAAGCTGCGCTCGTAGTGCGCGCGCAGCCGCTCCAGCTCCTCGGGATCGAGACGCATGCCCAGGGAGAGCCCCATCTCTCCCAGGATGGTCTTGATCTCGTTCAGCGACTTCTTGCCGAAGTTCTTGGTCTTGAGCAGCTCCGACTCGGTCTTCTGCACCAGGTCGGCGATGGTCCGGATGTTGGCGGTCTTGAGGCAGTTCGAGGCGCGGACGGAGAGCTCGAGCTCGTCCACGTTGCGGAAGAGGTGCTCGTTCACCTCGCTGCGCACCACCGGCTCCGCGCCCTGCTCGGTGCTCTCGCTCTCCGCGGGCGGCGCCACCGGGAAGTCGATCAGCAGCGCGAACTGGTCGTCCAGGATGCGGGAGGCATCCGCGACGGCGGTCTCCGGGGTCACCGCGCCGTTGGTCCAGACCTCGATGATCAGCCGCTCGTGCCCGTCGGCCTGGCCCTCGACGTGGAAGTTCACGCGCTTGACCGGCGAGAAGTCCGCGTCCATCAGCATCGCGTTGATGGGCAGGGCTTCCGGCTCGCGCTTCTCGGCGGGCTGGTAGCCGCGGCCGCGCTCCACGCACACCTCCATCTCGAGGGTGCCGTCCTTGTCGAGCGTGGCCAGCACGACGTCCGGGGTCAGCACCTCCACGTCCGGATCGGGCTCGAAGTCCCGGGCGGTCACCGTGCGCACGCCCTGCGCCTTCAGGCGGAGCAGCTTCGGGCGGTTGACGTGCAGGTTGAACACCAGCTTGCGCAGGTTGAGGATGATGTCGAGCGTGTCCTCCCGCACCCCGGTCAGGTGCGAGAACTCGTGCAGCACGCCCTCGATCTTGACCCAGGTGGGCGCCGAGCCGGCGATGGACGACAGCAGCACCCGCCGGTAGGCGTTGCCCGCGGTGAGGGCGAAGCCCGGCTCGAACGGCTCGATGGCGATCTTCCCGTAGGCACGCTCACGGGCGAGCCATTCGTGACGGACCGGAAGCAGCAGCTCCTGCATTGAGTGTCCTCCTCGGGGTGTCAGGGGGGGTCGCCCCCAGGCGGATGAGTATACCAGAGCCGGGGTCAGGTCTTACATTCCGACATGTTCCCGGCCGGCGCCCCGCCGCCGACGGGCGGCCGCCGGCGCGCCCGGCTCACCGGGCGAGGGCAATCGCGCAGAGCCCGCCGAAGATCACCACCGCCCCGACCACCCGCGCCAGCGAGTGCCGCTCCCGCAGCAGCAGCACCCCGATGAGCGCCGCCACCACCACGCTGACCTCCCGAGCCGCCACCACGTAGCTCACGGGGGCGTGGGCCATCGCCGCGAGCACGGCCAGATAGGCCACCATCATGAGGAAGCCCACGGCGGCCATGCGGCCCCAGGGGGCATCCCGCCGGAGGAGCGGTGGCGCGCCCTTCCCCCACAGGACCCCCCGCACGATGAGGGCATCGGCCAGGAAGACCAGGAAGGCGTAGAGCGGGACCGGCACGAGCGAGACCCCGAGCTTGTTGACCAGCGAGTAGCTCGCGATCAGCATGCCGGTCAGGAGCGCCCAGCCGAGGGCCGGCCGGTGGGCCCTGGCCGCCGCCCAGCCACTGAGCGCCCCGTGGCTCAGGAAGATGCCGAGCACGACGAGCGCGATCCCCAGGATCCCCTGCCAGGCCAGGCGCTCGCCCAGCAGCAGGACGGCCAGCGGCGGCACGAGCACCGACCCCGTCCCCCGCGCCACCGGATAGACCAGCGACATGTCCCCGGCTGCGTAAGCGGACGTCAGCGCCAGCACGTAGCCCGACTCCAGGGCCGCCGAGGCCGCGACCGCCACCCAGGCCGCCGGGGGGACCTCCCAGGGGGAGTGGAAGCAGAGCACCGGCAGGCACATCAGGGTCCCCACCCAGAGCGCGCCAGCCTGGATCTCGAGGCGCCGGGCGTCGGTCTTCACGATGAGGTTCCAGCCGCTGTGGCAGAGGGCGGCGAGCAGCACCAGCAGCAGCGCGGTTGGCGACATTTCGCCAGTTTACCGGTGGTTTGACTCCATAAAGAAGCACGTCCAGAATGAGGGGGCTGTGATGGAGCGACCCCGATCCCTGAAGCCGTGGGGCAGCCCAGGCCCCTCCGGACCCACCTGGCGCACTGCGGCGGGCCTCGGGGTGCTCGTCATGGTCCTGTTCCTCATGCTCGAGGGCTGGTGGATCCTCACCGTGCCCGATACCCTCCACACCAGCCCCCGGGTGGTCGAGATCCCGGCCCACAAGGGCGTGATGGAGGTGGCCGAGATCCTCGATGACGCCGGCGTGATCCGCAGCCGCGTGGGCTTCGTGATGCTGGCGGTGGCCCGGGGCAGCTTCCGCAGCCTGAAGGCGGGCGAGTACCAGATCCCCCAGGGCACCAACACCGTGCGGGTGCTGGAGCGCCTCGAGGGCGGTCATGTCATGCAGCACATGATCGTGTTCCAGGAGGGCGGCACCCTGGGCGAGCTGGCCCGGCAGCTGGAGGCCGAGCGGCTCGCGCCGGCGTCGGACATCCTCCGCGTGGCCCGCGACGCGGTCTTCCTCAAGACGCTCGACATCCAGGCCGACTCGGTCGAGGGCTACCTCTTCCCCGACACCTACCAGTTCGTGAAGGGGATGACCCCCGAGGAGATCCTGGCCCGCATGGTCGCCCGCATGCGCGAGAAGCTCTCCCCGGAGCTCGTGGCCGAGGCGCGGGCCCGCAACCTCAGCGTGCACCAGATGCTGACGCTGGCCTCGATCATCGAGAAGGAAGCGGTGGAGTCGTCGGAGATGCCCCTGATCTCCGCGGTGTTCTGGAACCGCCTCCACAAGCTCATGCCGCTTCAGGCCGATCCCACCGTGCAGTACGCGGTGGGCAAGGACCGACGCCGCCTCACCCGCGAGGACCTGCAGGTCGACTCGCCTTACAACACGTACCGCCGCCAGGGCCTGCCCCCCGGCCCCATCGCCAGCCCCGGTCGCGCCGCCATGCAGGCCGCGGTGCGGCCGGCGAACGTCAAGTATCTCTACTTCGTGGCGATGGACGACCGGCACCACCAGTTCTCGACGAATCTCGCCGACCACAACGCGGCGGTGGCGCGGTATCGCCTGGCCCGCGCGCGGTAGTCCGCCCCTCGCGCTTCGCGCCCGGCTCATCAACGGCCGGGCGAGGGCGGGGCGGGGGACCCTCCGGGAGCGCGCTGAGTCGCATCTCCGATTTCTCGCCTCCATCGGGCCACGAAGACGGACGGCGTAGGCGCTTCGTTCTTCGCGGGTTGGCTCCACGCAAGCGGAGCGGTCGATCCCCGTGTAGACGATCCCCCGCTTGCCCATCTCTCGGCGGTCCTTCCCCTCTATTCGTCGGTTGGCGCTCGGTTGTCAGGTGGGGGGGTGAATGCTATAAGGGGCGCTATGGCGCGGGGCGACGAAACCGCTGTGTCTGTCATGGCGACGGGCTCGGCGCCCGCGGTGGCGGGGCGGCCCGAGCCGTTTCCGCCCGTCTACCGCGTGGTCCGCGCGGCCTGCGCGCGGGCGCTGCGTCACCTCTTCGACCTCCGGGTGGAGGGCACCGAGCATCTGCCGCCCACCGGCCCGTACATCCTGGCCGCGAACCATCACAACTACCTCGACGGCGTGGTGCTGGGCGTGGCGGTCTCCCGGCCCATCTCGTTCCTGGTCATGCCCCGCGTGTACCGCGCCACCCCGCTGCACCCCTATCTCCACCAGCGCATCGGCTCGATCCCGGTGAACCTGGAGCGGCCGGACCCGGGGGCGATCAAGCGCGTGCTCCGCGTGCTGGAGTCGGGGCGCATCGTCGGGATCTTCCCGGAAGGGCCGTTCAGCCAGGAAGGGCGTCTGGTGCCCGGCCAGCCCGGCGCGGCCCTGATCGCGCTGCGCGCGGGGGTGCCGATCGTGCCGGCCGGGATCGAGGGCACCTTCGAGGCCCTCCGCGGCCGGCGCTTCCACGTGCCGCGCCGACACCCGCTCTCGGTGCGCTTCGGCGCGCCCCTCGTGTTCGATCATCCGCGCCACCGGCCGATCGCGCGCGCCGAGCGTGCGGAGGCCACCCGCCGCATCATGTCGGAGATCGCCGGGCTGCTCCGGCCGGTCGCCGACCCCGCGGCGGCCGCCGGTCGCGCGGACGCCTCGTGACCCCGGCCGGCACGCCTCCCAGCAAGGCCTGGTCCGGGCGCTTCGCCGAGGGCGCCGATCCGACCGCCGAGGCCTTCACCTCCTCGCTCGCGTTCGACCGCCGCCTCTGGCCGCACGACCTGACCGGCAGCGCGGCGTGGGCCCGCGCGCTCGGACGGGCCGGCCTGATCACCCCCGCGGAGGAGGCGAGCCTGCTGGCCGGCCTCGACGCGGTGCGGGCGGAGCTCGAGGCGGGCCGGTTCCCGTTCCGCCGCGAGCTGGAGGACATCCACATGAACGTGGAGCGCCGGCTGGTGGAGCTGGCCGGCCCGGTGGGCGGCAAGCTCCACACCGGCCGGTCCCGCAACGACCAGATCGCGCTGGACGAGCGCCTCTACCTGCGCGAGATCCTGGACCACGTCGATACGGGGCTGCGGGAGGTGCAGCGGGCCCTGGTGGCCCAGGCCGAGCAGCACCGCGACGCGCCGATGCCCGGCTACACCCACCTGCAGCGCGCGCAGCCGGTGCTGCTCGCCCATCACCTGCTCGCGTACGTGTTCATGCTCGAGCGCGATCGCCAGCGCTTCCGGGAGTGCCGCGCGCGCGTGAACGTGCTGCCCCTGGGCGCGGCCGCGCTGGCCGGCAGCGCCTTCCCGATCGACCGCGAGGCGCTCGCCCGCGACCTCGGCATGACCGGTCCCAGCCCCAACAGCATGGACGCGGTCGCCGACCGCGACTACGTGATCGAGTTCCTCTCCCACGCCGCCATCTTCGGCATGCACGGCTCGCGGCTGGCCGCCGATCTCACGCTCTGGGCCACCGCCGAGTTCGGCTTCGTGGAGTTCTCGGACGCCTTCGCCACCGGCTCGTCGATCATGCCCCAGAAGAAGAACCCCGACGTGGCGGAGCTGATCCGCGGCAAGACGGGGCGGCTCTACGGCAACCTCACCGCCGCGCTGACGATGATGAAGGGGCTGCCCCTCACCTACAACTCCGACATGCAGGAGGACAAGGAGCCCCTGTTCGACAGCGTCGACACGCTGGAGGCGATCTTCCGCGTGCTGCCTCCGATGCTCCGGTCGCTGACGTTCCAGGTGGATCGCATGCGGGCGGCCGCGGGGGCCCACTACTCCACCGCCACCGACCTCGCCGACTACCTGGTCCGCCGGGGACTGCCGTTCCGGGAGGCCCACGAGGTGGTGGGCCAGGCGGTGCGCCACGCGATCGCGCGCGGGTGCGAGCTGGGCGATCTGCCGCTGGAGGACCTGCAGGGGTTCTCGCCCCTCATCGCCCGGGACGTCTACGCGGCGCTGACCGTGGAGGCGTCGCTGCGCGCCCGCTCCGTCGTGGGCGGCACCGCGCCGGAGGCGGTGCGCCGGCAGCTGGCGCTGGTCAAGGGCTGGCTCGACGCGTGAGGCCCGCCGCGCGGCGCCGGCTGCTCGCGCTGGGCGTGGCCATCCTCGCGCTCGCGGCCTGCGGCAAGAAGGGGCCGCCCGTGCCGCCCGAAATCCGCCTGCCCGTGATGCCCGCCGCGGTGCACGGCGCCATCGACGACGGATCGATCGTGGTGTCCTGGACCGCGCCGGGCACCCGGATGGACGGCAGCCGCCTGCGGCGGATCTCCCTCTACCACGTGTATCGCCGCGAGGAGGAGGACTCCGGCGCGCCGAAGGCCGCGATGCTCTCCTCCGGCCGGATCGTCGGCTACGACGAGGTGGCCTCTATCCGGACCGACTCGCCCGCGCCCGCGACCGTGCAGGGCTCGAGCGTCACGTGGGTCGATCACGAGGCCCTCCGCCCGGGCCGTCGGTACGTCTACGTGGTGACCGCGGAGGACGAGATCGGCCGCTCGAGCGCGCCCTCGGAGCGCCTCGTGGTGCCGTACCTCGCCGCGCCGGCCGCGCCGCGGGATCTCACCGCGACGCCGGGCGACCGGCGCGTGACCCTCGCGTGGCAGCCGCCCGCGTCGCTGCAGGACGGCTCCGCCCCGACCGCCGACATCCGCTACGTGGTGCTGCGCGGCCCCGCCGCCGGCGGCCCGCTCGCCGCGGTCACTCCGCAGCCGATCGAGGCGACCACCTTCACCGACACCGGCGTCGAGAACGACGTGGACTACCGCTACGCGGTGCGGGCGTTGCGGGTGGTGTCCTCGCTGACCGCGGCCGGCGGGACCAGCGCGACGGTCGCGGTCGCGCCCGCGGACACCACCCCGCCCGCGGCGCCCACCGGGCTGGTGGCGGTGCCCTCGGGCGGCGCGATCCGGCTCGCGTGGAACGCGAGCCCGGACCCCGACGTGGCGGTCTACGCGGTGTACCGGGCGACCGAGAGCGGAGAGTTCCTGCGGATCGCCACCACCGTCCCGCCCGGCACGGTGTACGCCGACCGCGACGTGCGCCCGGGGACCACCTACCGGTACGCGGTCACCGCGATCGATCGCGCGCGGCGCCCCAACGAGAGCGCGCGATCGAACGTGGTGTCGGCGCGCGCGCAGTAGCGGCGAGACTTCGTTCGGCCGGCCCCGCAGGAGCGCCTAGACTTCGTTCTGCCAGACCTGGTCCGGCGTCTGCCGCCGGCGCAGGAGCGTGAGCGCCCCGTCGGGGCCGAGCATCACCTCGGGGGCCTGGGGATAGGAGTTGTAGTTGATGGTCGCCATCGCCGCGCAGTAGGCGCCCGCGCCGCCCACCACCACCAGATCGCCGATCTCGGGCCGGGGCACCCAGCGCGGCGCGAGCGCCTCCGGATCGCCGGGCGCGGGGGTCAGGATGTCGCCCGACTCGCAGCACGGCCCCACGAACACCACCGCGGCCTGCTCGCGCCCGCGGGCCAGCACGTCGATGGGATGCTGGGCGCCGTAGAGCGACGGCCGCGTGATCTCGGGCATGCCGGTGTCGAGCTTGGCGAAGAGGTAGCCCTCCTTGCCGGTGTCGACCACGTCCACGCAGGAGGCCACGATGGCGCCCGCGTTGGCGACCAGGAAGGTGCCGGGCTCGATCTCCAGGTGCAGCGCGCGACCGTCGCGGTCGCGGAACTCTTCGATCTCGCGGCGGACGTGGGCCCCCACGTCGGCCAGATCCACCGACGGCTCCTCCGGCATGCGTCCCACCTTGAAGCCGCCGCCCAGGTTCACGACGGCCACGTCCGGCAGGGCGCGCACCAGGTCGAGCGTCATGCGCGCGCAGCGCTTCCACACCTCCGGATCGGTGCCGGAGCCCACGTGCGAGTGCAGCCGGCGGATGCGGAGGCGATGGCGCGCCGCGATCTCCACCACCTCGCCCATCGCCTCGTGCCAGATCCCGAAGCTCGAGGCGGGCCCGCCGGTGTTGGTGCGCTTGGTGGAGCCGGTGCCGAGGCCGGGGTTCATGCGGACCGACACCTCGCCGCCGGGGGCGACGCGCCCGAACTGCTCCAGCTGGTGGAGCGAGCAGGCGTTGAAGAGCACCCCGCGGGCCACGTGCTCGGGCAGCGAGCGCGACGGCATCTGCGAGGTGAGCTGGATGCGATCGGGTGCAAACCCTGCGCGCAAGGCGCGCTCGACCTCGTAGTCGCTGGACGCGTCCACGTGCAGGCCGAGGTCGCGGAACAGGGTGAGGATGCCCCGGCTCGGGTTGGCCTTCATCGCGTAGCGCACCGTGAGCCCGAAGGGGGCCGGGAACGCGAGGGTGGCCCGCGCGGCCGTCTCGAGGGCGGCGCGATCGTACACGTAGCACGGCGTGCCGAACTGTTTGCGTACCTGCGCGGCGACGTCGACGCTGATCTGAGCCCGTCGGACGGGCGCGGGATGGCTGTCCATCCGCAGGAGTCTACCGCATCGCGCCAGCCGCTTGAAGAGCTTCCTGCGGTGGTGTTAGAGTCGGGCGAGCAACTCTTCGCCACGGAGGGACTCAACCATGCGCCCGACATTCCAAGGCTCGATCGTCGCTCTCGTGACCCCGTTCCGCAATGGCAAGGTCGACGAGGCCAAGCTGCGCGAGCTGGTCGAGTGGCACGTCGCCAGCGGCACCGACGGCATCGTGCCCTGCGGCACCACCGGCGAGTCCCCCACCCTCTCGCACGACGAGCACAAGCGCGTCGTGGAGATCGTCATCGAGACCGCGCGCGGTCGGCTCGCCGTCATCGCGGGCACCGGCTCGAACTCGACCGCGGAGGCGATCGACCTCACCACCCACGCCAAGAAGGCGGGCGCCACCGGTGCGCTGGTGGTGAACCCCTATTACAACAAGCCCACCCAGGAGGGCCTCTACCGCCACTTCCGCGCGGTCGCGGACGCGGTCGACATCCCGATCCTGGTCTACAACATCGCGGGGCGCACCGCGGTCAACGTGGAGACCGACACCATGGCCCGCCTCGCCCGCGACTGCGCGAACATCGTGGGCGTCAAGGAGGCGTCCGGCTCGCTCGACCAGATGACCCAGGTCATCCTGGCCTGCGGCCCCGACTTCTCGGTCCTCTCGGGCGACGACAACATCACGCTGCCCCTCATGTCGGTGGGCGGCCGCGGCGTGATCTCGGTCATCGCGAACCTCGTCCCGCGCGAGACCGCCGAGATGACGCACGCCGCGCTCGCGGGCGACTGGAAGCAGGCGCGCGAGCTGCACCTCAAGCTGTTCCCGCTCTCGCGGGCGATGTTCCTCGAGACCAATCCGATCCCGGTGAAGGAGGCGCTGGCCATGATGGGCAAGATCGAGGCGGCCGAGTATCGGCTCCCGATGTGCGGCCTGTCGGAGGCCAACCGGCCTCGCCTGAGGGCGGTCCTGGCCTCGCTCGGCCTCGTCAAGGGCTGACGCCCGACCTCCGATGGCGGATGTGGTCGTCGCCGGCGCCGCCGGCCGGATGGGAAGCCGTCTCGTCGCGCTCCTGCAGCAGGAGACGGGGCTGCGCCTGGTCGGCGCCCTGGAGGCGCCCGGCCACCCCGCCCTCGGGCGCGACGCGGGCGAGTCGGCCGGCGTGGGGCGGCTCGGGATCCCGATCGGCGACGACGTCGACGCGGTCCTCGGCAAGGACCGCATCCTGATCGAGTTCTCGGTGCCGGAAGCGAGCCTCGCCCACGCGCGACAGGTGGCCCGCCACGGCGGTCGCGCGGTGATCGGCACCACCGGCTTCACCGCGGCCCAGCGAGAAGAGCTGGCCCGGATCGGCGGCTCGATCCCGCTGCTCGTGTCTCCCAACATGAGCGTGGGCGTCAACGTGGCCTTCAAGGTGCTGGCCGACATGGCGCGCCTGCTCGGCGACGACTACGACGTCGAGATCGTGGAGACCCACCATCGCTTCAAGAAGGACGCGCCGAGCGGGACGGCGCTGCGCATGGCCGAGGTGGTGGCCCAGGCCCTCGGGCGCGACCTGCGCGAGACCGCGGTCTACGACCGGCACGCCCGGCTGGCCGAGCGCTCCCGCAAGGAGATCGGCATGGCGGCCCTGCGCTCGGGCGACGTGGTGGGCGAGCACACCGTGGTGTTCGGCTCGCTCGGCGAGCGGCTCGAGCTCACTCACCGCGCCCACAGCCGGGACAACTTCGCCCGGGGGGCGCTGCGGGGGGCGCGCTTCATCGCCACCGCGCGGCCCGGCCTCTACTCGATGCAGGACGTGCTCGGCCTCGCATGAGGATCGTCCGCTTCCGGGCCGGGGGGAAGACCCGCTACGGCGTCCTCGAGGGGACCCACATCGTGGAGTACGCGGGCACCCCCTACGGCACCTTCAAGAAGGCGCGGAAGAAGTACCTCCTGAGCCAGGCGGTGCTGCTGGCTCCGGTGGTGCCCACCAAGATCGTGGTGGTCGGGCTGAACTACCGCGAGCACGCCGACGAGATGAACGTGCAGGTGCCGAGCGAGCCGCCGATCTTCCTGAAGCCGATCTCGGCGCTGTGCGGGCCGGACGATCCCATCGTGTTCCCGCCCCAGTCGCGGCGGGTGGACTACGAGGGCGAGCTGGCGGTGGTGATCAAGAAGCGCTGCCACCGGGTGCCCGCCGAGCGGGCGCGCGAGTACGTGCTCGGCTACACCTGCCTCAACGACGTGACCGCGCGCGACCTGCACACCCGCGACGGCCACCCCGTCCGGGCCAAGGCCTTCGACAGCTTCTGCCCGGTGGGCCCGTGCATCGCCACCGACATCGATCCCAACGGCGTCGAGATCGAGACGTTCGTCAACGGGGAACGGCGCCAGGCCTCGAACACCAAGCACCTGATCTGTCCGGTCGAGGACCTGGTCGCCCGCGTGTCCGCGGTCATGACGCTCCTGCCCGGCGACCTGATCGCCACCGGCACCCCGGGCGGCATCGGACCGCTCCAGCCCGGCGACAAGGTGGAGGTGCGTATCGAGGCCATCGGGAGCCTCAAGAATCCCGTCATCAAGATCCAGGAGACCTGCGCGTGAGCCCATCCCCTTCGCCCATCCCGCTGGCCAGTCGTCTGAGCAAGCTGCCCCCCTACCTCTTCGCCGAGATCGACAAGCAGAAGCGCGAGGCCCGCGCCCGCGGCGTCGACCTCATCGACATGGGCATCGGGGATCCCGACCTGCCGACGCCGCCTCACGTCATCGAGGCGCTGAAGCGGTCGGCCGAGACCCCGGCGAACCACCGCTACCCCGACTACGAGGGCCTGCCGTCCTTCCGCACCGCGGTGGCCGACTGGTACCGCCAGCGCTTCGGGGTCACCCTCGATCCGCACACCGAGGTGCTCACCCTGATCGGCTCGAAGGAGGGCACCGCCCACATGCCGCTCGCGTTCGTGAACCCGGGCGACGTGGTGCTGGTCCCGGACCCGGGCTATCCGGTCTACGCGGCCGGCACCTGGTTCGCGGGCGGCGAGGTGCACTGGATGCCGCTCAGGCGGGCCAACGGCTTCCTCCCCGACCTGGACGCCATCCCCGCCGACGTGGCCCGGCGCGCGAAGCTCATGTATCTCAACTATCCCAACAACCCCACCGCGGCGGTGGCGAGCCAGGAGTTCTTCGCCAGGGTGGTGGACTTCGCGCGCCGGCATCAGATCATCGTCTGCCACGACGCGATGTACTCCGAGCTGCGCTTCGACGGCTACCGTCCGCCGTCGTTCCTGGAGACGCCGGGGGCGATGGAGATCGGCGTCGAGTTCCACTCGCTGTCCAAGACCTATTCCATGACCGGCTGGCGCATCGGGTTCTGCTCCGGCAACGCGGGCGCCATCGCGGGGCTCGGGAAGATCAAGACCAATGTGGACTCCGGGGTGTTCCAGGCGGTGCAGGAGGCGGGCATCGCCGCCCTCACCGGGCCGCAGGACCTCGCCGAGCAGTACCGCCGCACCTACCAGGAGCGGCGCGACGTGGTGGTGGCCGGGCTCAAGCGCCTGGGCTGGGAGGTCGACGTCCCCAAGGCCGCGTTCTTCGTCTGGGCCCCGGTGCCGGGCGGGCTCGACTCGCGCACCTTCGCCGCGAAGATGCTGAACGAGGTGGGCTGCGTGATCACCCCCGGGGTGGGCTTCGGCCCGTCCGGAGAGGGCTTCTATCGGATCGCGCTCACCATCGATGCCAAGCGCCTCGAGGAGGCGATGGAGCGGCTCCGGGGGCTCAAGCTCTGACGCCGTCTGATAAGATCTTCATCGAGGACGTCCGCTTCTACGGTCACCACGGCGTCACCCGGGCGCAGCAGACGGTGGGCGCCTGGTTCGCGGTGGACGTGGAGCTGATGGTGGATCTGGCCCCCGCGGCCGCGTCGGACGACCTCCGATCCACGCTGGACTACGGAGTGATCGCGGCGCGCATCGTGGAGGTCTCGACCAAGGAGCGGGTGAACCTGCTGGAGCGGCTCGCGGGGCGGCTGGCCCAGATGCTGCTGGGCGAGTTCCCGTGCGAGGAGGTGCGGGTGCGGGTGCGCAAGCTCACCCCGCCGATGGAGGGGCTGCAGGGCATCCCGGGGGTGGAGATCACCCGCCGGCGACGGTAGGCGAAGAGCCATGGCGCGCGTGTTCCTGTCCGTAGGGTCCAACCTGGGCGATCGGCTGGCGCTCCTCCGCAGTGCGGTCGAGCGGCTCCGCGCGATGCCCGACCTGCGCTTCGTGGACGCCTCCCCCCTCTACCGCACCGAGCCCTGGGAGACCGAGCCCGGCCGTCACACCGACGACACCACCTGGTTCTTCAACTGCGCGGTGGCGATCGAGACCGAGCTGGCCCCGGCGGCGCTCCTGACCCGCCTCCAGGAGGTGGAGCAGGCGCTCGGCCGGGTGCGCCCGCCGGGAACCCCTGAGGCCCAGCGCTACGAGCCCCGCCCGCTCGATATCGACATCCTCCTCTATGACGACCGGGTGATCAGCGGGCCGGAACACCTGCAGATCCCCCACCTGCTCATGCACGAGCGGCGGTTCGTGCTGCGGCCCCTCGCCGACCTGGCCCCGGACGTCGAGCACCCCGTGCTCTACCAGACCATCCGGGAGCTGCTGGACGTGCTGGAGGACGAGCACGAGGTCTCCATCTCGGACCTGCCGCGCCGCTGGTTCGAAGACTAGCGTGGGCCGGGCCGCCCCCGTTCCCCCGACGCGGCGGACCTCGGGACGGCCCCCGGCCGGGCCGGTGTTCCGTGGCTGACGACGAGTTCCGGCAGCAGGCCCTCCAGCACCTGGACGCCCTCCACAACCTGGCCGTCTACCTCACCCGGAACGGCTCCGAGGCCGAGGACCTTGTCCAGGAGACCTACGTCCGGGCCATGCGGTTCTCCCACCGGTTCCAGCCGGGAACCCATCTCCGCGCCTGGTTGTTCCAGATTCTGAGGAACACGTTCCTGACGTTCTACCGCCTTCGTGAGCGCGAATCGGCCTTCTCGGAGGACGGAGTCCCGGATGGGGAGTCGCCCATGTTCCATGACGCCCCCAGCCGCGACAGCGAGAGCGCCGGGGCCCACCTGGATCTGGATCGGGCCCTGACGAGGCTGCCCGAGGAGTTCAAGACGCCGCTCCTGCTGGCCGAGGTCGAGGGACTGGCCCTGGAGGACGTGGCGCGCATCATGGATTGCCCGGTGGGCACCGTGAAGTCCCGCATCTTCCGCGCGAAGGAACGGCTGCGCGGGTTCCTCAAGGACTACGAGAGCACCCGGCCACCGCAGACATGACGGACCCCACGGACACGAGGGAGGACGACGGCGGAGTGGGACGGATGCTGCGCGAGCACCTGACGCGCCACCCGGCCTCACCCATGCTGCGCGCGGCGGTGCGCGAGGCGCTCGAGCCCCGCGCGGCGCGCCCGCCCTGGTGGATGCTCTGGGGCGGCCCCGCGGCGGCCGCGGTCGCCACCGCGCTGGTGATGCTGCTGTGGATCGCGCCGCGCCTGCCCACCGCCCCCGCCGGCGATTCCGCCCAGTTCGTGGTCCGCGCGGTGCTCGCCGAGCACGCCCGCAACATCTTCTGGGGCGAGGCGCGCTCCGACGTGGTGCCGGCGGCGCTGCCCCGCGCGATGGAGGAGAGCGGCGTCTCGCTCAACTGGGTCTTCACCGGCGACGACGAGATCCGCCTGGTCAACGCCCAGCCCACGTACCTGGACGGCCGCCGGGGCATCGAGCTGACCTACCAGGACACCGCCGGCCACACCGTGACCTACGTGATCGTGCCGGGCGGCAACCTGGTGCTCCCCGAGCGCGGCCGCGTGCAGATCGGACGCTGGCGCCCGCTCGTGCGCAAGGAGGACGGCTTCAGCCTCATCCTCTGGCGCCAGCAGAGCCTGCTCTGCGTGCTCGCCTCGGACCTGGTCTCCGACGAGGACCTCGGCCGCTTCAAGGAGTACTTCGTGAAGGTCCGGTCGTCGACCGAGCCGTACGTGACGTACTAGCCGGCACGCGCCCCCGGTTTCGGGCTCCCTCGGGCTCCGGGTCTCGCACCCACGCGAGGGCCACGATGACCCAGGCCAGCATCACGACCTCGGAGTCCCCGAAGTTGTACTCGGTGAGGCCGGAGATCAGAAATCCGGTGATGGCCGCGACGGCGCCCAGCACGATCGCGCGCGCGCCCGCCTCCGCACCGAGCTCGCGCAGGCGGCGCCACGCGTGGGCGTAGAAGGCGACCCAGAGCCAGAGCCACGCGGCCAGGCCCAGGATCCCGCGCTCCACCAGGATCTGCAGTGGGGTGTCGTGCACGTGACCGGTGCGCTTCTTGGAGGCCTCCTCCATCGCGTAGCGCGAATAGTCGCGCTTGACGCCGCCCGGGCCGACGCCCAGGACCGGCCGCTCGCGCCACATGGCCAGGCCGCTGCGCCACATGTAGATGCGCTCGCGCAGGCCCGCCTCCTGCGGGTCCGTCATGCTGAGGACGCGGTGTCGCAGCTCGTAGGGCGCCACCAGCGTACCGGCGGCCAGCACCACCAGCCCGCCGACCAGGACCCAGCGCCCGCGCCGGACGGACGCCGCCACGGTCAGCACGCCCCCCGCGAAGCCGAGCCACGCGCCCCTCGTATAGGTGACGACGAGCCCCCAGAGCATGACCAGCCACGGCGCGCCGAGCCGCCGCCACGCCGGGCCCGGCGGCAGCAGGCGAGGCAGCGTCGCCAGGAGGACCAGCGAGAGCACGCCGGCCAGCGTCATGTAGATGCTGAAGAAGCCGTGCGCGCGGTCGCAGCGGTGATAGACCCAGCGGGGCCGCCCCGAGTGCATCGCCTCCGGCGAGCAGAGACCCACCTGGAGGAGGCCGACCACCGCGGCCACCGTTGCGGCGACCGTCAGGCCGAGCAGCAGGCGGTCTGCGGTGGGCCGGTCGCGCACCGCGTCCGCGGTGATGTAGAGGCCCGCCGTGAGGAGGAATCCCTTCGCGGCCAGCACGCTCTGGATCGGATGGCCGGACAGGAGCGCCGAGATCAGCGTCACGGCTCCCAGGGCCACGACCGGCGCCCCGAGGGGCCACGGTTGCGAGGCACGCACCGCGGGATCCCGGAGGCGCCACAGCCACAGGAGGGTGAGGCACGCCAGGGCGCTCTCGGCGAGGGTGATCGACAGCCCGAGGCCGGCGACGAAGGCGCCGAGCAGGACCCCGCGCAGGCTGACGCGCGCCGGCCCGACCAGGACGCCGCGCCGCCCGCTCAATACGCGTTCCGGTCCACCAGGACGCGCACCACCGTCATCGCGATGATCTTGAGATCGAGCCAGAGCGACCAGCGCTCGATGTACTCGATGTCGAACTGGATCCGCTTCTCCAGCGAGGTGTTGCCGCGGAGGCCGTGCACCTGGGCCCAGCCGGTGATGCCGGACTTGACCTTGTGACGCAACATGTACCCGGGCACGGTCTGGCGGAACCGCTCGACGAACACCGGCCGCTCCGGCCGCGGCCCGACCACGCTCATCTCGCCCCGGATCACGTTGATGAACTGCGGCAGCTCGTCGAGGCTGAAGCGGCGCAGGAAGGCCCCGAGGCCGGTGCGCCGCTCGTCGCCCGGATCGGCCCACTTGGGCCCGGTCTGGCGCTCGGCGTCGACGCGCATCGTGCGGAACTTCAGCATGTGGAAGCGGCGGCCGTCGAGCCCCATGCGCTCCTGCCGGTAGAACACCGGCCCCGGCGAGCTCACCCGCACCGCCACCGCGAGCGCCAGCAGCAATGGCCAGATCACGGCCAGGAGCGCCAGGGAGAACGTGAAGTCGAAGACCCGCTTGGCCACCGAGCTCCATCCGTAGAGCGGCGACTCGCGCAGGTGGATGAACGGCATGCCCTCGAACTGCTCGACACCGCCGCGCAGCGAGGCGAACCGCAGAAGGTCCGGGACCACGTGGATGGTCACCGGCTCATCCCCCACCGCGTCGAGCAGTCCGGCGAGCCGGCCGTAGTCCTCGTGGGCCAGCGCCAGCACCACGTGGTCCACCTGGTGCGCGTCCAGCACCGCCCGCAGATCCGAGTAGCCTCCGAGCCAGCGGATGCCCATGCCGTCCTTGTCGTCCGACACCACCCCGAGCACCTGGATGCCCACGTCGGGCCGCGCCTGCATGCGGCGCACCACCGTGCCGGCGAGCTCGCCGCCCCCCACCACCACCGCATAGCGCAGGTTGTAGCCGCGTCGGCGCGCGAAGCGAAGGCCCTCCCGGAACGCGGCCCGCGAGAACCAGACGACCCCGATCGAGAGCAGCCAGAAGTAGACGATGACCACGCGAGAATAGTCGTAGCCGCGGAAGAAGAAGGTCATCACCGCGACCAGGACCAGCACCCCCATGGTCGACGCCTTGGCCACGTCGGCCGCCTCCGACAGGTGCGAGCCGATCCGCCGCGGTCGATAGAGCCCGAAGGCCCGGAAGGCCACCCCCCACACCACCAGGATGGGAAGGAGCATCAGAAGATAGTCCGCGAGTGGGGGAATGTCCTGGTAGGGCAGCGGAGGGCCGGCCAGGTAAAAGCGCGCCCAGTACGCGAGGAGCCAGCACGCGGCCACGAGGACCAGATCGCCCACCAGCATCGCCTGCTCGAGGAGTCGCGAGTAGGCCTTCAGCACGTCGAGTGCTCCGCGAGGCGGGCCTGCAGGTACGAGAACATGCGCTCCTTGAACAGCGGTCGATCGAACGTCTCCGCGCGACGCCGGAGCGCCTTCGGCTCGAAGGCGATCGCTCCCGATTCGAACTGCCGGATGGCCTCGACCAGCGCCTCGACGGACTGGCGCGGGAAGAACAGTCCGGTGGGAGGCTCGGCGCCTCCCGGCCCCACCACCGTCTCGCGCGCGCCTCCTTCGCCGAAGGCGATGACGGGACGGCCGGCGGCCATCGCCTCCAGCGGCGTGATCCCGAAGTCCTCGAGCGGAGGGAAGAGCAGCGCCCGGCAGCGGGCGTAGAGGTCCGCGGTCTCCACGTCGTCACGCCATCCGAGCAGCTGCACGGTCGGCCCCGCCATCGCCCGCAGTCGCGCCTCTTCCGGACCGGTGCCCACCACCAGGAGCCGGCGCTCGAGACGGGTGCACGCCTCCACCGCGAGATCGACCCGCTTGTACGGAGTGAGCGCTGAGACCACGAGGTAGAAGTCGTCCGGCGAGTGGCCGATCCGGAAGCGCGCGACGTCCACCGGCGGGTAGATGACCTCGGCGTCGCGGTCCCAGACGCGACGGATCCGCGCGGCCACGAAGTGCGAGATGGCCACGATCCGGTGGACCCGCCGGGTGGTCGCCCGGTCCCAGTGCCGGAGCCACGCAGCCACCGCCGGCATGATGGCCCGGGTGATCGGACCGGCCCGGGGGCCGAAGTAGTCGTCGTAGAGATCCCACACGTACCGCATCGGCGTGAAGCAATAGCACACGTGGAGGGCGCCCCGGGGCGGGCGCACCGCCTTGGCCACCGCGTGGCTCGCCGAGAGGACGAGGTCGTAGTCGCGGAGGTCGAGCGCACGGATCGCGGCGGGGAACAGCGGCAAGTACTGGCGGTAGCGCGACGCCGCCTCCGGCAGTCGCTGGATGAACGAGGTCACGATGCGGCGCCGCTCGATGATCGGGCTGACCGAGCCCGGCACGTGCAGCAGCGTGTAGAGGTCCGCGGAGGGAAAGATCTCGCAGAACACCTCCAGGCAGCGCTCACCGCCGCGCATTCCGGTGAGCCAGTCGTGGACGAGGGCGACCCGGACGCCCGCTAGCTCTCGCACCGCGGCGCGACCCCGATCATGCGCCCCTCACTCAGCGTGACGGCCGGGTGCGCTGACGCCAGTAACCCAACAGATCCTCGAGGGTACGCTCGAAGGGAATCTCGACCTTCCAGCCGAGAGCCTGTTCGATCTTGGAGGGGTCGCCTTCCAGCACCATGACATCCGAGGGTCGCAGCCGTGCCGGGTCCACCTGCACCTTGATGTTCTTGACCCGCGACAGCTCCAGCAGGAAGTCGAGCACACGCTGGATCGACCACGACTTGCCCGAGCAGAGGTTGTACACCTCGCCGGCCTCGCCGTGCTCGACCAGGGCCCAGTAGCCGCGCACGATGTCGCGCACGTCGGAATAGTCACGGCGGGGCGTCAGGTCCCCGACGAACATCACGGGCTCGCGAAGGCCGGCCTCGATCTCGGCGATCTGCCGCGCGAAGTTGGAGGTGACGAACACGTCGCCCCGTCGCGGGCCCTCGTGGTTGAAGGCGCGGCCGCGCACGATCGACATGCCGTAGCTCTTCCAGTACTGGAAGCCCATCAGGTCTTGCGCGACCTTGCTGACCGCGTACGGACTCAGCGGGCGCAAGGGCTGCGTCTCCCGGATCGGCAGCTCGTCCTCCCGCACCAGACCGTACTCCTCGCTGCTGCCGACCACCAGGAAGCGGGGGGAGAGCTTCAGGTTGCGCAGCCCTTCGAGCAGATTCACCTGCGAGAGGAGGTTGGTGCTGAGCGTCTCGGCGGGCGTCTTCCAGGAGGCATGCACGAAGCTCTGCGCGGCCAGGTGAATCACGTGGGTCGGATTCGAGGTCTCGAGCAGAGTCCGCACCGACGACAGGTCGCGCAGGTCCGACTCGATGAGCGTGATGCGCGAGCGGAGATGGTCGATGTTGTCGGTCTTGCTCCGCCACCGGATCGAGCCGAAGACCGTCACCCCCTTCGAGAGGGCCAGTTCGGCCATGTAGCTGCCGACGAAGCCAGAAATCCCGGTGATCAGGAGCCGCATGGCTCACGATTATACGCCACGCCCCGCCAGTCCTCGGTAGAGAACCGCCATTTGCGCCACCATCTGCGCTCGCGGGAAGCGCGCCTCGACCCGCGCCCGCCCCGCCCGACCCATCGCCTCGCGGCGTGAGCGGTCCGGCAGCAGCGCGGCCGCGGCGGCGGCGAGGCGCTCCGGGTCGTCGGGGGGCACCAGCGCGCCGGTCACGCCGTCCTCGACCACATCGGTGTGGCCGGGAACCGCGGTGGCCACCACCGGCAGGCCGGCCGCCATCGCCTCCAGCACCGCCAGCGGCAGCCCCTCGCCGCGGGAGGCGGTCACGTACAGGTCGGCGAGCGGCAGCACGCGTGCCGCGTCGACCACGGCCCCCGCGAAGATCACGTGGTCGGCGGCGCCGACCGTGGCCGCCAGCGTCCGCAGCCGATCCCGGAGCGGCCCGTCGCCCACGATCAGCAGCTGGATGGCGGGCAGCCGCGCGGCCAGCGCCGGCACCGCGCGGATCAGCACGTCGAGCCGCTTGATCGTGTCCAGGCGCGCCACCGTGACCAGGACGAGCGCATCCGGCCGCAGGCCCAGCCCGGCGCGGGTGAAGTCACCCCGGGCGCCCAGGGCGCGGATGTGCTCGACGTCCACCCCGTTGACGATCACGTGAGTGCGCCCCGGCGGCGCCAGGCCGAGCCCGCGCGCCTCCTCGGCCTGGCTCGGCGAGACGTGGATCACCGCGAGACTTCGCCTCGTCAGCGCGCGCTCCAGCACCAGGTACGCCCGTCCGTAGCCGGCGTGGTGGATACCGTGGAACGTATGGACCGCGGCGGCGCCGATCAGGCGCGCGGCGGTCCGCCCGTAGAGCCCGGCGCCCTTGCCGTGGGAGTGGACCACCTGGGCGCGGGTGGCCCGCGCGAGCCGGACCGCCCGGACCAGCACCGTGGGGGAGAGGCGGTCCGCGCGCAGCGCGGCGAATCTCGCCCCGGCGGCGGTGAAGGCGGGGACGAGCGCCCCGCCCGGGGGCCCCGCGATCGTGAACTCGAAATCCGGCCCGCTCAGCGCGGCCACCAGGTCGCGGACCTGCGCCGGCCCGCCTCCCAGATCGGTCGAGACCAGCATCTGGAGGACGCGGAGGGGCTCCCTCACGTCAGCGGCCGAGCGCGGTGCGCAGCGCCGCGCGCACCGGACGCGGCAGGGCGAGGGCGGCCAGCGGGCGCAGCGCCCACACCACGCTCCAGACGGGATAGGTGCCGCGCCGCACCGCCAGCCAGCGGGCCCGCGCCTCCGCGCGCAGGCGCTCGTCCTCGCGCGCCGCGGTGACCCGCCCCGGCAGGAGCCGGCGGGTCACCAGCGGCTGCGACAGGTTGGCCAGTCGCGTGAGGGGGGCCAGCCGCAGCCAGAGGTCGTAGTCCTGCGCCACCGCGAAGGCCGGATCGTAGCCGCCGGCGCGGGTGACCAGCAGCCGGCGGGCCACGATCGAGGAGTGCACGAATGGGTTGCGTCGGATCAAGGCCCGCCGTAGCGCCAGGTCATTCTCGGGCGGTCGGATCTCGCCCACCTCGCGCCCGGCCGCGTCGACCACCCGAGCCGCACTCCCAAGGAGCCCGATCTCGGGATGGCGGGCGAGGAAGGCGACCTGCTCCGCGAGCCGGTCGGGACGGGCCACGTCGTCGGCGTCGAGCCGGGCGATCAGCGGGGCGCGGGCGCGCGCGAGGGCGCGGCCGAGCGCGCGGGTGAGCCCGGACGGCGGCTGCCGCTCCACCGCCAGCCGCGGATCCTGGGTCCGCGCCAGCAGCATGGGCGTGTCGTCGGTCGAGCCGTCGTCCACCACGATCAGCTCCAGGTCTCCGAGACTCTGCGCGAGGATGCTCTCGATCGCCTGCGCGACCCAGGGTGCGCCGTTACGCACGCCCATGAGCACCGACACCGCGGGCGTCGCCACTAACGCCTCGCGGCCGAGCGGCGCGTCTCGAGGGCCAGCACCGCGGCCCAGTGACGCACGATGGGCCAGCGCCCGATGCGGCCCTCCAGGCGGAAGCGCCGCTCCGGATCCGGCACCAGACGCCGGGAGTACGGGATCCAGTAGCCGTGGATGCGCGGCGGCTCGAAGCCTCCGTGGCGGCACAGAGCCCGCAGCTCGCCCCGGGTGAGAAAGTCGTGGGTCGCCCAGTTGCGCTCGTCGGACCAGAACGCGCGGGCCCGGTACGTGAACAGGTACTTGCGGAAGAGCCGGGCCGCACGCCGGACGTTGTGGTGCGGCTCCACGACGAGCAGGCGTCCGCCCGGGCGCACCGCCCGGCCGAGGGCGTGGAAGACTTCCTCGCGGTCGTGCATGTGGTGCAGGCTCTGCAGGATGAACGCGGTGTCGATCGACCCGGGCGGAACCACGTCGAAGATCGCCTCGGCCGCGCGACCCAGCACCTGCACCTGGTGGAGCCCCTCCGCGCGGCAGCGCGCCTCCAGCACCGCCCGCAGGTCCGGCACCGGCTCCAGCGCGATCAGGCTGTCCGCGTGCCGGGCGATGAGGCGGGTGAAGTAGCCGCTGCCCGCCCCCACCTCCAGCACCCGGCCGTAGCCGCCGGCGCCGGGCCAGACGCGGTCCACCAGCGGCTCCGCCGGGTACTCGTGCTGCCCGTCCTGCGCGTAGCGGTGGATCTGGTCGTATTTGCTCGCCCCCGCCCCCGAGTAGATCGTCTCGTTGAAGCGGCGGTTGATGCAGCCGAGCCTGACCCGCGAGTCCGCGGTCATCAGCCGCCGCTTCAGCGGGTGCGGGAGCAGCAGGTAGAGGAGGTAGTGGCGCCGGCCGATCTCGATGCGAATCACTGCTTGCGCAGCAGGAGATTGAAGTAGGGCAGGCAGAGCGAGGGGGACCGCCCCGCGGCATCGAGGCCGGCGGCCAGCGCCCTGAAGAGCGGCAGGAGCGCCCGGCGCAAACGGGATCGCGCGGTGGCCCGGAAGAATCGCCAGCCGTAGCCGGCCTCCTCGGTGACGTCCACCAGCCCCGTGGTCCCCGTGGTGGGCAGGCACTCGCGCAGGGTCGCGTTGCGCCAGCCGGTGCCGTCCGCCACGAAGTGCGAGAACGGCACGCGGCCGAAGGTGCGCGGCCGGAGCAGCCGGGCGTAGGTGTAGGCCAGCCGCGAGGGCAGCCACTGCACGAGCGGCAGCCCGATCGAATGGGTCTCGAGGGGGAAGAGCCGGTTCGGGGTGTCCAGGATCGCGATGTGGCCGCCGGGGGCGAGGACGCGGTAGTACTCGTCGACCTGCGCGCGCCGGTTCCGGGCGGGCAAGTGCTCGACCACGCCCACCACCAGCACCAGGTCGAAGCGCCCGTCCGGCCACGGCAACCGCCGCGTCTCGTCGTTGCCCAGCCGCAGCACTTCCTTCACCGCCCCGAGGCCCTGCTCCTCCACCTTGGCGCGCACGATCTCCACGAAGGCGGCGTCGGTATCGAAGCAGTGGATCTCCGCCACCTCGGGCTGCTCGGCGAGATACTCGGTCATGTGCCCGAACGAGCATCCCACCTCCAGCACCGAGAGGCCCCGCGCGCCGCGCCGGCGGAGGTAGGCGAAGAGCGGATCCAGGAAGAGGCGCGCCCGCTGCTCCTTGAAAGGGAAGTAGAGCGGCGCCCGGCGGGCCCCCTTGCGCTCGATGAGCAGGCGGACCACCCGCGCGCTGTAGCGCGTCTCGTGCCGGCGCCCGTCCACCGTGAGCACCCGCCGGTCCCCCAGATCGTGCAGCTCGAACGCGGGCTCGCTCATCGCGAGCAGTATAGCAACGCGCTAGCGACGAACCGCGACCGCCAGCAGCATGTGGCCCAGCAGGCGCAGCGAGGGCCCGGAGTAGAGGAGCCCCCGCGCGGCGCGCCGCAGCGCCGCGCGGGGGCCGGGCGCGGCGGTCGGGTTCCCCGCCGGCGACGGCGCGGGGCCGTCCGCGCGGCGCCGCGGACCGCGGCGCAGGCGGCGCAGCGCGCCACGCAGCACGCGGGCCGGATCGTACGGGTGGAAGCCGGTGACCGTGAAGCCGTGCGCGGCGAGCACGCCTCCCAGCTCGCGCCGGGTGAACGCGAACTGGTAGAACTGCCCACCCGCCGCGCGCGTGCGGCGGGCCTTCCGCCGGAGGTACGGGGCGCCCAGGCACCGGACGCCGTTCCAGTAGGGCACCGAGAGCAGCAGCGTGCCGCCGGGGGAGAGGACGCGCGCGGCCTCCCGCACGATCGCGTCGGGCCCATCGGGGTCGTGCTCCACCACTCCGAGCGAAAGGTAGCCCGCGAGGGCGCCACTCCGCACCGCGAGCGCCCGGAGATCCATCACCGTGAGCGGCGCGCCGAGCCGCGCGGCCGCGCGCAGAGCTTCCAGGCTCCAGTCCGCGCCCACCGCGGCGTGGCCGCGCTCGCGCAGCAGCAGCACGTACTGACCGAGGCCGCAGCCCGCCTCCAGCACCCGGCCCTGGGCCGGCAGGTGCCGCTCGATCAGATCGGTCAGCGGCGAGTCGCGCGCGACGCGCAGCAGCTCCTCCACGCGGTGGCCGCCCCAGTGCTCGGTCCAGAACTCGCTGGTGGCCGAGCGCGCGTAGTACGCGAGCGGGATGGCTCAGGCTCCCCCGCCCGCCACGTCTCGTAGCAGCGCGATCTCGCGCGCCACCAGCGACGAGAGACCGTAGCGGGCCACGACCTCGGACCGGGCGGCGGCGGCGAGGCGGCCGGCGAGTCCGGGCTCGTGGAGAATGCGCTCGAGACAGCGGGCCAGCGCCTTCTCGTCGTGGGGATCGAAGAGCAACCCGGTGCGCCCGTCCGTCACGAGCGAGCGGTTCCCCACGCAGTCGGAGGCCACGCACGGCACCCCGCACGCCATCGCCTCCAGCAGCACCTTCGGGTGGCCCTCCGTGAAGGAGGCGAGCACGAACGCGTCCGCGCCGCCATACACCGCCGGCAGCGCGGGCTGCGGGATCACCCCGGGAAACGAGACGCGCGCGCCGAGCGTGCGCGCCTGCCTCTCGAGCGCCGCGCGCAGGGGACCGGCCCCGACCAGGCACACATGGGCGCCGAGGGCCGCGCCGGCCCCGACCAGCCGCGAGAGGTTCTTCTCCTCCGAGAGCCGCCCCACGTAGAGCACCCGCTTCGGCGAGTTGGCCGGCGGATGCGCGGGCGGCCGGAAGCGCTCCGTGTCGACCCCGTTGGGGATGAGCTCCACCCGACGCGCCGATCGCCGGGCGCGCTCGGCCAGCTCCGGCGTGGTGGCGATCACCGCGGCCGCGTGCCGCAGCCCCAGCCGCTCCACCAGCGCCTTCAGCGCGCGCTTGGGACCGGAGGCGGACAGCGTCGCGTACCAGAACCCGTAGGTCGTCACGTACGGGACGCCGAAGCGGCGGTGCGCGATCAGCGCCGGGATCACGCCGGTGATCTGAAACACGCGCAGGACCGCGCACGCGCGCAGGGCGGCGGCGTGCGCGCGGGGAATCTGCAGCGCGCGGCGGCCGCGCCCCACCGGGCCCGCGGGCGCGTGCACCACGACCCGCGCGAGGAGCCGGGCGTCGTCGGTGAAATCGGCGAGCGACTCGGGCAGGTAGCTGAAGTAGTCGAGCCCGTCGAACGCCTCGAGATAGGGTTGGAAGTAGCCGTCGATCAGCCGCGCCTGCTGCCCGGTGAGGGCCAGCGCCCGGATGCCGCCGCCGAGCGCGGGCAGGAGGCCGACCCGCATCAGCGCTTCCTCGCCACCACGCGGAAGCCGGTGCTCTCTTCGGGCCGGCGCAAGGCCGCGTCCCGCTTCCAGCGGCTCAGCCGGTCGTAGAGCCCCAGCGAGAGCCCGCCCACCGCGTCGATCACGCCGGCCCACGGCGTGTCGAGCACCACCGGCATCACCGGGCCCTCCGGCTCGAAGCCGGCCTGGGCCAGCTCCGCGAGGAACTCCTCGCGCGTGTACTCGATCTTGTGGTCGGGATCCGAGTAGGAGAAGAGACCCGCCGCGCGCAGGGTGCGGCGCCACGAGTTCTCGCGGTTCGGGCCCGAGACGAGCAGGCGCCCGCCGTCCTTCAGCACCCGGTGGATCTCCCGGAGCACCGCCACCCGCGGGTGGAGATGCTCGATGACGTCGAGGAAGAGCGCCTTGTCGAAGGTACCGGTCGGGAACGGGAACGCGCCCGTGATGTCCCACGCCAGCACGCGGGCGCGCAGGAGACCCCGCTCCCGGATCGTCCGCCCCGCGATCGCGAGCTGCGGCAGGTCGTAGTCGAAGCCCACGATGGAGCGGCACACCGTGGCGGCGCGGGCCAGGTGCGCGCCGTTGCTGCAGCCCACGTCGAGCACGAAGTCGTCGGGGCCGAGGTACGGGAGGTACCAGTCGTGCCACGGCTGATCGACCAGGTGCTTGGGATGGATGGCGTAGGGGCGCTTGCCGGTGAGCTTCACCAGGCGCACCCCGACCGACTTGCCCCGGCGGTTCACCAGGTCGACCCCGCGCACGAGCAGGCGCCCGAGCGGGTTCATCGCGTGCGCCCGCCGGCGCGCCCGCGCCACGCCCGGAGCGCCTCCTCGTAGACGCGCCGGGTCCCGTCCACGCAGCGCTCCCAGCGGAAGAGCCGCTCCACGCGCTCGCGATTGGCGTGGCCGAGCTTCTCCGCGAGCGGGCGATCGGCGAGCAGCAGGGCGAGCCGCTCCGCGAAGGCCTCCGGATCCCTGGGATCGCAGACGAAGCCCCCTTCCCCGTCGACGACCAGCTCGGGGATCGACGCGGCGTTCGAAGCCACTACCGGCAGCCCCGACGACATCGCCTCCGCGACCACGAGACCGAAGCCTTCGAGCCCGGACGCGAACACGAAGACGTCGCCCAGGTTGAAGTGGTCCGGCTTCTCCGCCTCCGGCACGTAGCCGGTGAAGACGACGCGATCGCCGACGCCGAGGCGGCCGGCCTGCGCCCGCAGGTCCTCCCGCAGCGGGCCTCCGCCCGCGATCAGCAGGGTGGCGTCCGGATGCCGCGGAGCCAGCCGGCTCCACGCGGTCAGGAGCACGCCCAGGTTCTTGCGGGGCTTGAGTCCGCCGAAGTAGAGGACCACCCGCCGCCCGGACAGCCGGTAGCGCGCCACCAGGTCCGCGCGCGGCGGCCGCGGGGCGAAGCGCGCGTCCACCCCGTAGTAGACCACCCGGACGTGGTCGATCCGCGCCCCCAGCTCCTGCTGGAGCTGGCGGCGGCCGAACTCGCTGCCCACCACCACCGCGTCGGATGCGTCGATCACCCGCTTCTCGATCAGTCGATTGAGCGGGCTCGGATCGAGATGATGGTGGTGCGACACGATCGGGACGTTCAACCGAAAGCGGCGTCGGGCCCACAGTGCGGACGGTCCGATGTAGCGGAGCGAGTGCACCCGCAGCAGGTCGAACCCGACCGTCTCGTGCACGCGGCGGATGGCCGGCGGCACCACCAGCGGGGCCACGTACCAGCGCAGGCCGCGTCCGATCCCGAAGCGGTGCACCGTCCAGTTGGGCACGCCGACCGGGTGCGGCTTGCCGCGGGCCAGGATCAGCTCGATGCGCTCTCCGGCCCGGCCGAGCCGCTCCAGCAGCTCGCGCTCGTAAGTCTCGCCGCCGGAGGTGGTCTCGGGCGCGACGCCACAGTGTGGCGAGCAGATCCTCACCGGATCCTCACGAGGCGGGCGGCCGCTCCGCGACGATCAGGTAGCCGCCCACGAAGGCGGCGAAGCCGGATCGCCGCGCCCGCTCGGTGGCGTCGAGCCGCGCCAGCAGGTCGAGGAGCGGGAAGGCGCCGTAGCCCGCCCACCGGAGCGGGCGAGGCGCGCGCAGCACGAGGAAGCGGAGCAGGCTTGCCAGGTGCGTGAAGTAGGCGCCCTGCTCGGCGATGGTGACCGGCTTCAGGTCGGCAGCGGCGAGGAGGCGCTCCCACATGCTGCGGGTGTAGCGCGAGAAGTCGCCGGGATCCCCGTGCAGGCGCTCGAGAAAGGGGACGGTGATGACGACGCGCCCGCCCGGCTTCAGCACCCGTCGGCACTCCGCGAGCGCGGCCGCCACGTCCGGGACGTGCTCCAGGAGCTCGGTCGCCTTGACCGCGTCGAAGGCGGCCTCGCGGAACGGCAGCGCCTGCACGTCGGCGGTCACGTCGGGGCGGAACCCGCGTTCGATGTCCGCCACCACCCAGCGCGCGGTGGCCGGCCGGCGGAACGCGCCGCGCTGCCGGGCGCCGCCCACGTCCAGCACGCGGCCCGTGAAGTGCGCCGAGGAGGCGGCCAGGTCCGCGTCGACACGCTTGCGGCGATAGGAGACCCCCAGATAGTAGCCGAGCCCCCCACTCATGCCGCCGTGGCCTCCCGGTAGACCGCGAGCAGCGCGTCGACCAGCCGCCCCTCGTCGAAGACGCGCGCCGCCCGCTCCCGGGCCGCCGCGCCCATGCGTGCGCGCCGGGCCGGGTCGAGCAGCAGCTCCGCCACCGCCTTGGCGAGCGCGGCCGGGTCCTCCTTCTCCACCAGCATCCCGGTGACGCCGTCCTCGACCGCTTCCGGTGTGCCACCCACGCGCGTGGCCACCACCGGCCGGCCGCAGCGCATCGCCTCCAGCAACACGCGGCTCAGCGGCTCCGCCCACACCGACGGCACCACCACCACGTCGGCCGCCTCGTAGAGCGCGAAGAGATCGGCCTGCGCGATCTCCCCCAGGCGATGGAGATCCGGGGCCGCCGGGATCGCCATCCCTCCCTTCCCGGCCAGGGCGAAGCGCACGCCCGGCACCAGCGCGCGGATCGGGTCCAGGGCGCGCAGCAGCACGTCGGTGCCCTTGCCGATCGAGAGCTTGCCCGCGTAGAGCACCAGCGGACCGGGATGGATGCCGAGGCGCCGCCGGGCCTCCGCCGCGGCCGCCGGCGCGGCCTCCGCGACTCGCGGCGGCAGGTTGTGCACCACCGCGGTGCGCGCGGGCAGCAGGCGCGGGTCGAACAGGTCGAGCACCCCGCGGCTCACCCCGATCGCGGCCCGGCAGCTGCGCAGGGCGCGCTGCAGGCGCTTCTGGTCCCGGAACGCGACCGCAGCGGCGAGCCACACCTTCGCGCGGCCCCACGCCCCCGTCCCGGGCCGGTAGTGCGCCAGATGGTACGGCACGCACTGGCCGCGATACCGGGACCACACCGGGCAGTCGAACGTCTTCCAGCTCTCGATCTGGGTGCAGTGCCCGAAGGGGCAGATCAGCCCGAGGTCGCGGATCGTCACCAGCACGGGCCGCCCGAGAATGGCCCCCGCTCGCGCCGCGCCGACCAGCGCCGCCTTGCCCTGCGCGTGGACGATCTCCGCGCCGGTCGCGCGGGCGGCGCGCGCCACCTGCCAGCCGAAGTAGCGATGGAAGAGCGGGTTGCGGTGCACGAGCCATCCCGCGCTGCCCTGCCCCGGCCGGAGCCTGACGGGGAACGGCACGCGAATCACGGTGGCGCCGTCGCGCGTCTCCCGTCCGGCCGCTCCGTAGTTCGGGGTCACCACCGTCACCCGATGGCCGCGACCGGCGAGCGCGGCGGCCCACGCCGCGGTACTCCACTCGGCCCCCCCGGGCGCGAACGGCGGATAGTACTCGGTCGCGAACAGGATCGAGCTCACGGCTTGCGCGCGACCAGCTCGATGAACGGCGACACGCCCGACAGGCGGTAGTAGAGACCGATCGGGGCGCGCAGCGGCCCCCGCGATTCGCGCGGCGGCGCATCGTCGTGGAAGCGCAGGTCCCGCACGCCCACCCGCGCGAAGGCGCGCCGGAGCGCGGTGGGAGTCAGGCGCCGCAGGGTGCCCAGGTACGCGCTCGGCCGTCCACGCATCCGGAGATAGAGACGGCCGAGCGGCCGCGGCAGGAACGGGACCCACAGAAGCTTGTAGTGGCCCTCGTACCAGGACCACGCGTTCGGGGTGTGCACGTAGACCAGCCCGCCCGGGCGCGTGACCCGCACCATCTCCGCGACCGTCCGCTCCACCGACTCCACGTGCTCGATCGCCGAGAAGCAGTAGACCACGTCGAAGCGGCCGTCCGGGAACGGCAGCCGCTCCGCCACCGCCCGCACGAAAGCCCCGCCGCGCTTCATCGCGCAGATGCCGATGGCCTCCGCGTCGGCGTCGACGCCCACCGGCCGCACGCCCGCCTCCGCCGCCACCACGTTGAAGCCCCCGGTGCCGCAGCCGACGTTCAGCAGCCGGCCCCGCAGCCCGCCGCCCAGCACGCGGCCGAGCCGGGCGAATCGTTCGCGTTCCTGCCGCTCCTCGGCCTCGCGCAGATCGACCAGGGTCGGCCAGTCCGGGATGCCCAGCACGTCGCGATAGTAGGTCGTGTAGTAGCGACGGAGCCGGTCGCGCAGGCCGACCGCGACGCTCACCGCAGGCGCTGAACCAGTGCGTCCACCACGGCCTGGCGCTCCTCCGGGGTGATCCCCACCGAGCACGGCAGCGAGAAACCTCGTGCGTAGAGCCGTTCCGCCACCTCGGTCCCCGCCCGCGGGGCGTTCCGGAACGCGGGCTGGAGATGGAGCGGGCGCCAGAGCGGCCGCGCCTGGACGCCGGCCGCGTTGAGCTCCCGGATCAGGGCCGGCACGTCGGGGCAGCGCCCCTCCTCGAGCAGGACCGAGGCCATCCAGTACGTGGACCGCGCCCACGGCGCCTCCACGAACGGGTGCACACCGTCCACGCGCCCCAGCGCGTCCTGGTAGAACGCGGCGGTGGCCCGCTTGTCCTCCACGAACCCGTCGAGCTGCTCGAGCTGGGCGACGCCGAGCGCCGCGTGCAGGTTGCTCAGCCGGTAGTTGAAGCCGATCTCATCGTGGACGAACTCGATCGCGTCGCCGCGGGCCTGGGTGGTGAGCCGCCGCACCCGGGCCGCGGTCGCCTCGTCGCGGGTGAGCACCATGCCGCCCGCACCGGTGGTGATGATCTTGTTGCCGTTGAACGACAGGCACCCGGCGAGCCCGTCCGCGCCCACCGGGCGTCCGCGATAGCGCGCGCCCAGGGCCTCCGCGGAGTCCTCCACCACCGCCATGGGGAACCGCCGGGCCAGGGCCAGCAGCGGATCGATATCGCAGGGGTGGCCGTAGAGGTGCACCGGCAGCAGCGCGCGGATCACGCGGCCGCTCGTGCGGTTCACCACGTGGTCGCCCTCCACGCGCGCGTGCGCCTCGAGGAAGCGCGCGACCTCTCCGGGATCGATGCCCCACGACGTCTCCTCGCTGTCGAGGAAGACCGGCTGCGCGCCGCAGTAGGCCACCGCGTTCGCGGTGGCCACGAAGGTCAAGGCCGGCACGAGCACCTCGTCGCCCGGCCGCACCCCCGCCGCGAGCAGCGCCACGTGGATCGCCGCGGTGCCGTTGACGGTGGCCACCGCGTGCGGCACCCCGACGTACCCGGCCACCTCGCGCTCGAACCGGTCCACGAAGGGGCCGACCGAGGAGACCCAGTTGGTGTCCAGGCACTCCTTGAGATACTTCCACTCGTTGCCGGCCAGGTGCGGGACCGCGTTGGGAATCGTCCGGCGCTCGGCGCTCACGGCCGCCCCTCCCGTTCCCACCAGCGCCGATACCAGTCGAAGGTCTCCCCGACCCCGGCCTCCAGTCCCACCTTCGGGGCGAAGCCGGTGAGGGCGCGGAGCCGTCCGATGTCGGGGCAGCGGCGCGGCACCGAGCCCGCGGGCGCCGGGCGCGCCTCGATCGACGGCGCGAAGCGCGCGGTGCGCAGGACCAGCGCCACCAGATCCGCGATCGCGGTCTCCTCCGCGTCGTTGCCGATGTTGACCACCTGGCCCCACGCGGCCTCCGTCGCCATCAACCGGGTCATCGCCTCCACCGCGTCGGCCACGTGGCAAAAGGCCCGCCGCTGCTCCGGCCCGAAGACCCGGAACGGGTCTTCCCGGCGGAGCGCCCGCAGCGACAGCTCCGGGATCACGTGGTCTTCCCCCATGCGGGGGCCGTAGACGTTGTGGAAGCGGCCGACGACCGCGCGCAGCCCGCGCGCGCGGGCGATGTGGAGCACCGCGGCCTCGCCGAGCATCTTGCTCGCCGCGTAGGCGAAGCGCGGGGCCGCCACGTCGGGCACGCCGACGGGCACCGTCTCCGGGGTCGGCACCGGCACGTGGCCGGCCGCCACACCGCCCGCGTAGGTCTCGCTGGTGGAGGCGAAGAACAGCACCTCGCCCCGACCCGGCATCCAGTCGAGGAGGTGGAGCAGCGAGAGCGTGTTCACGCGCACCACGCGGGCGGGATCGCTCTCCACGTTGCGCACGCCCACCACCGCGGCCAGCATGTAGACCTGGTCCCACTCCCTGGGCAGCGGATCGAGCGCTCCGGGTCGGGTGAGATCCGCTTGCACCAGCCGCACGTTGGGGCGCGCGAGGAGCGCGTCCACGGTGGGATCGCGCCGGCCGCGCGAGAGGTCGTCGACGAGGGTGAGCGCGTGGCCCTCGCCGGCCAGGCGCGTGGCCAGGTGGGCGCCGATGAAGCCGGCCCCGCCCAGGACGAGCACCCTAGCCATAGCCGATCCCGGCGTACCGCACGCCGGCCCGGCGCGCGGCGTCCTCGTCGAGGATGCGCCACGAGTCGAACAGCACGGCGGGCGCGCGCATCGTGGCGAGGAGCGCGGGCAGGTCGAGCTTGGGGTACTCGGGGTGATTGGTGATGACCAGCACCGCGTCGGCGCCGTCGAAGGCGGCCTCCGGCGAGACCGGCGTCGCCCCCAGCCCCCGGATCACGTCGGGCGCCACCAGGAAGTCGTGGCCGCGGAGTTGGAGCCCGGCCGCTCGGAAGAGCGGAAGCATCGCGTGGATCGGGGCCCCCCGCATGTCGTCGGTGGGCGGCCAGCCCTTGTAGGCCCAGCCCAGGACCGCCAGGCGCGCGCCCTCCGCGCTCCCCCGGGCCGAGCGGATCAGGGCCAGCAGCCGTTCCGCGACCCGCACCGGGAGCGACTCGTTGAGGCCGCGCGCCTGCCCCACGAGCCACGGGGTGTAGCCGGCGGCCTGCGCGGCGCTCACCAGGATGTACGGGTCCTTCGACAAACAGGCGCCGCCCACGTAGCCGGGCTTCGCCACGTCGGGCCGCGGGTAGTCCAGGTTCGCGGCCCGGATCACCTCCAGCGGGTCGAGCCCCCAGCGCTCGGCCATCAGCGCGACCTCGTTGCCGTAGGAGTAGAGGAGGTCGGTGTGGCAGTTGTTCACGAGCTTCACCAGCTCCGCCACCTCGAGGGATCGCACCGGCACGATCTGCCGCGTCACGCGCCCGAAGAGCGCGGCGGCCGCGTCGCGCGAGGCCTCGTCCAGGCCGCCCACCACCTGCGGCAGCTCCTCCAGCTCGCGAAGGGCCTGCCCCTGGATGGTGCGTTCCGGCGCGAACGCCAGCCGCACCCGCTCACCCCACCGCGCGATCAGCTCGGGGAGCACCACCGAGCGCGTCGCGCCGACCGGCACGGTGGAGCGCACGACCACCAGCGTGTCGGGCCGGGCCCGCTCCGCCACGTGGCGCGCCGCCGCGCGCAGGTTGCCGAGCTCGGGGGCGTGGGTGGCCGGGTTGGTCGGCGTCGACACGCAGATCATGACCGCGTCCGCGCCGTCCGCGGGCAGCACGGCGGCGACGCGCAGCCGGTCGCCGCGGAAGGCGGCCAGCCCCTCCTCGATGCCGGGCTCGAAGAGATGCGCGCGGCCCTCGCTCAGGGCGGCGAGGACGGTGGGCGAGGTGTCCACGCCGTGGACGGTGAAGCCCTTGCGGCAGAGCGTCACCGCCATGGTGAGACCCACGTACCCCATGCCGACCACGCCGACGGTCTGCATCGGGGTCAGTCCAGCAGCCCGTCCGCCACGTCGCGGTCGGCGCGGCGCAGGTCGTCGTGACGTCCGACGTCCAGCCAGTATTCGCGGATCAGGTACGCGGAGACCGGCAGCTCGCGCTCGAGGCAGACCCGGATCAGGTCGGTCGCGTCGAAGTACCGGCCCGCCGGGATCAGGTCGGTGAGCGACGGATCGAGCAGGTAGATGCCCGCGTTGACCGGGAACTCCTTCCTCGGCTTCTCCTCCACCCGGCTGATGCGAGTGCCGTGCAACGTGAACTCGCCGTAGGGGATGTCGACCTGGTGGAGCGACACCCCGACCGTCATGCGCGCGCCCTCGGCCCGATGGAACTCCCACATCGCGCGAAAGTCGCACTTGGTGAGGATGTCGGCGTTGATCACGAAGAACGCCTCCTCGAGCGGCGGCCGGATCAGCGTGAGCGCGCCGATGGTGCCGAGGCGCTCCGGCTCGTCCACGTAGGAGAGCCGCACCCCGAGGCGCCCGCCGTCGCCGAGGGCGGCGCGGATCATCTCCGACTTGTGGTGCACCGCCACCAGCACGCGCTCGATGCCGGAGCGCTCGAGCCGCTCGATCATGATCTCGATCAGCGGGCGGCCGCCCACCCGCAGGAGCGGCTTGGGCGTCTCCTCGGTGAGGGGCCGCAGGCGGGTGCCCATGCCGCCCGCCATGATCACCGCCGCCGCCGGCAGCGGCGCGCGGGCGAGCAGGTCATCGAGAAAGATCACGTCCTGCAGCCGGCCCGCCTCGTCCACCAGCGGCAGGTGGCGGATGCGCCGGGTCCGCATGAGCGCGGTCGCGCCGCCGCGCCCGAGGCCGGCCGGCCCGGTGATCGGGGAGGCGTTCATGCTGGCCGCGACCGGGGAGTCGAGCGACACCCCGCGCAGCAACGCCTTACGCACGTCGCCATCGGTCACGATCCCGAGCAGCCGATCGTCCGGGTCGGTGACCAGCGCGACCTGGCGCCCGTTCTTGGTGATGGCGTCCAGGGTCAGGCGCACGCTCGTGCCCGGCGGCACGCACAGATTGGGCGGGATGCTCGCCATGGCCTCAACGCATGATAGACAAAGGGCCCGGAATCCTCAAACTCCGGGGATAGAATCGGACGCGATGTCGTCACAGGATCTGGCGCGCAAGTCGCTCCTCCTGCTCGCCGGCACCTGGGGCGGCGCCGCGCTCGGAATGGTGGTCTCGGTCCTGGTGGGCCGCACCCTTGGTCCCGCCGCGCTCGGCTCACTCGGCTTCAGCACCGGTGTGGTGGGACTCGTGATGGCCGCGCTCCTGCCCGGCTTCGCCCAGGCTCACCTGAAGCGGCTCGCGGAGGGCCAGGACACCGGCCGCTGCGTCGGCACCATGCTCGCCATCCAGGCGGTGCTCCACACGGTCCTGGGCGCGGCGATTGTGGGCTGGTGGCTCGCGACCGGCGTCCTCGCGCGCTCGGGCCTGGCCCTCGTGTTCCTCGGCCTGCTGGCGGCACAGGTCGCGACCAACTTCGCGGACGTCTTCCTCAAGGTGCTGGTGGCGCGCGAGTGGGTGGTGCCGCACGCGATCGTGCTGCTGGCCGCACGCCTGCTGCGGCTCTCCGCCACGGTGGCGGTGCTGGCGCTCGCCCCGAGCCTGCTCGGGGTGGCCCTGACCTTCGTGATCGAGCCGGTGGTGAGTGGCCTCACCGCCGCGGTGCTCCTGATGCGCCGCTACCGGGTGGCGCTGCGGCGTCCCACCCGGGCGAGCCTGGGCGACTACTGGCGCTACGCGAGGCCCTTCCTGGTCACGACGCCTCTCGCGCTCTTCCAGGACTCGATCGATCGGGTCGTGGTGGGCGCGTGGGCCGGGCTCAGCGCGGCAGGCTACTATCAGATCGCGCGGGCGCTCTTCGAGGCGCTCTCCTCGGTCATCGCGGCTCCCGCCACCTTCATGTTCACGCGTCTCTCCGCGCTCTACGCCCACCGCGGCGAGTCGACCGATCGGGAGGCCCGCGAGTTCTTCTTCCACGCGCTCGACAAGCTGCTGTTCCTCACCGTTCCGCTCGCGTTCGCGTTCTGGGCCTTCGCGGAGGTCGGAATCACGCTGCTCTACGGCCCCACCTTCCTTCCCGCCGCGGTCCCCCTGCGCATCCTGGTGCTGACCGCCGCGATCGCCAACGTGGTGAACCCGTACACACTTATCGTCATGGCTCTCGACCGCGCCGACCGGTTCGTGCCCGTCAACCTCCTGCGCGTCGTCGCCTACACGGTGGTGCTCGCCGTGCTGGTGCCCGCCACGCCCCTGCTGGGCGTCTGGACGGGCCTCTGGCCCGGCGCCGTCGGCGCGGCGGTCGCGCGCCTGTTCCTGATCCTGTTCCCGTGCTGGGTGTACGTGCGTTGGACGCGCGAGATGGCCGGGATCCCGCTCGCTCCCCACGTGATGACCTACGCGGGCGGCCTTGCGGTTGTGATCGTGCTGTTCGAGCCCTTCCGTCGCGGGGCTGCGGTGGCGGGAGCGGACGGATGGGCCGCGACCGTGCCCGCAGCGCTCGCCGCCCTCGCGGTCTATCTCGGATACCTTCTCGCGCGTCATCCCGGAACCCCGGAGAACCTGCGCTACGCCCGCGCTCTGCTCTCGCCGGTCGCGTTCATCCGCTTCCTCCGGGGCGGGCTGGGCGGGCCGGCACGCCCATGACGGTCTGCCCGGCATCCACGTTCCGGGTCACCACCGCGCCGGCCGCCACCACCGCCTCGGCGCCGATGCGCACGCCGGGCAGCACCACCGCACCCGCCCCCAGGAAGGCACCGCGCTCGATCGAGACCTGCCCGGAGAGGACCACGCCCGGCGAGAGATACGCGTGGTCGCCGATCGTGCACTCGTGCTCCACGATGACGCCGCTGTAGAGCACCGCGTTCACCCCGATCCGCACCTCGTTCCCGAGCACACAGCCCGCGAACACCACCGCGCCCGAGCCGATCTCCACGGAGGGCGCGGCCACCGCGCGGGGGTGCAGCAGCGTGGGCTGAGGCACGCCCGCGACCACCAGGACCTCGTAGAGCTGCGCGCGGCGGGCCAGCGCGGTGTTGCCGACGCCCACCACGCCTCCGTGGATCTGCTGCGGCCGGATCAGCGCGGCCAGGTCCGCGTCCGTGCCGAGCACGGACGTACCGGGGCGGGCCGCGGACAGCGAGCGATCGGTGAAGCCAGCGACCGTGAACCCGCAGGTGCGCGCCAGGTCGGCCACCGCGCGACCATGGCTGCCCGCGCCTAGGATCAGCAGGCGGCGCGCGGAGCCGGACGCGTCCGCGGCCAGCGCGGTCACGGCGTGGCTCCCGGCGTGAGGCGGCGCAGGGTGAGGCAGCGGTCCGCGGGCACGCCGAGGCGGACCAGCTCAGCCACTTGCTCCTCGGGCCGATCGAACGTGGCCACGATCACGCCGTCCACCTCGTCCGGGGACAGCTCGGTGAGCGCACGCACCGGGAAGCCCAAGAACCGGCCGCCCGCCGTCTCGTCGTAGACGCCCACCGGCTCGAGCCCGAACTCCCGCAGGGTGAGGTACGCGAGCTCGGCCGCCTCGCCCACCCCGCAGAGGGCGAAGCGCTTCATACCCCCCTGGTGGAGGCGGGTCATGCTTGCGCGCAGGTGACCGCGCGTGCGACGGAACAGGCGCAGCGAGTAGGCCATGTACTCGTAGGAGAGTCGGCTCTTCTCGGCGAGGCCCTTGGGGGTGAGCACGTACTGCAGGCGCTTCCGCGCGTGCGGCTTGCGCGGAAACTCCACGATCTTGATGAAGCCCTTGCCGGCGAGCCGGCGCAGGCAGAGGTTGGCCAGGCCGAGGGCCACCCCCAGCTGCTGGGCGAGGGCGCGCTGCGTGACCGGTGCACCCTCGCCGATCGCGGTCAGGATCTCGAGGTTCCGCTCGTGCTGACGCTGCATATAGAACGTTCACAAGTTGAACATGGTGATGTAAGATGCGTCAAGGTCCAAGATGCCTTCCGTGCCAGAGACCTTCGTCATCGCCGAGGCCGGCGTGAACCACAACGGCGACATGGCCCTGGCCCGCGCGCTGGTGGACGTGGCCGCGGACGCGGGGGCCGACGCGGTGAAGTTCCAGACCTTCGCGGTGGATCGCCTCGTCACCCGCCAGGCCGCCACCGCGGAATACCAGCGGCGCGCGCTCGGCGGCGAGGCGAGCCAGTACGACATGCTCGCGCGCCTCGAGCTCTCCTCCGCCGACCACGAGATGCTGTACGCGCACTGCGCCGCCCGCCGCATCGAGTTCATGTCCACCCCGTTCGACCCCGAGAGCGCCCGGTTCCTCAAGCGGCTCGGCGTGCGGCGCATCAAGATCTCCTCCGGCGACGTGACCAACCTGCCGATGCTGGAGGTGGTGGGCGCCCTCGGGCTGCCGGTCATCCTCTCCACCGGAATGGCCGATCTCGAGGAAGTCGCCGCCGCGGTGGCGACGTTGCGGGCGGCCGGCACCGCCGATCTGGCCCTGCTCCAGTGCGTGAGCAACTACCCGGCCGACCCGGCCCTGACCAACCTGCGGGCCATGGACACGTTGGCCCGCGAGTTCGGCACCCCGGTCGGCCTCTCCGATCACTCGCCGGGCACCGCGGTGGCGATCGCGGCCGCGGCCCGCGGCGCGACATACATCGAGAAGCACTTCACGCTCGACCGCACGCTGCCCGGCCCTGACCACCAGGCCTCTCTGCTGCCCGACGAGCTGCGCACGCTGGTTCGCTCCATCCGGGATGTGGCGGCCGCCCTCGGCGACGGCATCAAGCGCCCGGTGCCCAGCGAGTTGCCGGTGCGCGACGTCGCGCGCAAAAGCCTGGTGGCCGCGCGCGACCTGCCCGCGGGCGCGACGCTCGGCCCCGACGATCTCGTCATCCTGCGGCCGGGCACCGGCCTCTCGCCCGCCGCCTGGCCCCGCGTGCTCGGGCGACAGACCGCGCGATCTATCCCTCACCACACTCCGATCACCGAGGACATGCTCCTGCCATGATCACGGCCCTCATCGTCGGCGGCGGCTCCATCGGCAAGCGCCACCTGCGCAACCTGCTCGCGACGAAGCGCACCGCCGCGATGGTCGAGCCGCGTGAGGACCGCCGCGCCGAAATCGTCGCCAAGCACCCGGGCACCCCGGCGTACGCGACCCTCGACGAGGCGCTGGCCCACGGGCCCTACCTCTCCGCCTTCATCTGCGTGCCGACCGCGTATCATCTCGAACCCGCGCTGGCGCTCGCCCGCCGGGGCCTGCACATCTTCATGGAGAAGCCGGTCTCGCACTCGGTGGACGGTATCCCGGAGCTGCTCGACGTAGTCCAGCAGAAGCGCCTCACCGGCATGACCGGCTTCTGCCTCCGCTTCTTTAAGCCGCTGCAGAAGGCCAAGGAACTGATCGACGCGGGCCGGGTGGGCCGCATCGTCACCGCGCGCAGCCTGACCGCGGTCTACCTGCCGGACTGGCATCCCTACGAGGACTACCGCTCGTTCTACATGGCGAAGAAGGCCCAGGGAGGTGGGGTGCTCCTCGACGAGTGCCACGCCTTCGACTGGATGCAGTGGCTCTGCGGGCCGATCGCGGGCGTGTTCTCGGTGGTGGGCACCTTCAGCGACCTCGAGGTGGAGACGGATGACGTGTGCGAGGTCATCGCCCGCTTCGGCACCCGCGCGGTGGGCTCGATCCACCTCGACATGGTGGACCGCTCGGCCCGGAGCGAGGTGGAGATCATCGGCACCACCGGCACCGTGATCGCCGATCTCGAGGGCCACCACGTGAAGGCCTACGATCACGCGGGCCGCAAGTGGGAGACGTTCACCTTCGAGCCCTCATACGACCGCATGTACGTGGACGAGATCGATCACTTCTTCCGCTGCATCGACCGGGGTGACAAGCCGATCGTCGACCTGCGCGACGGCTTCCGGGTCCAGCGCGTGATCGACGCCTGCGCGCGGTCGAGCGCCACCGGCCGCTGGGTCGCGGTCGACTGAGCGACTGTCTTGCGCGTCAAGCGGGTACCCATGGGCGTCGGTCTCGGAGCATGGCGTTGAGGATGGTCAGCAGCTTGCGCATGGCAGCGAGCAGCGCGACTTTCCCGGGGCGGCCGGCGGCGACGAGGCGCTGGTGAAAAGCCCGGATCACCGGATTGTGCGTGATAGCGGCGAGCGTGGCCATGTAGAGCACGCGGCGGATGTGAGAACGGCCACCCATGATCATGCGGCGGCCCCGGAAGGCGCCGCTATCCCGGGCAATCGGGGCCAGGCCCATCAGGGCGGCAATCCGGCGGCGATCGAGCTGGCCGAGTTCGGGCAAGTCAGCGATCAGCGTGCAGGCGGTGACGGGGCCGATGCCGGGAACGGACCGCAGCAAATCATCGGCGGCCCGCCACAACGGGGGCGCGCGAATGAGGGTGCGGAGGTCGTCGTCAAGGCGCCGCAACGCTTCCTCGAGCCACGCGATATGGGCGTCGACATTCCGCTGCAGCCGGGGCTCACGCAGGAGGCGCCGCCGGTTGTGCTCAGCGCCGAGCATGTCGACGAGTTGTCGGCGGCGGGCCACGAGTTCGCCGAGGGCATCGGCCTGCTGATCGGGGACGGGGCGCGCGGCGGGGCGCCCGGCATCCGCGAAGAGCGCAATGACGCGCGCATCGAGGGTGTCCGTCTTCGCCAGCTGGCCGGTGGCGCGAGCGAAATCGCGGATCTGACGGGAGTTGACGACGGCGACGGGCAGCCCGGCGCCGGCCAGCGTCGCCGCCACGGTGACCTCGTAGCCGCCCGTAGCTTCCAGGGCGACGACCGTGGGCGATAGGGGGCGGATGCGCGTGATGAGCGTGACGAGGCCGGCCTCATCGTGGGCGCCGCGAAATGCGACGCCGGTGGGGCACAGGTGGACATCGAGATGGTCCTTGGAGACGTCGATGCCGACGACGCAGGAGTGTTCCATGACCCGTCCTTGCAAATTCGGGCGGCAGAGGCCCAAGCGACTGTTCGGGTTCGATGATGGAACAGTGAGCGGGGCGCCGCGCTCAGTCACGGTCTTCTGGGACCCAGATGCCCCCGGGCTTCCGCCCACCTTCACCCGGCTCAGCCTAGCGCTGGGCCTGGTCTGAGAGATACAAGATGCCCACCGCGCGGGTCATTGCCCGGCTCGACGTCAAGGGCCCGAACCTCGTCAAGGGCATCCACCTGGAAGGTCTGCGGGTGATCGGCGATCCGCAGGAGCATGCGCGCCGCTACTACGCCGACGGCGCCGACGAGATCCTGTACGTGGACATCGTGGCGAGCCTCTACGGGCGGAACAATATCCTGGAGGTGGTGCGGCGGACCGCGGAGGCGGTGTTCGTGCCCATGACGGTGGCGGGCGGCCTGCGCAGCGTGGACGACGTGCGGGACGCCCTCCGGAGCGGCGCGGACAAGGTCGCGATCAACACCGCCGCGGTCGCGCGCCCCGCGCTGATCCGTGAGATCTCGGAGGCCTTCGGCCGCCAGTGCATGGTGCTGTCCATCCAGGCCAAGGCGCTCGGCCCTGGCCGCTGGGAGGCCTACACCGACAACGGCCGCGAGCGCACCGGGCTCGACGCGGTCGAGTGGGCGCGCCGCGCCGTGGCCCTCGGGGCCGGCGAGCTGCTGGTGACCTCGGTCGACCGCGAGGGCACCCAGAGGGGCATGGACCTGGAGCTGATCCGTCGGATCACCGCGGCGGTGGAGGTGCCGGTGATCGCGTGCGGCGGGGTGGGCACGCCGGAGCATGCGGTTCAGGCCCTGCGGGAAGGCGGCGCCGACGCGGTGGCGGTGGCCTCGGTGCTCCACTACGGCCGGCATGGGATCGGCGCGATCAAGGCGAGGCTCGCGCAGGCCGAGATCCCGGTGCGCACGTCGGCATGAGGACGCCGCCGGTGGTCGTGGTCGACTACGGGCGCGGCAACCTCTGGAGTGTCTGCCAGGCGGTCGCCACGGTCGGGGGCGCGCCCACGCTCTCGTCGGACCCGGCGGTGGTCCGCGCCGCCGAGCGCGTGATCCTGCCCGGGGTCGGCGCCTTCGGCGACGCCATGGCGGGCCTGCGGGCGCGCGGCCTGGTCGACGCGCTGCGGGAATTCGCGACCACCGGCCGTCCCCTGCTCGGGCTGTGCCTCGGCATGCAGCTGCTGCTCGCCTCCTCCACCGAGTTCGGCTGGCACGAGGGCCTCGGCCTGCTCCCGGGCACGGTCGACCGGTTGCCCGCGCCCGCGCCCGGGAGCCGCGAGAAGATCCCCAACGTGGGCTGGTGCCGCCTCGAGCCGGCGGCGGGCGGCGCCTCGTGGGCTGACGGGATCTTCCGCGCGGTCAAGCCGGGCGACTTTGCCTACTTCGTGCATTCCTACGCGGCCCGGCCGCAGCCGACCCACCGGCTGGCCGACATCATCTTCGCGGGCGCCCCGATCTGCGCGGCCATCGCGGCCGGCCCCATCGCGGGCTGCCAGTTCCACCCCGAGAAGAGCGGCGAGGTGGGCCTGGCGATCGTGGACGCGTTCGTGCATGGGGGCTGAGCGGATGCTCGAGGCCAAGTTCGGTCTGCCCGCCGAGGTGCGCTTCTGCACCCGCTGCGTGATCTCCAACCAGCGACCGTCGTCCGCGGTGGAGTACGCGCACACCGAAGCATCGAAGAAGGACACCATCCACTTCGACGCGGAGGGCGTGTGCGCGGCCTGCCGCTTCGCAGAGATGAAGCAGCGCGTGGACTGGGCGGAGCGGGACCGCGAGCTGCGGGATCTGCTCGACCGGCATCGCCGCCGCGACGGCGGCTACGACGTGCTGGTGCCCGGCAGCGGCGGCAAGGACAGCGTCTACGCGGCGCACCTGCTCAAGTACAAGTACGGGATGAACCCGCTGACCGTGACGTGGGCCCCCCACATCTACACCGAAGTGGGCTGGCGGAATTTCCAGTCGTGGATCCACTCCGGCTTCGACAACTACCTCTGCACCCCGAACGGGCGCGTGCACCGCACGCTCACCCGGCTCGCGTTCGAGAACCTGCTCCACCCCTTCCAGCCGTTCATCTTCGGGCAGAAGGGCTTCCCGCCCCGCTTCGCGGCCATGCACGGCATCCGCCTCGTGATCTACGGCGAGAACGAGGTGGAGTACGGCAATCCGATCGCGGAGGCGGCCACCCCGCACCGCGACCCGCGGTACTACGCGGCGGGCGCGGCCCTGGACGATCTCTACCTGGGTGGGGTGCGGGTGCCGGAGCTGGCCGCGCACGGCATCGAGCGCCGCGACCTCGAGCCGTACCTGCCCGTCGACCCGGCGGTGCTGGCCGAGAAGAAGATCGAGGTGCACTATCTCGGCTACTACGTGAAGTGGATACCGCAGGAGTGCTACTACTTCGCGGTCGAGCACGCCGGCTTCGAAGCGAACACCGAGCGCACCGAGGGCACCTACTCCAAGTACAACAGCATCGACGACCGCATGGACGGGCTCCACTACTTCACGACCTACGTGAAGTTCGGGCTCGGGCGCGCCTCCTACGACGCGGCTCAGGAGATCCGGAACGGGCACCTGACCCGCGAGGAAGGCGTGGCCCTCGTGCGGCGCTTCGACGGCGAGTTCCCCAAGAAGTGGTTCAAGGAGAACATCGACTACATGGGGATCGCCGAGGCGCGGTTCTGGGAGATCGTGGACCGGTTCCGCTCCCCGCACCTCTGGAAGCGCGAAGGCAACCGGTGGGCGCTCCGGCACCAGGTCTCCTGATCCTCGTTCCCGCCCGCGGCGGGTCCAAGGGCCTGCCCGGCAAGAACGTCCGCCCGCTGGGCGGCCTCCCCCTCCTGGCCTGGACCGCGCGTGCCATCGCGGCCTCCGGTGTGGCCGCGCGCGCGGTCCTCAGTACCGACGATCCGGCCATCGCCGAGGTGGGGCGTGCCCATGGGCTCGAGGTGCCCTTCCTCCGCCCCGCTGCGCTCGCGACCGACACCGCCGGGTCGTTCGAGGTCGTGGAGCACGCGCTCGAGTGGCTCGCGCGCGAGTCCGGCTATCGTCCCCACGCGGTGATGCTGCTGCAGCCGACCTGCCCGTTCCGGCGGCCGGAGCGGTTGCGCGAGGCGATGGTCCTGCTCGGCGAGCACGGGACCGAAGGCGTGATCGCGATGCGCCGAATCGAGCGCCCGCTCTCCGTGATGTACCGGGAGCGGACCGACGGCCTGCTCGAGCCGCTCGCCCCGTGGGACGAGCGGCTGCGACGCCAGGACGTGCGGTCCCTGCTCACGCCCAGCGGCAGCCTCTACCTGCTCACCACCGCGGCACTGGCCGAACATCGGCGACTCTTCCCACCGTGCCTGCGGCCGCTGCCGTCGAGCACGATAGAGGACATCGACATCGATACCGCCGAGGACTGGGCGCTCGCCGAGGCGGTGGTGGCGGCGGGACTGGCCCGCCCGTGAGGTCACTGCGCGTCCTGCTCTCGGCCCGCGACCCGGCCGGCGCCGCGCTGCTCGCGGCGGTGGTCCCCGCGCTGCGCGCGACCGACGATCTAGCCGTCGAGCTCGCGGCGAGCCCGCCCGCCTGGGAGGAGCTCATCGACGCGGGCGAGCGGCCGGCGCGCTTCACCCTGCGCGACGGCGCCACCGCGGTCGACGCCGGCGGCGATCCCCGCGCCCTCCTCGAGGCGGCCGACGCGCTGCTCGCGCGGGTGGATCCGCACGCGGTGCTGGTCACGATCTCCTCCTTCGGCGTCGGGCTCGACGAGGCCCTGCTGGCGCGCGCCAGCGGACGCCCGACGTTTGCGCTGCAGGACTATCCAGGCGATGCCAACGCCATCGGCGGCATCCACGCCGGGACCTACTTCGTGCGCGACGAGGCGGCGGCGGCGCTCACCCGCCGGCGATGGGGCGTTTCCGCCACGCCGGTCGGCTCGCTGCGGCACGCGCCCTACGCCCACCTCGACGTGGCGCACCTGCGGACCGAGGCGCGCGCCCGCGCGGGCGCAGTGGACGATCGGCCGCTGATCGGCTTTTTCGCTCAGCCGCCGGAGGTGCCCGGCCACGACGGTGCCTTTGCCGATCTCGTGACCGCGCTCGGGACGCTCCCCACGTCGCCGCTGGTCCTGCTGCGGGGGCACCCCAAGCAGCCCGACGCCGCCGCGGCCTACGCGGCGCGGCTCGCCGCGGCCGGGCTCGCGGTCCACGATGCGACCGGCGAAGGTCCCGCCGAGCCCTGGCTGGCGGCGTGCGACCTCGTCACCACCTGCTACTCGACGTGTGGAATCGACTACGCGTTCCTCAGCGCCCGGAGCCCGCGCCCGCTCGGCAGCGTGCTGTTCCTGCTGACGCGCGCGGAGACGCGAGACTTCCTGGCTCGCTACGCGGGGGTCCGCTCGCCCGACGGCGCGGGCGCAGGCCTGGGTCGGGTGGCCGAGCGGGCGGAGGACCTGCCGCGCCTGCTCCGGGACGCGCTGGCGCCCGCGAACGCCGCCGCGTACCACGCGGCAAGCCTTCGGCTGCCGCGATCGGCCCGCCTCGACGTCGTCGTGGACGCGGTGCGCGCGGCCGCCCGGGGCGCGGCCGCCCGGAACGCGTCCCGACCGGTCGTCTCGTGACCGCGCTGGGCGTCGTCGCGGCCCGCGGCGGCTCCAAGGGTCTCCCGCGGAAGAACGTGCTTCCGCTCGGGGGCCGGCCGCTCATCGCCCACACCATCGAGGCGGCGCTGGCCTGCCCCGCGCTCACCCGCACCGTGGTCTCCACCGACGACCTCGAGATCCTCGCCGCCGCGCGCGCGGCGGGGTGCCCGGCGCCGTTCGTGCGCCCGGCCGAGCTGGCCCGCGACGACAGCTCCACCGTGGACGTGGCGCTCCACGCCCTCGACTGGGTCGTGGCGCACGAGGACTTCACGCCCGATGTGGTGGTGCTGCTGCCGGCCACCGCGCCCCTGCGGGGTGCGCGCCACATCCGGGAGGCGATCGCGGCGCTCGCGAGCGACCCGGAGGCGGAGGCGGTGGTCGCGGTCACCGAGCCGGACTATCCGCCCTACTGGATGCTGCGTATCGTGGACGGCCGCCTCCGATGGCTCCTGCCGGAAGGCGCCGCCGCCGACCACCGCCAGCAGCTGCCGGTCGCCTATCGCCCGAACGGCTCGATCTACGCGGTGCGAACCGGGGTCCTGCGGGCGCAGCAGACATTCTATCCGCGCGCGACCGCTCCGTACGTGATGCCGCGCGAGGACTCGATCAACATCGACTCCGAGCTGGACTTCCGGATGGCCGAGCTGCTCCTGGCCCGCCGCGGCCGTTCCGCCTGAGTCAGGCGCCGCGCTCGATGACGTCGAGGACCCGGTGGCTGTTGCGGCCGTCGTCGCCGCCCACGAACTGCTCCAGATAGCGTCGATGGGCCGGCGCGTCGACGACGAAGTCACCGAGCCTCCGACCTCGCAGGCACGCGACGGCCTCCTCGTGGCCGGCGCTCCACACCACGCCCGGAAAGTTCTGCAGGGTCCCCTCCCGACCGCCGAAGACCTGCTCGTGCCCCGGGTAGTCTTGCAGGTGCGACTGGGGCACCTTCACGCTGAGCGACGGCACCTTCGCGACCGCCGCCTCCAGCACCGCGCCGCTCTGGAAGTGCACGCAGAGATCGGTGATGGCCATGAGCTCGATGGAAGTGTAGGGAAAGACCGAGTAGTCGGACTCGACCCACACGTCCGCGCTCTCGCGCAGGAAGCGCGGGTCCCGGTTCTTGCCGCGCGACTTCACCACCAGTGCCGCCCCGCTCCGGCGACAGAAGTCGCGGAGGGCATCCACGAGCTCGCGGTAACCGTTGCCCTTCCAGATCGCGGGCACGAGCGCCGCGTGACCGCGGGCGAGCGCCAGCGCGGCCCGCACCGGCGCCGGCCCGTCGCCCCACACGAAGCGCCGCCAGGGCTCCGGCACCGCCATCTTGAGCGACATCAGCAGCACCACCGGCCGATCGGGCGGCAGGCCGAGGCGACGGCGGACCCGATCGCGGTCCACCAGGGCCAGCTGATCCAGCATGGTCGAGCCGCACACCGCGCTCCGCGCCGGGAGGCTCACCTCCCGCGCCACCGCCGCGAAGCGATCGGCCAGGATCTCCCAGTGCAGGCGCCGCTCGAACTCCGTCGCGTAGAACGTGACGTCGATGACCCGGTAGGCTTCGGGATCGCTGGTCAGCGTCTCCAGCACGTAGTCGACCGAGTAGAGACGCACCCCGGCGGCCCGGGCGGCCGCCCTGTCGGCGGCGAGGCCGGTCGCGCGCAGCACGAAGTGCAGCGACGGCCCGACCAGGGCCTGGGCGCGAGCCTCCGTCAGGCGGTGCAGCAGCGGCTGGCCCTGCCGGTGGGGCACGCGCTGCGCGGCCGGCCAGTGGGCCAGATCGGCGTCGGTGGCCGCCTCGCCCGGTTTGCGCTCGTTCGGGTCGGTCAGCAGGATCGCCTCGTGGCCGCGGTCGAGCGCGGCCTGGATCAGCGAGCCCATGACCTTCAGGTAGCCCTTGCGCGAGGCGAGAAAGGCGATCCTCACGAACCGTCCACGAAGCGCTTGCGCAGGAGCCGGGGCCCGAGCTCCACCGTGGCCAGCACCTCCGCGATCCGCGGCGCCGCGTGTCCGTCGCCGTAGGGATTCACGAGCCCGCGCAGGCTCTCCCGGAAGGCGGGGGAGAGCGCGCGGCGAATCCCGGCCGCGATCTGCCCGCGCTCCGGCCCGACGTCGATGACGTTGGCCGCGCGCAGCCGTCCCTCCTGGCGGATGCCCACGTTCACCGCGGGAAGGCCGAAGGAGGGCGCCTCGATGATCGCGCTCGAGGAGTTCCCCACGATCACGTCGGCCTCGCGCAACATCGACCCGTAGCCCACCTCGCCGAGCGAGGAGATCAGGCGCGTGCCCGGTCGCGAGGCGGCGAGCGAGGCGAGGGGCTCGATGGCGGCCTGATGCTCCGCGTCCGCGCCCGGGTAGGTGATCACCACGTCGCCCTCCAGCGCGCCGAGGGCGGCCGCCAGCTCCCGGCTCTGCGCGGCGGCCTCCCCCGGCTGGAGCGTCACCGGATGGAAGGTCACGAGCAGGGTGGGACGGCGCAACGGCAGGCCCACCCGGGCGGCGAGGTCCGCGCGCGACAGATACGGCAGCCGCGCGAAGCGGTCGAGGCCGGGCGCGCCGCAGCAGTGCACCCGCCACGGCTCCTCGCCCATCTGCACGATGCGCCGCGCGTACTCGGCGGCGGCCGGAAAGTGCAGGTGCGCGAGCTTGGTGATGGCGTGGCGCGCTTGCTCGTCGACGGCGCCCACCGTCACCTCGCCGCCGTGCAGGTGGGCGACCGGGATCGTGAGCGGCAGCGCCGCCATCGCGGCGGCCAGCATCTCGAGCCGGTCGCCCAGGACGACGACAAGGTCCGGGCGCGCCCGCGCGAAGGCGCGCGCGAACCCCGACACGGCGGCGCCGAGGCCCGCCGCGATGTCGTCCGCCGCGTCGGTGGCGCCCACCGTCTCCACCCGGGACTCGATCGCCCAGCCGTCCGCGACGATCGCGTCCACGGTTCGGCCGAAGCGCGGCGAAAGGTGCCCGCCCGCGACGTGCAGCTGCAACTTCACGTCGGGCCGATCGCGCAGGGCTTCGAGGAGGGGAACGAGGTGGCCGTAGTCGGAACGGGCCACCGTGACCACGCCGACGGTCCTCGCCATGTGCGGAAATTCTAGCACGCGCTCGCCGCGAGCCCCGCCGCGCGGTCCCCATTCCTTGACACCGCCCGAAGGCGCGAGCTAGCGTAGCGCGTGTGAATCACTACGACGACGTGCGGCTCGACGTCGCGGCGCTCCTCAAGCAGCAGGAGGCCTCGCTGCCGCCGCCCGATCCGGCCGCGCGCAGCGGCGACCGCCTCGGTCCGCTGGGACGCGCGGCGAGCCTGGCCCGGCTCTACGCGCTGGGCGCGCTCGTGAAGCTCGGCTGGCACCGCCGCCTCGTGTACGCCAACCTCCGGCTCGACTGGTTCTACGAGTTCCAGCGCTACTGGGTGGGCGAGCTGGGCAACCGTCCGCTCCATCCGCACGACTTCTACTTTCTCTCCGGAGTGTACCGGCAGCGGCTGCAGACGATCTACTTCGAGCAGATCGAGAACCCGTCCCTCGCCTCGGACGAGCGGCACCTCGAGGCGTGGCGTGACCATCGGGCGATCTACTACCTGTTCGCCTACACCTTCCGGCAGGCGCTATCGCCCCTGCGGGTGCACCCCTTCGTGCGCTACGTGCCGCGCGGCGGCCGGGTGGCGGAGTACGGATGCGGGGCGGCCCCGATCCTGACCGCGCTCGCCCGGCGCTACCGGCACCTCGACCTGCAGCTGGTGGGCGCCGACATCCCGCACCTGCTCTTTCACTACGCGCGCTGGAAGTTCCAGCACGATCCCTTCGTGACGATGGTGCCGGTCGAGCCCAACGACGACGCGGCGCTGCCCGGGCTCTACGACACGATCTTCTGCCTCGAGGTCCTCGAGCACGTGCCCCGTCCCCTCGCCGTGCTCGAGCATCTCCACCGCGCGCTCAAGCCGGGCGGGCACCTGGTGTTCGACTACGTGCGCTCGGAGGGCACCGGGTTCGACACCGCGACCTCGCTGCGCGACCGGCTGCCCGCGCTGCGATTCGTGCTCGACCGCTTCGAGATCGTCGAGGGCCGTGTCACCACCGACGGCGACCACGTCGAACCGACGGTGGGGCGCAAGCGCTGAAGCGGCGCGGCCCGCCTGCGGTCCCGCTCCACCGGGCCGCGGCGCGGCCATCAGCCGCTCGAGGATCGCGCGCAGGCACGTCGCCCGCGCGTGGTCGCCGTCGTAGAACTGCTCCGCGCCGCAGGGGATCCGGGACGGATCGGACGCGTCCAGGAAGCGGGCCCCCACCCGGGCGGCCAGCGCGGCCACCGCGGCCGCGGTCTCCCGCAACGCGCCCGCCGCGCGCTGGTCGGCGTGGAGGCGGACCCACGCCTCCGGGTGGTAGGGCGGCAGGTACACCACCAGCTCGACCCCGCGGGCGCGCATGTCGCGCCACAGGAGCTCGAGCCGGGTCAGCCGCTCCGGATCGAGGCGGAACTCGAAAAGCCCGCGCGCCCCCGACCGGGCGAAGCGCACCGCCTCCTGGCGCACCTGCTCCGGGGTCTGCTCCGCATAGGCCCGCTCGTAGATCAGACTGCCGTCGGCCCGCACCGCGCGGCGGTCCCCCACCCGCGCCTCCGGCACCACATCGCGCCGGAGGGACTCGACCATCTCCCGGCCGCGCCGGCCGCGGCCCCGCAGCGCGCGCTCCAGATCGTTCACCGAGGCGCGCAGCACGCTGTAGGAGAAGAGCTCCTTGAAGCGCGCCCACTCGTAGACCGCGGTCTGCAGCGGCGCGCGCCCCCAACCCTTCTCGCGCCCCGAGTCGGCCAGGAACTCGCGCACCAGGTCGGCCAGCGCGAGCCAGCGCACCTCCTCCTGGGAATGGGCCAGCGCCCAGTGGTCGATGGAGAAGATCGCCACGTCGGGCACGTGCCCGCTGCGCCGCAGGAGCTGCCACAGCGCGATGTGATCCTCCACGGAGGCCGCGCTCACCGCCGCGTTGTAGAAGCCGCCCGGCGGCAGGCCCAGCGCTGCCCCGGTGAGAGGCATCACCCGGCTCGAGCCGAACGCGACCACCGTCGGCCGCGGTATCACGGGAAGCCGCACGCGCTGGAGGCGCCGGTCGTCGAGCTCGCGGGTGACGAGGATGGCCTGTCCCGGCTCGAGGCGGGCCGCGAGGACCTGGATCCTCGCGTCGTGCCGGCGACCGAGCCACGACGCGGCGGCGTTGATCGCGATCACCACCAGCAGGAGCGCGGTCAGCGTGATCACGAAGACGCGCATGGATCAGAACTGGAAGTAGAGGAACTTGGATCCGTAGTTCATCAGCAGCACCGCGATCGCGGTCGCGGTGGCGAGGCCCACCTGGGGCAGCCGGCCCAGGCGGTGGAGCGGCACCTCGAGGCTGTTGGGGCAAAGGCGGACCACCAGGAGGCAGAAGATCACCAGAGCGGCCAGGGCTCGGAGCTCCGGGGTCCAGGCCAGGCCCAGGCCGTGCAAGCCGGCCAGCCCCGCGAACCACTGCGCGGCGAGGGCGAAGCTCTCGGCGCGGAAGAAGACCCAGCCGAGCGTCACGAGCAGGAACGTCAGGTTGCGCTGCCAGAAGGGCGACAGGCGCCGCTCCCATGCGGGGGACGCCTGGTGGGCCACCAGGAGGACGCCGTGCCACGTGCCCCACGCCGCGAACGTCCAGCTGGCCCCGTGCCAGAGCCCGCCCAGGACCATGGTGGCCATCAGGTTGAAGCGACGGCGAGCCGGTGAGCAGCGGTTGCCGCCGAGCGGGATGTAGAGGTAGTCGCGCAGCCAGAGCGACAGCGTCATGTGCCAGCGCCGCCAGAAGTCGCTCGGCGAGACGGCCTTGTAGGGACTGTTGAAGTTCTGCGGCAGCTCCACTCCGAAGAGCCGGCCCAGCCCGATGGCCATGTCCGAGTAGCCGCTGAAGTCGAAGTAGATCTGGAAGGCGTAGCCGAGGAGGGCCAGCCACGCCCGCGAGGCGTCGAGGCTCGCGGAGTGCGCCAGCACCGGATCGACCAGGTTGCCGAGCCGGTCCGCGATCAACACCTTCTTGCAGAGTCCCACGCTGAACAGGAGGATGCCCTCCTCCCAGCGCGGGGTGATCCCGGTGCGGGCGATCCGGGCCAGCTGCGGGATCAGCTGGTGGTGACGGGTGAGCGGGCCGGCCACCAGGTGCGGGAAGAAGCTCACGAAGCCGGCGAACCGAACGAAGTTGCGCTCGGCGGGCGCGTGGCCGCGCCACACGTCGATGATGTAGGACAGGGTCTGGAACGTGTAGAAGCTGATGCCGGCCGGCAGCACCACCTCGAACCAGCGGAAGGCGCCCGCGGAGGATTCGAAGCCCAGCGCCACCAGCGCCTGCTCCGCGGTGCGGACCACGAGGCCCGAGTACTTGAAGTAGGCCAGGAGCCCCAGGTTGCCGGCCAGGGACACCCCGAGGAGCCAGGCGCGCGAGCCGGACCGGCGCTCCGCCGCGATGCGGATCGCCACCCAGTAGTCCACGGTGGTGGTGACCAGCATGGGTACGATGAACCACCAGTGCCCCGCGAAGGCGTAGAAGACCACGCTGGTGAGGGCGATCCAGCGCAGGAGGGGCTGGCCGCGCAGACGGAGCGCCACCGCGAGCGTGAGAGGAAGGAAGAGAAGCAGGAACTCCAGCGAGCTGAACAGCACGGCCCATTGGACACGGGGCCGCACGAAGCCGTCAAGGAAAACCAGCCGGACACGGCGCGGGGCCCGGGCGCTTGCTCGGACCCGGGCCCTGAGCGGGCGGCGCGGCTACGCCGCCAGCTTCACCTTCTCACCGATCAGCCGGGCCAGGCGCAGCACCATCAGCACCCGGATCACCACCCACGAGGGATCGAACTCGAAGCGTCCCATGCTGAACTTGGGGCTCGAGGGATACGCGTGGTGGTTGTTGTGCAGGCTCTCGCCGCCGGTGAGCCAGGCGAGCACGCGGAGGTTGGTGGCGGAATTGTTGAAGAAGTTCTTGCGGCCCCACCAGTGGCCGAGGCCGTTGATCGAGGGGGCCAGCACGAACACGTACAGCACGAAGTGGGTCACGGCCAGGAGCAGGCCCCACATCGGCCCCAGGACCAGCATGGCGGTGGCGATCCCGACGACCCCGCCGAGCGTGCCCTTGTTGAAGATCACCCGGTCCCAGATGTCGTCGCGGATGTCCTTGGCCCAGCGGGCCAGGGTCTCCGGGTTCCGGGCCTCCCGGACGTAGTAGTAGACGTTGCCGAGCTGGATCTTCCAGAAGCCGTGCACCAGCGGGCTGTGGGGATCCTTCGCGGTATCGGTGAAGGCGTGGTGCTTGCGGTGGACGGCCACCCACTCCCGCCGGTTCTGGCCGGTGGTGAACCAGAGGATGAAGCGGAAGACCCAGTCCGCGATCGGGTGGAGCCGGAGGGCGCGGTGCGCGAGGCCGCGATGCAGGTACACCGAAGTGGCGATCACGGCGGCCTGTGTCACCAGGAGCGTGCCGATCACGTAGAGCAGCGGTCGAAGCACCGATGGGTCTCCCTTCGTCTTCGGTTCGTGCAGCGAGTTGTTGTCGAGTGGCGCGGGGGATTCACGGGGTCACGTGTGGCCGGCGCCCCCCATGGCTGGCCCAAGGCTAGCACACTCGGCGCCGACTTCAATGGGGAAACCTCGTCGGACTGCTCCGGCGCTGGTTTCGCGCGCGCTCAGGAGGACGCGGTCTTCGGGTCGAGGACGTCCCGCAGGCCGTCGCCCAGCAGGTTGAGGCCCAGGACGGTCAGCGCGATCGCCCCGCCGGGGAAGATCGCGTACCACGGGTTGAGGGAGAGGAAGCCCTGGGCCTCCTTCAGCATGAGGCCCCACGAGGGATTCGGCGGCTGGGTGCCGAGGCCCAGGTAGGAGAGCCCGGCCTCGGCCAGGATCGCCACCGGGAAGCTGATGGTCGCCTGCACGATGAGCGGCGGCAGCGTGTTGGGCAGGATGTGCCGGCCGATGAGGGCGCGGTCGCCGGCGCCGAGGGCGCGCGCGGCGAGCACGAAGTCGCGGTCCCGGAACTCGAGGAAGCTCGCGCGGGTCAGGCGGGCGAACACCGGCAGGAAGGCCACCCCGATCGCGACCATCGAGATGGTCAGCGTGGGCTTGAACACCGCGGTCAGCAGCAGCGCCGACAGGATGGCCGGGAAGCCCTGGATCGCATCCACCAGCCGCATGAAGGTCTCGTCCAGCCAGCCGCCGAAGTAGCCTGACACGATGCCGAAGGCGCCGCCCACCGCCATGCCGATGCCCACCGCGATGACCCCGACCAGGATCGAGGTGATGGCGCCCTGCATGACCCGCGACAGGATGTCGCGCCCGAACTGGTCGGTGCCGAGCGGGTGGGCCGCCGAGGGGCCCTGCAGGCGCGCGGCGATCGACATCTCGAGCGGGTCGCGCGGGGTGTAGATCACGCTGATCGCCGCGGTGGCCAGCAGCGCGAGGGTGATCAGGCACCCGACGACGAAGGTGACGTGGTGAAGGGCGCGGGAGAGGCGGCGGCGCCGCTCGCGATGGTCAGCCATAGCGGATGCGGGGGTCGAGGAGGCCGTAGAGGATGTCCACCGCCGCGTTCACGGTCACGATCATGGAGGCCACGAAGAGCACGACCCCCTGCACGACCGGCAGGTCGCGGGCGCTGATCGCGGCCAGGGTGAGCCGGCCCAGCCCGGGCAGGTAGAACACGGACTCGAGGATGATGCTGCCGGCCAGCAGCTGGCCGAGCTGGATGCCGGCCACCGTGACGATGGGGATCAGGGCGTTGCGCAGGGCGTGACGGAACAGGACGGCGCGCTCGGCCACGCCCTTGGCCCGCGCCGTCTTGACGTACTCCTCGCGCAGCACCTCCAGCAGGGCCGAGCGGGTGGTGCGGGCCAGCACCGCGAACTGGAAGAGCCCGAGCGCGATCGCGGGCAGCAGCAGCGACCGCAGACCCGGCCAGAGCCCGGCGCCCCAGCCGTCGAAGCCGCCCGACTGCACCCAGCCCAGGCGCACCGAGAACAGCAGGATGAGGAGCAACCCCGCCCAGAAGCCGGGCACCGCCACGCCCAGCTGGGACAGCGTCATGGTCAGGTAGTCGCCCCAGCGGCGGTGCCGGGTGGCCGCGAAGACCCCGAGCGGGATGGCGGCCACGATCATGAAGCCGGCGGCCAGCAGGGTGAGCGGCAGGGTCACCGCGAGGCGCGAGAGGATCAGGGTTCCCACCGGGAGGTCGTACTGGATGGACCGCCCCAGGTCACCCCGGAGGGCCTGGCCGACCCAGCGCGCGTACTGCACCGGGATCGGCTGGTCGAGCCCGAGCGCGTGCCGCACCCGGGCCACCGTCTCGGGGCTGGCCTCGAGACCCAGGATGATGAGGGCCGGATCGCCGGGCAGGACCCGGACCACCACGAAGATCAGCAGCGAGACGAAGAAGAGGGTGACCGCGAGGGCCGCGACGCGACGAACTACGTAGCGCTGCAACGCCCGCGCGGCCCCGGCGCCGCGGTCACCTCTGCCAGGCCACCTCGGAGAGGTCGAGGACGGGCGCGGGCTGGTCCTTCCAGAGCCCGGTCACGCCCTTCTTGGTCACGACCAGCCGCGGGTGCATGAACAGCCACACCGCGGGCGCCTCGTCGGCCAGCATCTCCTGCATCTTGACGAACAGGGCCCGGCGGGCCTTCTCGTCCATCGTCACCTGCGACTCCGCGTAGAGCTTCTGGAATTCGGGGTTGTCCCAGCGGAAGTAGTACTTCGGGTTGGCGAAGTTGCCGATGTCCCAGGCTTCCGCGTGCCCGATGATCGACATGTCGTAGTCGGGGTTCTGGCAGGGGGCGAGGCAGAACACCTGGGAGAGCCACTGGCCCCACTCGATCTGCTGGATGGTGGCCCGGATGCCCACCTTGGCGAGCTGGCTCGACACGATCTCGGCGGACCGCACCGTGTAGTAGTACTGCGGCGCCACCTTGAACACCGCGTCGAAGCCATTCGGGTAGCCGGCCTCCGCGAGGAGCTTCTTGGCCCTGGCCGGGTCGTAGCCCACCCGCTTGGAGACGTCCACGAAGAAGGGGTTGGTGGGATCCACGTTGGAGCCGAGGATCTTCCCGTAGCCGAACATCGCCCCCTTCAGGACCTCCTCCTTGTTGATGGCGTGGGTGATGGCCAGCCGCACCCGCTTGTCGGAGTAGGGCTTCTTGCTGTTGTTCATCGAGAGCGTCACGTCGTTGGTGGTGTCGCCCACGATGACCTGCAGGCGCGGGTCCTTCTTGAGCTCGTCCACGCTCTCCGGCCCGATGCCGAACGCGGACACGTCGATGTCGCCCGACTTGATGGCGGCCAGCGTGGAGTTCGGATCGGGGATGAACCGGTAGACCACCCGGTCGAGCTTGGGCAGCCCCTTCACCCAGTAGTCCTTGTTCTTCAGCAGCACGATGCGGTCGCCGCGCACCCACTCCGACACCGTGAACGGCCCGGTGCCGATGGGCTGGCTCTTGAGGGTGTCCACCGACTCCCGCGGGTAGATCACCGAGCCCTGGCGGGCCAGCGTGTAGAGGAAGGTCGCGTCGACCTTCTTGAGCGCCACCGTCACCGTGTAGTCGTCCTTCACGATGACGTCCTTGATCGCGTCGTACTGCACGCGGTAGGGATGCTTGGTCTCCGGGTTCACCGCCCGGTCCAGGGCGAACTTCACGTCCGAGGACTTCATCTCGCGGCCGTTGGAGAACCGCACGTTTCTCCGCAAGAAGAACGTGTAGTTCTTGTTGTCGCTGGTGTACCAGCGCTCGGCCAGCCACGGCACCATCTTCCCGTGGCGGTCGATCTTGATGAGGCCCTCCTGCACGTTGTCGAAGACCACCGCCGCGATGGCGGAGGACGGGTTCGACGTCAGATCGAGCCCGGGCGGCTCCGTCGGCACCTGGATCACCAGGCTGTTCGGGGCCTGCGCGGGCGCGGCGACGGGTGCGGCCACGAGCGCGGCGAGCAGGACGGCGAGGGCGAGCGGTCGCGGCAGGCGCGTCATCAGAGTGTCCTCCCGGTGCCGGGGCCGGCACGTCATCACGATTTCCTCCCGGTGAAGAATTCCACGGTGCGGCGGAGCCCTTCGTCGAAGTCCACCAGCGGCTCGTAGCCGAGATCGCGCTTGGCCGCGCTCACGTCGGCCAGGGTGTGGGGCACGTCCCCCACCCGGCCCGGCGAGTGCTCCCGGCGGAGCGGCTTGCCCAGCATCTTCTCGAGCGTCGCGATGATCTCGAGCAGGCTGGTGCGACTGCCGCAGCCCACGTTGTAGGCGCGCCCGGACACCCGGGCCGCGTCCGCGCGTGCGGCGAGCAGGTTCGCCGACACCACGTTGTCGATGTAGGTGAAGTCGCGCGACTGGGTGCCGTCGCCGTGGACCTGCAGGGGCTTGCCCTGCTGGCCCCACAGGATGAAGCGCGGGATCACCGCCGCGTACTCGCTCTTGGGATCCTGGCGCGGGCCGAACACGTTGAAGTAGCGCAGCCCCACCGTCTCCACGCCCATCAGCCGATGCCACACCGAGCCGTAGAGCTCGTTCGCCACCTTGGTGGCCGCGTAGGGCGAGATGGGCGCGGTCGGCTGGTCCTCGCGCTTGGGCAGGTCGGGCCGGTCGCCGTAGACCGAGGACGACGAGGCGTAGACCACCCGCGGCTTCTTCTTCTGGCGGGCCGCCGCGTAGAACACGTGCAGGGTCCCGGTGACGTTGGAGGCGTTGGCCCCGAGCGGGTCCGCCACCGAGCGCGGCACCGAGCGCATCGCGGCCTGGTGGAAGATGGCGGTGGCGCCCCGCACCGCCTTCTCCACCGCCTTCAGGTCCGTCAGGTCTCCGCGGACGATCTCGAGGCGCCGGTGGCCCCGGGCGAACTCCAGGTTGGCGCGGCTGCCGGTGGAGAAGTTGTCGAACACCCGGACCCGGTGGCCCTCGGCGAGGAGGCGCTCCACGATGTGCGAGCCGATGAAGCCCGCACCGCCGGTGACCAGGAAGAGGGATGAAGGGGCCATGGGTATGCGAGGAACCGCTCAATTATGGAGGGCCGCCCCGCGCAAAGTCAACGTTGCCGGGTCAGCACGTGGAAGGTCGCCCGCACGCCCTTGTACTCGGTGAGCCCGCGCCGCTCGAAGCCGAGCTTGTCGAGCACGTGCTGCGACGCGTGGTTCTCCGGGTAGGTCACCGCGACCAGGCGGGGCAGCCCCAGGGTATGCAGAGCGTGCGCGACGAGCGCCCCGGCGGCCTCGGTGGCGAGGCCCTGTCGCCACGCCGCGCGCACCAGTCGGTACGCGACCTCGACGTCCCCGCCGGTGGGCACGGGCAGCAGGGCCCCGATCCCGCAGAAGGCACCGTCGTCGCGCCGCTCGATGCGCCAGAGCCCGAGGGGCTCGAGCGTGCCGCGCTCGGCCTCGTCGATGCGACCGCGCGCCCGCTCCCGGGTCTCGGACGGGCTCTTCACGCCGGCGGGATTGCCCACGTAGCGCATGACCTCCGGATCGCTGTCGAGGGCGACCAGGTCCGGCTCGTCCGAGGCGCGCAGCCGGCGCAGCACGAGCCGCGGCGTGTCGAGGCGCGTGTCCGCCGACATGCCTCCTCTCATAGCACGCCGGGTCGGGACGTCCAAGGCGCCTTGACTGCCCGGGGGCTGGCGGCTATTGTTCCTGCACCTGACCGCACATGAGCGCCGCCCCCACCGCCGTCGACTACTCGCAGTCCGGTAAGAAGGAGGAGGTCATGGCCCGTCCCCTCGCGCTGGGATTCGCTCTGCTGCTCGCCTTCGGCCTGCTCGCCCCCGCCGAGCTCCAGGCCCAGACCAAGGACGACACGCTCGTCTACGCGCTCCAGAGCGACGTGCAGAACTGGGACCCGCCCAACTCGGTGCTCCGCGAGAGCATCATCCTCGGGTACAACGTCTTCGACCACCTCGCGGCGCGCGACCTCAAGACCGGCAAGGTCGGTCCGAGCCTGGCCCTCTCGTGGAAGAGCCTCGACGACACCACGTGGGAGGTGAAGCTCCGTCCCAACGTGAAGTTCCACGACGGCACCCCGTTCGGGGCCAAGGACGTCAAGGCCACCTTCGACCGCGTGCTGAACCCGGAGAACAAGCTCACCGCGCGCGGCAACCACGCCAAGATCAAGAGCGTGGAGGTGGTGGACGACCTCACGGTGCGGTTCAAGACGGACGGTCCCTATCCCCTGTTCGTGGAGCGCCTCACCGCGCTGGTGATGCAGTCCGAGAAGGTCATCCGCGAGAAGGGCCACGAGTGGATGCAGGAGCATCCGATCGGCACCGGGCCCTACAAGCTCGTGCGCTGGAACAAGAAGCAGGAGCACCTCCTCCAGCGCAACGACGACTACTGGGGGCCCAAGCCCGCCTTCAAGTACGTCCGCATCCGGATCATCCCCGAGCAGGCGACCCAGATCGCGGAGCTCGTCTCGGGCGGGGTGGACATCATCAAGGCGGTGCCGCCGGACCAGATGGACGTGATCAACAAGTCGGGTCAGGCGCGCACGGTGACGTCTCCGATCCTGCGCACCGCGTTCATCCAGCTCGATCAGGCCGGCCGGTCCGGTCCGAACCCGATGACGGACAAGCGGGTGCGGCAGGCGGCCAACCTGGCCGTCGACATGGACGGGATCATCAAGCACGTGCTCAACGGCCTGGCCGACCGTACCGCCACCACCGTGAACCCGATGGCCTTCGGCTTCGACCCGAGCGTCAAGCCCTACAAGCAGGATCTGGCGCAGGCCAAGAAGCTGCTCGCCGAGGCCGGGTATCCGAACGGGCTCGAAGTGGGGTTCATGCGCGGACAGCCGATCGTGGAGCCCGGGCTGATCCAGACCTCCGACGCGATCGTGTCCGATCTGGCCAAGGCGGGCATCCGGACCAAGGCGCGCATGATCGGTGAGACCGGTCCCTTCACCAACCTTGTCCGTGACGGCAAGGCCGACCCGATGTTCGAGTGGTCGTGGGGCTACTACTCGATCTTCGACGCGGACGCGATCCTCTACGACGTGATGACCTGCGGCCAGCCGTACAGCTACTACTGCAACAAGGCGTTCGACGACCTCGTGTTCCAGGGCCGCTCGACGCTCGACACCAAGAAGCGCACCGAGATCTACGCCAAGGCCCAGCGGATGATCCACGACGACGCGGCCTACCTCTTCAAGTGGGGACTGCGCGGGGTGTGGGGCGTCAGCAACCGCGTGAACTACGACGCGCCCCGCGACGAGGTCGATCGGATGTGGGTCGTGACCCCGCGGAAGAAGTAGGAGTCTGACGCCGTCCCGGTTCCCCTCCGTCACCTTCTCCCCGTCGGGAGAGGGCCGGGCGAGGGGGACCGGGACCGGCGCGTGCCGTCATGCGACGCTACATCGCCCGCCAGCTCGTCCAGCTCCTGGTGGTGATCCTGGGCATCTCGATCCTCGCCTTCGCGATCCTCCACGTGCTGGGCGATCCGGTCCTCCTGCTCCTGCCGCAGAACGCGGGCGTGGAGGAGTTCGAGCGCTACCGCCATCTCCTCGGGCTCGACCGGCCGCTCTACGTGCAGTACTGGAAGTTCCTGTCGAAGGCGGTGGTGGGTGACTTCGGCAAGTCGTGGTACGCCGACACGCCCGCGTTCCGGCTGGTGCTGGAGCGGATGCCCGCCACGATCTACCTGACCTTCGCGGGGCTGTTCGTGGCGCTCCTGATCTCCCTGCCCCTCGGGATCCTCGCCGCGCTGAAGCGCCACTCGTGGGTCGACAACCTCTGCACCACCGCGGCGGTCGCCGGCCAGGCCACCCCCCTGTTCTGGCTCGGCATCATGATGATCATCGTGTTCTCGGTGCGCCTGAAGCTGCTGCCCGCCTCCGGCTACGACTCGTGGTGGAACTTCGTGATGCCCTCGTTCTGCCTGGGGGCGACGCTGGCCCCGATCACGATGCGCCTGGTCCGCTCCGGCGTGATCGAGGTCATGAACATGGACTTCATCAAGACCGCGCGGGCCAAGGGGGTGGCCGAGCCGCGCGTGGTGATCAAGCACGCGTTCCGGAACGCGTGCATCCCGGTCATCACCGTGATCGGGCTGCAGTTCGGCCAGCTCCTGGGCGGCGCCATCATCACCGAGACCGTGTTCGCGTGGCCGGGGGTGGCGACGCTCACGGTGGAGTCGATCCGCAACCAGGACTTCCCGGTGGTCCAGTGCGCGGTGATCCTGCTCGCGCTGGTCATCGTCTCCCTGAACTTCATCGTGGACCTGGCGGTGGCCTTCATCGACCCGCGGATTCGTACCGGCTCGTGACCACCGCGACCGAGGGCAAGGTCGATCTGGTCGCGCTCCCCGAGGCGGCGGCCGCGCCCGCGCTCCCCCGGGGGGGTCTCCGCCGACTCGCGCGGGTCCGCTGGGGGATCGTGGCGGCGGTGGTGCTGCTCGGGATCGTGGCCAGCGCGATCTTCGCCCCGCTCATCGCGCCCCACGATCCGCTCGCGGTCAACATCCGCCACCGGCTCGGGCCGCCCGCCTGGATGGAGGGCGGCGTCCCCGAGCACCTGCTCGGCACCGACCAGGTCGGGCGCGACCTGCTCTCCCGCATGATCTACGGAGGGCGCGTCTCGCTGCTGGTGGGGGTCTGCTCGGTCCTGATGTCGGCCAGCATCGGGGTGCTGCTGGGGCTGGCCGCGGGCTACTTCGGGGGCAGCCCCGACTGGTCGATCATGACGCTGGTCAACGTGATGCTGACCTTCCCGTTCGTGCTGCTGGCCCTCGCGGTCATCGCGGTGCTCGGCCCGAACCTGGTCAACATGATCTTCGTGCTGGGCGTCGCGGGATGGCCGATCTACGCCCGCGTGGTGCGGGCGGAGGCGATGGCCATCCGCGAGCGAGAGTTCGTGCTGGCCGGCCGCGCGCTCGGCATGAGCCACCTGCGCATCATCTTCCGGCAGATCCTCCCGAACCTCACCTCCCCGATCGTGGTCATCGCGACCCTGCAGGTGGCCCAGGTGATCATCGCCGAGTCGTTCCTCTCGTTCCTGGGCCTGGGCATCCAGCCGCCCACCCCGGCGTGGGGCAACATGCTCGGCGAGGGGCGCGTCTACATGCTCAACTCGTGGTGGATCGCCGCCTTCCCCGGCCTCGCCATCTTCGTCACGACCCTGATGATCAACCTGATGGGCAACGCGCTGCGCGACTGGCTCGATCCCCACATGAAGCTATGAGGCGCGGTTCGGACGGCCGTGACGGGGGGGCGCGGGGGCGCGGCGCCCGGCGGCCGCGTCCTTGTTCGATACCCCACTCACCGG
>DASRHC010000033.1:0-6932 GCA_035650715.1 Candidatus Methylomirabilota bacterium | reverse complement strand
ACCAGGACTACCTCTTCGGCCAGTCGGTGCAGCGCGACGTCAAGACCTTCCTAGGCAGGCTGCGGCCGGACGTCAAGGTGGTCGGCGACGAATTGATCCCGCTCGGCAAGATCAAGGACTTCTCTCCGTACATCACGAAGGTGAAGGCCTCGGGAGCGCAGGCCCTGCTCACCGGCAACTGGGGGCCGGACATGACCCTGCTGATCAAGGCCGGCATGGACGCGGGCCTCGACATCCGCTACTACACGATGTACGCGCACCTCGGCGGCGGCCCCACCGCCATCGGGCCCGCCGGCAACGGCAAGGTCCGCTCGGTGATGTCCTTCCACGAGAACATCGCGGTCGAGACCGGCAAGACCGACACCGAGGGCTGGACCAAGCAGTTCCGCTCCACCCACGACTTCGACTTCTACGCGGCCGGCTTCCGGACCATCTTCGAGTTCATGCAGGCGGCCTTCAACAAGGCGGGCTCGACCGACCCGCTGAAGTTCGCCCAGGCCCTCGAGGGGCTGACCATCACCGACATGCTCGGCCACCAGGTGACGATGCGGAAGCCGGACCACCAGATCCTGAGCGAGTACTTCGTGGGCGTCTTCACCAAGGGCGTGAAGTACGACTCCGAGAAGACCGGGCTCGGGTGGAAGACCGAGACCACCGTCCTGCCCAAGGACCTGGACCAGCCCAACACCTGCAACATGAAGCGGCCGACGAGCTAGCTCGGCGGACATCCGCCCTTCACCCCGGCCCTCTCCCCTCTCGCCCACCCCTCTCCCCTCCGGGGAGAGGGCAGCGTGAGGGGGCGAGGGTGCAGGTGTGAGACGGCACTTCTCTATGGAAGTCGTCCTCGTCTCCCTCCTCAACGGCCTGGTCTACGGCATGCTCCTGTTCATGCTGGCGAGCGGGCTCACCCTGATCTTCTCCATGATGGGCGTGCTCAACTTCGCCCACGCCAGCATGTACATGCTGGGGGCCTACTTCGCCTACTCGGTGAGCCGCCTGATCGGCTTCTGGCCCGCGCTGGTGATCGCCCCCCTGCTCTGCGGGGCGCTGGGCGCGGTCATCGAGATGTACGCGCTCCGCCGCGTGCACAAGAACGGCCACATCGCGGAGCTGCTCTTCACGGTCGGCCTCGCCTTCATCATCGAGAAGGCGGTGCAGATGGCGTGGGGGCTGCTGCCGGTGCCCTACCGCGTTCCGCCGGTGCTGGACCGCGCGCTCTTCCACATCTACGGCTCCAACTTCCACGCCTACCGCGCGTTCATGCTGCTGGTGTCGGTGGCGATGTTCGTGGCGATCTGGCTCCTGCTCACCCGCACCCGCATCGGTCTCGTGATCCAGGCCGCCCTCACCCATCCCGAGATGGTGAGCGCCCTCGGCCACAACGTGCCGCGGGTCTTCACGATCGTCTTCGCGGGCGGCTCCCTGCTGGCCGGCCTCGCGGGGGTCATCGGCGGCAACTACCTGGTGACCGAACCCTCGATGGCCGCCACCATGGGCCCGATCGTGTTCGTGGTGGTCGTGTTCGGCGGGCTCGGCTCGCTCGCCGGCTGCTTCATCGCCTCGCTCATCATGGGCCTGGTGCAGACCTTCGCGGTGGTGGTGGACGTCTCCTTCGCGGACCTGCTGGCCCGCCTCGGCATCACGGTGACCTCGTCGACCCCGCTCGCCGAGGTGCTCACCATCCCCCTGCCCCGGGTGGGCGCGCTCCTGCCCTACCTGATGCTCATCCTCGTGCTGCTGGTCAAGCCGCGCGGGCTCATGGGCACGCGCGACACGTGAGCGAGACCGTCGCCGACACCGCCACGCCGCCGCGGGCGACGGCGCGGCCCCGCCGCGGCCTGCGCCGGCAGTGGCCGTGGCTAACCGTGCTCGCGGTGGCCCTCGTGATCCCGTGGCTCTTCTACGACTGGACCACCGGGCGCCATTCCGGCTTCATCGTGGCCATGCTGAGCCAGATCGGCATGATGGTGATCTTCGCGCTCAGCTACAACATGCTGATGGGCCAGGCGGGCCTCCTCTCCTTCGGCCACGCCGTCCTCTTCGGGCTCGGCGCCTACTGCACCGCGCACGTGGTCACGTTCTCCAAGGCGGGCGGCTTCCCGCTGCCGCTCGAGCTGACCCCGCTCGCGGGCGGGCTCGGGGGCCTCCTCTCCGCGATCGCGCTCGGCTACTTCGCCACCAAGCAGCGCGCCACCGCCTTCGCCATGATCACCCTCGGCATCGGCGAGCTGATCACCGCCTGCGCGCTGATGTTCCAGACCTTCTTCGGGGGCGAGGGCGGCGTGAGCACCAACCGGATGACCGGCCACAGCCTCTTCGGGCTCGGCTACAGCGGCTCCATCCAGGTCTACTACCTCATCGTGGCGTGGACCGCGATCGCGATCGCGCTGATGCTCCTGCTCACCCGCACCCCGCTCGGGCGCATGGCCAACGCCTGCCGCGACAACTTCGAGCGGGCCCAGTTCGTGGGCTACGACCCGCGCATGGTGCGGTTCCTCCAGTTCGCCCTCTCCGGCTTCTTCGCCGGCATCGCGGGCGCGCTCTACACCCTCACGTACGAGATCGTCACCTTCGACACGGTGGCCGCCTCCATGTCGGCCAACGCGCTCCTGATGACCTACATCGGCGGGGTCGGGGTCTTCGCGGGGCCGGTGGTGGGTGCGGTCCTCATCGTGCTGCTGCAGAGCTGGGTGAGCCTGCTCTCCAACTCCTGGCTCGTCTACGCGGGCGTCCTCTTCATCCTCATGGTCACCTTCGCCCCCGGCGGCCTCGCGGGCCTCGTCCTGATGCACGCGCCGATCCGGCGCGCGGGCCGCCTGCGCCGCCTCGCCGGCCCCTACCTCCGGCTGGCGGTCCCGTCCCTGCTGGTCGTGCTGGGCTTCGTGCTGGCGGTGGAGCTCTGCTCGTTCCTCACCATCGGAGCGGCCCAGGGCAAGAGCCTCACCGTGCACGGCCTCACGATCGACCCCCACCACGCGACTCCGTGGGTGGTCGCCGCGCTCCTCCTCGGCCCGGGCGGCCTCTGGCTGCGCCGGGCGGTGCGGCGCTTCGGGGCCGCGTGGGCCGCGGTCTCCGACGAGGTCAAGACGGCGGGAGGCCGGCCGTGACCGCGCCCGCCCTGCGCCTGACCGCCGTGCAGAAGAGCTTCGGCCCCACCGCGGTGATCATGGGGGTGAGTCTCGACGTGGCCGCGGGCACCCGGCACGCCATCATCGGGCCGAACGGGGCGGGCAAGACGACGCTCTTCAATCTGATCAGCGGCCGCTTCCCCCTGACCGCCGGGCAGATCGCGCTCCACGGACGACGCATCGACGGTCTCGCCCCGCACCAGATCACCCGGCTCGGGCTCTCCCGCAGCTTCCAGGTCACGTCGATCTTCTCGCGCATGAGCGTGCTCGAGAACATCCGCTGCGGGCTGCTCTGGTCGCGCGGCTACCGCTACTCGTTCTGGCACCTGCTCGCCCGCGAGCGCGCGCTCAACGAGGCGGCCGAGCGGCTGCTCGCCGACGTCAACCTGGAGGCGCGGCGCGACGTGCCCGCCGGCCTCCTCTCCTATGCGGAGCAGCGCGCGCTCGAGATCGGCGTCACGATCGCGGGCGGGGCCGACACCATCCTGCTCGACGAGCCGACCGCGGGCATGAGCCGCAGCGAGGCGGACCACGCGGTCGCCCTCATCCGCCGCATCACCGCGGGCAAGACCCTCGTGATGGTCGAGCACGACATGAGCGTGGTCTTCGACCTCGCCGACGTGGTCACGGTGCTGGTCTACGGGCAGGTCATCGCCTCCGGCCCGCCCGCCGAGATCCGCGCCAACCGCGCGGTGCAGCACGCCTACCTGGGAACTCCCGCCGAGACCGGAGTGGCGTGATGCTCGCGGTGCGGGACCTCCACGCCTTCTACGGCAAGAGCCACATCCTGCAGGGCGTGAACCTCGAGGTGGGCGCGGGCGAGATCGTCAGCCTGCTGGGCCGCAACGGGGTCGGCCGCTCCACCACCTGCAAGGCGATCATGGGCCTGGTGGCCCCGGTGGGCGAGGTGCGGTGGAAGGGCCGGAACCTGGCCGGCCTGCGTCCCGACGTCATCGCCCGCGCCGGCATCGGCTACGTGCCCGAGGACCGCCAGGTCTTCCCGACCCTCACCGTGCGCCAGAACCTCGAGCTGGGGCTCAAGCAGGCGGGGCGCTTCGGCCGCTGGTCCTTCGACGACATGTTCGCGCTCTTCCCGCACCTGCGGGAGCGCCAGCACAACGCGGCCGGCGTGCTGTCGGGCGGCGAGCAGCAGATGCTGACGATGGGCCGCACCTTGATGGGCGATCCGGAGCTGGTGATCATCGACGAGCCCACCGAGGGCCTGGCCCCGATGCTGGTGGCCCAGGTGGGCCGCTTCCTCGACGAGATCGCCCGCCGCGGCGTCTCCATCCTGCTCGTCGAGCAGAAGCTCACCATCGCGCTCAAGATCTCGCACCGGGTGTACGTGATGGGCCACGGGCGTATCGTGTTCGAAGGGACGCCCGCGGCGCTGGCGGCCGACGCGGCGGTGCGGAAGGAAAACCTCGAAGTCTGAACGCGGTCACTCCCGGGAGGCGAGGCATCCGATCATGGCGATGAAGACGCCGCGCAAGGGATTCAAGCAGATGGTGGACGAGGCCAAGTCGCGCATCAAGACCATCAGCCTCGAGGAAGCCCGGCAGCGCCTCGGCAGCGACAAGGTGGTGTTCGTCGACCTGCGCGACGTCCGCGAGCTGGAGCGCGAGGGCATGATCCCGGGCGCGTTCCACTGCCCGCGGGGCATGCTCGAGTTCTGGATCGATCCCGACAGCCCCTACCACAAGGACGTCTTCGACGCCGACAAGGAGTTCGTCTTCTACTGCAACGGCGCCTGGCGGTCCGCCCTCGCCGCGGACACCGCCCAGCAGCTCGGCCTGCAGTCCGTGGTGGAGATGGACGGCGGGTTCTCGGCCTGGAAGGCCAAGGGCTATCCGGTGGCGGAGCGGGCCGCCCGGAAGTCCGGCTAGGGGCGCGTCTTCTCGCGCTCCACGCTGGAGCGCTCGACGTCCTCGCCCTCGCCCGGGTCACCGGGAGGGCGGGCGCCCGATTCCGAGACCACGATCTCGACCACGACCCCGGTGCCCGGCACCAGGCGCACGCTCTTCAGCATCACTTCGGCGGAGCCCATCGCGTGCGCGCCCCGCACCGCGCGCTCCAGCGCACTGGTCGCGGCGGCAGCCACGGTTGCCCGCTCCTCGTTCTCGACCGGCGCGACCGCCACGATGGACGCCATGCTCGCCGCCGCGGTGCCCACCATCCCCGACGCGGTGAATCCCAGCACCGGTCCCGCGACCAGAAGCCAGCGTGTCATTGCGCGCCCTCCCTGCTGTCGCTCCTCGGGCGTTCGTGCTCGCGTTCGATCACGCAAGGTTTCTGCCCCGGTCGCGCACGCCCAGATCACCGGGCCGGACGCGGGTTTCGCGGAAGGGGGGCGCGCCGCCGGCACGTTGCTACCGCGTCCCGTCGACCCTCGCGGACTTGGCCGGGCATGGTAGCATCCGGGCATGGCTCGAAACGAGGACGACCTGCGCGTGAATTCGGAGCACCCCGTGATCCTGCCCGGCCAGCCTCAGGCGCAGCAGCCGACGCCTCCGGCGCCGATGGTGGAGCAGCCGGCCAAGCTCATCCGGATCGCCTCCATGATCCGGGAGCTGCTGGAAGACGTGCGTCAGTCCAAGTCGGACGAGGCGGGGCGCAAGCGCCTCCGGGAGGTCTACCAGCGAGCGCTCGCCGGCCTCAAGGAGGGCGTGTCGAAGGAGCTGCAGGACGAGCTCGAGACCCTCACGCTGCCGCTCGACAACACCCCGAGTGAATCCGAGGTGCGGCTCGCGCAGGCGCAGCTGCTGGGCTGGCTCGAAGGTCTGTTCCAGGGCATCCAGGCCGCGCTGTGGACCCAGCACATGCAGGCGCGCGCCGAGATCGAGGAGATGCGGCGGCGCCGCGGGCTGCCTCCCGGCCCGGAGGTGGGAGCACGCGAGCCGGGTCAGTACCTCTAGTCCAGTGCAAGAAGAGGCCGGCGGGCGAGCCCCTCGCCGCGGACCCGCCCGCCGCCGGCGAAACTTACTTGGTAACTTTTTCAGCCTCGAGCATCAGCACATCCTCGCTCGGCGTCACCTTGACGCCGTGGGTGGGCTGCTGCCAAAGGTGCCGAACCCCTTCGGTTTTCGCGTCGGGCTCGGTGCGAAACACGACCTCGTAGCCGCAGTGGGTACAGGTCATCGTGTAGCTCGCCATGGAGTCGTCCTCCCTCTGGCGCTGAAAAGGACGCAAGCCGGATGCCACCGGTGCCGTCCGCTCGTCTCCGACGCCGGGGCTGCAATCCAGGCATGATCCGCAAGCTGCCATCCGGACAGTATCGTCTCTACTCGCGCAAGAAGGACCCGCGCACCGGCCGCCGCCGCAACCTGGGCACCTTCCGCACGCGGGCCGCGGCCGAGAAGCACGAGCGCGCGGTCCAGTTCTTCAAGCGCGGCGGCTGACGGCGATGGCCCCGCGGTGAGCCGCGCCCGTCTCTTTCACTCGCTCAAGGCGCTGGACGTCGACGCGGTGACCGCGCTGCCCGCTTCGTGGACCCGCTCGGCATCGTGCCCGCGGCGGCGAGCGCCGACGACGTGGAGAGCCGGACGCTGGCGCACATGCTCGATCGCCTGGTCGCGCGGGATCCCGCGCCGCTGGACATCGCGCGCCCGCCCGATCGCCGCTTCATCGGGATCTGCCCGGACCACACGCTGCTGGCGTGCGCCGCGCTTCGCCACCATCGGGTCCCGGCGCGGCTGCGCGTCGGCTTCGCGGCCTACTTCACGCCCGACTGTCTGGAGGACCACTGGGTCTGCGAGTACCGCGCGGCCGACGGCTGGCGCCTGCTCGACCCGGAGCTCGGCCCAC
>DASRHC010000032.1:0-193709 GCA_035650715.1 Candidatus Methylomirabilota bacterium | reverse complement strand
TGGGTGGTCGACCGTGAAGCGCGCCATGGCCGCGCTCCCAATTGTAGTAGTACAGCCACGCGGGCAGCGCCTCCGTGCGATGGGGCGAACTCGGGTACGCGCGGCGATAGGCCCACTCCCGCAAGAGGGTCTGAATGAACCGCTCGGCCTTGCCGTTGGTCCGCGGGGTATAAGGGCGCGTGCGGAGGTGGCGCAGCCCGGCGCTGGCGCAGAGGCGGGCAAAGCGGGCCGAGCGATAGGCCGACCCGTTGTCCGTCAGCACCCGCCGGATGCGGATGCCGTGCCGCCGGAACCAGGCGCGGGCGCGCCAGAGGAACCGCGTCGTGGTGGCGTCGCCCTCGTCCGGCAGGACTTCCACGTAGGCCAGCCGCGAGGCATCGTCGATCGCGACGTGGACATATTCCCAGCCGATGCCCCGCACCCGGCTCCGGCGATCGCCGTGGATGCGGTGGCCCACGCGCCCGATCCGGCCGAGCTTCTTGACGTCGAGATGCAGCAGATCCCCGGGCCGCGCCCACTGATAGCGCTGGACCGGGACCGGGGGGTCCAGCGCGCGCAAGCGCGCCAAGCCTTGGCGCCGCAGCAGCCGGGCGACCGTGGAGGCGCTGAGCTGCAGGGCCTCCGCGATCGCCGCCCCGGTCCAGCGCTGCCGGCGCAACTGTTCCACCCAGCTCACCAGCAGCCGCGGCGTGGCCCCGGGACTCCGGTGCGGCCGACACGGGCGATCCGCCAAGCCGGCCTCGGCCTCGGCGGCGTAGCGGGCCACCCACTTGCGCACCGTGCGCGCGCTCACCCCCACCGCGGCGGCGACCGTCGCGGGGGATTCCTGCTGGGTCATCACGCGCGCCACGATCTGGCCTCGACTCCGGGGCGTCGTCCGGGCATTCTTATGGATGTTCATCCGGGCCTCCTCCTCTGCGGGGATGGTTGGTCGGCAACCACCACCGTCGCAGAGATGGCCCGGATGGACAATCTCCTGGCAGTTCACATCTAGGCGACCGGCCCCCGCGCGGCCTGCAGCGCCTCGTGGATCGTGAGGGTGAGGGCGCCGAAGGCGGGCGCGGCGCGTGAGGCCACGGTGCGGGGGCGCGGGAGCGGCACGTCGAAGACGCGCGCGAGGCGGCCCGGCCGCGGGGTCATCACCATCACTCGATCGGCCAGGAACACCGCCTCCGGGATGGAGTGGGTGACGAACACCACCGTCTTGCGCTCCGCGCTGCCCTCGCCCCACACCCGCAGCAGCTCCAGGTTCATCTCGTCGCGGGTCATCGCGTCGAGCGCCCCGAACGGCTCGTCCATCAGCAGCAGCGGCGGATCCAGCAGCAGGGCCCGGCAGAGCGCGGCGCGCTGCTGCATGCCCCCCGAGAGCTCGCGCGGATGCTTCTGCGCGAACTCGCCGAGCCCGACCAGGCGCAGGAGCGCGGTCGCCCGCTCGCGATAGGCGCGCGGGTCGAGGCGCGACAGCACCGCCGGCAGCAGCACGTTGTCCAGGAGGGTGCGCCACTTGAGCAGCACCGGCGCCTGGAACACCATGCCCACCGACGGGATCGGGCGCTCGACCGGCCGGCCGTCCACCTCCACCCGTCCCCGGCTCGCGGGCCGCAGCCCCGCGATGATCCGCAGCAGCGTGGACTTGCCGCAGCCGGACGGGCCCACGATGGCCAGCATCTCCCCGCGCGCCACCTGGAGGTCCACGTCCCGCAGGGCCTCGACCGGTCCGGAGGCGCCGGGATAGGTCATGCCGACGCCCTCGAGGCGAATGAGCGGCGTCGCCACGCGGGCGGTCAGCGGGCCGACTTCGGCATGTCCACCCGCGTGAGGAACTCGTTGGTGTAGACCGTCTTGCAGTCGACCTTCGTCGGCACGCCCATGTACGTGTTCACCAGGTCCACCGACTCGCACATCTTCTTCTCGTCCATCCAGCCGATGCCGTGCCTGGCGTAGCGGTCGGTCTTCATGAGCTCGAGCCCCATCATCATGTTGGGCTCGATGATCGCCAGGTCGATCTCGGGCACCCGCTTCTTGAAGATCTCGAGCGCCGAGCGCGGATCCGCCATCACGTCGCGCCACCCGAGGTAGGAGGCCTCCAGGAACGCCCGCAGCATCGGCGCGCGCTCCTTCATCGTCTTCTCGCTCGCGATGATCGACATGCTGTACATGTCGAGGCCGTGGTCGGCCCACGGCATCATCACCGCGTTGCCCTTGCCGATCGCCTTCTCGTAGAAGGGCAGGCCGGTGGTGTAGTCGGCCACCGCGTCCACCCGCTTCTCGGCCAGCGCGGGCACCTTGGCCGCCGGCTCCACGTTGACCCACGTCACCTTGCTCGCGTCGATGCCGTTGACCCGCGCGAAGGCCGGGAACATCTGCCGCTGGCCGTCGCCGGGCGGGGCGGCCACGCTCTTGCCCTCGAGGTCCTTGGGCTTGGTGATGGGCGCATCCTTGCGGCTCCACACGTTCAGCGGGCTCTTGTCGAACACCATCCCGACCACCTTCACCTTGGCCCCGCGCGCGGCGGCCGCGATCACCACCGCGCTGTCGGCCAGGCCCACGTCGGCGCGCCCGCTGTCCACCTTCGCGATCGAGTCCCCCGAGCCCTTGGAGTTCTGCATGTCCACGTCGAGCCCGCGCTGGCGGTAGTAGCCCTTCTCCAGCGCCACCCAGTAGGCGGCGTGGTCGCCCACCGGGAACCAGTTGAGCGCGAAGACCACCTTCTGCGGCGCCGCCTGCGCGGCGAGGTGGCCCGCGCCGAAGGCCGCGAGCACGAGGAGCACGAGGGCGATCGAGAGCGCGTGGCGTGTCATGCGGAGTTCTCCCTTCTGGCTGTGTTCCCGCTAGTCCACCGAGTCCGCCCACGGCGCGATGCACCGCGCCGCGAGCACCACCAGACCGTACACCGCGAGGCCGACGAGCGAGATCCACACCAGGGCCGCGAAGGCCACCGGCGTGTTCATGCTGCCCTGGGTGGTGATGATCACGTAGCCGAGCCCCTGCTGGGAGGCCACGAACTCGCCCACGATCGCTCCCACCACCGCCGCGGTCGCGGTCACCTTGAGCGCGCTGAGGATGTAGGGATACGCGTTGGGGATGCGGATGGTCGCGAACACCTTCCACTTGGGGGCGTTGAAGACGCGCCCCAGGTCCAGGAGCTCCTCGTCCACCTGCGAGAGCCCCACCGCGGTGTTGATCACCACCGGGAAGAAGCCGATCAGGGCGCCGATCAGCATGTTCGGGACCACCCCGTAGCCGAGCCAGAGGAGGAAGAGCGGGGCCACCGCGACCTTGGGCAGCGTGTTGACGAAGACGAGGAACGGCACCAGCGCCCGCGACAGCAGCGGCGTCCACGCCACCGCGACCCCGAGGGCCACGCCCACCGCCCCCGCCACCACGAAGGCGCCCGCGATCTCGAGCGCGGTCACCGCGACGTGGCGCGGCCACGGGATCTCGTCGCCCAGCATCGCCTGGACCACGCGCATCGGCGCGGGCAGCAGGTACTCGCGCAGCCCCAGCCCGCTGACCGCGAGCTGCCACGCGGCCAGCAGGGCCGCGAACAGCGCGGCGGCGGGCAGGTAGCGGCGAAGCGCGCGTCCGGTCCCCATCATCGGCGGCGCGCCCATAGTACGCTAGCCCCGCCGGCATGCACACCCTCGCCTTCCTCGACCCCGGGCATTTCCACGCCGCCCTCACCCTGCGGGAGCGGAACCCGAGCGTCTCGCCGGAGGTGTTCGTCTACGCGGCCGCGGGAGCCGAGCTGGACGACTTCCTGGCCCTGATCGAGCGCTTCAACCGCCGGCCGGAGCGGCCGACCGCCTGGCGCCCGCGCGTCCGCCTCTCCGCCGATCCGCTCGCGCAGCTGCTGGCCGAGCGCCCCGGCGACCTGGTGGTGCTGGCCGGCCGCAACGGCGGCAAGGCCCGGGTGATCCAGGCGCTCCACGCGGCCGGGCTCCACGTCCTGGCCGACAAGCCGTGGCTGGTGGAGCCCGGCGACCTCGCGGCGATCCGCGCGAGCCTCGCGGGCGGCGCGCTCGTGCGCGAGATGATGACCGGCCGCCGGGACCCCGTCGCGCGCCTGGTCAAGCGCCTGGTCGACGATCCCGATCTCTTCGGCGGCTTCGATCCCGACGCCGCCTTCGCCATCGAGCAGGAGAGCGTCCACCACTTCGAGAAGCGCGTGGACGGCGCGCCGCTCCGCCGCCCGTGGTGGTACTTCGACTCCCGCGTGCAGGGCGGCGGCGCGGTCGACATCCCCACCCACCTGGTCGATCAGGCGCAGTGGTGGCTCGACGGCGCCGCGGACGGGGCCGCCGCTCGCCTGCTCTCCGCGCGCGGCTGGTCCACGCGGGTCCCGCTGGACGTCTTCACGCGCGTGACCGGCGCGCCGTCGGTGCCGCCCGCCCTGGCCCCCGCGGTGGAGGGCGGAGCCCTGCGCGTGTTCTCGAACGCGGAGCTGGTCTATCGCCTGGCCGGCGTCACCGCACGCGCGATCGCGCGCTGGGAGCCCTCGACCCCGCCGGGCGGCGGCGACACCTCGCGCGCCGTCCTCCGCGGCCGCCACGCGACCGTCTCCCTCGCGCAGACCGCGGAGACCGGCTTCCGGCGGCGCCTGCGCGTGCGGGCCCGCCGCGATGCCGCCGCCACCGCGCGGGCGCTGGGGGAAGCGCTCGAGAAGGCCCGCGCCGAGGGCCCGGGGGCCTCGGCACGCGCGGTCGCGGCGGGACTCCACGAGGTGGTCGTCGAGGGAGCGGACGGCGGCCACGAGGGCCACTTCGCCCTGCTGCTGGGCGAGGTGCTGGAATGGATCGACGCCGGGCACCGTCCGGCCGACCTCGCCGCCCGCACGCTCGCCAAGTACGCGCTGCTGGCGGAGGCCGCCGCCGCGACCGCGGCCGACGCCGCCGCCGGCCGCTGACCCGGCAAGACCCTCAGGCCGCGCCCGCGTCCCCGGCGTCGAGCGAGTCGAACGTCCAGCGCTCGAGCGGCACCATCGCGTCCAGGTCCGGGTCGAAGCCCACCCCGTAGCCGGGCCCGGCCAGCGAGCCCACGCGCACCGAGCCGCGCTCGATGCGCAGCCACGCCTCCCGCTCGTCGCCCGCGTAGAGGTCGCCGTGGTGCCGGAGCGCGGCCGCGCGCTCGCGGGCCGAGCAGTGGGCGAGGCCGCGGACGTAGTGGTGGCCGTTGCGCTCGACGTGCGCGATGCCGAGCGCGCGCACGGTGGCGAGGTCCTGCTGCAGCGGCACCACCGGCACGTTGGTGAGGTCCTCCGCGCTCATGAAGAGGCGGGCCCCGGCCGGCCGCTGCGCGTTCTCGCGCTCGATGAGCGTGCGGTTCAGGAACGACTTCACGATGCCCTTGCAGTTCTTGGTGGACACCCCGCGGTAGCCGAGGGCGATCGCGCGGGGGAACGCCTGCAGATCGCCGTCGCTCTCGTCGATGATGATCGGCACCGCGTGGCCGAGGCGCTCGAGCCCGGCCGCGGCCGAGGCGTCGAGCGCGATGGCCCGGTCGAGCGGCTGCTCGATGAACGCGGTCGACCGCCAGAGCCGCGCCAGCGCCGGCTCGGCCCTCACGGCCTCCACCAGGGCCGCGAAGTCGGCCATCGCCTTGTACTGCTCGTTGCCATCGAGCGTCACCAGGTAGGGCTCCCCGATGCGGTCGAGCACTGCGGCGATGCGGCGCAGCCGCTCCACGTCCGCGTCGACCCGGCCGCCGACCTTCAGCTTGAAGTGGCGGAGGCCGTGCGCCGCCACGCACTCCTCGAGGGTCTGGGGCAGCCCGTCGCCGAGCCAGCCGTCGGCCGGCACGTCGGCGGCCACGATGGGGTCGAGCAGCCCCACGGTGTGGCGCACCGCGATGCGATCGGCCGGAGGCCGGCCCGCCCAGGCCAGGAGGTGCGCGCGCGTGAGGCCCGGGTGGACCGCGTCGGGGCGCAGGCCCAGCACGTCCTCCCGCAGCAGCGCGATCACGTCGAGGCCGGCGAGCCGGCCGGCCGCGTCGGCGAGGGCGCGCTCGAAGAGCGAGGAGCCGAAGGCGGCGGTCAAACCGTTCACGCGGAGCTCCGGCGCGCGGCGCGCGCATTCCCCGTACGCGTCCCGCCACAGGTCGAACACCGGCCGCGGCGTCCGGCCCGTGTCGAGGTAGGCGCGCTCCGCGCCCGCGATGGCGCGCAGGAGGTCCTCGACGTTGTCCCGGAAGGTCCGGGCCGGGTCCTTGTCGAACCACTTCGGCGGCAGGTTGTCGGCCGCGAAGCCGCGGGCGCGGCGGCCGTCGGCGGCCTCCACGTCCAGCGCCAGGTGCAGCAGCGGAAAGCGCGTGAGGGTGACCGCGCCGTAGCGGAACGGCAGTCGCGTGCGCAGGTTGCGCACGTGGCAGGCGGCCGCCTTCACCGCCAGCGGCAGGCTCACGGGCGCGAGCCGAGCGTCACCGTCGTGGAGCGATCGAGGCCGTCGCGCAGGTAGAGCAGCGGCAGCGTGTCGCCCGGCCGGTGCCGGTCGACGAGCGCGCGCAGGTCGGGGAAGCTCCGGAGCGCGGTCTCGCCCAGGCGCACCAGCACGTCGCCCGCGCGGAGACCGGCGCGCTCCGCCGCGCTGCCCGACACCACCGCGCCGAGGCGGACCCCGTCCCAGCCCGCGCGGGTGTCGGCCGCGATGCCCAGGAAGGCGCCGCCCATGGCCCCGACCGCCGGATGCTCCGGGGACGGGGCCGTCGGCTCCGGCGCGGCCTTCTGCGTGCGGCCGCGCGGGACCTGCGCGAACACCGGCCGCGGCCCCTCCGCGAGGCGCGTGACCACGAGGCGGCCCAGCGCCGCGATGCGGGCCATGCCGGAGGCGTCGATGCGGTCGGCGGTGTCGGTGGGCCGATGATAGTCGGCGTGGGTGCCGCTGTGGACGAACAGCACCGGCACGCCCGCGCCGTTGAACCGCGCGTGGTCCGACGGGCCCGTCCCCGACGGGCGCAGGCTCACGTCGATCCCGACCTCGCGGGCCGCGCCCTCGACCAGCGCGCGGAACCCGCTGCCGGTGTCGACGCCGCCCACCACCAGGTGGCGGCCCTCGAGACGCCCGACCATGTCGAAGTTGACCATCGCGGCCATCCGGTCGACCGGCACGACGGAGGGATGGCGCACCTGATAGTCGGAGCCGACCAGCCCGATCTCCTCGCCGGAGAACAGCGCGAAGACCAGCGTGCGCGGCGGCCGCGAGGCGGCCAGCGACTGCGCCAGGGCCAGCACGGTGGCGGTGCCGGAGGCGTTGTCGTCCGCCCCGGGATACACCGTGCCGGCCTCGACGCCCAGGTGATCGTAGTGCGCGCCGATCACCACCGCCTCGTCCGCGCGGGCCGGATCGACGCCCGGCACGACGCCCATGACGTTGGCGGCCCGGCGCTCGGACCGGGCAAGGTCCACGCGCAGGCGCGCCGACACGGAGGTGAGCGCCGGCGTCCCGAGGGCGTCGGGCGATCGTCCCAGCAACGCGGCGGCCGCGGCGCGCGTGATGGAGCCGGAGACGATGGCCACCGGCGACGCGGTCGCGGCGACCGCGGGCAGCTCGTCGCCGATCAGGAGGACCGCCCGCGCGCCGGCCCGGCGCGCCGCGATGAGCTGCTCGAGGCGCGAGGGGGCCTCGGGCCGTTCGGGCGTGCCGGCCAGCGCCAGCGCGATGCGGTCGCGCGCGTCCACGCGCCCGTACTCGTCCCGGCCCACCAGCACCACGAGGCCGGTCACCTCGCCGGCGAGCGAGCCGCCGTGCGGCGTCCAGTCGCGGCCCGCCTCGAGCGGGCGCGCGGCGCCCGCGGCCTCGAGCCGGTTGCCGGGGCCGAGGCTCGGGATGGTCGCGACGGGGAACTCCTGGAGGAACGTGCCCCCCTCGCCGCCCGGACGCAAGCCCGCCCGCGCGAGCACGTCCGCGATGTAGCGGGCCGCGCGGTCGCCGCCGGGCGTCCCGGAGCCGCGCCCCTCCATCTCGGGCGCGGTGAGGGCGCGGATGTGGGCGAGGAGGTCCTCGGCGCCCAGCCCGGACGGCGCGGCAGCGGCGGTGACGAGGGGCAGCAGCAGCGCGAGCAGGAGGGCCGCGAGCGCGGGGCGGGGGCGGCGGCGGGTCACGCTCGTACTCTACTCCCCGCGGCAAGATCCGCGGGACGCCCCGCGCGGGCGGCGCGCGTCATCCGCGCATCCGGTCGGCGAGCACCCGGTCGGTGAGCGCGTCGACCGCCCGCTCGAGCGCCATCGCGCCCAGGACCAGCAGCACGATGATGCCGCTCGCCGCGGCCAGGAACGCGGCCGTGTCGAGCCCGCGCATGCGCTCGGCGAAATACAGCACGTACGGCTGGTGCACGAGGTAGAGCCCGTAGGAGGAGGCGCCCACCGCGATCGCGGCACGGCCCGCCCACCGCGCGCGCCCGATCGCGCGCGCGACGTGCGCCAGCACCACCGCGAGGCCGGTGCCGATCAGGGCGTCGGTGGAGAGGTAGGACCAGAGCGCGCGATAGGAGTAGCAGCCGAGCGCGTAGATCGCGACGGCCGCGAGGAGCGCCCACCCGGAGAAGAGGGCCGCGCCGAGGGACGCCCCTCGCGTCCGCCAGAGCGCCCCCGCGGCCATGCCGAGGGCGAACTCCCAGAGCCGGCACGCGAAGAAGCCGCCCTGCACCCACGCCGGGCTCACCGGCACCGCGATCACGAGCACCCACCGCGCGGCGATGGTGACCGCGGCGGCGAGGGCCAGGAAGCGGGCCGAACCCCACCGCCGGAGCGCCCCGAAGAGCACCGGATACACGAGGTAGAGCTCCAGCAGCAGGCCGAAGTACCAGAGGGCGGGATTGAAGTAGTAGAAGATCGTCCCGATCGGCACCACCCGGTCGCCGAGGAGGCTCAGCACGAAGCGATAGTCGAGCGCGTCGATGCGCGCCTGGAACGGCGAGAGCAGGTAGACGAGGTGCGCGACCCAGTACATCGGGAACAGGCGGACCAGCCGGCTGCGGTACCACTGCGACCACGCGGGCCGCGCGCGGTCGGGCCGGGCCAGCGAGTAGGTCAGCCCGAAGCCCGAGAGCACGAGGAAGACGGAGACCGCGTGAAAGCCGAGCTGTCCCGCCGCGGAGAGCAGCGCGCCGCCCAGGCAGAGGACCCGGGAGGCGTCCGGGTCGCAGCCCGCCGCGTAGGCGGCCAGGTAGCCGGGGCGGAGCGGCCACGGGGTGCGGCCGTGATCGTAGAAGGTGAAGAAGTGGAAGAAGACGATCCAGAGGATCGCGAGGCCCTTCATCCCGTCGAGCCAGTCGAGGCGCCCCTCGCCTCCGCCCGCCGGGCGGCGCGCGCCCGTGCTCACGGCGGCGACGATAGGATCCGGCGGGGTGCCTGTCAATCGCGGCGGGCCGCCGTCGCCCTCCGGGGCGGCGCTGACGTATACTCGCGACCGCGCCATGGCCGACCCGCTCCTCGACGCCATCGAGATCGAGACCGCGCCCGACCCCACCGCGGCCGTGATCTGGCTGCACGGCCTGGGAGCGGATGGTCACGACTTCGAGCCCATCGTGCCCGAGCTGGGGCTGCCCGCGCGGCCCGCCGTCCGCTTCGTGTTCCCCCACGCGCCGCTCCGGCCGGTGACCATCAACCAGGGCCACGTGATGCGCGCGTGGTACGACGTCCGCGCGCTCGCGGGCGTCCGCCGCGAGGACGAGGCGGGCGTGCGCCAGTCCGCGCGGCAGGTCGAGGCGCTCATCGCGCGCGAGCGGCGGCGCGGGATCCCGGCCGCGCGCCTCGTGCTGGCCGGCTTCTCCCAGGGCGGGGCGATGGCCCTGCATACGGGGCTGCGGCACCCGGAGCGGCTCGCGGGGGTGATGGCGCTCTCCTGCTACCTGCCGCTGGCGGGCACGCTCCAGGCGGAGGCCGCGCCCGCCAACCGCGCGGTGCCGATCTTCTGGGCCCACGGCGTGCACGACCCGATGATCCCGCTGGCCCTGGCCGAGCAGAGCCGCGCGCAGCTGGCCGCGCTCGGCTACGCGATCGAGTGGCACCAGTACGCGATCCCCCATTCCGTCTCACCCGAGGAGATCGCCGACATCGCCCGCTGGCTCCGGCGCGTGCTCGGCGCGTGATCCTTCGAGAGAGGTGACCCGATGCACTACGACCGTCTGTCCATGCCGATCGGCGAGGCGATGTTCACCCAGCGGTCCACCCGGAAGCTCCGCCCGGATCCGATCCCGATCGAGGACCTGCACCTGATCATGGAGGCCGCGGTGAAGGCGCCCAACGGCGGCAATCACCAGGTGGGCCGGTTCCTCATCGTGAACGACCGGGCCAGGATCCGGGAGTTCGGCGCGCTCTACAAGGAAGCGTGGTGGGCCAAGCGCTGGGACGACCACCGGTGGACCAAGCCGGAGGACGTCCCGCTCTCCGACAAGAACTACCGCTCCGCGATGGGCCTCGCCGAGGACATGAAGGACGTGCCGTGCGTGGTCTTCGCCTTCACCGCCCCGGGCGGCGGGGCCAACTCGGTGATCCCGGCCTGCCAGAACCTCATGCTGGCCGCGCACGCGCTGGGGATCGGCTCGCTGCCCACCACGCTCCACGCCAAGGTGATGGATCGCTTCTACGCGCTGTTCGAGATCCCGAAGGATATGACGTTCCACTTCTGCATCCCGATGGGCTACCCGGCCCAGAAGTACGGGCCCAGCAGGCGGCGGCCCACCTCGGAGACGACGTGGCTCAACCGCTGGGGCGGAGCGGTGCCGTGGCGGTGACCGGCAAGCCCGCGGTCAGCCTCGCCGCCGTCCCCGGCCGCCGCAAGGCCACGCTCGACATGGCCCGGCGCTTCGAGGAGGAGGGCTTCGCGGGCATCTACTGCCCGAGCCTGGGCGACGGCCTGGGCCTCTGCGAGGCGCTCGCGCTGGTCACCCGCACCATCCCGTTCGGCACCACCATCGCCAACATCTACACCCGGCACCCGTACGACTTCGCCCACACCGCCGCCCTGGTGCACGAGCTGTCGGGAGGGCGCTTCCGCTTCGGCATCGGGGTGAGCCACGGGCCGACGCACGCACGCCTCGGGGTGAAGGCGGGCAAGCCCCTCGAGGAGATCCGGCGGTTCGTGGGCGACCTCCGCGCCGGAGCGAAGCAGTCGGGCGCGCTGCCGCCGCTGATCCTCGCGACGCTCCGGAAGAAGATGACCGCGCTGTCCGCCGAGATTGCCCAGGGCGCGGTGTGGGCCAACGGGGCGCGCTCGCACATGCCGCGATCGCTCGAGGCCCTGCCCGCCGCCGCGCGCACCAGCCCCGACTTCTTCATCGGCAACATGGTGCCCACCTGCATCGACGCGGACCGGGCGGCCGCCGCGGCGGTGAACCGCCGGACGCTCACCGGCTACGTGAAGCTGCCCAACTACCAGAACTACTGGATCGAGGCCGGCTTCGAGGAGGAGATGCACGCCATCCGGGCCGCCATCGCGGCGGGCCGGGAGGACCGGATCCCCTCGCTCATGTCGGACCGCTGGCTCTCCGAGGTCACGCTCTACGGCTCGCCCTCCGCGGTGCGCGAGGGCATCGAGGCCTGGTCCGCGGCGGGCGTGAAGACGCTGATCGTGGTGCCCTCCTCCACCCGGGGCAACCAGATGGTGGCGCTGCAGGAGCTGATCGACCTCTATCGATGAGGCGGCGCCGGTCCCGCCGAGCCGGCGCCGGCCCGCCGGGGCTCGCGCTCGCACGGGCGCCTCCGAACCGATAGACTGCTGCTCAGCGGCAGGTAGAGGCCTCTGACAACGGAGGGACACGGCGGAGGGGACCATGAGTCCATTCGGACAGCGCAGCGACGGCGGCTCGCCGAGCCCGGCTCGGCCGCGGCCTCCCCGGGGCGGCACCCCGCCGTCCATGCCGCCGCGCAAGGCCTGGATCTGGTTCCTGGCGATCCTGCTCGCGAACTTCGCGCTGTCCCGCTTCCTCCTGCCGAGCCCGGAGGCCCCGGTGACGGTGCCCTATACCCTGTTCAAGCAGGAGGTGGGCCAGAACAACGTCCAGGCCATCCACAGCCAGGGGGACACCATCACCGGCCGCTTCAAGTCCCCGGTCACCTACCCCCCGCCCACCGAGCAGAAGACGGCCGCGCCCAAGAGCGAGCCGTCGAAGCCGAACGCGCCCGCGCCGCCGGCGCCGCCCGCGGAAGCCCCCAAGCAGGTCACTGCCTTCACCACGACGCTGCCGAGCTTCGTGGACCCGGGGCTCGAGGCGTTCCTGATCGACCACGGGGTGCAGATCAGCGCCAAGCCCCCGCAGGAGGGCGCCAGCCCCTGGACCACGCTCCTGTTCGGGTTCGGCCCCGCGCTGCTCCTGATCGGGTTCTACGTGTGGATGTTCCGCCGGGCCCAGAGCGGCGGCGGCCTGGGGGGCGGGCTCATGGGCATCGGCAAGAGCAAGGCCCGCCGCTACGACCAGGAGAAGGACACCAAGGTCACCTTCGACGACGTGGCCGGCATCGACGAGGCCGAGAACGAGCTGGTCGAGATCGTGGACTTCCTGAAGGACCCGCCCAAGTACACGCGCCTCGGCGGGACCGCGCCCAAGGGCGTGCTGCTGGTGGGGCCGCCGGGAACCGGGAAGACCCTGCTCGCCAAGGCGGTGGCCGGGGAGGCGGGGGTGCCGTTCTTCTCGATGAGCGGCTCCGAGTTCGTGGAGATGATCGTGGGAGTGGGGGCCGCGCGGGTCCGCGATCTGTTCAAGCAGGCCCGCGAGCACGCGCCCGCCATCGTCTTCATCGACGAGCTGGACGCGATCGGGCGCGCGCGGGGGCAGATCGCGATCGGCGGGTCCACCGAGCAGGAGCAGACCCTGAACCAGATCCTCACCGAGATGGACGGCTTCTCCAGCCGCGAGGGCATCATCGTGCTGGCCGCCACCAACCAGCCCGACGTCCTCGACAAGGCCCTGCTCCGGCCGGGCCGCTTCGACCGGCGCGTGGTCGTGAACCTGCCCGACAAGGTCGGGCGCGAGGCGATCCTCGGCGTGCACACCCGGCGGGTGCCGCTGGCCGCCGACGTGAGCCTCGCCCAGCTGGCCAGCATCACCCCGGGCTTCTCCGGCGCCGATCTGAAGAACCTGGTCAACGAGGCGGCGCTCCTGGCCGCGCGCCGCGGGCAGTCGGACGTGCGCGAGAAGGACTTCCTCGACGCGCTCGAGAAGATCGTGCTGGGCCCGGAGCGGCCGCTGCTGCTGAGCCGCGCCGACAAGGAGCGCATCGCCTACCACGAGGGCGGCCACACCATCCTCGGCCTGGTGGTGCCGGGCGCGGACCCGGTGAACCGGGTGACGATCGTGCCGCGCGGGCAGGCCCTCGGCGTGACCTATCAGCGGCCCGACAGCGACCGGTACAACTATCCGGAGGCGTACCTGCGGGGACGCATCATCGGGGCCCTGGGAGGCCGCGCGGCCGAGGAGATCGTGTACGGCACGAAGACGACCGGCGCCGAGAACGACATCGAGCAGGCCACCGGGCTCGCGCGCCGCATGGTCACCCGCTGGGGCATGAGCGACCGGATCGGGCTGGTGCAGCTGGCGCCGAGGGACAACCCGTACCTGGGAACCATGCGGGGCTACGGCGTCGACCGGCCGTTCAGCGAGGCGACCGCCGAGGCGATCGACGCCGAGGTGCGGCGCATCATCACCGAGGCCTACGAGGAGGCCCGTCGCCTGCTCATCGGCCACCGCAAGCAGCTCGACGCGCTGGCCGCCGCGCTGGTGGCCCGCGAGACGCTGAGCGAGCAGGAGATTCTCGAGGTGACCGGGCTGCCCCCGGCGCCGCCGCTCGAGACCGCCATGCTGCCGGTGCCGGCCGCGCAGGAGCCGAGCGTCAAGACCCCGAGCTGACCGGCCCCCTTTGCCGGCGCGGACGGTCAGTGCCGGTGCTGGCCGGGCGGCGCGGCCGCGGCCGGCGCGTAGCCGCGGAGGCGATCGTACTGCTCCACCTGCGCGTCGGTGAGCAGCGCGCGGGTCGCGAGGTGGGCCGACAGATGGATCGTCCGCAGCTCGCCCTGCAGGGCCGCGATCCGGCCCACGCGGGCGCGCAGGTCGGGCTCGGTGATGGTGCGCGCCCGGAACGCGGCCTCGAGGTCCGCCTCCTCGGCGAGGATCTGCGCGCCCACTCGCTGCGCGTCGCGCTTCATGCGGTCGAAGATGTCCTGCGCCCGCTGCCGCTGCTCCGCGCTGGCCGGCAGACGCCCGTCCTGCACGGCGTCGAGCAGATGGCGCGGCCCGGGATAGCCGTTGAGCTCCGCGGCCCGGGCCAGCCCCATCCCGGCTCCGTCTCGAAGCGCGGCCACCTCGTCGGCCGAGAAGCCCCGCAGGCCCGGCGCGGTCCCCGGCCGGTAGGGTGACGTCACGCGATCCGCGCCCGCGACGGGCGCGGCCAGGAGCAGCGACAGCCCCATCACCAGCAGACGCGACTTCGTCGTCATGCGTGCTCTCGCGCTTTCCGGCGGCGCGGCGATCCGTCGCGCCGGCCGCAGCGTGGGCCCGACGGCATCAACCGGAGCGGGCCGGCGATCCCGCTCCGAGCGCCGCGATGCACGCCTCGCGGATGCGCCACGCCTCCTCCAGGTCCAGGCGGACGCCCTCGGATCGCCGCGCGAGCCAGCCGCGCAGGAACTGCCGGTGGCGCTCGATCTTGTACGCCCCGATCTGGTCGATGGTGATCGGCTCCTCGTGCAGGAAGCGGGCGATGGGCTCGGCGCCCGCCGGCACCCCGGTGACGTCGATGCGCGCCCCCTCGTGGCGCAGGAGGCAGTGCGCCTCCGGGATGCAGTCGAGCCCGTGCCGCGCCAGCACCGCGCCCACGCCCGGCGTGTTGCGCTCGTTCATCTCGTAGATCGCCAGCGTGAGCTGGACCTCGATCGCCTGCTCGCGCGCCAGTGCTTGGTGGTGCAGGTCCCGCGCCCCTCGTCGAGGACCAGCCCGAAGCGCATCCGCTCCGTGATGCGCCCGTAGGGCAGCCGCCACACGTGGCGCGCGGCCGCCGCGAAGTCGGCCGCGCCCAGGTCGCGGAACCGTCGGGTGAACGGGCCGTCGCCGCGCAGCGGCCGGCCGGCGAGACGCTCGAGCGGGTCGTCCATCACCAGGCGCCTCGCTCCAGCTGGGCCAGGATCTCCTTGCGATGCTGGTCGAGCGACGGCGCCGCCGCCCGCTGGCTGCCGGGCTCGAGCGGCGGCAGGCCCGGCACGCTCGGCACCGGCAGGCGTCCCAGCCCCGGCTGCTCGATCCAGGTGACGGCGCCGGTGGCCCGCACGTGCGGGTCGTCGAGGAACTCGAGATACGTGTTGACCTTCTGGTGCATGAGCCGCGCGCCCCGCAGCCGGGCGGAGAGATCCGCGATGGTGCGGGCCGCGAACGCGGGCTCGAGCGCGGCGAGGAGATCGGCCACGTGCGCGAAGCGCGCGTCGTTGGTGGCGAAGCGCGGGTCGGCCTTGAGCGCGGGCAGGTCCAGGGCGTCGCAGAGGGTACGGAACTCGCCGTCGCGCAGGATGGTGAGGTTGATCCAGCCGTCGCGCGCCTTGAAGGTGCCGGAGGGCGTGAGCCCGGGCTGGGGCTTGCCGCCCTCCAGGTGGTGCTGGATCATCGACACCGCCTGGATGGTGGAGCCGCCGCGCAGCAGGCTCGACTCGATGTAGCGGCCGCGCGGCTCGTCGCGCCGCGCGTAGAGCGCCACCGCCACCGCCTGGAAGGAGGCGAGCGCGGTCGCCATGTCGATCACGATCACGCCCACGCGGTGCGGGACGCCGTCGGTCCCGCGGTTCACCGACATGATGCCGGTGAAGGCCTGGAACACGGTGTCCACCGCGGGCCGCTCCGCATCGGGCCCGGTCTGGCCGAAGCCCGACACCGAGAGGTAGATCACGCGCGGGTTGAGAGCGGAGACGTCCGCGTACCCCACCCCGAGCCGGGCCGCCACCCCGGGGCGGAAGCTCTCCAGGAACACGTCGGCCCCGGCGGCGAGCCGCCGGACGGTGGCGCGGCCCTCGTCGCTCTTGAGATCCAGCACGATCGCGCGCTTGCCCAGGTTGGCCGCGATCGAGAAGGCGGTGAGGTCGCCGTAGCGCTTGCCGAGCGCGCGCGCCCAGTCGCCCTCCGGCGGCTCCACCTTGATCACGTCGGCGCCGTACTGGGCCAGCAGCATGGCCGCGTAGGGACCGGCCACTCCCTGGCTCAGGTCCACCACCTTGAGGCCGGCGAACGGCGCGTCGTAGCTCATCGAGGGCGTCCCGCCCGCCGATCATACCCGAGGCCGGCCGTTCGTGACGGGCTCCTTGAACAGGGCGGGCCGCCCGGACTAATCTCTCGTGACGTGCCGGGAGGCGGCCGGCCTGGCCCGTCGATGCCGGCGGCCGCTGCGGTTCCGACCCCGACACCAAGGAGATCCGCATGAGACGCGCCACCCGCTCCACCCTGGTCGTGCTGCTGGTCGTGCTCGCGCTGGCCGCCTGCTCCCACATGTCCCGCGGAAGCGGATGGGTCACCCTGATCGACGGGGAATCGGGGCTCGAGAACTGGACCATCGGCGACGCCAACTGGCGCGCGACGGGCGGCGCCATCACGGCGGACCAGGGCAAGGGCGGCTACCTGGTCTCGAAGACCCCCTACTCGGACTTCGAGATCCGCGCCGAGTTCTGGGCCGAGACCGACACCAACAGCGGGATCTTCATTCGCTGCGCCGATCCGACCAAGATCGATGCGAAGCTGTGCTACGAGGTGAACATCTGGGACATCCGCCCCGAGCCCAAGTACGGCACCGGCGCGATCGTGGACGTGGCCGCGGTCCCGGTGCCGATCGCCAACAAGGCGGGCGGCCGCTGGAACGTCTACGAGATCACCGCCAAGGGCAACCAGCTCACCGTCAAGCTGAACGGCGTCCAGACCGCGAGCGTCCAGGACGGCAAGCATGCGTCCGGGCCGTTCGCGCTCCAGTACGGGTCGGGCGTGCAGGGCGCGCGGGGCGGCGTCATCAAGTGGCGGAAGGTCCAGATCCGGCCGCTCTGATCAGAGCGTGAACCGTACCCTCCGCCTCCGGGCGAGGGGAATTGCCGTGGCGCGGGAGCAGGCCCCGCTCGCTTCCCGCGCCGCACCAGGGACGCCATGCTCGAGGTGGAGAAGCCGTCCGACCTGCTGCAGCACGTGGGCACCACGCTGGGCCCGTCCGAGTGGCTCACCGTGACCCAGGAGATGATCGACAAGTTCGCCGACGCCACCGGGGACCACCAGTGGATCCACGTGGACGTGGAGCGGGCCCGGAAGGAGATGCCGGGGGGCAAGACCATCGCCCACGGCTATCTCACGCTGTCCCTCCTGCCCCGTCTGGCCCCGACCCTCATGAAGGTGAAGCAGCGCCGCCGCGGGCTCAACTACGGCTCCAATCGGGTGCGCTTCACCGCCCCGGTGCCGGCGGGCGGGCGCATCCGCCTCCGTCAGAAGCTGCTGAAGGTGGAGCCGGTGGAGGACAACGGCTTCCGGATCACCAGCGAGATGACCATGGAGGTCGAGGGCAACACGCGGCCGGCCATGGTCGCGGAGACGTTGAGCATCGTGTATTAGATCGAAGGGGCCTCGACGGCCCCCTCCGAGCCTCCCCCCAGGAAGGTTGCGCCGGCTCCGCCGGCGCTCGAACGCGGCGGCGCCAAGGAGTGGCGGCGCTACAAAGCGCCGGCGCTATCGGGCGGCGGTGAGCTTCGTGCGGAGGTCGGCGACCTGCTGGTGGAACGGCGTGCCGGGCGGCGAGTTCATCGGCGTGCTGCCGGCCAGCCCGGTGATCAGCTGCGCCATGATCGGGCCCTCGTCGCCGAGCAGCGCGGGCAGGCGCTTCTCGAGATCGTCGAGCGTGCGGATCGTGCACGTCGAGCGGTAACCCGCCGCCTTCGCCATCGCCGCGAAGTCCACCCCCGGCCCGCCCGGGATCTCCTGCGCGCCCGAGGTGTGATAGACGCCGTTCTTGAAGAGGAAGTGCGTGAAGTTGCGCGGCGCCGCGCCCGCGATGGTGGCGAGCGAGCCCAGCTGCATGAGGAGCGAGCCGTCGCCGTCGAGGACGATCACCCGGCGGTCGGGCGCGCCCAGCGCCAGCCCGAGCCCGAGCGCGGAGGCGCCGCCCATGAAGCCCACGCAGCCGACGGAGAGATCGCCGGGGGCGATGCCGCGCCACGCCGGCAAGGTGGTCATGGTGGGCACGCAGATCGCGCTGCCGCGGGCGGCCGCGATCAGCCTGAGCACGTCTTCCGGCTTCATCATCACGCGGTCTCCAGGCCCACCAGCACCGCGGCGGGGCCCCGGCGCTCGCGGCTCTTGCGGTAGTACTCGGGGATGAGCTTCACGTCGTCGGGGCCCTCCATGCGCGCGTGCGGGATGCCGAACACGTCGAGCAGCGGCTCCGCGAAGCGCACCATGGAGTGGCGCGAGTCCTTCGGGTCCCTGTCCTTCTCGCGCTGCAGCAGGCCGATCATGTAGAAGATCGGCACCTTGCCGTCCATCGAGACGCCGCGGATGGTGTTCACGCTCGCGTAGAGACCGGCGTGCTGGATCATCACGATCACCGGCTCGCCCGCCATGTAGAGCCCGGCCGCGACCGCGTTGGCGTCGTCCTCGGTGGAGCAGGTGATCACCCGCAGGCTGCGCTCCTTGTCCAGCGCGGCCAGGACCGTCTTCTGGTGGGTGTCGGGCACGCTGATCACCCAGCCGAGCGGATCGTGGCGCTTCCCCGCCCCGCGCTCGGCCTGGAAGATGTCCTTGAAGGCGTCGATGATCAGCGACGACGGAACGGACTCGGGCATGGCTGGCTCCTTCGACCGGGGCTCGGACGGCGTTCTCGCGGGACCAGCGGAGAGTCTGCCACAGGAGTCGCCTCCGGCGAAAGCGGTCTGGCGCCGCGTGTTACGCTGCCTGGTACCCGGATGACATCCCCGCCTCCCCTGCCGGACCTGCTTCGCGATCAGAGCCAGCGTCATCCGTTCTGGCTGCGCATCGTCTTCCTGGGCCTGGCCGCGGTGTGCTTCGTGGGCGGGGTGGTGGGCTGGCTCATCCCGGTGGTCACCGGCATCCCGTTCTACGCGGCGGGCCTCGTGTTCCTGGGCCTCGCCAGCGACCGGACGCGCCGCCTCATCAACCGCCTGGAGCGGCGGCTGGCCGAGAGCACGCGGCGCCGGATCCGGCGGTGGATCGCCCGCATTCCCGGCGCGTGGGTGCGGCGACTCGTGGAGATTCCCGAGGGCATGGATTAGCCGTGCGGTCCCGCCTCGGCCGCGCGGCGGCGCTCGCCGCCCTGCTCGCCGGGCCCGTCCTCGCCGGCGCTGCGGATGCGCCCGATGAGGGGGCGGGCCTCGACATCCGCCGGCCCTCGGCCGAGCAGCGGCGCCGCCTGCTCGCGGGCGAGACCATCGCGTACCCGGTGGCCGAGCCCGCCGACAGCGACCTGGCCGCGGGAGTGGCGCTCTACCTCCCGGCGCCGCTCGCGCGGGTGGCGGACGCGCTCACCAGCCCGGAGATGGCGCTGAAGGACGCTGACATCGTGGCGTTCGGGCTGGTTCCGCCCGGGGCCACCGAGACCGCGCTGCAGGGCTTCCGGCTGGCGCCGAACGAGATCGTCGAGGCCCAGGACGCGCTGGAGGCGGCGCCGCGCTTCCACTTCTCCGCCGCCGAGGCGGAGGCGTTCCGCGCCGCCCGGGCCGCGGTCCGGGGCCGCGATCGCGCCGCGGTCCTCGAGGCCGCGGCCGGGCAGTGGCGCGCGCTGCTGCTCCAGCGGGCGCAGGCCTTCCAGGCGCGCGGCCTCGACGGCGTGGCCCCCTACGCGCGGCGGTCGCCGCCCAACGACCCGGCCGCGGTGCTGCGCGCCGCCGCCGCCGACGCGCGCATCCTCGCCCCGGTGGTCCCCGGCCTCGCCGAGGCGCTGGTGCGTTTTCCCGCCGCGCAGAGCCCGACCGCGGTCAGCCAGATCTACTGGGTGAAGCGGAACGTGCAGGGTCGGCCGGTGCCGCTGCTCCTGCAGCACCTGGTGAACGTGACCCCGCGCGTGGCGCTCTACGTCGAGCGTCATTTCTACGCGGGTCAGACCTACGTGGCGAGCCAGATCCTCTGCGCGGCGGTGCCCTTCGAGGACGGCGTGCTGCTGCTCGCGAGCAACCGGGTCTCCACCGACCAGGTGACCGGGCTCGGCGGCGAGATGAAGCGCATCATCGGACGGCGAACGCTGCGCGGGGAGATCGTCAAGCGCTTCGAGCGCATCCGTGCCGGGCTGGCCACGCCGCCCGGCGGGCCCCGCGAAGGGGTCCAGAGCCCGTAGGGCTACTCGCCCAGCACGCGCCGGCGCAGCAGGCGCAGGTCGAGCGGCACCAGCACCGCGAGCAGCAGCGCCGAGAGCAGCACCGCGGCGGCCAGATGTCCGGCCGCCGGCCCGCCGATGAGCACGCCGCGGAAGCCCTGGGCCAGGTGGTGGAGCGGGTTGACCAGGTTGACCGCCACCAGCACCGGGTGCTCGAGCGGGAAGTAGGTCGAGGAGAGCAGCCCCATCGGCAGCACCACCAGGAACACCGGCAGGTTCATGTGGTCGATGGTGGGCACGATCGCGGTGAACAGGAGCCCGAGGGAGCCGAAGCCGCACGCGGCCACGAACGAGACGGGCCAGAGGGCGGGCAGCCAGCGCAGGTCGAGCGCCACCAGCCCGGCCACCCGCAGCGCGACCAGCACGAGCGAGACCATCACCGCGTACATGGTGGCGAGCAGGCCGGCCCACATGACCTCGCCCCACACCACGTGGGTCAGCTCCACCTGGGTGGTGAGCTGCCCCTCCCACGTCTTCTGGTAGTGCATGCGGATGAACGCCCCGAACAGCGACTGGAAGATCGCGGTCATGAAGGTGGCGTAGGCGAGCAGGCCCGGGGCCACGTACGTCATGTAGTCCACCGGCCGCTCGTGCCAGGTGAGGCTGGCCACGTAGCCGCCGAGCCCGGCGCCGAACGCGAGCAGCATGGTGAGGGGCTCGAGCACGGGCGGCAGGAACGCGGTGTACCAGTTCCGCAGGTACACGCGCAGGTGGCGGCCCACCACCGCGCGGCTCTGCCACTCGAGCGAGGCGACGAGCCAGCTCACGGCTGCAGCGAGAGCTTGAGGAAGAGGTCGTCGAGGGTCGGCCCCCGCACCTCGTAGCGCAGGGTCGGGAACGCGCGCGCGAAGTCGGCCAGCTCCTCCCCCGACATCGGCACGTGCCACGTGCCCAGCACGCTGGCCGGCTCCCCGCGCCCGCGCGCGGCCAGCCACGCCGCCAGCGCGCCCCCGGGCGTCGCCTCCACCACCACCACGTGCTCGCCCACCAGGTCGCCCAGCACCGCCTTGGCGGTGCCGCGCGCCACCACGCGGCCGCGGGCCAGCACCGCGAGCACGTCGCTCAGGCGCTCGGCCTCGTCCATGTAGTGGGTGGTGAGGATGATGCCGAGCCCCTCGGAGCGCAGGCCGTCCACCAGATCCCACACCCCCATGCGGGCCTGCGGATCGAGCCCGGTGGTGGGCTCGTCCAGGAAGAGCAGCCGCGGCCGGTGCACGAGGGCCCGCGCGATCATGAGGCGCCGGCGGTAGCCGCCGGAGAGCGTCTCCGGCTTCTCGCGCGCGTACCCGCGGAGATCGAAGCGCTCCAGCAGCTCCCCCACCCGTCGCCTCAGATCCGCCGGCCGCGGGCGGAAGTAGTGCGCCGCGATCGAGAGGTTCTGCTCCACCGTGAAGTCGCCGTCGAAGGTGTCGTCCTGCGTGCACACGCCGATGGCGCGCTTGGCCCGCACCAGGTCGCGGCCGAGCTCCACGCCGTCGACGCGGATCGATCCCGTGTCCGGGCGCAGGAAGCCGTAGAGCATCCGGAGCGTCGTGGTCTTGCCCGCGCCGTTGGGCCCGAGCAGGCCCACGATCTGCCCGGAGGCGCAGGCCAGGTCCACGCCGTCGACCACCCGCCGGCCGCCCAGCTGCTTCACCAGACTGCGCGCGTCGAGGAGCGACGGCATGACGCCCCAGTGTACCGGACTTGACAAGAGTTCTTCCCGGCGGCAGTGTCTCGGCCATGGCTTCCGAGCTCGAGGACAAGTTCCAGACCCTGCACGAGATCGTGCGCGCCGCGCGCATGAACCTGGCCCCCGGCCCGTGGGACTACCTGGTGGGTGGCACCGAGACCGAGACCACGCTCCGGCGCAACCGCCTGGCCCTCGACAGCCTCGCGTTCCGCCCGCGCGTGCTGCGCGACGTCTCGCGCATCGACACCGGCTCCACCTTCTTCGGCCGGCGCGTGCGCATCCCGGTGATGCTGGCCCCGGTCGGCTCCATCGAGACGTTCACCCCCGGCGGCGGCGCCACCGCCGCGCGGGCCTCCGCCGCGTTCGGCGTGCCCCAGATGCTGAGCTCGGCCTGCAACCCGGGGCTCGAGGCCACCGCGGCGGCCGCCGACAACTTCCGCATCTTCCAGCTCTACGTCCGCGGCGACGACGCCTTCGTGGACGACCACGTGCGGCGGGCGAAGGACCACGGCTACGCGCTCTTCTGCATGACGGTGGACACCGCGCTCTACAGCCGCCGCGAGCGGGACCTGGCCCGCCGCTTCGTCAAGCCGTGGCGCGTGCGCGCCACCGGCCAGGACTTCCAGGCCGCGCTCTCCTGGGACCAGGTGAAGCGCTTCAAGGACCGCCACGACATGCCGCTCATCCTGAAGGGCATCGCCACCGGCGAGGACGCGGCGATCGCCTGCGACCTGGGGGTGGAGGGCATCTACGTCTCGAACCACGGCGGCCGTCAGCTCGACCACGGGCGCGGCGCGATCGACGTGCTGCCGGAGGTGGTGAAGGCGGTGAACGGCCGCGCCACCGTCATCGTCGACGGCGGCTTCATGCGGGGCACCGACGTGGTGAAGGGCATCGCCCTCGGCGCGCAGATGGTGGGCCTGGGACGGCTCACGTGCCTGGGGCTCGCCGCCGCGGGCGAGGCGGGGCTGGTGCGCGCGCTCGAGCTGATGGAGGACGAGATCCGCATCGCCATGGGCCTGCTCGGGGTGCACAGTCTCGACATGCTCGACGGCTCGTACGTGCATCCGGCGCCGCCGGTGACCCTGCCGCACGTCACCAGCGCGTTCCCGCTCCTCGACCTCGACGACCGGCGGTACTAGGCCGCGCCCGTGCTCGACCTGAAGATCACGGGCGGTCGTCTGATCGACGGCACCGGCGGCCCCGCGCGCCCGGGCGACGTGGGGGTGACCGGCGAGACCATCGCCGCGGTGGGCGACCTCGCCCGCGAGCCGGCCGGCCGCACCATCGATGCGGGCGGGCGCGTCGTCGCCCCCGGCTTCATCGACATGCACTCGCACTCGGACTGGCGGCTGTGGGACAACCGGCGGGCCGAGTCGAAGATCCGCCAGGGCGTCACCACCGAGGTCATCGGCAACTGCGGCTTCTCGCCCGCGCCGGTCTCGGACGCCTTCCGCGAGGAGATGAAGGGGTTCGCCCTCTACCTGCCCGCGGGCATGGACTTCTCGTGGCGGCGCACCGGCGAGTACCTGGCGCGCTACGAGAAGGAGGGCGTCGCGCTCAACGTGGCGCAGCTCATCGGCCACGGCACGCTGCGGCTGGCCGCGATGGGCTTCGCGCGGCGGCCGCCCACCGCGCGCGAGCAGGCCGCCATGGAGCGGCTGATGGACGAGGCGATGGCCGACGGCGCCTACGGGCTCTCCACCGGCCTCATCTACGCGCCCGGGTCCTACGCGGCCACCGAGGAGATCATCGGCATCGCCCGCCGCGCGGCGGCCGGCCGCGGCTTCTACGCGAGCCACATCCGCGGCGAGGGCGCGACCCTGCTGGACGCGGTGGCGGAGGCCATCCGGGTCGGCCGCGAGGGCGGCCTGCCCGCGCAGGTGAGCCACGTCAAGGCGGCGGGGCGGCCCAACTGGGGCAAGGTCGCCGACGCGCTCGCCCTCATCGACGCGGCGCGGGCCCAGGGCCAGGACGTGATGGGCGACGTCTACCCCTACACCGCCTCCAGCACCACGCTGCGGACGCTCCTGCCGGACTGGGCGCTCGAGGGCGGCATCGACGCGATGCTCGCGCGCCTCGCCGATCCGGCGGTGCGCGACCGGATCCGCGCCGAGCTGACCGGCGGCGCCGAGACCCTCACGCGCGGGCTCGACTGGTCGGACATCATGGTGGCCTACTCGCCCTCACGCCCGGACGCGCAGGGCCGACGGATCTCGGAGGTGGCCGCCGCGCGCAAGCAGGATCCGCTCGACGCGGCGATCGAGCTGATCGTGGCCGAGCAGGGCAAGGGCTACATGATCCTCTTCCAGCTCGACGAGGCCGACCTGCGCCGGGCGCTCACGCATCCGCACGTGATGGTGGGCTCCGACGGCTCCTCCCTCGCCGCCACCGGCCCGCTCGCCGTCGGCAAGCCGCACCCGCGCAGCTACGGCACCTTCCCCCGCGTGCTGGGCCGCTACGCGCGCGACGAGCGCGTGCTGCCGCTGGAGACCGCGGTCTTCAAGATGACCGGCCTGCCCGCCCGGCGCCTCGGGCTCACCGACCGCGGCGTGCTGAAGGCCGGCGCGAAGGCCGACGTGGTGGCGTTCGACCCCGCGACGGTGGCCGACCGCGCCACGTTCGAGGACCCCCATCAGTACGCCACCGGGATCGAGCACGTGCTGGTGAACGGGCGCGTGGTGATCACCGGCGGCCAGCACACCGGCGCGCTCCCCGGGCGCGTCCTCCGCCCCGCGTAGCCGCATGCGCTGGCCTCATCTGGCCCTCGTCGGCGTCCTGGCCCTCTCGCCCTCGGCGAGCCGGGCCGAGGAGGCGGAGGGGCCGGCCGGCCTGCGGATCCGCTGGAATGCGGACGCGCCGGCGAGTGGCCTGCAGGCGGTGTGCGGGCGGGTCTTCAACGACGGCCCCACCGACGCCCGGCGCGTGCGGATCCGGGTCGAGGGGCTGGACGACCGCGGCAGCGTGACCGCCCGCCGCGACGGCGACGTGGTCGGCTCGGTCTGGTCCCGCAGCGCGGGCCTCTTCTGCCTCACGATGGCCGCGGGCCCCGCCTCCTACCGCGTCAGCATCATCTCCGTCGACTGGGCCCCCGCCCCCCAATCCCCCTAACAGCAGGAACCCGCCTCACAGAGGACCACGCGCCCCATCCGCTTCTATCCGCTCCTGATACTCCCAGCCCACGTAGGGCCCGCCGCGGCGCGGCCGCCCCGTCCCCCGCTACTTAGCCAACCACGCGTTCCAGAAGTACAGAAACGGCCCCGGCCTGAACCCCCGCAGGTCCTTCCGCATCGCCTGCAGCGGGTAGTAGTCCCCGAACTTGATGCGCCCCACGTCCTCGTAGAAGATCGCCTGCACGCGCTCGATGAGCGCCTTCCGCTTCTTGGGGTCGCTCTCGCGCGCCAGGTCCGCCATCGCGCGCTCCTTCTCCTCGTTGCACCACCAGCCCGGCCAGTTGCACGAAAGCGCCGCCGCCAGCGCGGGATCCGGGTTGAAGGTGAAGCCGGTGGAGAACAGATCGAACAGCTCGGGCTTGTTGCGCCGCTGCACCAGCGTGGCCCAGTCCACCACCTGCAGGTCGACGGTGAACCCGACCTCCTCCATCTGCTGCTTGGCCATCACCGCGGTGTTGTACATCCACTCGTACTCCTTGGTGGTGATCCAGCGCACCGGCTGGCCGCTGTAACCGGCCTCCTTCAGCAGCGCGCGGGCACGGGCCTTGTCCTTCAGGTTGTAGCCGGTGACGCCCACCGTGGAGTAGAACGCGGTCTGCTCGGGGAAGAAGAGCGCCCCGGAGAGCCGGTAGAACTCCTTGTTGCCGACGGCGGCCGCCATCGCCGGCTCCATGTCGAGCGCCGCCTGCAGGGCCTGGCGCACCTTCTTGTTGGCCATCACGCCCTGCTTGTGGTTCGGCACCGCGGTGATCCATCCGTACGGCTTGACCACCCCGGTGGCGAGGTCCGCGCGGCCCTTGATCCCGTCGTACTTGTCCTGGTTGATGCTGCCGGCGAAGTGGTACTCGCCGGTCTCCACCCCGGCCAGCCGCACCGCCACGTCCGGCACCGGGATGAACAGGATCTCGTCGATGTAGGCGGTGCGCCGGCCGCCGTAGCCGTTGGGCGCCTCGCTGCGCGCGGCGTATTCCGTGAACCGGGCCAGCTTGATGTGCCGGTCCGGCCGGTGCTCCACGAAGCGATAGGGGCCGGTGCCGATGAACTCCTTGATCTGCCCGGCGCCCGCGGCCGCGATCACCTCCTGGGGATGGACGGCGGCGCCGTTGTTGGGACTGGCGAGGGCGAAGAGCAGCGAGCCGGAGGGCTCCTTCATGTGGAGGACCACCGTGTACGGGTCCTTGGCCTCGATCGCCTCCACCGACCCCCACACCGCCTTGCCGACGGTGGCCACCTTCCCCCAGCGGGTGAGCGAGGCCACCACGTCGGCCGAGGTCATCTCCTTGCCGTTGTGGAACTTGACGCCGCGGCGGAGCGTGAACGTGTAGCGCCGGCCGTCCGGCGTCACGGTGTACGACCGGGCCAGCATCGGGATGGGGGCGAAGCCCGCGTCGTAGGTGAACAGGCTCTCGTAGATGTGGAAGGTGATCTCCTGCGTGATCACCGCGGTGGTCCAGTGCAGGTCGAGCGTGGGCGGCTCGCCGATCATGGCCGCCTTGAGCACGCCGCCGCCGCGCGGCGTCTCCTGGGCCGGGGCGGGGCCGGCCGGAAGCGTGGTGACCGCCAGCGTGAGGAGCGAGAGCAGGAGCGCGCGTCGTGTCGTCATGCCCGGGACTATCGCCGAGATTGGGCGGGCGGTCAAACGCGGCGCGGGGTACACTGGCCGCCTAATCCAGTCGGGAGGACGCCAATGACCGAACCCCAGAGCACCGAGTCGCTTCGGGGCCGCGCCGTCGTCGTGCAGCCCGGCGCCGGCCCCTCCTACTGGCAGCCCGTGCCCGCCAACGGCCACGCCGATCCCATGCTCTACCCGGCCCGCACCGGCTTCGCGGGGCACGCGATGGGATTCCAGACCATCGCCCCGGGCTCGCGGGTGCGCGAGCACTCGCACGGCAACCAGATCGAGCTGCAGATCTGCTTCCGCGGCCGGGGCCGCGCGGTGGTCGACGGGGTGAGCCATCCCCTGGTGCCCGGGACCTCGTGCTTCCTCGGCTACGACGTCAAGCACGAGCTCATCAACGACAGCGCCGCCGAGGACCTGGTGATGCTCTGGGTCATCACCCCGCCCGGCCTCGAGGATTTCTTCCGGGCCATCGGGCGGCCGCGACAGCCCGGCGAGCCCGCTCCCGCGCCGTTCGAGCGCCCGGCCGACGTGATCGCGATCGAGCGGCGCATGGGCATGAACGACACCGTCTAGCGCCGCGCCGCGATGCCCCACGTCTCGATCGGCGACGCCGACATCTACTACGAGGAGCAGGGGCGCGGCCCCGCCCTCATGCTGGTCCCCGGGCTCGGGGGCCAGGGCGCGTTCTGGGCCCCGCAGGTGCGCGACCTCGCGCGCGACTTCCGGGTGATCGTCCACGACCACCGAGGGGCCGGAGGCAGCACGCACTCGCGCATCCGCTACTCGGTGGACCAGATGGCGGCCGACACGGTGGCGCTCATGGATCGCCTGGGCGTCGAGCGCGCGCACTACGTCGGCCACTCAACCGGCGGCGCGATCGGCCAGACCATCGCCCAGGACCATCCCGACCGGCTCCTGAGCCTGGTGCTGAGCGCGACCTGGCCCGGGCCCGACCCCTATTTCCGCCGCTGCTTCGAGACCCGCAAGGAGCTCCTGCTCCATCGCGGATTCGAGAGCTACTGGCGCGCCTCGGTGGTCATGCTGCGTCCGCCCCGCTGGGTGAGCGCGCACGACGCCGCGCTCGAGGAGGAGCTGGCGCGCCTGCGAGCGAGCGCGCCGCCGCCCGAGGTGCTGGCGAGCCGCATCGATGCCATCGTGGCGTTCGACCGTCAAGAGCGCCTGGGCGAGATCCGCTGCCCCACGCTGGTGGTGGTGGCGGCCGACGACGCGCTCACCCCCGTCCACTACTCGGAGGAGCTGGCCGCGCGCATCCCGGGCGCCCGGCTCGCGATCCTGCCCACCGGCGGCCACTTCGTGCCGAGCCTGGAGGTCGAGGCCTACAACCGGGTGGTGGGCGGGTTCCTGCGCGCGCAGCTCGCGCCCGCGCCCGCGATCGCCGGATGACGGGGCGCGAGTGGCGCGATCCCGCGTACCTCGCGGCCGGCTCGCCGGCCCAGCAGGCGGCGGCCCGGGCGCTCGCCGCGTGCAGCGTCCTCGAGCGGCTCGCCCCCTTCGATCCGGTGCTGGCGGGCACCTACCCGCTGGACCTGGCCGTCGAGGGCAGCGATCTCGACGTGCTCTGCCATGCTCCCGACCTGGACCGCTTCGAGCGCGCGGTGCGCGAGGCGCTCGGGCGCCAGCCCGGGTTCCGCTGCGACCGGCACCCGGCGGGCCCGACGCTCGCGGTCATCGCGCGCTTCCGCGCCGACGCGCTGCCGGTGGAGGTGTTCGGTCAGCCGCTGCCGATCGACCGGCAGCGGGGCTACCGGCATCTGCTCGTGGAAGCCCGCCTGCTCGCAAGAGGCGGTGAAGCGTTGCGCCGCGCGGTGGCGCGAGAGCGGCGCGCGGGCCTCAAGACCGAGCCGGCCTTCGCCCGGGCCCTCGGGCTCGACGGGGATCCCTACGAGCGGCTCTGGACGCTGTCGTGGAGCGAGGACGACGCGATCGATGCCGTCCTCGCCGCGGCGGGCTTCACGCGGAGCGCCTGAAGCATGGCCGAGCGGGCCGTCTCGGACACGTGGGAGCGGGGCGACGCCTACGAGCAGTACGTGGGCCGGTGGAGCCGGCGCGTGGCGCCGCGATTCCTCGCCTGGCTCGGCGTCCCGGCCGGCCGCCGGTGGCTCGACGTGGGCTGCGGCACCGGCGCGCTCTCCGCGGCCATCCTCGACCACGCCGGCCCGGCCACGCTCATCGCGGTCGAGCCGTCGGGCGGATTCCTCGAGACCGCGCGGCGGAACCTGGGGCCGCGCGTGGTCCTGCACCAGGGCAACGCCACCGCGCTGCCGCTGCCGGACGCGGCGGTGGACGTGGTGGTCTCGGGTCTCGTGCTGAACTTCGTGCCGCAGCCGGCCGCCGCGCTGGCCGAGATGCGGCGCGTGACCGCGCGCGGCGGGACGGTGGGGGCCTACGTGTGGGACTATGCCCAGGGCATGCAGCTGATGCGCGCGTTCTGGGACGCGGCGGTGGCGGAGGATCCGCAGGCCGCCGCCCTCGACGAGGGCGCGCGCTTTCCGCTCTGCCGGCCGGCCGCCCTCGGCGCGCTCTTCGAGGGCGCCGGGCTCACCGGAGTGGAGACGATCGCCATCGACGTCCCCACGCCCTTCGCCAGCTTCGCGGACTTCTGGGAGCCGTTCCTCGGCGGCCAGGGGCCGGCGCCGGCCCACGCCACGTCCCTCGGCGAGGCCGCGCGCGCCCGCCTGCGCGAGCGGGTGCGCGAGCGTCTGCCCGTGGCCGCCGACGGCTCGATCGCGCTGACCGCGCGCGCGTGGGCCGTCCGCGGCGCGGTCCCCCCCTGACGTGCGCCTCCTCCGGTGGCTGTTGCGGCTGGGACCGCGCATCCCGGCCGATACCCTCGGCATCCACGACCTCTCGGGCGGCGCCGCGGAGCCGCTGCTGGCCGCGGACCGCGCCGCGCTGGCCACGCTCTTCCGCCGGGTGAGCGAGAGCAGCGACGCCCCCCCGCGCAGCACGCTGCTCCTCCTCTACTGCACGATCGGCGCGGACGGGGCCATCCTGAACTCGCCCCGGACGCTGCGGGAGATCATCCGCGATGCGGGGGCGTCGGTGGTGATCGTGGCCACGCCGAACCCGCGCCGCTGCTACGGTCTCGCGGCCCGGCGCCAGCGGCAGCTCGCCCGCGCCAACCTCCTGCTGACCCTCGACCGGCGCGGCGGCGCCTTCGGCGTCTTCGTCAAGCGCCTGGTGACCGAGATGAAGGACGGCACCTCGATGCCGCGCGCGTGGGCCCGGCTCGTGCGGCAGACGAGCGAGCGCCCTCGCACGCTGCTGGCGTGCGAGCTGGGCCGGCTGGCGCTCCGGTGAGGGACCGATGAGCGGCGCGCTCTGGCGGCGCCTCGACACCCCCGGTCACGACGCCTGCCGGCTCGCGCCGGCCGACGGCGGCTGGCGCCTGCACGGCACCGCGGTGCTCCTCCACGAGGGAGAGCCGGCCCGCCTCGACTACCACGTGAGGTGCGACGCCCGGTGGCGCACCGAGCGCGGCCACATCCGGGGCTTCATCGGCGCGCGCGCGCTCGACTGGCGCATCGTGCGCGAGCCCGGTGGGACCTGGTCGGTGAACGGCGCGGCGGTGCCGGGACTCGAGGGCTGCGTCGATCTCGACGTGGGCTTCACCCCCGCCACCAACCTCACGCTGATGCGGCGGGTGGCCCTCGCCCCCGGCCAGGCCGCGGAAGTGACGGTGGCCTGGATCGACGCCCCCGACGGCGTGCTGCAGCCGCTGCCGCAGCGCTACGAGCGGCGCTCCGAGCACACCTACCGGTACGAGTCCCCCACCAGCGGCTACACCGCGCTGCTGGAGATGACGCCCGCCGGCTTCATCCGCCGCTACCCGGGGCTGTGGGAAGCGCTCGCCTGATGCGGGACCTCGCGCCGGACATCACGCGCCAGCGCCTGCTGATCGAGGGCTACTTCACCACCCCGATCGACCGGGACGCGGTGGAGCGCTACCTGCTCGGGCTGGCCCGCCACCTGGCGCTCACCACCTACGGCCGTCCGGTCGTCCACTCCCCGGCCGGCCAGGGCAAGCCGGAGAACCAGGGCTTCGACGCCTTCATCCCCCTGATCGACTCCGGCATCTCGCTCTACGTGTGGAGCGCCCGCCGCTTCTTCGCGGTGGTGCTGTTCACCTGCAAGCGCTTCGACGTCGAGCGCGCGCTCGAGTACACGCGCCAGGCCTTCGAGCCGTCCGCGGTCGAGCACCAGGCGTTCTAGGCCGCCGTGCGGATCGCCTTCCTCCACCTGGCGCCGGTCGCGGCGGATCCGCCCCGCAACCGTCGCCTGATCGAGGACGCCCTCGCGCTCGCCGCGCGCGAAGGCGCCGGCTGGGTGCTCACCCCCGAGCTGTGCGTCACCGGCTACACCTTCGCGGACCGCATCGGCACCCGCTGGATCGAGCCCGCCCCGGATGCGTGGACGGCCGGCGTGTGCGCCGCGGTCGCGCGCCTCGGCGTCACCCTGTTCCTCTCGCACCCGGAGCGCGACCCCGCGACCGGCGCGCTCCACAACTCGCTCTTCGTGATCGGGCCGGACGGCCGCGTGCGCGGCGGCCATCGCAAGATCAACACACTGCCCACCGGCTCGGAGGCCTGGTCCACCCCGGGCACGCTCGCGACGCCGGTCGCGGTGGAGCCGGTGGGCCCGGTGGGCCTGCTCATCTGCGCGGACGCCTACTCGCCCTGGATCGCCAAGAGCCTGCACGCGCAGGACGCGCGGCTGCTCGTGTCGGCGGCGGCGTGGGCCCCCGGCCTCCACGGCCCGAACGGCGAGTGGGAGCAGTGCACGCGCGATACCGGGCTGCCGCTCCTGGTGTGCAACCGCACCGGGCCCGACCGCATCCTGGACTTCCGCGCCGGCGCGAGCGTGGTGGTGAAGGACGGCGCGCGGCTGCTCGAGCTGCGCGCGCCCGACTCGACCGTGTTCCTCCTCGACTGGGATCTCGACGCGCAGCGGCCGGCGGGCGCGGCGCGCGCGATCCCGCTCGGATGACCGATGCTCGACATGGGGATCGAGCACTTCCACGCGGGGGCCGCGCCCGAGATCTACCGGCGGGCCTGCGACCGGGGGCGCCAGCTCCCGCGGGGCCTCGAGTACGTCGACAGCCGGGTGGATCTCGACCACGCCCGGTGCTTCCGGCTCATGCGCACCGAGGACCGCTCGCTCTTCGACGTCTGGACGAAGGCCTGGGACGGCGTGGTGCGCTTCGAGATCGTCCCGGTGCGCACCGCGGCGGAGGCGGCGCGCCTCATGGCCGATCGGCGGTGAGCCCCGGGGGCGAGCGGGACGACCCGGCGCGCGACGCGCCCGCGGTCATCGGCGTGGATCACGTACAGCTCGCGATGCCGGCGGGCCGCGAGGCGGAGGCGCGCGCCTTCTACGACGGCCTGCTCGGCATCCCCGAGGTGGCCAAGCCGCCCGCGCTCGCCGCGCGCGGCGGCGCGTGGTTCGAGTCCGGCCGCCTCCGCATCCACCTCGGCGTGGACCGCGACTTCCGCCCCGCCCGCAAGGCGCATCCCGGCCTGCTGGTGCGCAATCTCCCCGGTCTCGTCGAGCGCCTGCGCACGGCCGGCCACGCGGTGGTGGAGGACGAGCCCTTGCCCGGCTACCTGCGGGTCTACGTCGACGACCCGTTCGGCAACCGCCTCGAGCTGATGGAGCCGCGGTGAGCGGCCGCGGTCAGCCCGCCAGCACCCGCTTCTCGTAGAGCGCGCTCAGGATCTCGTCGATCGCCGCGCTCGCCCACAGGTCGAAGAAGGGCGAGGCCTGCATCGCCGCGAACTCCTTCATGCCGCGCTCGCGCGCCTGCTCCGCGCTCTCGCCCGCGCGCGGCGCCTGCTGCCGGCCGCGCACCGCGTCCTTGTGATAGATCGCGGGGTACTCGTGGTACCGGTGCAGCTCGCGGAAGTCCTTGGTGTAGACCACCACCACCGGCACCGAGGCCCACTCGGCCCCGTCCTTGGCGTTCATGAACTCGAGCATGAGGTCGTGGTTGCTGTCGGGATAGGCGACCGGATCGGGCCGCCGCGTGCCCAGCACCTTGGCCCCGTCGCGGTTGAAGATGCGCAGCTCGAGCCCGCCCGCCTCGGCGAGCCGGGCCATCGCGGGCACGTCGCGCCGGCAGTCGGAGGACCAGTCCTCCGAGATCATCAGCATCTTGGCGGGGCCGTCCGGCTGGGCGGCGAGCCACTTGATGGCCGCGACCTGGTAGTCGGCCAGGCGGAGCCGGGCGTACCGGTCGCGGAGCACCGCGCTGTTGTCCTTGCGCGGGGCGCCGATGGCGCCGCCGTCCGGGTAGTAGCTGCCGAAGGCCTCGCGCGCGAGATTCTCCTTGCTGCCCGCGTAGGCCACGTACTGCTCGAACGTCATTCCCTTGGCGAACCGCTCCGCCGTCACCACGCTCCGGGCCATGGTCTCCTCCTCGCGGCCCCGATGATACTCTGGGGCCCGACGCGTTGACCAGGAGGAGCCGTCATGCTGGAGCTGCGCCCGGGCTGTGAGTGCTGCGACCGCGACCTGCCGCCGGACTCGACGGAGGCGCGCGTGTGCTCGTTCGAGTGCACGTTCTGCCGGACCTGCGCCGAGGACGTGCTCCACGGCCGCTGCCCCAACTGCGGCGGCGAGCTGGTGCCCCGCCCCCGCCGCCCCGCCGACAAGCTCGCGAAGTTCCCCGCGTCGACGAAGCGGGTGCACAAGCCGGCAGGCTGCCGCGGGTGACGGCGGCCCGCGTCGTCCACGTCGACGCGTTCGCGGCGCGGCCCGGCATGGGCAATCCCGCCGGCGTGCTGCTCGACGCCGACGGGCTCGGCGATCCCGCCATGCAGGCCATCGCGCACGCGGTCGGCTTCAACGAGACCGCGTTCGTGCTCACCTCGACGCGCGCCGACCTGCGTCTCCGCTACTTCACGCCGGGCCACGAGGTGGACCTCTGCGGCCACGCCACCGTGGCCACGTTCGTGCTGCTGCATCGAAGCGGCGGCCTGCCCGGCGCGGGCTCCCCGCGGCGCCTCACCCTCGAGACGAGGGCCGGCCTCCTTTCCATCACGCTGCAGACCGACGGCGCCGAGCCCCTGGTGGTGATGGAGCAGGCGCCCGCGCGCTTCGCCGACTGCAACGGGCCCCGCGAAGGGCTGGCGCGCGTGCTCGGGGCGAGCGTCCACGACCTGCATCCCTCGCTGCCGATCGTCTACGGCAGCACCGGGCTCTGGGCGCTGCTGGTGCCCGTGCGCAGCCTGGACGCGATCCCACTTCTCCTCGCCGCGCTCCGGGACCGTGGAGGATCCGGTCACCGGCACCGCCTCCGGGGCGCTGGGCGTGAGGCGGCCATCCCCTGAGCCGCGTCAGATCGCCACGAGGCCGCGGCGCATCCCGATCGTGACCGCCTCGGTGCGGCTGCCCGCGCCGAGCTTGGCGAGGATCGAGGCCACGTGGTACTTCGCGGTGTGGCTCGAGATGCCGAGCCGCGCCGCGATGGCCTTGTTGCCGAGCCCTTCGGCCAGCATGCCGAGCACCTCGATCTCGCGCGCGGTCAGGGGCTGGGCAGGATCGGCCGCCACCCGGGCCGGCCACGCCTCGCGGCGCGGCCGCGGGCCGAGCGCCTCCGGATGCAGCACCACCAGCCCGGCGACCACCGCGTCGATCGCGGCCAGGATCTCCCCCGAGGTCGCATCGCGCGGCAGCACCGCGCGGGCCAGCCCGCGCTCCACCGCCTGGTCCGCCCGCGCGCGCCCGGGCGCGTCGGCCAGCACCACCAGCGCGGTCGGCACCGGGTCGGGCAGCTCGGCGGCCACCGTGTCCGGGCGGCGGCCGTGGAGATCGAGCAGCACCACGTCCGGGCGCAGCGTCTCCACCAGACGCGCGAGCGAGGCGCCCGGCGGGCCGGCCACCAGGCGCAGGCCGCGCCCGGCCGCCACCACCGCCCCGAGCCGGGCCTGCACGGCGGGGCGCGGCGAGGCGACCAGCACCCGGGTCGCCACGTCAGCCCCGCAGCAGCTCCCGCACGAAGCGCCTGGCCTCCCGGCTCGGCACCGCCACCGCGAGCCCGCCCACGATCATCGTGTTGAGCCCGACCACGCGGCCCTCCGCATCGGCGAGCGGCCCGCCCGAGTTGCCGGGGGCCAGGCGCAGGTCCGCGTGGATCGCCCGCGGGCTCACCGCGTGCACCAGCCCGGCGGAGAGCGCGCGCACGAGGCCCCACGGGTTGCCGACGGCCAGCACCACCTCGCCCACCCGCAGGGCGCCGGAGTCGCCGATCTCGGCCGCGGGCAGGCCGCTCGCGTCGATCATCAGCGCGGCGAGATCGCGGCGCGGATCGCGCGCCACCAGCCGCGCGGGGCGCGGACGGCCGTCGGCGAGGAGCACCGTGACGTCGCGGGTCGCCACGTGCGCGTTGGTGAGCACGAGGCCGTCCGGATGCCACACCACGCCCGAGCCGATCGCGGGGCCGCGCACCCCCGGCCCGGCGCCGCGCACCTCGACGGTGATGCGGGCCAGGCGCGGGGCGAGGGCCGCCGCCGCGGCCGCAAGCGACGCGCCCGCCGGCTCCGCCGTGAGGGTCGCGCTCACCGCGCGCCCCGCCGGGGCCGCTCGCCCACCGTGATGGGCACCTCGGCGCGCCCGCCCGCCCGGATCACCAGCGCGGTGACGGTGCTGCCGATGCGGTCGCCGCCGAGCCGGCCCTGCACGTCGTCCAGGTCCGCGGTGGGCACGCCGTCGAGCGCCACCAGCACGTCGCCCAGCAGCAGCCCCGCGCGGGCCGCCGGCCCGTCGGGCTCCACCGTGACCACGATGAGGCCGCCGTCGCCGGGCAACCCCAGCGCGGCGCGGAGGCCGTCGGGCAGCCGGACCGGCTGCATGCCGATGCCGAGATAGCCGCGCGAGACGTGGCCCTGCCGCAGCAGCTCGTCCACCACGCGAGCCACCGTCGTGACCGGCACCGCGAGCCGGCTGTCCCGCGCCAGCCCGGAGGTGTTGAGGCCCACCACGTGGCCGGCGGCGTCGATCAGGGGCCCCCCCGAGAACCCCGGGTAGAGGACCAGGTCCAGGCGCACGAGCCGATCGATCTCGCCGCCGCGCCAGGTGCGCCAGCGCGGGCCGAGGGCGCTGACGACCCCCCAGCTCGCCCGGGGGCCGTATCCGAGCGCCAGGACCATGTGGCCGACTCGCAGCGCGCCGTCGTCGCCGAGCGGCGCGGGCGGGCCGTCGAGGTCGGTCACCTTCAGGACGGCCACGTCCGAGCCCGGGTCGCGGCCCACCAGAGTCGCCGGCCGGCTCCGGCCGTCCGCGGTCTCGACGGTCAGGCCCTCCTCGGCGCGGACGGTGTGCTCGGCGGTGACCACGATGCCCGGGCGCCAGTGGATGCCCGTCGAGGGCAGCCGGCGGCGCGCGTGGACCGCCATGATCGAGGGCGCGATGCGCTCCACCGCGCCGGCCAGCTCGTTCGAGAGCGAGAGCAATGCTTCCATGTCACGTCCTCCCCCCGGGGTTCGGTCTCGAGCCCCAGCATGCCGGAGGCGCGACGGCGGGGAATCAGCCGATTGGCCAGGTCCTGATTCTCGGCCCCTCACCCTGCCCTCTCCCCGAGACGGGGAGAGGGAGAATCTAGCGGGTGGCGAGGGCCGACCCGGGGCGGGCGCCGACCCGGTCGACCGCCTCGAAGAAGCGCTCGACGTCGTCGACGTCCGAGTGCACGTGCGGCGAGACCCGGATGCGGCCCTCCCCGCCCCAGACCAGCACGCGCTCCACAGCGAGCCGCGCGGCGAGCCCCGCCGGGTCGTCGGCCAGGAAGCACACGTTGCCGGCGCGCTCGGCGGGCGCCTCCGGCGTCAGCACCGTGAAGCCGCGGGCGCGCAGCCCCTCGATGAGCCGGCCGCCCAGCCCGACCGCATGGCGCTCCACGGTCTCCGGGGCGAGCGCCTCCAGGCGGGCCAGCGCATTGTCCAGCACGGCCAGGCCGAGCAGGCTGGGGTTGCCGGCTTCGAGCCGGGAGGCGTCGCTCCGCCAGGGCATCGCGAGCGGATCGGCGGCCCCGCCGCGATGACTCACGCTGTGCCAGCCGACCGTGGCCGGCACCAGCTCCCCCACGCGCCGGGCGCTGTAGGCGAAGAGGCCGACGCCGTGGGTGGCGAGCAGCCACTTGTAGCAGGCGGACACCACGAAGTCGCACACCTCGCCCGGCACCGGCACCACCCCGGCCGCGTGGGTGGCGTCGACGGCCAGCCGCGCGCCCGCGCCGCGGGCGATCTCCGCGCAGCGCGCCAGGTCGAGACGCTGGCCGGTGAGGTAGCTCACCTGGCTCACCAGCACCAGGCGCGTGCGCCGATCGACCAGGGCGGCCAGGTCGTCCAGCGCCAGATAGTGGCCGCGGGTCCGGAGCACGCGCGGCTCCACGCCGCGCTCGCGCAGCATCCCGGCCGGGTACACCAGCGACGGGTACTCGAGATCCGCGAAGACCACGTTGTCGCCGGCCCGCCATTGCACCGACCGCACCGCCTGGTTCAGGCCCTCGGAGGCGTGGGCCAGGAAGGCGACCTCGCCCGGCGTCGCGCCCAGGATGCGCGCGGCGCGGGCGCGCGCCCGCTCGGCGATCCGGAACATCTCGTCGCGCCCCGCCATGCCCGCGCTCTTGAGCGCGCCGAAGCGCTCGCAGGCCGCGGTGTGGGAGCGCAGCCACGGCGCCTCGCCTCCGGTGCAGAGATGCGCCACGTCCTCCAGCCCCACGAACTCGCGACGGTCGATGAGCGGCACCGGGTCGGCCCTCCTCTCGGGTGGTGACCCGCGTAGCCTACCACCCGGCGGCGACCCGAACTACCGGGTCAGAGGTTCCGGCGCGCGCAGCCTTCCCGCCTCGCGCGCCGGGACCTCCGCGAGAAGTGCGCGATTCGTCGAGGGTGGGCCGGCCGCCCCGGTGGCACCCCGCTTGCTCCCGCGTCCGGGCATGCCGAGCGCACGCCAACGGTCGAAGAAGACCTGGAGTCCGTGGGCGCAAGAGTACGCGCGCACGCCCGAGCGCTACGTGTTCGGCACCGGTCCCTCGGACTTCGCGCTCGAGGTCGCCCGGCTCGTGCAGCCGGGCGACTACGTGCTCGATCTCGGGTGTGGGGAGGGCCGGGACAGCGTGTTCTTCGCGGAGCGAGGCGCGGTGGTGTGGGGCGTGGACCTCTCCGCCGCGGGCCTGGAGAAGGCGCAGCGCCTGGCCCGCAAGCGCGGCGTGCGCGTGCGCTTCATCCAGGCGGCGGTGGACGAGGAGGTGCTGCCCGCCGGCCCCTTCCACCTGGTCTACTCCTGCGGCAGCCTCCACTACGTCTCGCGCCGCCGGCGCGCCGCGCTGTTCGCGCGCCTGCGGGCGGTCACGCGCCCGGGCGGCCACCACGCGCACCTGGTCTTCACCGATCGGCTGACGTACGAGGAGAAGGGGGAGATCGTGGAGTACTACCACGCGGGCGAGCTACACGAGGCGTTCGTCGACTGGCAGGTCCTGAAGCGGGCCGATCACGTGATCAGCTGCGCGCAGGACGGCAGCGTGCACGGTCACGCGGTGGAGGAGATCGTGGCCGCGCGCCCGGTCGGCCCCGCGCCCTGGCCGTCCGAGCCCTGATCGCGGCTCAGGCGGTCTTGCGACGACGGGCCCGCCGTCGGTCCTCCGCCTTGCCGGCGGCGGAGGACCGGACGCGGGTCCGGCGGGCCGATGACGTCCCGGGGCCGGAGGAGCCGCCGCGGGCGCGGCGCCCCCCGCCGGACAGGCTCCGCTGGAGCAGATCAGCGATGTCGATGACCTCGGCGCGTCCCTTCCGCGCCGGCTTCTCCTCCTCTTCCGGCGCCGATTCCAGCTGGCCGGCGCGCCCGCGCTTCTCGATGAAGGCCAGGAGCTCGTCCTTGTACTCGTCGCGGTAGCGCTCCGGCTTCCACGTCTCCGTCATCGCGTCGATGAGCCGCTCCGCCATCTCGACCTCGCGATCGGACACGCCCTTCAAGCCGGCGGGAGGCGCCTTGATGCGCCCGGGATCCTTCAGCTCCGCCGCGTAGCGCAGCAGGTCGAGCACGAGCACGTTGTCCTGCACCACGATCGCGGCGAGGTGCTGCCGCGTCTTCACCACCACCGAGGCGACCGCCACCCGGCCGGTGCGCCGGAGCGCCTCCCGGAACAGCGCGTAGCCCTTCTCGCCGCCCTTCGCGGGCTCCAGGTAGTACGGCCGATCGAAGTAGAGCGGCGCGATCCCGCCCGCCTCCACGAACGCCAGTACGTCGATGCGCTGGGTCCGCTCCGGGCTGGCGCGCTTGAGATCGGCGTCGCTCAGCACCACGTAGCGGCCGTCGGTGTACTCGAAGCCGCGTACGATCTGGTCGCCGGGCACCGGCTTGCCGGTGTGCTTGTTGATCTTCTGGTAGCCGATCGGGGAGTCGTCGCGCCGGTCCAGCAGGGTGAAGTCGAGCTCCTCCCGGGTCTCCGCGGTGACCAGGGAGACCGGGATCGTGACGAGGCCGAAGCTGATGCTGCCGGTCCACAGGGCGGGCATGGCGCGCTACGCCGGCACCGCCGAATGGTCGATCGCGTCGGCCCACGCCGGGCGGACCCGCATGTGCGTGATGGCCGCGAGCAGCCCGTCGACGCGGCCGAGGTCGCACCAGGTGACTCGCGGCAGGCGGGACACGGTCAGCTGCGCCGGGGCGGCGGCCGCCATCTCCTCGAAGGAGACGGCCGCCATCGCGGCATACGCCTCGCGCAGCGCGGCCGCGTCCGGCTCGCCGTGCGCGCCGTCGACGTGCGCGCGGTCGAGGTGCGCGCTCACATCGGGCCGCGTCCGGTGCCCGAGCACGATGAGGGCGGCCGCCGAGCCGACGACCACCCCGGTGTTCCATCCGCCGGAGCCCGCCCCGTACTCGCCGGCCTCCCCCGCCCGGGGTTCCAGCGCGCGCACGGTGGCGAGCAGATCGTCCGCGTCCTCGAGGGGCGCGCCGGACTCGATCCACCCGTGGTCGCCGCCGGGCGAGGCCGGCGCCGTGCCGAGCAGGGCCACGCGCTCCGGAGAGCACGCCAGGGCGTACGCAACGTCCAGCACGTGCGCCATGAACGTGGCCGCGCCCCGCACGAACTGGTCGCACGGAAAGACGGCCAGCATCGCCTCCGGCTCGCGGCGGGCGACCCAGCGCGCCGCGTGCAGGAGGGCGGGCGCGGTGCCGCGGTCGCGCGGCTGCAGGAGCACGTAGGGCGGATCGGCGACACCGGTGAACTGCTCCGCGACGTGCGGCACGTGCGCCCGCACCGTCACGACGACCATGCGCGACGCCGGGACACGCAGCCCGATCCGCTCGAGCGTCTCGTCCAGCAGGGTCCGCGAGCCGAGCAGCGGCAGGTACTGGGGCGGTCGGTCCTCGCCGAGCGCACGGCGCAGCAGCGGGCGCAGGCGCCCGCCCTCGCCCCCCGCCAGCACCACCGCCCAGATGCCGCCGTCGCTACGCGTTGGCCTTGTGCTCACGGACCGTACCCACGACGCGGGCCGTGCCGATCCGCGCGGCCAGCCGCGACGGGTCGATCGGCCGCGGCCGGCCGACCCGCGTCGCTCGCTGGGCGACGCGTATGCGTGCGAGGTGCCGCGCGGGCACCGCGCTCAACGCGATCAGCGCCACCAGCGGGGACAGGAAGAATCCCATGACGAACCAGGCGGCCGGATCCCGCCCTTTCTCCCAGGCGACCCACGCGGTCACGGCCGCGCCGCCCACCCAGATTCCGAAGCCCCACAGCGTGAGAAGGAAGCCCACTCTCACGAGCTCTCCCACCAGCTGGTCCATGGCAGCGCCCTCTCGTCCACGACGTTTCTAGTGGCCCACCCCGAGCAGGAACAGGATCAAGATCAGACCCAGCGGAACTCCCAGCAGCCAGAGCAGAATCAGTACCATGTCACCATCCCCCCGTACCCGATCGGACGGGTCGCGTCCGGTAGTAGGTGAAGGTCATCGGCTCCCCCGAAGCCATCCAGCCGCCAACCACGCTGCCGACCAGACCCAGCAGCAGGGCGGTGACCGCCGCGACCGCGCCGTTCCGCGCCGCGATGGCCGCGGCGGGATCCTGGGCCGCGCTCGCGGTCCCCGTCACCCACGACGGGGTGCCGGCGAGACCGCCGTACCAGGTCCCGAAGTAGGTCGAGGCACCGAGGGCGCTCAGCGCCAGGATGAAGGGCACCGCGACCAGCCAGGCGATCGCTCCGTGCAGCATCCCGGACTCGGAGCGGCGTATCCCCGCGATCCTGGCCGCGACCCAGCCGCCCGCGGCGAACGACAGGAACGCGGCGAGCACGCTCCAGAGCAGCGTCAGGAAGCCCATATCGTGCCAGCGCCCGAGCGCGTGACCCGCGCGGTGGGCCCCGATGGCGATGCCGATCAACCCGAAGATCACCACCAGCGCGATCGAGGCCAGGGCCCCCACCCACACGCCGCTCCAGGACAGGGGCCACGGGGCCCGCACGTCGGCACCTCCGTCGTCGTAGCTAACCATCGTCACCTCTTCCACCTTCACGTTCGAAGCCGCCATGTGCGTGCCCTCCCGCACAAGGGGAAAGAGCAACTTCTGTGCCTCTGGACATGTGGCGAAACTGCGGATCGATGACGCGAGTCGCGGGGCCGCGCGCGGAACCGGTCGGAACGGTTTACCCGGTAAACCGGGGGCCGTGCGGCGAGAGGAGGCTCTCGATCAGCGGCGCCACCACCGTCGCGGGGACCGGCTTGGCCACGTGCAACTCGTACCCGGCCTCCAGGGCGCGGCGGCGATCCTCGTCGGCCGCGTAGCCCGTCACCGCGATCGCGGGGATGTGGCGGCCGCGGATCGCCTCCAGCCGCCGCACCTTCCGGATCAGGTCGTACCCGTCCTCCCCCGGCATGCCGATGTCCCCCAGCAGCACGTCGGGCCAGTCGCGCTCGACCGCGACCAGCGCCTCGGCGACCGACGGCACCGCGGTCACCGTGGCGCCCTGCTGGCCCAGGCCCAGGACCATCACGTCGCGCGCCTCCGGGTCGTCGTCCACCACCAGGACGTGGACGCGCTCGAGCGTCCGTTCCGGGGCCTCGGCGGGCCGCTCGAGCGCCGGCCCCCCGGACAGGCCGCCGGGCTCGGGCAGGCGCACGGTGAAGGTGGCGCCCTCGCCCTCGCCGGGGCTCGCGGCCTGGATGGTGCCGCCGTGCAGCTCCACCAGCTGGCGCGCGATGGAGAGCCCGAGACCGAGCCCGCCGTGCGAGCGGGCGGTGCCGGTCTCGCCCTGCCGGAAGCGATCGAACACGTGCGGGAGCAGGTCGGCCGCGATGCCCCGCCCGGAGTCCGCCACCTCGATCTCCGCGTGGTCGCCCCGCCGGCGCAGCGACACCTCGACCCGGCCGCCCGCGGGCGTGAAGCGCACCGCGTTGGCGAGCAGGTTCCACACCACCTGCTGCAGCCGCACCGCGTCGCCCAGCACCACGCCCGCGTCCGGGTCGACGCGGCGGATCAGGACCACGCCCTTGTTGAGCGCGGTGGGGCGCGCCGTCTCGAGCGCGGCGTCCACCACCGGCACCAGCACCACGCGCTCGCGCACCAGGCGGAGCCGCCCCGAGACGACCCGGGCGACGTCGAGCAGGTCCTCGATGAGCCGCGTCTGCAAGACCGCGTGGCGGTCGATGGTGTCGGCGGCGCGAACGAGGCTCTCGGGATCGTGCAGCCCGCTGCGCAGCACGCCGGCCCAGATCCGCACCGCGTTCAGCGGCGCCCGCAGCTCGTGGGACAGGCTGGCCAGGAAGTCGTCCTTCACCTGGCTCGCCGCCTCCGCCTCGCGCCGCGCCTGGCGCTCCCGGACGAGCAGGTCGTCGCGCTCGCGCTCCGCCGCGCGCTGCGCGGTGACGTCCTGGCCGGCGCCCACGTAGCCGGTGAGGGTCCCGTCGGGATCGTGCAGCGGCACGCCGTCGTCGCGGACCCAGCGGTCGGTGCCGTCGTGCCGGCGCAGGCGGTACTCGACCACGAAGCGGCGGCGCGCCGCGAACGCGTGCGCGATGGTCTCGGCGCAGCGGGCCCGGTCGTCGGGGTGGACGTGGCGCATCCAGTCGCCGCCGACCTCGTCCTCGAGGCGCTGGCCCACGAAGGCGAGCCAGCGCTGGTTGAACCAGGTGCGGCGGGTGTCGGGCGCGGCCAGCCACACCAGCACCGGCGCCGCGTCCGCCACCGCGCGGAAGCGCGACTCCGCCGCCCGCCCGCCGTCCGGCGCCGGCCGCCGGCCCTCCGCCTCGCGTGACACGAAGGAGCGCACGATGGGGCGGGCCACCAGGGCGGCCAGCGCCAGCGAGGCGAGCAGCGCGGCGGCCCCCGCTCCCGCGAGACGGGCGAGCGTGCGCCGCCACGGCTCGTCGAGGGCCGCCACCGGCACCGCCAGCACCACGTGCCAGTCGGTGAGCGCCGGGCGCGCGTACGCGAAGTACACGGGCCCGGCCGGCATGTCGGCGCGCCCACCCCAGCCCGAGCCCGCCGCTCCCGCCACGAAGGGGAAGCGGGGGCGGCGGGCCAGGCCGGGCGCGGCGGGCAGGCTCTCGAGCACGTCGCCGCGCGCGTCCACCAGCGAGGCGGCCCACGCGGGCGGCAGCCGGTGCGTGACGAGCTCGGCGGTGACCGCGTCCGCCGACACGGTGGCGGTCAGCACGTAGCGCGGGATGCCGTCGCGCACCACCGGCACCCGCACCGCGAAGGTGTCCGGCGCGGCGTCGGCGTCGTGCGTGACCACGGGGCCGTTGCGATCCAGCACGGCGCGGACGCCGTCCGGGGACGACGGATCGGGCACCGCGGGCGGGCTCGAGGTGTCGACCACGGTGCGCCCCTCGGACGTCAGGAGCGCGAGCGTCCGCCAGCCGCGCTGCCCGCCCCGCAGGCGCGCGAAATCCGCCCGGAGCGCGACCGGGTCGGCTTCCGCCAGCGTGGACGACGCCGCCAGCGCTTCCAGGGTGTGCACGGTGTCGGCGAGATGGCGCTCGACGGCGGCGGCCAGCGCCAGCGCGGTCTCCTCCATGCGGCCGCGCTGGGCCGCGCGCTGCTCGCGCGCGATCGTGGCCGAGAGCGAGATCGCGAGGACCACGAGCGGCAGCACCGCGGCCGCCACCAGCACCGCCAGGCACGCGCGGAGGGAGAGGCCCGAGCGGCTCAGCGCACGAGGCATGCCGCTGACTCCGCCGGCTTCGCCTCGCGTCCGCCCTCCCCCGCCGTGCCGCGGTACTCGCGGAAGTGGGGATAGAGCTGTCGGGGATGGGTGAGCGCGCCGGCGGGCAGCCGCACCCCCGGCGGATGGCAGATGAACGTCTGCATCTCCTCCTCGGAGGGACCCGCGTGGGCGCCCCGCTCGGGGATGAAGCTCACCGGGCGCCCGGGCGTGCCGGTGCCGTAGAGCACGATGTCCCCCGCGCTCGGCATCGCCATCAGCTCGCGCAGGTCGGCCACCACCACGTCGCGGTCGGCCCGGCGCGCGAACGGATCGCGCACCGAGGGATCGAGCCGCCGGCTCAGCGGGACGCGCCGGCCGCGGTACCAGCACTCGGGCCCGCGCGCGCCGCGCGCCAGGACGAGGCCGATGCCCGGATACCGCGACAGGCGGGCGAGCGCGCCCGGGTGGCGGGCCTCGATCTCGGAGGCCACCAGCGGCTCGGGCCGATCGGTGAAGTACACGAACGCGTTGGGACCGGCCGCGACGACCCGCGGCGCGGGGGCCGGACCGCCGAGCGCCTCCCGCACCACGTCCTCGAGGGACGGCTCGCCGGGCTTCGCCTGGAAGGGCCACGTCTCGATCTGCCCGTGGTCGGACAGCACGTAGAGGTCGTAGCCGAGCTCGGGCAGGCGGCGCACGATCCGCGCGAGCTGCTGGATGGACCGGTCGACGCCGCGAAGGGCCCGGAACGCGAGCCGGTCGTACGGGCCGTACGAATGGGCGAAGACGTCGTAGTCGAGGAAGTTGACGTAGACGGCGGGCGTGCCGCGATAGAGGTCCGCCGAGACCAGCAGGGTGAAGAGCTCGCGGGCCCAGATGGACACGCCGATCTCGAGCATCAGCGCCTCCAGCGACCAGCGCACCCGGGGCCGGCCGGCGGCCAGGGACAGGACGACCCGGCCGAGGAAGCGGCCCAGCGTGGCCGCGGTGAGCCCCACGCACTTGAGCGCGACCCAGAGGAGCAGGAGCGAGCAGAGCAGCGTGCGCCGCACCCCGCGCCCCGCGCGCGCCAGCCGCTTGAGGCGCGCGAACGTCCACAGCGCGTTGGGCGCCCCGCCGGTGAACACGCAGCCGTAGCAGGAGCCGTCCTCCAGGATGCCGGCCCGGCCCGCGGCGTGGCGCTCCTCCACGAAGTCGGCGACGCCGCGGTGCGGGAAGTGGAGGTCCCGGCCCGTGCGCTTGTCGAAGAAGTGGAAGCCGGGGATGTCCGGCCGCCCGCCGTACATGATCGCGGCCTGGAACGCAGGCGTCGAGGACGGCAGCCCCACCGACAGGTCGCGGCACACGAGCCGGCCGCTCGCGAGCAGGCGGCCCAGGTCGCGCAGGCTGCCGTTGTGAAGGCCGCGCTGCATCGCGACGCGCGACAGGCCGTCGATCTGGATGACCAGGAAGCGGCGCGCGCGCGAGGCACCGGGCTCGGGAGCAAGGCGAAGCCACCGGCTCCACCGATCGACCAGCGCCTGGATCCGCAGCACGAGGGCTTCCATGGCTCAGGACCGGGCGAAGGCCCGACCGCCCGCCGCCGCCAGCGCCACCAGGAGCAGGGCGGCGATGCCGGCGCCGGCCAGCAGGGGCCACGGCACGCTGCCGCGGACCGCCGCGCGGTAGAAGGCCTCGGCGCCCAGGATCAACGCCACGTTCATGGGCACCATGGCCAGCACCGACCAGGCTTCGTAGCGCCAGAAGCCGATGCCGGTGAGCCCGAAGCCGTAGTTCACGACCGCGAACGGCGCGAGCGGGACGATCCGCAGCACCGGGATCACGAACCAGTCGTTGGCTTCGAGGAGCCGGCTGAGCCGCGCGAAGGCCGGGGAGCCATCGAGGCGCGCCCGGAGCGCGTCGCGGGCCAGGTAGCGGGCGATGAGGAACCCGCCCGCCGCCGACAGCGCGCTCGCCACGATCATCACCGCCACCGCGGGCCACAACCCGAACAGGAGCGGCGCCAGCAGCGTGAACGCGACCCCCGGCACCCCGAGCAGCGTGGCCGCCACGTAGACGGCCACGTAGGCCGCGGGCGCGAGCACTCCCAGCGCGCCGGTCCAGGTGCGCGCGGTGTGCACGTACGGGCCGAGGTCCACCGTGTGGCCGATCACCATGCCCGCCAGCAGCACGCAGCCCGCGAGGGCCAGCGGCCACCAGCGGCGGCGGGGCGGCGGTGCGGGGCGGCGCGACAGCGAGACGGCGGGCGCCGCTTTCACGCCGGGGCCTCGCCCATGGAGTCGGCGCCCACCGGCCGGCTCGCCGCCTCGTCGATGGCCGCGGTCCAGATGGAGGCGTCGCTCTCCGTCATGCGGCCGGGGGGATCGAGCCGGCCGTCCTCGTAGCCCCAGAGCTGCACGTCCACCAGGTACTGCGCGCGCGACGTGATGGTGCCGCGGCAGACGCGCCGCGCCGAGGGCCGGCGCATCTCGGCCTCCAGCAGCTCGAGACAGCGCCGCATGAGGGGCTCCGGGATGCGGGCGCGCTCCGACGGATAGATGAAGCCGAACAGGATCAGGTGGCTCAGCAGCACGCGCCAGTAGGGCCCGAAGCGCCGGGCCAGCCGGCCCCAGTCGAGGGCCTCGGCGCGGGCGTGGAGGAGATGGGCGATGTCCGCCCCGTCGTAGCGCTCGCGCTCCATCACGAAGGCCTTGGACCAGATGGTCTCCTCGGGCGGGCAGAGCGCCACCGGCTCGTCCATCACGCTGGACGGCACCGCGTGGTGGAACCACTCGTCGTCCACCGCGCACACCCCGTTGCCGGAGTTGAAGATCACGTCGATGTGATCGCGGCCGCGCGTGATCTTGGCCAGCCAGTGCGGGAACGTGATCTCGCCGCCGTAGCCGAGCCGCTCCCGGACCACGCGCAGCGCGGCCGCCACGTCGCGCTCGCGCATGAACAGATCCAGGTCCTTCACCGAGCGGCCGATCCCGAGATAGCACTCGAGCGCGTGGCCGCCGCCCACCAGGAACTCGATGCCGGCCGCGTTGAGCCCGGCGAGCACCCGACGGTAGAAGCGGCCGGCGGCGGGGGACGGGCCCTCCGCGCGCGGCGGGCGCGGCGACGCGACCGCGGGGCTCATGGGCGCACCGGGCGCGCGGGGGCGGTGGGCTCACCCGCGCGCGCCAGCGTGGCGCCGGGCTGGCCGTCCGCGGCGCGATGGCTCGAGTCCGGGCCGCCGGTCCCGTCCTCGGGCAGCGGCACCTCGACGACCCGGAACGGCGGCCGCTCCGGCTCGGCCCGCTTGAGCAGCGGCAGGGCCACGTTGTAGACGGGCACCCCCGACGCGGTGGTCCCCTCGGGGGAGCCGCGATGGGCGTGCCCGTGGAAGACCACACTCGGGCGGTAGCGGTTGAGCGGCTCCTCGAGCCGGCTCGAGCCGAGGAAGGGGAAGATCTCGGTGGGCTCTCCCCACACGGTGGCGCCGATGGGCGAATAGTGCAGGAGCGCCACGCGCCCGGGCGTCCGGAGCCGCGCGAGCGCGGTCTCGAGCTTGAGCGCCTCGTCGAGCGCGGCCCGCACGAAGGCCTTGATCGGCTCCTCGCCCCACGACTGCAGCGCCCGCTCGCCGAAGCCGCCCGCGAAGCCCTTCACGCCCGCGAATCCCACGCCCATCACCTCGACCGCGGTGCCGTCGAGCACGACGACGCCGGCCGCCTCGGTGAGGATCCGCGCCACCTCGGACGCCGCGTTCGATTCGAAGTCGTGGTTGCCGAGCACCGCGACCTTGGGCACCTTGGTGACCCCCAGCTCCTTGGCCAGCACGCGCGCCTCGTCGGCGGTGCCGTAGTCGGTGAGGTCTCCGCACAGGACGAGCACGTCCGCGCTCTCGCCGACCTTGCCGAACAGGGGCTGGAACACGCCCTCGGACGCGGGGGTGCAGTGCAGATCGGCGATCGCCGCGATCCGGAGAAAATGGGAAGTGCTCATGGGGTGACCGACGAGTGCAACGGCCATGCCGCGCGAAACCGAGGTCGGGCCAGTGGATGTGCCCGTCCCGGCGCTTTCCTCGGGGGGCGCGCGGTCGGGCCGGAAGCTCTTACCCGGAAGATTTGCCGCGCAGCGCCGCGCCCCCCCGGACATTCCTCCCGGTGCCGCGCGGGGATGAGCGCGGCAGGACCCTTGCACCACTGGCGACCAATGAGGGCGACGCGCAAGCTCCACGGCACGCTGGCGGCGCTCGCGGTGACCGCGCTGTCCATGCTCGCGGCCCCTGCCGTCGCGGCGCCGGTCGCGGCCCGCTACCAGGAGGGCGTCACCCACGGCTTCCTCGTCCTGCGCGGCGCCGGCGGGGAGGTGCTCGCGGACGGCGACCTGCTGCAGGTGGTGAAGCCGGAGGGCGTGGACTCGCGCCTCGTGTTCCGCTTCCGCGACGGCTCGCTCTACGACGAGACGGTCCTGTTCACCCAGCAGAAGGTCTTCACCCTGCAGCGCTACCACCTGATCCGGCGCGGCCCCACGTTCCCGGAGGAGCTCGAGGTGACGTTCGACCGCAAGAGCGGGCGTTACTCGGCGCGCTCGCGCCGCGGCGGCGACGAGCCGGAGACCGCGTCGGGCGCGCTCGACCTCGCCCCCGACGTCTACAACGGCATGATGATCATGCTGCTCAAGAACCTGGCCCGGGGCGCCACCCTGACGGTGCGGACCATCGCCTTCATGCCGAAGCCGCTGGTGGTGGAGCTCCAGCTGGCTCCGGTGGGCGAGGAAACCGTGTCGGTGGGCGAGCGCACGGTCGAGGCCACGCACTTCGTCATGACCCCGAAGCTCGGCCCGCTGCGCGGGACGGCGGCGGCGCTCCTGGGCAAGACGCCCCCCAACTATCACTGCTGGGTGGTCACGACCGAGGTGCCCGCGTTCGTGGCCATCGACGGTCCCCTCTACACCGGGGGGCCGATCTGGCGGATCGAGACGGTGAGCCCGCAGGGACCGGGCCGACGCCCCCTCGCGCGCTGAGCGCGCGGGCGCGGGCTCAGACGCGGGGACGCGCCCCGGCCAGGCGCAGCGCGATCTCGATGAGGCGCGCGGGGTCGACCGGCTTGGAGAGGTGGGCGTCGAACCCGGCGTTGCGGGCCCGGCGCGCGTCCTCCTCGCTCGCGTAGGCGGTCAGGGCGATCGCGGGCAGCCGGCTGCCCATGCCGTCCTCCATCGCCCGCAGGCGCCGCACCATCACGTAGCCGTCCTCGACCGGCATGCCGATGTCGCTGATGAGCAGGTCCGGACGCTCCTCGCGGATCGCGTCGAGCGCGGCGCCCGCGGAGTCCGCGATGAGCACGCGCGCGCCGCCGCGCTCGAGCATGAACCGCATCACCTCGCGCGCGTCGGCCTCGTCGTCGACCACCAGGATGCGCAGGCCGGACAGGCTGGTCCCCGCGGGCGGCTCGGTGCTGACCGCAGCCGGCGGGCGCTCCGCGGGCGGCCGTGCGGCCGCCGCGACCGGCAGCCGCACCGTGAAGGTGGCGCCGCGTCCCTCCCCGTCGCTCGCCACCGAGACGCTGCCGCCGTGCAGCTCCACGAGGTGCCGCACGATGGCGAGCCCCAGCCCGAGCCCGCCGTACGCCCGGTTGGTGCTGCTCTCGGCCTGGCGGAAGCGCTCGAACACGTGGGGCAGGAACTCGGGCTTGATGCCGGCGCCGCTGTCGGCCACCGTGAGCACCACGTCGCCGTCCTGGGTCGACACCGACACCGTCACGCGTCCGCCGCGCGGGGTGAACTTGATCCCGTTGGAGAGCAGGTTCCACAGCACCTGCTGGAGACGGTCGGGATCGCCCAGGACTGCCGGCACGTCGGGGTCGATGTGGGCGTCCAGCGTCACCGACTTGGCGAGCGCGGCGGACTCCACCGCCTCCATGGCCGCGCGCACCACCCCCGGCAGCCGCACCGGCCGCGCCTGCAGCCGCAGCTTGCCGGTGACGATGCGGGAGACGTCGAGGAGGTCCTCGATGAGCTGGCCCAGGGTCTTGGTGCTGCGCTCGATCGCGTCGAGCGCCCGCTCCGCGCTGGCCGGATCCAGGTTGGGCGACCGGAGCAGGTAGGCCCAGTTCAGCAGCGGCTGGAGCGGGCTGCGCAGCTCGTGCGAGATGGTGGCCAGGAACTCGTCCTTCATCCGGCTCGCGCCCTCGGCCTCCGCCCGCATCTGGTGCTCGTGGGCGAGCAGCCGCATGTTGTGGATCGCGATGCTCGCGTACTCCGCCAGCAGCCGGAGGGTCGATTCGTTGCGGTCGGTGAACGGACGCGGGGTGCGCCGGTGCACGTAGAGGAGTCCCTCCACCGCGCCCTCCACCAGGATCGGGACGACCAAACTCGTGACGATGCCCTCCACGTCCACCCGATCCGCCGGATTCGGGATCAGACGAGGGTCCCGAACCAGGTTGTCGCTGCGGAAGGGCTGCCCGGTCTCCAGCACGAAGCCGCCGGCGCCATGCCCCGGCTCGATCACCAGCCGGTCCGGCGGGCTGCGATACTCGCCGGCCCGGTTCCGCATGACGACGCTGCCCGACTCGCTCTCGCGCAGCGCCACGCCGGTGAGATCGCAGCCGCACAGCTCCTTGGCGCCGTCGACCACCCGCTGGAGCACCGTGCCCACGTCGTGCGCGGCGTTGATCGACCGCGCCAGCTCGGCCAGCACCTCGGCCTCGCGCTGGCGGGCGCCCGCCTCGATGAACAGCATCGCGTTGTCCACCGCGACCGCGGCCTGCACCGCCAGCCCCTCGAAGGTCACCAGGTCCTCGCGGGAGAAGGGCCGGCCCTCCTCGGGGCGCGCCAGCACCAGCACGCCGAGCAGACGGTCGCGGCTGACCAGCGGCACCGCCATCGCGTGCCGCACGCCCAGCTGCACCACCTCCGGCAGCGCGTAGGGCGAACGGGGATAGTCGTTGGCGAGGAGCCCCTGCCGCGCGCTCGCGCAGCTGGCCACCAGCCCGCCGTGGGCCGGGAACGGCGCCTCCGGGGCGGGCTCGCGGCGCGTCCACACGCGCGTCCCGGACGGGTGGCCTTCCTCGTCCACCAGGTACGCGAAGGAGGCGCCGTCGAGCAGCTGGCCCGCGCGCTCGATGATCAGCCCGAGCAGGCGGTCCAGGTCGAGCTCGGCGCTGAGCTCGCGCTGCACCGCCGCGAGGGCCTCCATCTGCGCGCGCCGCGCGCTCTCGAGCGCGAAGAGCCGCGTGTTCTCGAGCGCGATGGCGGCCTGATTGGCGAAGTCCTGCAAGCGCTGGATCTCGTGCGGGGCGAACGTCCGGCCCTGCGCGTCGCCGACCGCCAGGACGCCGGTGATCCGGCCGCCGATGGTCAGCGGGACCGCGAGCACCGCCCGGTGACTGGACCGCTCGGCCAGCGCCCGGGTCTCCGGGTGCAGGACCACACGGGGATCCGACAGCATGTCGGGGCTGGCCACCGGCGCGCCCTCGCGGACCGCGAGGCCCGCGACCATCTCGTCGCCGGGGATGGCGGTGCCGGGCGCGAAGTTGTCCCCCGCCCCCGACGCCGCGACCGCCACCAGGCGGCCGGTCATCGCGTCCAGCTCCCACAGCACCGAGATGCTGCCGCCGAGCAACGTGCGTATGCCTTCGGCGATGTGGCGGCCGACGCTCGCGCGGTCCAGGGACTGCACCAGGGCCTGGCCCACCGCGGAGAGCGCGGCCGCGTCGCGCCGGGCCGACTGCTCGCGGGCGATGACCGCCGCCTGCTCCCGCTCGATGCTCCGGCGCTCGGTCAGATCGCGCAGCACCAGCACCGCGCCGTCGACCGCTCCCTCGGGATCGAAGAGCCGCGCGCCGCTCTCGTCGACCGGCCGCTCCTGCCCGTCGCGACGCACCAGCAGGAGCCCGGTGCGCGGGGCGAGCGCCCCGTCCCGCACCACCCGGGCCGCCGGGCTCTCCACCGGAGCCCGGGTCTCCTCCGACACGAGCGGGCAGATCGCGGGCAGCGGCCGCCCGCGGGCCTCCTGGGCCGAGCGCCCGGTGAGACGCTCGGCGGCCGCGTTCATGAACCGCACGCGCCCGGCCACGTCGGTCACCACCACCGCGTCCGCGATGCTGGCGAGCGTCACCGCCAGCTCCTCGCGCTGCTCGCGCAGTCGCGCCTCGGCGCGCCGGCGTCCCGCGGCCGCCGCGCAGATGCCGGCGCAGATCAGCACGAACATCGCGGTCCGGATCCAGTCGTGCCCCTGGGTCTCGAAGACCGTGTGCTGCACCAGCACCGCGAGGGCGGTGGCCAGCAGGCCGGGGCGCGCCCCGCCGTACCAGGCGCTCAGGACGACGGCGGCGAGCAGCAGGAACAGCTGCGAGCGCTCGACCAGGGGCAGGGAGAGCAACGAGCAGGCGAGGGCGGCCGCCACCGCGAGGATCGCGACGGCATGGGGCCTGAGATTCGAAACGAAGTGCGAGCCGGGCTTCGCCACCGCTGAGTGGACCGTATCATATGCCGTCGGGTACGGTCCGGACCAGAGGAGCAATGCGTGTGCCGCGCCCGATCCAGGGCCACGAGCGAATGTGGGTCGGCGCGAAGCCACCCGAACGCGACCGGACGGTCAGGGACGGGAAACTTTGACCGGGTAAGTCCGGGCGCTGGCGACGGGCAAGGGAGTGTTGCCCGGTCACGGAGGGACCATGCGCGAGGTGGGGTGGCTGGTGCTGGCGATCGTGGTGGGAATCCTGGCCGCGGTGGGCTGGGTCGCCCGCGAGCGCTGGATCATGCGCCGCCGGCGCCGCTGAGCCCGGGCCCTTGCGTCCCCGGGCGCGGCTGCCGTAGCCTACCCGCGGCATCGCACGCAGTCTTCGCCAGGCACGCGCCACGGAGGGGCCCCATGGGGGCGGACCGGACCAGGATCGGCATCATCGGCGGCGGGGCCATCGGGTGCGTGGTGGGAGGGCTGCTGGCCCGCGCGGGCCACGACGTGACGCTCGTGGATCAGTGGCCCGAGCACGTGGAGCAGATCAAGCAGGCGGGCCTGCGCCTGTCCGGCAGCTGCGGCGAGCACCTGGTGCGGCTGCCCGCGCTGCACCTGCACGAGCTGGCGACCGTACGTGAGCCCTTCGAGCTCGCCTTCGTCGCCGTGAAGTCCTACGACACCGAGTGGGCGACCCAGCTCGCCGTCGACCACCTGCGCGCGTCCGGGGGGGTAGTGGTCGACTTCCAGAACGGCATCAACGACCATCGGGTGGCGGCGGTGGCCGGACGCGAGCGCACGCTGGGCTGCGTGATCCTGATCAGCGCCGGCATGTACGAGCCCGCGCACGCCATCCGCACCGACCGCGGCAGCGCCGCGTTCAAGATCGGCGAGCACGACGGCCGGGACACCCCGCGGGCGCGGCGGATCGCCGCGCTCATGAGCGAGGTGGCGCCCGCGACGGTGACCACCAACCTCTGGGGCGAGCGCTGGTCGAAGCTGGCGCTCAACTGCATGCTGAACCCGCTGGCCGGCCTGAGCGGCCTCGGCACCGCGGAGGTGCGGACGGAGCCGCTCACCCGCCGCATCGCGGCCCACCTCGGCGCGGAGGTGGTGCGCGTGGGCACCGCGCTGGGCCATCGGGTGGAGCCCATCCTGGGCATCGCGGCCGCGCGCTTCGCGGAGGCGAACGACGACGCGGCCATCGACACCCTGGGCAAGGAGATCGCGGCCGACGCGGGCAGCCGCAGCGGCGGGCGGCCCTCCATGCTGCAGGACGTGATGAAGGGCCGCCGCACCGAGATCGACCACCTCAACGGCTTCGTGTCGGCGCAGGGCCGGCACGTCGGCGTGCCCACCCCGTTCAACGACGCGGTGGTGGAGGCCTTCCACGCGCAGCCGGTGGGCGCGCTCACGCCCGCCCCGCGCCTGCTCGATCCCCTGGTACGCCTGCTCGGCTAGCGGCGGCGCGCCGAGTGGAGCTGGCGGTCGTCCTCGTGGTCGGTCTGGCCGCCGGCACCATCAGCGGCATCGTCGGCTTCGGCTCGTCGATCATGCTGATGCCGGTGCTGGTGCTGGCCTTCGGCCCGCTCCACGCGGTGCCGATCATGGCCATCGCGGCCATTCTCGCCAACGTCTCGCGGGTGCTGATCTGGTGGCGCCAGGTCGACTGGCGCGCGGTGGCCGCGTACTCCGTCACCGGCGTGCCCGCGGCCGCGCTCGGGGCGCGCACGCTGCTGGTCCTCCCCCCGCGGCTGATCGAGGGCGCGCTCGGGCTCTTCTTCCTCGCGATGATCCCCGCGCGGCGGTGGCTGCAGGCGCGCGGCTACGGGCTCCGGGCGTGGCACCTGGTGGTGATCGGGGCGCTGGTGGGCTTCCTCACCGGCATCGTGGTCACCACCGGCCCGATCACCGCGCCGATCTTCCTCTCCTACGGGCTCGTGAAGGGCGCGTTCATCGCCACCGAGGCCGCCGGCTCGCTCGCGGTGTACCTGAGCAAGGCCGCGGTGTTCCGCCGCTTCGGCGCCCTGCCCCTGCCCGTGATCGTGCAGGGCCTCATCACCGGCGCGTCCCTGATGGCGGGCGCCTGGCTCGCCAAGCGCTTCGTCCTGCGCCTGCACCCCGACCGCTTCCGCCTGCTGATGGACGCCCTGATGCTCATCTCCGGCCTCACGATGCTCTGGGCCGGCCTGTCGTCTTAGGGGTCAGGTCTTACATTCCGACATTTTCGTGGTGCGCGCAGCTTCGGCTCAGGCGATAAAAATGTCGGAATGTAAGACCTGACCCCGAGCTACTGACCGCGGACTTCGGCGTTGTGCTCGCCGAGGCGCGGGGGGGCGCGGCGGATGGGCGGGCGCCGGCCGTCGAACGAGACCGGCAGCGAGACCACCTCGTAGTCGTCGCCGGGCAGCCGCTGGATGATGCCGATCGCTTCGGCCTGGGGCTGGGCCACCGCCTCGGGCAGGGTGTGGATCGGGCCGCACGGCACGCCGTGGGCTTCCAGCAGGTCGATCCACTCGCCCTTGGTGCGCGTCGGGAAGATGGCCTCCAGTAGCCCGAGCAGCTCGGGCTTGTGGGCCACCCGCGCCGCGTTGGTGGCGAAGCGCTCGTCCTTCGCCCACTCGGGATGCCCGACCGCGGCGGCCAGCTTCGCGAACAGCCGATCGTTGCCCGCGGCCACGATGATGGTGCCGGTCTTGGTCTCGAAGCCCTGGAACGGGACGACCCGCTGGCTCCCGGTGCGATGGCGCTCCGGGACCTCGCCGGAGGCGCGGAAGCTGGCGAAGTGGCCCTTGAGCCACGCGAGCCCGGTCTCGTAGAGCGAGGTGTCCACCACGCAGCCGCGCCCGGTGCGCTGCCGCTGCACCAGCCCGGCGAGCGCGCCGATCGCGGTCCACATGCCGGTGCCGTAGTCGAGGATCGAGGTGCCGATGCGGGTGGGCGGCCCGCCCTCGTCGCCGTTCATCATCATGAGGCCGGAGAAGGCCTGGACCATGGGCTCGAAGCCGGGCTTGAGCTTGAGCGGCCCGGTGCGTCCGAAGGCCCACACCGAGCAGTAGATGAGGCGCGGATGCCGCGCGAGCAACACCTCGGGGCCCAGCCCCAGCTCCTCCAGCGAGCCCGGACGGAGGTTCTGCACGAGCACGTCCGTCTCGCCCAGGAAGTGCATCAGCCACCCGACCGCCTGCGGATCCTTCAGGTCGAGGGTGATCCCGCGCTTGTTGGCGTTGACCGCGAGGAAGCCGGGCGAGACGCCCTTCCAGAACGGCGGTCCCCACTTGCGCGCGTCGTCGCCCTCGGGCCGCTCGACCTTCACCACGTCGGCGCCCATGTGGGCGAGGATCTCGGCGGCCATCGGCCCGGCCAGGTTCTGCGCGATCTCGACGACGCGGATGCCTTCGAGGGGCAGCACGGCGCCGCTCACGCCCGGGCCGCCGCGATCGGCTCGAGCATCACCGGCTCGAACCGATGGCCGCTCCCGTCGCGCACCACGCGGCCCGGATGCGGGAAGTGGGCGGGGAGCACGAGGTCGCCGGACGCCGCGTGGCGCTCCACGAAGGCCTTCCGGGTCGCGGCGGCCTGCTTGCCGTCGTAGCAGAAGATGCTGCTCCACTGGGGCTCGGCCACCTGCACCACCCGGTGCATGAGGTCGCCGGAGAAGACCGCGTCGCCCGCGGCGGTGTGCACGCGCACCGCGGCGTGCCCCGGGGTGTGGCCGACCCACGGCTCGTAGGAGAGCCACCGGTCGATCCGGTGCGTGCCGCTCACCAGATCCGCCTGCCCCGCCTCCACCACCGGCACCACGCTGTCCGCGATGCAGCCGGACTTCTCCCGCCCGGACTGGTGCTCGTACTCCCAGAACTCCCACTCCTCGCCCGGGAAGACGTACCGCGCGCGCGGGAACGTGGGCACCCAGCGGCCCTGCACGAGCCGCGTGTTCCAGCCCACGTGGTCCACGTGCAGGTGCGTGCACAGCACGAGGTCCACCTGCTCGGGGGTGACGCCGGCGGCGCGCAGGTCATCGAGGAAGCCCCCCGCGCGCCGGTTCCAGAGCGGATTGTCGCCGCGCTCCTTGTCGTTGCCGACGCCGGTGTCGATCACCACGGTGTGCTCGGGGGTGCGCACGATCCAGGTCTGGATGCGCGAGCCCATATCGCCGGTGGTCTCGTCGAAGAAGTGCGGCTTGATCCAGCGATGGTGCGCGGCGATCCGCCCCGCGTCGGACTCGGGCAGCATCTGGGCGGTGGGGAACGTCGAGCGGCCGATCTCGACGACCCGCGAGATCGTGACGTCACCGAGGGTGAGGGTGTGCATGCCGATCTCCTAGGCGCCGGCCAGGCGCGGCCAGAGCGCGTCCGCTCCCTGCGCGGCCACCTGCCGGCCGAGCGCCACCGACCAGTGGCTCTCCGCGCCGAATTCGGCCCGCCAGGACCAGAGCCGCCGGGTGACGAAGTGCAGCGAGTGCTCGTAGGTGAAGCCGATCGCCCCGTGCGCCTGGTGCGCGATCCCCGCGCCGAGGCTCGCGGCCTCGCCGGTGCGGATCTTCGCCACCGCGATCTCGAACGAGGGATCGCCGCCCTCCCCGGTGCGATCCACCACGTGGAAGGCCTGCTGCGCGGCCATGCCGGCGGCGGCGGTGTGGCCGGCGAGCAGGGCCAGGTTCTGCTGGATGGCCTGGAACGCGGCGAGCGGCCGGCCGAACTGCCTGCGCTCGGTCACGTACTTCACGGACTGGGCGAGCAGGAACTCGAGGCCGCCCGCCATCTGGGCCGCGCGCACCAGCGCGCCGCCCACCCACACCGGCCGGATGCCGAGCCGGCCGCGCTGCGGGGCCGCCGCCACCACCGGAGCGGCCGACCACGTGAGCGTGTCGCGCGGCTCGCGGGCCAGGCTCACGTCGGCCTCCGATGTGGCCGCGCCCCCCGCCACCCGGACGATCATCGGGCCGTCGTCGCCCTCGGCCACCACCACCACGTGCTCGGCGCGCGCGCCCCACGGCACGCGGGTGGCCCGGCCGGAGAGCGTGAGCCCCGCGCCCCGGCGGTCGAGCGTCAGCCGCTCGCCCGCGTGCGCCGGCGCCACCGTCATCGGCCCGAGCGGCACGTCGAGGCCGGCCTCGGCCAGGATCGCGCCCGCCAGCATCGTCTCCGCCAGCGGCACCGGCGCCGCGAAGCGCCCGGCCGCCATCAGCACCACGAAGGCGTCCGACCAGGAGCCGCCCGCCCCGCCGCGCGCCTCCGGCACCTGCGGCAGGGTGAGGCCGTTCTCCTCCAGGGCCTGCCAGAGCGCGGCCGGCCACTGGCCCTTCTCGGCCGCTTCCAGCACCGCGGTGGTGGCGTGATCGGTGAAGAGGCGCGTGCACGTCTCGGCGAGGATCGTCTGGAGCTCGTTCATGGCCGTCTACCTCAATCCGAGCCCGCGGGCGATGATCCCTCTCAAGACTTCGCGCGTTCCGCCTCTCAAAGAGAACGAGGGCGCGTGCTGGACGAGGTAGCCGAGCGTCTTCTCGAACTCGCTGCCGCTGCCGATGCGCGGCTCGGCTCCGGTCAGCGCGTGCACCGCCTCCGGGATCTCCTGCTCGAAGGTGGTGCCGATGTCCTTCATGACCGCGGCCTCCAGGTTCGGGTTCTGGCCGGCCTGCAGCATGGTGGCGATCGAGAGCGACATCTGGCGCAGCGTCACCAGGTGCGCGGTGAGGTGGCCGAGCAGGGCCGCCGCGCGCTCGCCGGGCTCGGCCCCCACCTCGCGGATCAGCTCGATCACGAGCTGGAGCGACGAGAGATAGCGCTCGGGGCCGCTCCGCTCGAAGCCGAGCTCGGTGGTCACCTGCTTCCAGCCCTCGCCCTCCTTGCCCACCAGCATGTCGTCGGGCACGAAGCAGTCCTGGAAGTGCACCTCGTTGAAGTGGTGCCCGCCGGCCAGGTCGTAGATGGGGCGGATCGAGATGCCGGGCGACTTGAGGTCGACCAGGAACTGGGAGAGCCCCTCGTGCTTCCTGTCCGGCACCACCTTGGTGCGGAACAGCGCGATCGCGTAGTCCGACAGGTGGGCGTTGCTGGTCCAGATCTTGGTGCCGTTGACCTTGTAGCCGCCCGCCACCTTCTCGGCCCGCGTCCGCACCGAGGCCAGGTCCGAGCCGGAGTCCGGCTCGCTCATGCCGATCGCGAAGGCGAGCTCCCCGCGCGCGATGCGGGGCAGGAAGCGCCGGCGCTGCTCCTCGGTGCCGAAGCGCAGCAGGAGCGGGCCGCTCTGCCGGTCGGCCACCCAGTGCGCGCTCACCGGCGCCCCCGCGGCCAGCGTCTCCTCCAGCACCACGTAGCGCTCGAGCGCGGTGCGCTCGTGGCCGCCGTACTTCTTGGGCCACGTCATCCCGATCCAGCCGCGCTCGCCCATGCGGCGCGAGAACTCGCGGTTGAAGCCGCCCCAGGAGCGGGCGCGCTCGGCGCCGCGGTACTGGGCCAGCTCCTGGCGGAGGAAGGCGCGAACCTCGTCGCGCAGCGCCTCCGCCTCGGGAGGCAGCGTGGACAGCTCGAAGTTGAACGTGGCCATAGACCCTTACCCCTCTCTTCTATTCGCTCGGCTCGCCTTCGGCTGCACCTCGCCGAGCCATTACCTGAAGAGCGAGCGCGCGATGACCATCCGGTGCACCTCGGACGGGCCTTCCCCGATGCGGCGCACCCGGGCCTCGCGGTACCAGCGCTCCAGGGGAAATTCCTTCGACACCCCGTAGCCGCCGTGGATCTGCACCGCGGCGTCGATCACCCGCCCCAGCACCTCGCTCGAGTAGAGCTTGGCGATCGAGGCCTCCACCCGCGCGTCCTCGCCGCGGTCGGCCTTCCACGCGCCCTCCCAGATGAGCCAGCGGCACGCCCGGATCTCCACCTCCGCGTCGGCGAGCATCCACTGGATGGCCTGGCGCTGGGAGAGCGGCGCCCCGAAGGTGGAGCGCTGCTTGGCGTGCGCGACCGCCATGCGGTGCGCGGCCACCGCCACCCCCAGGTTGCACGCGGAGTAGGGGAAGCGGTTCTTCACCAGCAGGTCGAAGGCGAGGTCGAGCCCCTGCCCCTCCTGCCCGATGAGGTTCTCGGCCGGGATCTCGCAGTCCTCGAACGACACGTCGTTGGGGATGGCGGAGGTGCGGATCACCCGGATCGGGGTGGCGTGGAAGCCGGGCGTGCCGTGCTCGACGATGAAGCAGGAGATGCCGCCCCGGCCCTTCCCCTTGTCGGTGCGCGCGAACACGATGCCCCACGGGGCGTCGTGCGCGCGCGAGATGAAGACCTTCCGCCCGTTGAGCACCCACTTGTCGCCCCGGCGCTCCGCCCGGGTCTGGATCGCGCCGGCGGGATCGGAGCCGCCCGAGGGCTCGGTGATCGCGAAGAAGGTCTCGGTGCCGTCGCGCAAGGTCGGCACCGCGTACTTCTCGATCTGGGCCTTGGTGCCCGCCCAGATCGCGGGCGGCGGATAGCGGCCGAACACCCCGCAGCCCGGGTTGTAGAGGCCCATGCGGTGCTGGGCCATCGCCTCCAGGACCACGCACATGCTGAAGGTGTCGAGCCCGCCGCCGCCGTACTGCTCGGGCGCCCCCAGCGCCCACAGCCCGGCCGCCTTGGTCTTGGCGGAGAGGCGCAGGAAGTCCTCGCGCGGGATCTCGGGCGCGTCCGGATCGAGGGTCTGCTCGAGGGGGACGATCTCCTCCTGCACGAACCGGCGGACCTGCTCGCCGAGCTGGCGCAGCTCCTCCGGCAGCGTGAAGCCCGGGAACACGGTCATGGATGCGCAGCATAGCGCCGATGGCACGCCGTCAGCAATCGGCAAGCCCCTCGACGTTGCCATCGGCGCGACACTTGAAACAACGTGTGAAGCCCAGACAGGAGGAGCCCATGATCCGGTACAAGTTCTGCGCGGTGACCGCCGCGCTCGGCGGCGTGCTGGTGGCGGTGGGGCCGGCGGCCGCGGAGTGCGCGTGGGTGCTGTGGTCGCAGGTGTATGATCCCCGGCCGGGCGCGTGGCAGCTCCAGACCGCGTATCCGAGCGTGGGAGCCTGCACCAAGGCCCTCGATCAGCGCGAGAAGGAAGGCCGCAAGGCGGTGTACGTGACCGAGAGCGGCGGAAAGATCAAGGGACTGGCCGAGCGGCGCGCGGACACCGACCTCTTGCTGCGCTACGGCAACGACGACGGCGCGGGGGGCATCGCGTGGCAGTGCTTCCCGGAGACCATCGATCCCCGCGGGCCAAAAACGAAGTGAAACCGGGTACACTCGCCCGGATGGTCACCCCGGGCGAGGAGGTACGCGGATGAAGAAGCGCTGGTCGCTGTCGGTGCCGATGGAGGCCTTCGCCCTCCCCGAGCTGGCCGACGTGGCCCGTGAGGCCGAGCGCCTCGGCTACACCGATGCCTGGTCCTTCGAGGTCGACGGCGTCGACGGCTTCACGCCGCTCGCCGTCGTCGGGATGGCGACCACCATGCGGGTCGGCACCGCCATCGCCAACGTCTACACGCGCGGCCCCGCCACGCTGGCCTCCACCGCGGCCGGCCTGGCCGACCTGGCCCCCGGGCGCTTCGTGCTGGGCATCGGCGCGGGCTCGCAGCCCATCGTGGAGTCGTGGAACGGCGGCAAGTTCAGCCGGCCGGCCACCCGCGTGCGCGAGATGGCCCAGTTCCTGCGCCAGGCGCTGGCCGGCGAGCGCGTGGTCTGGAAGGGCGAGACGTTCACGGTGGACGGCTTCCGGCTGACCCGCGTGCCCCGGCACCCGGTGCCGATCTACATCGCCGCCCTCCGGGAGGGGATGCTGACGGTCGCGGGCCAGGTCGGCGACGGGGTCATCCTCAACTGGCTCTCGCCCGACGACGTGCCGCGCTCGGTGGGGGTGGTGCGTCGGGCGGCCCGCGAGGCCGGCCGCGACGGCGACGCCATCGAGGTCACCGCGCGCCTGTTCGTGAACCTCGACCCGCCCGGGCCGGAGTCGGACCTGGTGGTGCGCCGGCACATCGCGGGCTACCTCAACGTCCCGGTGTACCGCGCGTTCCAGGAATGGCTGGGCCGCTCCGAGGCGCTGGGCCCGATGTGGCGCGCGTGGAGCGCGGGCGATCGGCGCGGCGCGGTGGCCGCGATCCCGGACCACGTGATCGCCGACCTGATGCCGCGCGGCAGCCTCGCCGATCTCAAGGCCCGCATCCAGCTCTACCTGGACCGCGGGATCGACACCGCGTTCCTCTCCCTGATGACCACCGAGCCCGATCCCCGGAAGAAGCGCGAGCTCATGCTGAGCGCGCTGCGCGCGCTGGCTCCGGGCGCGGGCTAGCCCCGGAGGGCTCCATGGCCGACGAAGTCCAGATCGCCGTCGACGCCGGCATCGCCACCGTCACCCTGAACCGGCCCGACCAGCGCAACGCGATGAACACCCCGCTGCTGCAGGGTCTGCGCGCGGCCTTCGACTCGCTCGACGAGCGGCGCGACGTGCGGGTGGTGGTGGTGCGGGGCGCCGGCCCCGCGTTCTGCTCGGGCATGGACCTCAAGGAGATGGAGCAGCGCCGCGGGGAGGCGGACCCGGAGGGCAACGTGGTGGAGGTGCTGCGGCGGGTGGAAGCCTCCCGCCATCCCACCATCGCCGCGCTCCACGGCGACGCGATCGCGGGCGGCTGCGAGCTGGCCCTGCACTGCGACCTGCGCGTGGCGGCCGAGCCGGTGCGCCTCGGCATGCCGCTGGCCCGGATCGGGCTGGTGATCCCGTTCCGGCTCAACCAGAAGCTGGTCGAGATCATCGGCCCCGCGCACACCCGGCACCTCCTGTTCACCGGCCAGCCCATCGACGCGCGGCGCGCCTACGAGATCGGGATGGTGCACCAGGTGGTGCCGCCCGCGGAGCTGCCGGCGGCGGTGCAGAGCCTGGCCCGGCGCATCGCCGACAACGCGCCGCTCTCGCTGGCCGGCATCAAGGCGTCGATCCAGCGCACCATCGCGGCGCGGGACGCGATCGCCCACGACGACCTGGACGCGGCCGCGCACCGCGCCCGCACCAGCGCGGACGCGCAGGAGGGACGGCGCGCCATGCTGGAGAAGCGGAAGCCGATCTTCCGGGGCGAGTAGAGGCGCCCGCGCCGGTCAGCGCGGCGGCGCGTCCGCCATGAGCGCGGCCACCGTCCGCGCGAGCGGATCGTCGGAGGCCGCGAGCGCCTCGCGCGTGCGGCCCTGGTCCACCGCGTCCCGGTTCTGGCTCAGCTTGGCCTTGCCCTCGAGCCGCGCGATCGGGATCTCGAAGGCCACGATCCCGCGCTGCATGCCGGCCAGGTAGTCCGCCGGCAGCGCCTCGAGCGACCACGCCTGCGGCCCCGGCGGCTCGTAGGCGCGCACCAGATCGGCCAGCAGCGCGCGCACCTGCGCCGCGTCCTCCACCAGCGTGCCGGTGCCGCTCGCGTGCACCGCCACGTAGTTCCAGGTGGGCACCGCCGGGTGCGTGGCGTACCACGAGGGCGACACGTAGGCGTGCGCGCCCGAGAACACCACGAGGGTCGGGCGCCCGGCCGCGAGGTAGCGCCAGTGGGGATTCGCGCGGGCCACGTGGCCGCGGAGCGTGCCGAGCGGCCCGCGCCGGGCGTCGAGCAGGAGCGGCAGGTGGGTGGCGAACGGCGCGCCCGCGTCGTCGGCGGTGATCATGGCCGCGAAGCTCTGCGCCTGCATGAGCGCGTGACACCAGGCGGTGTCGGTGACCTCGAAGTGCTTGGGGACGTACACGCGGCTCCTCCTTCAGGGCCTGCGCTTCAGGGCAGGCGCAGGCGGCCTTCGATGACCGGGACTACCCGGCCGCCCACCGCGATGTCGCCGGCGCGCCCGTTGCGCGTGTGGACCCGGATGTGCACCGCGCTCGGTCGCCCCATCTTCACGCCCTGGGCGCTCACGATGTCCACCGTCCCGGCGGGCGCCACCAGGCCGTGCTCCACCAGGTAGGCGCCGAGCGGCCCGCTCGCCGAGCCGGTGGCCGGGTCCTCGGGGACGCCGGAGGTGTGCGGGGCGAACATGCGGGAGTACACGCGCGCCGCGCCCCGATCGGGCGCGGGCCCGGGGTCCGGCGCGAACACGAACACGCCGACCTTCGGCCCCTCGCCCTGCGCGTCCAGCAGCGCCGGCACGTCGAGCCGGGCCCGGTCCACGGTCTCGCGGTCCCGCAGCGGGACGTAGAGGAACGTGCTGCCCGTGGACCCGGTACGGATGGGGCAGCCGGCGAGCAGGTCGGACACCTCGAGCCCGAGCGACCGCGCGAATCCTTCCCGGTTGCCGAGCTCCGGCCCGAAGCTGACCGGCCCGTGCCGCATCCAGAGAAACGACGGATTCTCGGGATCGCCCTCCAGCGTCACCTCCACCGGCCCGATCCCCTCTTCCAGGTTGAATCGCGTGGCTCCCGCGGGCAGCAATCCCTCGGTGGCCAGCACCCACGCGGTCCCGATGGTCGGATGGCCCGCGAACGGCACCTCCCGCGCCGGCGTGAAGATCCGCACGCGCCCCGCGCAGTCGCCCCGGGTCGCCGTCAGGAGGAACGTCGTCTCCGAGCAGTTCATCTCCCGCGCGATCTGCTGCATCACGCCCGCCTCGAGCCCGTCCGCGGCAAACACCACCGCCAGCGGATTCCCCCCGAACACGCGCTCCGTGAACACATCCACCTGCACGAACCTCCACTCCCCCACCCGAATCCTCCTCCCGCAACCAGCCGTTGAAAACGTAGAGAAGTCCGTCGTGCCTGCCGCGTGTGGCCCGGGTGTCGACCCGACCGCCGACGGAGGGCCGGCGGCGCGGGCGCGGCGGGGGGTGGCGGCGGAGGTGGCTCCCCGGAACCGTGGCTTCTGCGCGTCGCCGAAGCCGCCAACGCCGATCTCGTGGCCCGCCGGTTCCGCCCCGCGCATCGCGAGTCAGCGTGTTCCGGGGGGCCGCCCCCGCCGCTGCCCGCCGCCGCGCCCGCGCCGCCGGCCCGTCGACCCGCGAGAAGAGACGGAGACTACAACCGCCCCCGCCGCGCCCTCCGCACGACGTGACTCACATGCTCGCGTTGCAGCTCCAGCTCCTTCACCCGCTGGAGCCACTCCGTCCGCACGGTCTCCATCCCATCGCCGCCCAGCCGGTTCACTTCCTTGAGGGTCTCCCGGTACGCGGCCAGCGTCCGCTCCAGTGCCCGCAGCTCCTCCTCGTGGCTCATGCCCGATCCTTCGTGGCGGCGCGCGCGATCTCCGCGATCCGGTCCGCGAAGTTCACCTGGCTGTCGTCCTGCGGGGCGTACCCGATCCGGGTCCGCGCGTTGGCGATGGACCAGAAGCGATGGGTGTTGCCGCTGATGCCGTACACGATGAGGAACGGGATCCCGTTCTCGTCCCGGATGTCCTCGGTCTCGACCATGCGGATCGCCTGCTGCACCTGGTCCCGCTTCGACAGGTAGGCGCCGAGGGCGCGGTGCATCACCTTGATGTCACCCGGGGCCACGTGATCGATGTCGTCGTCGCGCGGCCCGCCGATGCGCCACTGCACGATCTCGAGCTTCCGGCCGTCCACCTTGCCGGTGGCGAACACGAAGCCCAGCAGCTCGTAGGCCCCCTTGGCCCAGCCGTACCAGTTGTCGGAGCGGGGCGGCATCTCGGGGGTGACCATGTCGAGCCGCCCGTCCCACACCAGCCGCTCGTAGTAGTCGGCCGCGTGGTTCGAGGAGCACACCACCACCCGGCGCACGCCCTCCTCCAGGGCGACGCGACAGACGTTGTAGGCGAGCGCGACGTTGGCGTGCTCGGCCCAGAACTTGGCGTCGCTGTTGTCCTGCCAGGTGGTGGCGTCCAGGTTGGGCGCGCTCACGAATCCGCAGTGGATGACCGCGTCGGCGCCCCGGAAATGCTCGCGGTAGAGGTCGCGATCCGGACGGGTGAGGTCGCTCACGATCAGCCCCGGCACCGGCCGGCCGGCCCGGGTGGTGGGCCGCACGTCGATGGGCACCAGGTCCCACCGCTCCTGGAGCTCGGGGTACATCCGCTGGGCGACGTAGCCCGCCGCCCCGGTGATCACCACGCGTCGCTTCGCCATGGACTCGAATCTCCTCGCAGGGTCAACGGGCTGTCTGCATGCGCCGGATCGCGATCGCGCCTAGCGGAAGTCCGGCGGCGGCACGAACGGCTGGAACTCGCGCTCGAGCAGCCGGGCGAGCTCGATGCACGTGCGGTCGCCGTACTGCGGGCCGATGATCTGCACGCCGACCGGCAGCCCGCCGGAGGTGAAGCCGATCGGGGCCACGGTGGCGGGCAGGTACGCCATGCCCCCGTAGCCGGCCCAGAACAGCTGGTCCACGCAGGGCACGCGCTTGCCGTTCACCGTGATCATGCGCTCGTGACGCTCGCCCGCGTGATCGTGCGGGAACGCGGCGCTCGAGGCCACCGGGCAGAGCAGGAGGTCCCACTCGCGGAAGAACTCGGCCCAGCGCCAGCGCATCTTGTGCCGGGTTTCGTTGGCGGCCAGCCAGTCGCGGTGCGAGGCGGTGCTGGCCCGCATCATCCAGGCGTAGTAGCGCTGGTCGTCGGGAGCCAGGCCGCGCGCGATCTCCGCGTTGCGGGCGAACTCCTCCGGCGTCTGACGGCCGGCGGTGGCCGCGCGCAGCAGGAAGATGTAGGTGCGGTGCGCCTCCGCGGTGTCGATGGCGGGCCGGGCGGTCAGGCTCACCTTCGCCTTGCGCGTGCCCAGGAAGTCGGCGAGCGCCTGCAGCCGCGCCTGCACCTCGCGGTCCACCTCCGCGGCGGGGTCGTCCAGCATCACCGCGACCTTGAACTCGCGCAGGGTCTTGCGCCGCGGGGCGGGCAGCGCGAGGCGCCAGCCCGTGCCGTCGATCTCGTCGGCGCCCGCCATCACCGAGAGCCCGATCGCGAGGTCCTCCGCGCTGCGGGCCATCGGCCCGATGACCGAGATGTCGCCCTGGGCGACGCGACCCGGCAGCGCCTGCCCGCGCGGCGGCACGATGCCGAAGGTGGGCTTGTGGCCGAACACGCCGCAGTAGTGGGCGGGATTGCGGATGGAGGAGCCGATGTCGCTGCCCGCCTCGAGCCCGGTGAGACCGGCGGCCAGCGCGGCGGCCGAGCCGCCCGAGGATCCGCCCGGGGACCGGGAGAGGTCCCACGGATTGCTGGTGGTCCCGTAGATGTCGTTGTAGCTCTGGTAGTCGGCCAGCCACGCGGGCACGTTGGTCTTGCCGAACAGCACCACGCCCGCCGCGAGCAGCCGGTCCACCGCGAGCGCGTTGCGGACCGCGACGTTGTGCTTGAGCGCGGGCAGGCCCCACGTGGTGGGCAGGCCGGCCACGTCGTAGGACTCCTTGATCGTCATCGGCACCCCGTGGAGCGGGCCCCACGGCTTGCCCCGGCGGAGGGCCGCGTCGGCCTGCCGGGCGCGGCGGCGCGCCGCGTCCACGTCGGTGACCACGATCGCGTTCAGGACGGGGTTGAAGCGCTCCATCCGCGCGAGGTAGAGGTCGAGGGCCTCGAGACAGCCGATCCGGCCGCGGCGGATGTCGGCCGCGAGCTGCCTGGCGCTGCGGAAGTGCGGATCGATCATGGCGCGGCCTCCCTGGGCCTACGGCTCGAGCGCGTAGGTCACGGTCACCGAGACCTGGATCTCCTGCTCGCCGGCGGCCACCGGCACCGCCGCCGACATCATCACCCGGCCCATCGGCTCCGGACGCGGCGAGACGGTGCCCGCCTCCTGCACCGACAGGACGCGCCCGAGCGTGAGGCCCGCCGCGGTCGCGTACAGCTCGGCCCGGCGCCGGGCGTCGGCGATCGCGCGCTTGCGCGCCTCGTCCGTGAGCGGGGCGGGATCATGCAGGCCGAACCGGATGCCCTGGATCGAGTTGGCGCCCTGGGCCACCTGCTGATCCAGCACGCGGCCCAGGAGCGGCAGGTCGCGCACCTTCACGTGCACCTGGTTGACGACCTCGTAGCCCACGATCTCGCCGGGGCGGCCGTCGCGCTCCTGCCGGCGCTGCGGCGACACGCTCACGTTGGTGGTCTGGATGTCGCGCGCCGCGATGCCGAGGGATCCGAGCGACCGCAGCAGCGCCTCCATCGCCTGGTTGCTGGCGGCCAGCGCCTGGGCCGCGGTCGGCGCCTGCGTCACCACCCCGGTGGTGATCTCGGCCATGTCGGGCGCGGCGGACGCGGCGCCGACGCCCGAGACGGTGACGGTGGCGGCCGCCGCCGGGCGGTGATGGCGGTACGCGGCCCGGCGCGCCCCCGCCCCGGTATCGGAGCCCGCGTGCCCGACCCCGGACGCGCACGCGACGGTGACGAGCGCCAGCAGCGCCGCCGGCCACGGGATGGCGGTCTTCATCAGAGCGAGCCCATCATGAACAGATCGAGCTCCTCGTCCTTCGCCCGCAGCCGCGAGATCAGGAAGCGCAGCAGGTTCAGATAGATCACCTTGCCGATCCGCGCGTCGCCTTCCGCGATGCTGCGGAACTCCTCGCGGGAGAGGAAGAAGAGGGTGGCGTGTCCCATGGCGCGCGCGGCCGCGGAGGTGGAGTGCTCGTCGATCAGCGAGTACTCGCCGAGGCAGCGGCCGGGCCCGAGGGTGTTGAGGTGCACCTCGGTCGGCCGCCGCGCGCGCGCCGAGGCGCCGTCGGGCAGGAACACCTCCACCAGGCCCTCCAGCACCACGTAGAGGCCGGGGCCACGCGTGCCCTCGGCGAGCACCGGCTCGCCCGGCTGCATCTCCACCAGCAGGCCGCGCGTGCTGATGTGGTCGAGCGCCGCGGGCGGAAGCGACTCGAACACCACCGAGCTCGCGAGGATGTGCCGGTACCCGTCCTTTCCGGCGATTTCCACGGGGGCATTCTAGACCAGAACCGGCGCACGCGCAGGCGCGGGCGGCCCCGTCCCGCGGCTGTGCTGTGATACGGTACGCCCGTGAGCGACAACGCCTCCGCCGCGGGCCGCACCGTCGTGACCCTCGGCACCGCCACGCCGGGGGGCGGCTTCCCGGTGTACGGGCAGGCGCTCGCCGACACCATCAACGAGGTCGATCCCTCGCTCGCCGTCGAGCCGCGCCACACCAAGGGCTCCACCGAGAACGTGCCGCTGCTGGAGGCGGGCGCGCTGGACCTCGCCCTGGTGCAGGGCGAGGTGGCGCACGAGGCCCTCACCGGCGTGGGGCGCGCGCCCGCGGACCTGCGCGTGCTCACCGCGATGTACTCCACCCCGGGCATGTTCGTGGTGCGCGCCGATTCGCCGTACCGGACCATCGAGGATCTCCGGGGCCAGCCGGTGGCCTTCGGGGCGCGCGGCTCCGGGCTGGTCATCCTCGCCCGCTACGTGCTGGACGGGCTCGGGCTCGATCGCGACCGCGACTTCCAGGCGATCCTGCTCGACAAGGCGGGCGACGGGCCGGCGATGGTGATGGACGGCCGCGCCGCCGCCCTCTGGGGCGGCGGCCTCGGCTGGCCGGGCTTCACCGCGGTGGCGCGCGGGCCGAAGGGCGGCCGCTTCCTGGTACCGGATCTCGCCGGGATCCAGCGGATCCGGCGCACGCATCCGTTCCTCCAGCTGATGGTGGTGCCGGCCGGCTCCTATCCGGGGCAGGCCGCGGAGCTCCACTCGGTCGGCTCGTGGAGCTTCGTCATGACGCGGCCCACGCTGCCCGACGAGGTCGGCTACCGCCTGGGCCGCGCGCTCCACCGCGGCGAGGCCGCCCTCGGCGGGCGGCTGGCCCAGGCGCGCGAGACCACCGCCGCGAACACGGTGGCGGCGACGCGACCGGAGCGGCTGCAGGCGGGCGTGCGCCGCTATCTGGCGGAGGTCGGGCTCCTGCCCCGGTAGAGCCGACGCGGTAACTCCGACGCGCCGCGCGGGCCCCGCCCGCGCAACTGCGCGCACGGCCGGGGACGGGCGCGCGGAATGGAACTTGCCCCGGAGGCATCGTCAGCCGACATGGCGGTCAGGAATCGCATCGCGGAAGGCCTGCCCTACCCCCTGGGCGCCACCTGGGACGGGCTCGGGGTCAACTTCGCGCTCTTCTCCGCGCACGCCACCAAGGTGGAGCTGTGCCTCTTCGACGACACGGGCCGGCGGCAGCTCGAGTGCATCGAGCTGCCCGAGTTCACCGACGAGGTGTGGCACGGCTACCTGCGCGACCTCCGCCCCAACGCGGTGTACGCCTACCGGGTGCACGGGCCCTACGAGCCCAACGCGGGCCACCGCTTCAATCCGAACAAGCTGCTGCTCGATCCGTACGCCAAGGGCCACGTGGGCAAGCTCGAGTGGCGGCCCGAGATCTTCGGCTACACCATCGGGCACGCGGACGAGGACCTCTCCTTCGACGAGCGGGACAGCGCGCCCTTCGTGCCCAAGTGCCGGGTGATCGACTCCGCGTTCACGTGGACCCGCGACCGCCGCCCCGGGACCCCGTGGGAGCGCACCGTGATCTACGAGGCGCACGTGAAGGGACTCACCCGCCGACATCCGCAGGTCCCGGAGGCGCTGCGCGGCACCTACGCGGGGCTGGCGTGCCCGGAGGTGCTGGACTATCTGAAGGGGCTCGGCGTCACCGCGATCGAGCTCCTCCCCATCCACGCCTTCGTGGACGACGGCTACCTGCTCGACAAGAAGCTCACCAACTACTGGGGCTACAACACCATCGGGTTCTTCGCCCCCGAGCCGCGCTACTTCGCGACCGGGGAGGCCGCCGAGTTCAAGCAGATGGTGGCTCACCTGCACGACGCGGGGCTCGAGGTCATCCTCGACGTGGTCTACAACCACACCGCGGAGGGCAACGAGAAGGGGCCGACGCTGTCGTTCCGGGGGATCGACAATTCGTCGTACTACCGTTTGGTACCCGACGCCCAGCGCCGCTACATCAACGACACCGGCACCGGCAACACCGTCAATCTCAGCCATCCCCGGGTGCTGCAGATGGTGACCGACAGCCTGCGCTACTGGGTCACCGAGATGCACGTGGACGGCTTCCGCTTCGACCTCGCCACCATCCTGGGCCGCGAGCCCTACGGCTTCGACCAGGGCGGCGGCTTCCTCGACTCGTGCCGCCAGGATCCGGTGCTGAGCCAGGTGAAGCTGATCGCGGAGCCGTGGGACCTGGGGCCGGGCGGCTACCAGGTGGGCGCGTTCCCGCCCGGCTGGGCGGAGTGGAACGACCGCTTCCGCGACGGGGTGCGCGCCTACTGGCGGGGCGACGACGGCAAGGTGGGGGAGCTGGCCTCGCGGCTCGCCGGCTCCGCGGACCTCTTCAACGAGCGCGGGCGCAAGCCGTGGGCGAGCGTGAACTTCGTCACCGCCCACGACGGCTTCACCCTGAACGACCTCGTCTCCTACAACGACAAGCACAACGAGGCGAACGGGGAGGACAACCGCGACGGCAACTCGAACAACCTCTCGTACAACCACGGGGCGGAGGGGCCGACCGCCGACCCCGCCATCCGGGCGGTGCGCGAGCGGCAGAAGCGCAACCTGCTCGCCACCCTGATCCTCTCGCGGGGGACGCCGATGCTCGTGGCCGGTGACGAGTTCGGCCACACCCAGCGCGGCAACAACAACGCCTACTGTCAGGACAACGAGATCAGCTGGCTCGAGTGGCCCGAGATCGGCGAGGAGGGGCAGGCCCTCATCGCGTTCGTGCGCAAGCTCACCTTCCTGCGCCACGCCTTCCCCATCCTGCGGCGGGGGCGCTTCCTCACCGCGCAGTGGAACGAGGAGCTGCAGGTCAAGGACGTGACGTGGATCAACGCGGACGGCTCCGAGATGACGCAGGAGCACTGGCACGACCCGCACATGCGGTGCTTCGGCATGCTCCTGGACGGGCGCGGACAGGAGAGCGGGATCAAGCGCCAGGCGGGCGACGCGAGCCTGCTGCTGGTGATGAACGCCTACACCGACGTGGTGACGTTCACCCTGCCCGCCCTGGTGGGCGGCTCCCGCTGGCTCTGCATGCTCGACACCAACCAGCCCGAGCGCTCCGACACGCCCGCCTTCGACGTGGGCCAGACCTACGACGTGACCGCGCGCTCGTTCCTGCTCTTCGCCGGGCTCACCGTCGGCACCCCCGGCCGCGCCGTCCAGCGCATCGCCCTCGAATTCGCCGCCCGCGCCGCGAGAGACTAGGGGTCAGGTCTTACATTCCGACATTTTTCCGCGAGCGGCCATACCGCCGACCGCCCGAAAATGTCGGAATGTAAGACCTGACCCCATCAGAGGTACGGGCGGAGGTCGATGCGGCGGCCGGTGGCGGCGGAGAGGTAGGCGCCGTAGATGACCGCGGTGACGTCGCGGGCGAGCGCGCCGTCGGAGAGGGGCTCGCGGCCGAACGCCACGCACTCCACGAAGTCCTGCAGCTCCTGCGGGTAGCCGGTGGTCCAGTCCTCGTCGGGCTGGGGCGAGGTCCATCCGGCCTTGGTCTCGATCTTCTCCACGATGTACTCGTCGCCGAACACGCTCGCGTCGGGCGCGTAGGCCTGCACCACGTCGTTGGGGTTGATGTGGCAGAGCACCACCGCCTTGGCCCCGTAGACGGTCATGAAGTTGCGGATGCCACCCAGCACGGTGTCGGCGGCCGAGATCTGGGCCACCGAGCCGTCGTCGAACGTGATCAGCATGCTGCCCCAGTCCTCCACGTCCGCCCCCTCGACCACGTTCAGATACCGCGGGGCCGACGCGCGGAACGCCGCGGTCTCGGTGAGCTGCGCGACCTCGGCCATCACCGAGACCGGCCGCACCGGCGCCCCGCGCAGCCGCCGTCCCTCGTCCGCCTTCAGGTAGAGCGCGCCCCCGAGCGGATGGCAGCCCTTGCCGATCAGGGAGCCGCCGCCCCCGGTCACCCAGCGCTTGTTCACCGGCGCGTGCGTGCCGGAGTGGCTCTCCTCCCCGATCAGGCGCAGGATGGGGCCGCCGGAGGCGGCGAGCAGCCGCCGCGCTTTCTGGATCGGCGGCGCGTACACCCAGTTCTCCGCGTAGCAGAGCCGCACCCCGGCGGTCCGCACCGCGGCCAGCACGTCGTCCGCGGAGGCGAGCGCGCCGCGCAGCATCTCCTCGCGCGACGTGTCGGGCGGGCCGAAGAAGCCGGTGAGCGGCTTCTCCACGATCACGTGCTTGCCCGCGCGCGCGGCCGCGATCGCCATCGCGGGATGGTGGTGCGAGGGCGTGCACAGGTCGATCACGTCCACCTCCGGATCGTCAAGCAGCGTGCGGTAGTCCGCCACCGCGCGCTCGATCCCGAACCGTTGCGCGAACGCCCGCGCCCGTTCCGGACGCGCCGCGGTGACGGCAACCAGCTCGACGTCCACCCCGTGGACGTGGCGGTAGCCCTCGGCGTGGATGTGCGCCACGAACCCGGCGCCCGCGAGGCCGACTCTCAGTCTGGGTTTCGAGGTCACGTCGTGTCTCCCGTCTTGAAGGGGGCTTCCCGGGCCGCTCGCTGCTGCCATACTCGCTCGGCTGAAGCCGGGTGTCCGGGTCGTTTTTCACCGGCTGCGTAGACGCCACCAGCCCAGCAGGAGCGCGACGCCGGTGAGGCCGATGGTACCGTTGGTGGCGAGGGCGCGCTGCACGCCCCACCGCTCGGACATCGCGCCGACCAGGAAGGCGCCGATCGGGAACACGCCGCCCCACACGAGCGTGAACACGCTCATCACGCGGCCGCGGAGCGCGTCGGTGGAGGCCAGCTGCATGGTGGTGTTGCAGCCGACCACCGCGATCACCCCGAAGTAGCCGGTGAGGAACAGCATGGCCACCGCGGGCCAGAAGGCGCGGGCGGCGGCCAGCCCGAGCAGCCCCCCGCACGCCAGCGCGGCGGCGATGAACATCAGCGCGCGCGGCGGCCGCGGCCCCGCCATCCCGAGCGAGAGCGCCCCCGAGACCGCGCCGACCCCGAGCGAGGCCATCAGAAAGCCGAAGCCCTCCGCGCCCAGGCCCAGCACGGTGCGGACCACCAGCGGCACGTACACCGTGAAGTTGAAGACGCAGAAGCTCACGAAGAAGCAGAGGCCGAGGGCCAGCAGCATCTCACGCGTGCGCCACACGTAGCGTAGCCCGACCAGGATCTCCTGGCCCACCCCCGCCCCCGAGCCCGGCTGGGGCAGGCCGCGGGTGCGCAGGCTCGCCATGGCCACGATCGCGACCACGAAGCCCAGGCTGTTGGCCACGAAAGCGGGGGCGACGCCGTAGCGGGCGATGACGAGGCCGCCGATGCTGGGCCCGATGATCCGCGCGGTGTTGAAGCACGCCGAGTTGAGCGAGATCGCGCTGCTCACGTCCTCCCGCCCCACCATCTCCGCGACCAGCGACTGCCGCGCGGGGCCGTCCAGCACGTTGGCGAGCCCCACCCCGGTGGCCAGCACCGCGACGTGCCAGTACTCCACGTGGCCCAGGTACACGAGCGTGCCCAGCAGCAGGGCCTGCCCGCCCAGCACCGACTGGGTCACGATCAGCACCCGCTTCTTGGGGAGCCGGTCCGCCAGCGCGCCCGACACGATGGAGAAGAGGAGGATCGGCCCGAACTGCAGCGTGCCGATCAGCCCCAGCAAGAGCGGCGACGAGGTGAGCTGCAGCACGAGCCACGACTGGGCCACCGTCTGCATCCAGGAGCCCACCTGGGCCACGAACTGGGCGGCGAAGAAGCGTCGGAAGTCCGCGTGGTGGAACGCGCGCAGTCCGCGGGGCAGCGTCATCGGCGGCCGATCAGCCGCCGACCACGCCCTGGGTGTTGACGAAGATCGAGTAGAGCGACTGGCTCGCGGCGAGGAACAGGCGGTTGCGCCAGCGGCCCCCGAAGCAGAGGTTGGCGCAGCGCTCGGGCAGGAGGATGCGGCCGATCAGCCGACCGTCCGGGTTGAAGACCGCCACGCCGTCGAGCCCCTCGCCGCCGCCCCACCCGCACCAGAGATTGCCGTCGACGTCGCAGCGCATGCCGTCGGGGATGCCGGGCCCCGCGTTGACGAACACGCGCCCGTTGGCGAGCGCGGTGCCGCCCGATACCACGTCGAACACCCGGATCTCGCGCGGCACCGCGCCGGACACCACCACGTAGAGGCGGCTCTCGTCGGGCGAGAAGCAGAGGCCGTTGGGCCGTGGGATGTCCCCGGTGGCCACGGTGGCCTTCCCGGTGTGGGGGTCGAAGCGGTACACGTTGGTGGGCAGCTCGAGCGTCGCCACGTGGCCCTCGTAGTTGCCGAGGATGCCGAAGGGGGGATCGGTGAACCACACGCTGTCGTCCGACTTCACCACCACGTCGTTGGGCGAGTTGAGCCGCTTGTTCTCGAAGCGGTCCATGAGGACGGTGACGGTGCCGTCGTACTCGGTGCGCGTGACCCGCCGGCTGTCGTGCTCGCAGGTGACGAGCCGGCCCTGGCGGTCGCGCGTGTTGCCGTTGGAGAAGTGGGACGGCTTGCGGAAGACCGAGGTGACGCCCGTCTCCTCGTCCCAGCGCATGATGCGGTCGTTGGGGATGTCGCTCCACAGCACGTACCGGCCGTCGCCGAACCACACCGGCCCCTCCGCCCACCGGAAGCCGGTGGCGAGGCGCTCCACCGCCGCGTTGAAGATGCGGTACTTGGTGAAGCTCTCGTCGAGGATCTGGAACGCGGGATCGGGATAGCGAGTGATCGAAGTCGTCATGGCCGGGGTCGTCATGGCTCCCGGATGGTCGCCACTGGCGCGGGAGATGTCAATGGGCTTCTGGCGTCACTCCCACCAGAACGTGTGCCACATCGTGCGCACTTCGAACTCGGTGCCGGTCGCCCGGTCGTAGCCGGCGATCCACCGGCGCCCGAGTGGTCCTTGACGGAATCGCTCGAAGAAGTAAACGCGGCGGTCCGGCGCCGGGTGCGGTGCGAGCACCGGCCATTCGGGGGAGCCGAAGAGCGCCTCCGCGACGTCGGCGGCGATCGGCGCCGGCAGCGGGCGGTCGACGTCGCGCGTCGAGCTGGAGCTCAGCGGGCCGGACCACAGGAGCGTGACCGCGCCGGTCGCCGGGTCGATCTCCGCGATAGCGTCTTCGCTCCCCGATGGGCCGGGCAGCAGGGCGACGAGACGATCACCCTCCCGCACCACGCGCAGGTAGTGTCGCGTGGCGCGGGTGGACACGGGCAGGGTCGCTACCGATTCCGGACGCTCGTCACCGATTCGATGGACCCAGATCCGACCCTCGGCACCGAAGAATACCCGCCGGCCGTCCCGAGACCAGACCGGGCCGAGGACACCCGCTCCGCCTCGCCCGTGGTCGGGCGTCGACAGCACGAGCCGCTCGGCGCGATCGGCCAGCCGGACGATCAACACCTCGATCACCTCGGGCGGCAGCGCCACGCGCACGTCGCGTCCGTAGCGCCCATGGTTCCGCAGGCGGATGCAGGCGACGTGACTTCCATCGGGCGAGAGGCTGGGCGCGACGTAGTCGTCGTGGAGCTCTTGGTGCGGAGCGGCACCGACTTGGGTTCGGCGTGAGGCGAGGAGGCGTCGCCGGTCTCCGGTCCCGCTCAGCAGGTAGATCGAGTAGCGGCTCTCGACCGCGATCTGGACGTCGCGGACGTCACTCGGCACCAGCGGGACACATCCCGCACCCAGGAGCAGGGCCAGGAGCGGGCCGGCCCATCCGCGCATCTCGGGCCCGAGCATAGCACGTGACCGCTTCACCGGTTGTGCCGTGCGGTTCGTCCACGCTACAGTCACGCGGCGATGAGCGCGTCCGCGTTGCGGCATCTGTCGAAGGTGGACCCGATCATGCGGGCGCTCATCGAGCGCGTTGGCCCCTGCGGGCTCGCCATCCGCAACCAGCAGCCCTTCGAGACGCTGGTGCGTGCCATCGCGCATCAGCAGATCCACGGGCGCGCCGCCGAGGCCATCCTGGGCCGATTCGTCGCGCTCTTTCCCGGGCGGGGATTCCCCAGGCCGGCCGCGGTGGCCGCGATGCCGGCCGCGAAGATGCGCCGCGCCGGCTTCTCGCGAGGGAAGATCCGCGCCATCAAGCACATCGCCCGCGCCGCGCGCGACGGCCGGGTGCCCACCCGCCGCGCCTGCCACGGCCTGAGCGACGAGGCCCTGATCGAGCGGCTCACCGCGCTGCGCGGGGTCGGGCAGTGGACGGTGGAGATGCTGCTGATCTTCACCCTGGGGCGGCCGGACGTGCTGCCCGTGGACGACTTCGGCGTGCGCGAGGGCTTCAAGATCGCCTACCGCCGGCGCAAGCAGCCGACCCCCAAGCAGCTCCGGCGCTACGGCGCGCGGTGGAGCCCGCACCGCTCGGTCGCGGCCTGGTACCTGTGGCGCGCGGCCGAGAAGGCGCTGCACCGCAAGGTCGAGCCCGAGGTCACCTAGAGCCGCCGTACGGCGGCGTCAGCTCGTGGCGGGGCGGGCCCGCATCTGCTCCGGGCTCATCCCGTAGAAGCTCCGCGCGCGCTCCCCCACCCCCGGCCACGGGTGCGCGCGCAGCACCTCCTCGTTGATCTCCGCGCCCCAGCCCGGGCCCTCGGGCAGGAAGATGTGCCCGTCCTTGATGACGGGCGGCCTCGTGACCAGGTCCGCCTTCCACGCCACGTCGTCGATGTCGATCTCCATGATGCGCACGTTGGGCAGCACCGCGCAGAGGTGTAGCGAGTGGAGGTCGGCCAGGTGGCTGTAGTAGTTGTGGGGCGCGATGTTGATCTCGTAGGCCTCGGCCATGCGGCCGATCTGCACCGCCTGCGAGAAGCCGTTCCACGGCACGTCGATGATCGCCACGTCCACCGCGTGCAGCTCCAGGAAGGGCCGGAACTGGCGCGTGGTCACCAGACTCTCGAGCGAGGCGAGTCGCGTGGAGGTCGACTGCTTGATCTGCAGCAGCGCCTGCGGGTCCCAGTTGTCGTACTCGAGCCACTGCATGTCGAACGGCTCGAGCAGCTTGGCGATGCGCAGCACGCCCTCGGTGCGGAAGTTGTAGTTGAGGTCGAGGCAGAGCCCCACCTTGGGCCCCACCGCGGCGCGGAAGGTGCCGATGAGACGCTCGATGGCGTCCAGGATCTCCACGGTCGGCGCCCCATCGGTGGAGTTGATCCCACTCGCGAAGCCCGGGAAGTAGACGGTGGCCGGATCGCCCGGGATGACCATGTTGGTCTTGAGCGCGGTGAACCCGCGCGCCACCACTTCCTTCCCGAGGGCGGCGATGTCGTCGTAGCTGCGGAGCGGCGGGGTGCCGAGCACGTGGCCGAGACGCGCGCGGGTGGTCCCGCAGTGCGACCAGTAGAGCCGCATGCGGTCGCGCAGCGGGCCGCCGAAGAGCTCGTAGACCGGGACCCCGAGGGCCCGGGCCTTGATGTCCCACAGCGCGAGCTCGATGCCCGCCATCGCCTTGTGGGTGACGCCGCCGAGGTTCTGCCGGGTGGCGCGCAGCATGTCCCAGTAGAGCCGCTCGACCGGCCGCGGGTCCTGGCCGATCAGCAGCGGGGTCAGGTCCCGCACCGCCCCCGCGATGGCATAGGGGCTCCGGTTGTCGCTGCACTCGCCCCAGCCGACGAGGCCGTCGTCCGTCTCCACGCGGACGAACGTCCAGGGCCGCCAGCCGCCGTCGCAGTGAATCGCCTCCACGCGCGCGATCTTCATGGCGAGAGACCATGCCACAGCCCGCCCGCGCGGACAAGGCGCCCGGCGGCGGCCGCGCCGGGCTCAGCCCCAGGTCGCGAGGCCGCTCCGGAACTGGGCGAGCGTGAGGAGGCGGATGCGCGCGTCGGCGGCCGCGGTGGCGCGCGCGCCCTCGGTGGTGTAGCCCCAGGCGGCGAGGTAGAGCCCCACGTCGTCGAGATCGGCATGAGCGGTCACGTGCTGCAGCGTCTCCAGGCGGTCCTCCACGAAGGCCAGCCGCGGACGCCGCCCGTGCGCGGCGACCCACGCCGCGATCAGCGCGCGCAGGTTCTCGCACTTGTGCCCCCCGGTCTCCTTGCCCTGGATGTCGGCGACGCGCACGCGCCAGTGCTCGAGGATCCGCCGCACGAACTCGCCCTCCTTGGTGGTCACCACCACCGCACGCGCCGGCTCCGCCACCAGACGGCGCAGGTCCTCGAGCGTGCCGTACGGCGCGTGCCGATCGAGCCAGTCCTTCTCGTCGCGGGCGATCCACTCCCGCCGCACCGCATCGACCGTCTGCCCGAGGCGCGTGATGAGCGCGGGGCCGGTGAGCGGGCCGTCCGCCACCTGCGCGTCGCGCACGCTCTCCCAGTCGCGCAGGATCCGGTCGCGGGCGATCCCCCGTGCGATCGCCCGCAGCAGGAGCGGCATCTCCCAGCCGCTCAGGATCACCGGCCGGAGGGCCGCGAAGGCCTCGAAGCGCGCGGGCGGCGGCACCGGCTCCCCCGGCCAGACGCGGGCGTGCGTACGGCGGCTCGTCTCGAAGTACTCGTGGAGGCCGTCGCAGCAGACGCCGTCGAAGTCGAGCGCGAGGATCTGGGGGACCATCAGCCCTCGACAGTGGGCTGACAGGAATGGACCGTCAGCACCGGGGCGATTGCGGCGTAAAGGACGGACTTTTCAGTCATCGAGTGCTGGCGTGGCTCTTGCTCGGCTCGTGGGCTGCCATGGCCTCCCGCATCCGCCACCTCGAGATCGTCCCGCCCGCCCCCGCCGACGATCCCGCCCGGCTGGCCGCCCGGCTCGCGCGCCTCGAGGCCGAGACGGCGGCGCTGCGCGAGGAGATGGAGGCGCTGCAGGCGGATCTGGAGTGGCTGGCGGGCCCGGAGTACGAGGACGGCGGGGCGGCGGAGGCGCGCGGCGTCTTCTCGCGCGGCTGGCTCGCCGCGGGATGGGCGCGCGCCTCGCTGGTGCTCGCCTCGCTCGGCCTGGTCATGGTGGTCTCCGTTCCCTACCTGATGGATCGACTCGGCCCGGCGGACGCGGATCCCTCGCCGCAGACCGCCCACGCGAGCCCGAGCCCCGCCCGGCCCGTGCCCGCCCTGATGACGCCAGCCCCCGCGAGCGTCGGGCCGGCCCGGCTCGGCCCCGCCCCCACCGCGAAGATCCGGACCGCGGTGGCCCGCTCGCGCGCCCGCGCACTGCAGACCCCCGCAGCGCCGGCCGTCGAAGCGCCCGCCCCCGAGCACAACAGCCCCTAGCTAGCCCGCTTCGGCGGGCCGCAGCCGGCTCGCCCACACCGAGACGGCGGCCACCGCGGCCGCGCACGCCGCCAGCGTGAACGCGATGGCGTAGCTGCCGGTCGCGTCGAAGATGCGCCCGGCCAGCCAGGCCCCGAGCGCGCTGCCGAGCGCGCTCGCCACCTGGGTGGCCCCGAAGATCGCCCCGAAGTGCGGCCCGCGGAAGCGATCGCTCATCATCGCGGGCACCACGAACGCGGTCACCGAATAGCCCACGCCGAAGAGGACGCCGTAGCCGCGCGCCGGCCACGCCGACGGCGACGCGGCCACGATGGCCAGCAGTCCCACCCCGCCGATCATGCCCAGCATGCCGAGCGCGTAGACCGTCTCGCGCGGCAGCAGGTCCGAGACGAAGCCGCCGCCGGTCTTGCCCACGATGCTGGCCGCGCCCACCACGCTGATGACCGAGGCGGCGGTCATCGCGGACAGGCCCTGGTCCACCAGGAACGCGGCCTGGTGCACGTGGAGCGTCTGGCTGCAGATGCTGCCGAGGAACACCGCGAGGCCGATCAGCTGAAACGAGGGGCTGGCCAGCGCGCGCGAGAGCGAGTAGCCGGCCGGCTCCCCGAGCGCGCCGGGGGGAGCCGACGCCGGTCGCGCCGGCGCCGGCGCGTCGCGGATGCAGAGGAGCGTGGCGGGCAGGATCCACAGCACCGCGAGGGTGCCGAGCGCCCGGAAGGCCCAGCGCCAGCCGTACGCGTCGATCAGCCACTGGCAGAGCGGGACGACCAGGAAGATGCCGAGGCCCACCCCGGAGCCCGCGATGCCGAGCGCGAGACCGAGGCGCGCGGTCCACTGCCGCTGCACCAGGACCACCGCGGGCGTCCATCCGGCGGTGGCCACCCCGATCGCGGTGGCGAGGCCGAACGCCAGGTAGAGGTGCCAGGCGCGGGTCACGAGGCTATCCGCCCACAGGGAGGCGGCCAGGAGCACGCCCCCCAGCAGGATGAGCCGACGTGGCCCGAACCGGTCGGCGAGCGCGCCCAGCACCGGCCCCGCCCCGCCGCTCACCAGCGTGAAGAGCGAGAAGGCGCCGGCCAGCACCGAGCGGCTCCAGCCGAACTCGCGGAGCAGCGCCACCAGGAAGACGCTGTAGGCGTACCAGACGCCGTAGGCGAGCGCGAGGGTCACCACGGTCACCGCGCGCGCGCGGTACGCGGGCGGGCCGGGCGCGGCCGCGAGGTCGGGGCGCATGGGAGCGCCCCACCATACCGCGCCCTCAGTCCGCTTGGAAGGCGCGCGGATCGGCCGCCACGCGCCGGCCGAGGAGCTCGCGCTCCTCGGTCAGGCTCGGGTCGAGCCGCACCGCGATCCGCAATTCACGCACGCCCTCGACGTCGCGACCGAGGCTCAGCAGGCTGCGGCCGAGATAGGCGTGGACCACCGCGTCCTTCGGATTGATGTCCAGCGCGGCGCGGTAGGCGGGCACCGCGTCCTCGTAGCGGCGGAGGGAGTAGAAGGCCAGCCCGAGGTTCACCCAGGCGTGGAAGTGCTTGGGGTCGATGCGGGTGGCGGCCTCCAGCCACTCGACGCCCAGCTCTGGCTCGTCCATGTCAATGTAGAGCCGGCCGAGATTGGCCAGCGGCCACGAGAACTCGGGGTCGGCGCCGATGGCCCGCTGGTAGACCACCGCGGCGTCGCCCGGATCGGCGTGGCGATGGTGCAGGTTGTAACCCGCCACGTTCAGCGACTCCGCCACCTTCGGCACGTCGTGGGCGGGCAGCCGCTCGCGCAGGAGGGCGAGCGCTTCGCGCCGCACCCGGGGATCGCCCGACTGGCGGCTGCGGTCGAGCAGGATCATCTTCGGCAGGCGCACCAGCCCCGCGTCGGTCAGCCGGCGGGCGAGCGTCAGGAGGCAGTCGGTCTGCTCGGGGGCGGCCAGCATGCCGACGAGGGCGCGGGTCTCCGCGGCCTCGCCGGTGGCGCCCGCGCAGTAGTCGGCGCCCGCGCGCACCCAGCCGCGCGCCTTCGCCAGGTCCATCGCCCGCGCGGTCTCGCCCGCCTCGATCATCGAGGCGAGGAGCGTGCCCGCCACCATCTCGCGGTCGAGCGCGGCCTGGCCGAGCAGCGCCCCGCCGGCCATCAGCGTGCCCGAGACCCAGTCGGGCAGCATCCGGATCAGACGTGAGGTGGCCAGCCACTCCGCGCTCCGGCGGCCGGCCCGGGCCGCCCGCTCGCGGCGCGTCTGCGGGGCGCCCAGGCTCGCGGTGAGGTAGTCGACCGCGAGGCCGTGGTTGCCCATGCGCTCGGCCAGGACGCCGGCGCGGTGAAAGGTCTGCGCCGAGGGCTCGAGCTTCGCGGCCTTGCCGTACGCCTCGAGTGCCTCGGCGAACTCGCCCAGGGCCTCCGCGATGGCGCCGCGCCGGGTCTGCGCGTCCAGCGAGGCGGGCTCGGCCACCGCGGCGGTGCGGTAGTGGTGGAGCGCCTCGCGGAGCGCGTGCTGACGGACCGCGTCGTCGCCGGAGCGCAGGGAGCCGCGCACGCGGGCGTCGGGACCGCTGCAGGCGAGGAGGAGGAGGGCAAGACCGGCGAGCAGGAGGAGGCGGTGTCGGCACCAGCGCATCGGGGATGCAGGCGGCAACATCCTTGCCACCCCCGCGCGGCGCTAACTATCGGGATTCGCGACGCGGCCGAGCGAGTGTCAGCGAGGGATCATCTCACCGTTGACACCGCCGGACACAACCGTGTCGGCTGAACACCGCCGCCCGGTGCGGCTTTCCCTCAGGCCGCGACGAGACGGAAGCGGATGCCGCAGATCGACACGAGCCCGCGGCGCGCTGAATCCGCGCAGGCCAGGTCGAGACCGGCCAGCCCCTCGCCGCGGCCGTCGGCGGCCGCGGTGAAGCGCAGCGTCGCGTCGTCGAGGGCGATCGTGCGCTGGCCCTCGCGCATCTCCACCGGCCGCTCGATCACCTCGCTCCACCGGCGGGGTTCGCGCGAGCGGTGCCGTCGAAGGCCGCGGGGTGCCAGGGCCCGCCCGGCGAGCGCGCGCCCGCCTGGAGCGAGAAGGAGAGCATCGCCCCGCCCACGTCGCGCGGATGGAGCTGCAGCTCGCGGTAGTCCGGATAGCCGATCTCGTTGGCGATGCGGATCCCCAGGGCCTCCACCCGGCGACGGCGGGCCTCCAGGTCGTCCACCTGGGTGATCACCATGTAGCCGCCGTCGCCGCCGCGCCGGTCGAGGTAGCGGCCCGCGGTGGTGCCGTCGCGCACCGGCGCCACCACCTCGAGGAAGCCGTCGCCGACCGGGAACAGCGCGTTCTCGAGCCCGTACTTCCCCACGCCGGGGTCTCGATGGCACACCTCGAGCCCGAGCGTGCCGCGCAGCTGGTCGACCACCGGCGCCAGGCGGCGCGCGACCAGGCAGATCTGCCGCATCCGGATGCCGCTCATGCCCGATCCCCCGCTCCCCGGCCCGCTTCCTTCTCGGCCATCTTGCGCTTCAGCTCCTCGGGCGTGAGCCGCACGATGTCCTCGTTCTGGTGCGAGTAGACCCGGTGGCTCGCGGTGTCGAGCTGCTCGAGCTCCACGCGACCGGCCAGCACGTCGGCCTTCCAGCGCTGATGCTCGGTCTCGCGGGCGTGGAACTCCGGCATGACCTCGCGCGCGAAGAGCTCGAGGCTCGAGCAGATGTCCTCGTGGCTGGTGCGCCCGGTCTGGTTCAGCAGGATCACCTGGTCCACGTTGGCGGCCTCGAACTCCGCGAGGCGCCGCCGGATCGTCTCCGGCGAGCCGATGAGGCCCGCCTGGAGCGTCTCCTGCGCCTTGGGGGTGTGCCGCCAGTCCTGGTAGAGCCGCCACATGTCGCCCTGGCCGGGCGCGGCCATGCCGTGCCGCCCGTAGTGCGAGAGGCAGAAGACGAAGAACGTCCAGCCCGAGGCCTTCTCGCGAGCCTCCTCGTCGGTGGGCGCGCACATGAACGCGCTCACCATCGCGATGTTGGGGTTGACGGGATAGTCCGCGAGCCGGTCGAGCTCGCGGGTGAGGCTCGTGTAGTACCGGTTCACCCACGCGCGCGCCGCCTCCGGCGACACGAACTGGAAGCCGAGCGCACCCATGCCCCATCGCCCGGCGCTCGCGATCGTCTGGATGTTCGAGCACGCGACCCAGAGCGGCGGATGCGGTTTCTGCCGCGGCTTGGGGATCACGTTGCGGGCCGGGAAGTCGAAGAACTGGCCGTGGTACTCCACCGACTGCCGGGTGAAGCACGGGATCAGGACGCGCACCGCCTCCTCCCAGACCTCGCGCTTGTCCCGCACCCGGCGTCCGAACGGATGGAGCTCGATGGGCCCCTGGCCCTCCCCCAGGCCCAGCTCGACGCGCCCGCCCGAGAGGAGGTCGAGCGTCGCCACCCGCTCGGCCACCCGGATCGGGTGGTTGGTCGGCAGCTGGACGATCCCGTGCCCCAGGCGGATGCGGCTCGTGCGCTGGCTGGCCGCGCCGAGGAAGACCTCGGGAGCGGAGGAGTGGGAGTACTCCTCGAGGAAGTGGTGCTCGACCTCCCACGCGTAGTCGTAGCCGAGGCGGTCGGCGAGCTCGATCTGGCTCAGGGAGTCCTGGAGGAGCCGGTACTCGCTCTCCTCGTCCCAGGGGCGCGGCAGCTGGTGCTCGTAGAAGATGCCGAACTTCATGGGCCCGTACTCTACGGCAACTGCATGGCCTTGACCACCCCACCCGCCGGCGCTACGCTCCACCACCATGATCAAGCGAGCGACCGTCGAGTCCACCGCGGACGCGTATCTGGAGCTGCTGGCGGCGCGCGGCGTCGAGTACTTCTTCGCCAACGCGGGCACCGACTTCGCTCCGGTCATCGAGGCCTACGCGCGGCGCAGCGCGCAGGGCCAGGCGAGCCCGCGTCCCATCACGGTCCCGCACGAGGTGCCGGCGGTGGCGATGGCCCACGGCTACACCATGGTCACCGGCCGTCCCCAGGTGGTGATGGTCCACGTCATCGTGGGCGCGGGCAACGCGGCGGGCGGCGTCATCAACGCGGCGCGCTCCAACGTGCCGATGCTGTTCTCGGCCGGGCGCAACCCGATCACCGAGGCCGGCGACGCGGGCAGCCGCGACCGTCCCATCCACTGGGCGCAGGAAGCCTTCGACCAGGCCGGCATGCTGCGCGAGTTCGTGAAGTGGGACTACGAGCTGAAGCGCTTCGACCAGCTCGAGACGGTGGTGGACCGCGCGCTCACCCTGGCCGGCAGCGAGCCGATGGGCCCGGTCTACCTCACGCTGCCGCGCGAGGTGCTGGCCGAGCGCCACGAGTCCCTCGAATACGCGGATCCCGCGCGGGCGGTGGCTCCGGCCGCCACCATGCCCGATCCGGCCGCGATCGAGGAGGCGGCGGGCATCCTGGCCGGCGCGCGCGATCCGGTCATCGTCACCAAGGCGCTCGGCCGCGATCCAGCGGCGGTGCCGGTGCTGGTCCGTTTCGCGGAGACGCTCGGGGCGCCCGTGTTCGATCAGTTCCACACGTACGTGAACTTCCCCCAGGACCACCCGCTGCACGCCGGCTTCGAGGCCGCCGGGCACCTCCAGGAGGCCGACCTCATCCTGGTGATCGAGTCGGACGTGCCGTGGTTCCCGCAGCACACGCGGCCCCGGCCGGAGGCGCGGGTGATCCACGTGGCGGTGGATCCGCTCTTCTCCCGCTATCCGGTGCGGGGCTTCCCGACCGACCTGGCGCTCGCGGGCGCTCCCCGGCTGACGCTCGGCGCGCTCGCGGACGCGCTGGCCCGACGGGTGGATTCCGCGGCGGTCGCGGAGCGGCGACAGCGCTGGAGCCAGGCCTCCGCCCGCCGGCGCGAGGCGGCGGTGGCGAAGGCGGAGGCGGTGCGGGGCCAAGCCCCCATCGACATGGTGTGGCTCTCGCGCGCGATCGGCGAGGTGCTGGACGACCGCGCCATCGTGGTGAACGAGTACGACCTCGACGCCACCCAGTGCACGTTCACCCGTCCCGGCACCTACTTCGGGGCCCCGCCGTCGGGCGGGCTCGGCTGGGGCCTGGGCGCGGCCCTCGGGGCCAAGCTCGCCTCCCCGGACCGCGACGTGATCTGCTGCGTGGGCGACGGGGCCTACATCTTCGGCTCGCCCACCGCCTCGCACTTCGTCTCGCGGGCCTACAACCTGCCGGTGCTGTTCGTGGTGTTCAACAACCGGACGTGGAACGCGGTGAAGCGGGCGGTGCAGACCTACGCCCGCGACGGCTGGGCGGTGCGCACCGACGCGATGCCGCTCACCGCGCTCGAGCCCTCGCCCGACTACGAGCTGCTCTGCCGGGCCTCCGGCGGGCACGGGGAGAAGGTGGAGGATCCGGCGGCGCTGCCGGACGCCCTGCGGCGCGGGCTGCGCATCGTGCGGGAAGAGAAGCGGCAGGTCGTCCTGAACGTCATCTGCAAGAAGCCGTGAAGATCCTCGCCTCGGGTCCCAGCGGGCCGGCCGGCGAGCTCGATCCGCTGCGCGCCGCGGGCCACGAGGTGGTGATCGGCCGTCCGCTCGACCAGCCGGGGCGCGCGGCCTATACGGAGGCGGAGCTGGGCGCGGCCGCGCGCGACTGCGAGGTCATCCTGGCCTCCCACCTCGATCACATCACCCGCGGGGTGATGGAGGCGGCGCGGGCGCTGCGCCTGGTGATCGTGCCCTTCATCGGCACCGACAAGATCGACATCCCGGCCGCGTCCGCCCTCGGCGTCCTGGTCGCCAACAGCCCCACCCCGGAGAACTTCATCGCGGTGGCCGAGGCGACGGTGGCGCTGACCCTGATGCTGCAGAAGCGCATCAAGCACAACGAGGCCAAGCTGCGGCGGGGCGAGTGGGCGCAGCGGACGGACCGCGGCGAGTTCCTCTTCGGCAAGACGGTGGGCCTGATCGGCCTCGGGCGGGTGGGCTCGCACGTGGCGCGGCGGCTGGCGAACTGGGACGTGCGCCTGCTCGCCACCGATCCCTACGTGCCGGAGGAGCGCGGGCGCTCGCTGGGGGCCACCCTGGTGGACCTGCCCACGCTGCTCGCGGAGAGCGACGTGGTCTCGCTGCACGCCTCGCTCACCGACGAGACGCGCCTGATGATCGGCGAGAAGGCCCTGCGCGCGATGAAGCCGACCGCGATCCTCATCAACACCGCCCGCGGCGAGATCGCCGACGAGGAGGCGGTGGCCCGCGCGCTCACCGAGGGCTGGATCGCGGGGGCCGCGCTCGACGCCTTCACCCGCGAGCCCCTGCCCGCCGAGAGCCCGCTGCGCGCGGTCGATCCCGAGCGCCTCATCCTGACCCCGCACAACGTGAGCCACAGCGAGGCGGGGCGCCGGGCCAACCTGGACCTCGCGCTCCGGCAGATCCTCGCGGTGGGGCGCGGCGAGCCGCCGGCCCACTGCGTGAACCCGGAGGCGATCCCGCGCTGGAGGACCCGATGAGCCAGAACGCCTACTCGATCATCGACGCCGACGGCCACGTCACCGAGACCCTCGAGCAGGTCGCCCGGTACCTCGACGCGCCGTACAACCGGCGGCCGCACACCTTCCCGTTCTATCCGTGGGACGGCTGGGACCGCCGGATGCTCGGCACCCTCGGCGACAGCGCGGGCACCGCCGAGCAGTGGCTGCGCGCGCTCGACCGGGGCGGCATGGAGCAGGCGGTGCTCTACCCGACCCTCGGCCTGTTCCTGTCCTTCCTCAAGGACCGCGAGTGGGCGGTGGCGCTCTGCCGGGCCTACAACACGTTCCTGCACGAGGAGTTCGTCACGCAGAGCCCGCGGCTGCACGCGGTGGCGCTGCTGCCGGTGCAGGACCCGGACGCGGCGGCGCGCGAGCTGCGCCGCGCGGTATCCGAGCTGGGGCTGGTGGGCGCGATGCTGGCCGCCGACGGCAGCCACCTGCTGGGCGACTCCCGGTACCACGGCATCTACGAGGAGGCGGACCGGCTCAACGTGATGCTGGGCGTGCACGCCTCCGGGTCGCACCTGGGGGGCGGCGGCCTCGAGCTGTTCCCGCGCTTCATCCAGGCCCACACCTGCTCGCACGCGTTCGGCCAGATGCGCCAGATCACCTCCATGATCTTCGAGGGCATCCCGGAGCGGTTCCCGCGGCTGCGCATCGCGTATCTGGAGGCGGGCTGCGGCTGGGCGCCCTACTGGATGGAGCGGATGGACGACGAGTACGCCAAGCGCGCGGCGGAGGCCCCCGCGCTCACGCGCAAGCCGAGCGACTACGTGCGGAGCGGCTCCATCTTCTTCTCCTGCGAGGCCGACGAGTGGCTGCTGCCCCAGGCGCTCCGGCTGGTGGGCGAGAACCAGATCGTCTACGCCTCCGACTTCCCGCACTGGGACCACAGCTACCCCGCCTCCCTCGACGAGATCCGGAACCGCGGCGACATCACCGACGTGCAGAAGCGCAAGCTGTTCGCCGACAACGCGCGGAGGCTCTACGGCCTCAAGGGATGAGGGCGGGGCCGAGGCTCCGTCGAGCGCTCCGCCCGGCGCTCCCCCCGACGCTCCCGTCGTCGCGCTGGTCGGGGCGCACAAGCGCTACGGGACGGTCGAGGCGCTCCGCGGCGTGGACCTCGCGATCCACCGCGGGGAGGTGGTCGCGATGCTCGGCCCCAACGGGGCGGGCAAGACCACGTCCATCGGCCTCATGCTCGGCCTGCGTCAGCCCACCGCGGGCCGGGCGCGGCTCTTCGGGCTGCCGCCCACCGACCGCCGCGCGCGGAGCCGCTGCGGGGTCATGCTGCAGGAGTCGGGCACCACCTCGGTGCTGACCGTGCGCGAGATCGTCGACCTCTTCCGCGCGTACTACCCCGCGCCCCTGCCCGCGGAGCGCGCCATCGCGATGGCCGGGCTCGCCGAGCAGGCGCGCGCGCGCATCGGCACCCTGTCGGGCGGCCAGCGCCAGCGGCTGTACTTCGCGCTGGCGATCTGCGGCGATCCCGACGTGCTGTTCCTCGACGAGCCCACCGTGGGCATGGACGTGGAGGCCCGGCGCGCCTTCGTGTCGAGCGTGCAGGCGCTGGCCGCGGCGGGCAAGACCATCGTGTTCACCACCCACTACCTCCGCGAGGCCGAGGAGCTGGCCCGGCGCATCGTGGTGATCGACCGGGGCCGGGTGATCGCGGACGCGAGCCCGCAGGAGCTGAAGGGCGCGGTGCCGGGCAAGAAGATCACGCTGGTGACCGCGCGGCCGCTCGCGCGCGAGGCGCTGGCCGGCCTGCCCGTGAGCGTGCTCGACGTGACCGGGACCCGCGCGAGCCTCCTCAGCAACGAGCCGGCCGCGGTGCTGCGCGAGCTGTTCCGGCGCGGGGTCGACGTGGCGGATCTCGAGGTCACCGGGGCGGACCTGGAAGAGGCGTTCCTCGCGCTGACCCGACGCGGGGAGGCCGGCGCATGAGCGGGGACGCGCGGACGGAGGCGCCCGCGGCGACGCGGTGGCCGGTCGCCCCGCTCGGGCGCATGCTCCTGGCCCAGTCGTGCAGCGAGATCCGCACGCGCTGGCGCATCCCCGCCTTCAGCGTCACCATCGTGGCCCTGCCGGTGCTCTTCTTCACCTTCTTCGGGCTGCCCTACGTCGGGCAGACCCTGCCCAACGGTACCAATCTGGGGGCGTACCTGGTGGCGTCGTTCGCGGCCTACAGCGTGGGCAGCGTGATGGTGTTCGGCTTCGGCATCGGGGTGGCCACCGAGCGCGGGCTCAAGGTCGACGTGCTCATGCGGGCCACCCCGCTGCCGCCGCTCATCGCGATCCTGGCCAAGGTGATCAACGCGCTGGCCTACGCGCTGCTGTCGCTGGTCGTGCTCATCGTCTACGCGGTGATCGTGGGCGGGGTGCGGCAGGATCTCGCGGTGTGGCTCGACATGGTGGTGCGGCTGCTCGCGGGCTCGGTGCCGTTCATCGCGCTGGGCTTCGCCATCGGCTACACCTGCGGGCCCAACGTGGCGCCCGCCGCGGCCAACCTGGTCTACCTGCCGCTGTCGTTCGCCTCCGGGCTGTTCCTGCCGGTCTCGCAGCTGCCCGGCTTCGTGCGGGCGGTGGCGCCGTACCTGCCCGCCTATCACTACGGCCAGCTCGCCTGGAGCGCGGTGGGGGCGGCCAGCGAGCCGATGCCGGTGGCGCTGGCGTGGCTCGCCGGCTACACCGCCGTCTTCCTCGCCATCGCCTTCCGCGCCTACCGCCGCGAAGAATCCCGCAAGTTCGGCTAAGAGGGGGTCAGGTCTTACATTCCGACATTTCCGCCCGCGGCGGCTCGCGCCGCGGGGGAAAAATGTCGGAATGTAAGACCTGACCCCGTCCTAGAGCGCGGCTTTCTTGTCGCGGAGGGCTTTGATCTCGGCGGCGGAGTAGCCGAGGTCGGTGAGCACGGCGTCGGTGTGCTCGCCCCGGAGGGGGGCGGCGCGGCGGACGCCGGGGGCCATGCGGGAGAAGTGGAGCGGCGTGCCCACCACCGGGATCTCGCCGAGCTTCGGGTGGTGGGTCCGCTGCACGATGCCGCGCTCCACCGTCTGCGGGTCGTTCATCACCTGGTCCACCGTGTTCACCGGGGTCGCCGGCACGTCGGCCTCTTCCAGGCGCTTGAGGAGCGGCTCGCGGTCGAGCGCCCCGATGGTCTTCTCGAGGATGGCCTCCAGCTCCGCGCGGTGGGCGACCCGGCTCTGGTTCTTCGCGAAGCGCGGATCGGCGGCCAGCTCGGTGAGGCCCAGGGCCTTCGCCAGCTTCTGCCAGAAGCGGTCGTTGGCCGCGGCGATGAAGATCCACTGCCCGTCGCGGCACCGGAAGTTGCGGTAGGGCGACAGCGACGGGTGCCCGGAGCCGAGGGGGCGGGGCAGCGCGCCGGTAAGCAGGTAGCCCTCGGCGTGGAAGGCGAGCAGGCTCACCGCGGTCTCGAGCAGCGAGCCGTCCACCCGCTGGCCGAGGTTGGTCCGCTCACGCTGGATGATCGCGTTCGAGACGCCCAGCGCGCACAGGATGCCGGTGGTGAGATCCAGGAACGACACGCCCGCCCGCACCGGCTGGCCGCCCGGCTCGCCGGTGATCGACATGATGCCGCTGAAGGCCTGCATGAGCGCCTCGTAGCCCGGACTGTCCTTGCGCGGCCCGGTGCGCCCGAACGCGGACACCGAGCAGTAGATGAGGCGCGGGTTGATCCGGGACAGCACGTCGTACCCGAGGCCGAAGGACTCCATGGTCCCGGTGCGGAAGTTCTCGATGATCACGTCGGCGGTCTTCACCAGCCGCTTGACCACCTCCACCGCCTCTGGCTGCTTGAGATCCAGCGCGATCCCGCGCTTGTTCCGGTTGAAGAGCAGGTACGCGGCGGCCTCGCCGTCCTTGTGCGGCGGCCACGTGCGGGACTCGTCGCCCGGTCCGGTGTCCTCGACCTTGATGACGTCCGCGCCCAGGTCGGCGAGCAACGCGCCGCACCAGGGGCCGGCGATGACGCGGGAGAGATCGATGACGCGGATGCCGTCGAGGGACAGCGCGGAAGAGGGAGCGGGGGTCGTCATGGCGCGTAATATACCGCCGTCGGCGGTGTATATTCACCCCTCGCCGCGGCATCGCCCGCCGCGCATCCGAACGTCACACCGCCACGGAGGCCGCCCATGGAGCTCTACGAGGTGATGACCACCACCTTCTCGGGCCGCGAGTTCACCGACGAGCCCCTGCCCGACGCGACGCTCTACCGGATCCTCGACCGCGCGCGCTTCGCCCCCAGCGGGGGCAACCGGCAGGGCTGGAAGGTGATCGTGGTCCGCGATCGCAAGACCCGCGAGGGCCTCGCCGCCGCCACCGAGCCCGCGGCCAAGCGCTACGCGGCCCAGGTGCAGGCCGGGGAGAGCCCGTGGAACACCATCGATCGCACCAGGGTCGACGCGGCCACCATCGAGCGGACGCCCGCGCCGGCGCGCCTCATCGAGCCGGTGCTGAAGGCGGCGGTGGTGCTGGTGATCGGCGTCGATCTGAAGGTGGTCGCGTCCATGGACGCCGAGCTCGACCGCGTGGGCGTGATCAGCGGCGCGTCCATCTATCCCTTCGCGTGGAACATCCTGCTCGCGGCCCGGCACGAGGGCTACGCGGGCACCATCACCACCCTCGCCGCCGCGCGGGAGCCCGTGGTGCAGGCGCTGCTCGGCCTGCCCTCGCACGTGGCGCTGGCCGCGGTGATGCCGCTCGGCCGCCCGGTGAAGCGCCTGACCCGCCTCCGGCGCAAGCCGGTGGAGGAGTTCGCGATGCTGGAGCGGTGGGGCGGCCCGCCGCTCCGCCCCTAGGGCGACGCGTCAGGATCTGGGGGGCGGCGGATCGCCGGTGAGGAGCTGCACGATGCGCTCGCCGGTGATCTCGCCCGGGATCAGCACGTGGTCGGCGCCCGCGGCGAGCAGGTCCACCGCGTCCGCCTTCTCCTCGCCGGTCATGACGATGACCGCGCGGGGGGCCAGCCGGCGGAGGTTGCCGACCAGACGCCGGGTGCTGATGCCCTTGAGGAAGGTGTCGGAGATGGTGGTCACCACCATCCGCGCCTCCTCGATGCCCAGATGCTCGAGCGCGTCGGGGTTGGCGAGGTCGCCGTACTCCCAGCGGAAGCCGCGCGCCATCACGGTGTGGGCCCGGTTCGCGTCGTAGTCCACCAGGGTGATGCGGCCCTTGAGCTCCGGCATCTGGCTCTCCACCAGGTCGAGCACCGCCTGCGCGATGCGGAAGTGGCCGAGCAGCACGATCTCGGGCGCGAGGCGCTCCCTGCGCAGCGCCGGCGCGGCGGCCACCGGCCCGCGCCCGAAGGGGCGCACCAGGAGTCGCGCGATGCGGTCGTTCCAGGTGATGAGGTAGGGCGAGAGCAGCGAGGTGAGGATCATCGAGGTCAGCACCACCGCGCTCGCGTGCTCCGAGACGTGCCCGTACCCCGCCCCGAGGGTCAGGATGACGAGGGAGAACTCGCTGATCTGGGCCAGGTTGAGCGCGGTGACGGTGCCCGCGTAGGCGCCGTCGCCCAGCAGCCGCGCCAGCGGCACCACCGACACCATCCGGCTCGCCAGCACGAACAGCACGATCAGCACCGACTGACCCAGCACGTCCGGGGTGGGGATCGGTACCTTCATGCCGAGGGCCACGAAGAAGAGCGTGACGAAGAAGTCGCGCACCCCGGTGACCTTGGAGATCACGTCGGAGCCGTAGGGGAAGGCGGAGATGCTCACCCCCGCGATGAGGGCCCCCATCTCGCGGGACAGGCCCAGCTGGTCCGCGAAGCCCGCGATGCCGAAGCACCACGCCACCGAGGAGATCAGCACCAGCTCCGGCCGGTTCGCGGAGATCTCGAGGAGCGGGGCCAGGATGAAGCGGCTGGCCAGGAACGCGACACCCACCAGCACCGCCCCGCCCCCGATGGACTGCGCGATCCGCAGCACGCCCGGCTCGGCGAGGCTCGGCTGGACCGCCATGAAGAGGATCGCCCAGATGTCCTGCACCACCAGCACCCCGAGGGTGAGCCGGCCGGAGAGGACCTTGAGCTCGAACTTCTCGCGCAGCAGCTTCACCACGATGAGGGTCGAGCTCAGCGAGATCACGATGGCCAGGTACACGAGGTCGAAGCGGCCGCCGCCCACCCGGTAGCCGAGCCAGGAGAAGAACGCGAGCCCGAGGAGCGAGTTGATCACGAACTGCCCGATCCCGAGGGCCAGCATCGAGCGGCCCAGGCGCCGGAGCTCGCGCAGGTCGATCTCGAGCCCGATGATGAACAGCAGCAGGATGAGCCCGATCTCGGAGATGAGCTCGATGCTGTCGGCGTCGGTGACGATGCCGAGCCCCATCTGGTCGCTCAGCAGGATGCCACCCGCGATGTAGCCGAGCAGGAGCGGCTGGCGCAGCAGGCGGGCCGCGTGGCCGAGGAGGGCCGCGAAGATGATGCCGAGCGCGATGTCCCGCAGCAGCGTCACGTCGTGAGGCACCGGTCGCCCGCCCCTCCGTCTTGGGATAGAATCGGTCGCCGTATCCTATCCAACTTTTGCGAACCTGAGGAGGACCTCGTGGAACGCGGCACACTCGGCAAGAGCGAACTCGTCGTTTCCGCGATCGGCCTCGGCTGCATGTCCATGTCCAACGTCTACGGCAAGGCGGACGAGGCCGAGTCCATCGCGGTGGTTCACCGGGCGCTGGACCTGGGCGTCAACTTCTTCGACTCCTCGGACCTCTACGGCTGGGGGCAGGGTGAGGAGCTGCTGGGCCGGGCGCTCCGCGGCAAGCGGGACCAGGTGGTGCTGGCCACCAAGTTCGGCAACATGCGCAAGCCCGACGGCACCGCGGGGGTCAACGGCCGGCCCGAGTACGTCCCTCAGGCGTGCGACGCCAGCCTCAAGCGCCTCGGCGTGGACACGATCGACCTCTACTACCAGCACCGCGTGGACCCCGCCGTGCCCATCGAGGAGACGGTGGGCGCGATGTCCCGGCTGGTGGAGCGGGGCAAGGTCCGCTACCTGGGGCTGTCGGAGGCGGCGCCGGCCACCATCCGCCGCGCGCATTCGGTGCACCCGATCACCGCGCTCCAGTCCGAGTTCTCCCTGCTCTATCGCGAGGAGGCGGAGCAGACGCTGCCGACCCTCCGCGAGCTCGGCATCTCCTTCGTGGCCTACTCCCCGCTCGGCCGGGGCCTGCTCACCGGCAGCACCCACAGCGCGGACGAGATCCCGCCCGACGACCGGCGACGCGACCACCCGCGCTTCCAGGACGAGAACCTCAAGAAGAACCTGGCCCTGGTGCGGCCGCTGATCGAGATGGCCCGGCAGAAGGGCTGCACCCCCGGCCAGCTCGCGCTGGCCTGGCTGCTGGCCCGCGGGCGCGACATCGTGCCGATTCCCGGGACCAAGCGGAAGGCGCGCCTCGAGGAGAACGTGGCCGCGGCCGAGATCGCCCTGACCCCCGCCGAGGTCAGCGCGCTGAGCGAGGCGATCCCGGTGGGCGCGGCGGCAGGTACGCGCTATCCGGCCCCCGCCATGAAGGCGGTCTACATCTGATCCGGGGGCGGGCGTGGGCGACTGGCTCGAGACGTATCGCGGCACCGTGTTCCGCTGGGAGGTGGATCACAACGATCACTTCACGGTGGCGTACTACTTCGCCCGCATCGCGGACGCGGCGGCGGCGCTCCTCGCGGACCTGGGCCTGGGCCCGGAGGACACGCGCACCGTCGACTGCTTCGTGCGCTACCAGCGCGAGCTGCGGGTGGGCGACCTCATGCACGTGGAGAGCGGCGTGATCGAGGCGGAGACGGGCGCCCTCCGGCTCGGTCACAAGCTCGTCGACTCCGGCGCGGCCGCGCTCTGCACCACCGTGGAGCAGCGCGTGCGGGTGCCGGCCGCGCTGCCCGCCGCGGTCGCGCGGCGCATCGACCTCCGCCGGATCGCGTGGGACGGTCCCGCCCGCGAGCGGCGGCCGCGGCCCGCCGGCTCGGCCGGCTTCCGCGACAGCGCGCGCGACACCGTGAAGCCGGCGGAGCTGGACGTCTCGGGGGCGGCCGGCCTGTCGCACTACGTGCACCGCTTCTCGGCGGCCAACGGCCACGCCATCGCCGCCTTCGGGATGACGCCCGCCTACATGCGCGAGCAGCGGCGCGGCTTCTCCACCTTCGAGTTCCAGCTCGAGGTGGGCGCCCCCCTGCGGGCGGGCGACCTGCTGCGCGTGCGCTCGGCGCTCACGCACGTGGGCAACTCCTCGCTCCGCCTGCTCCACGTGATGACGCGGGAGCCGGCCGGCGAGGTGGTCGCCTCGCTCGAGCAGTCGGGCGTGCACTTCGACCAGGAGGCGCGGCGCCCCGCGCCCCTGCCCCCGGCCCTCCGGGAGCGCGCGCTCGCGCTGCAGATCTCCGCCTGATGGCGCTCGCGCTCGGCCTCTTCTCGATGACGTCCGGGCCGTGCACCTACCCGGAGGGCGCGGCCCGGATCGCGCGGGCCGCGGAAGCCGCCGGCTTCGACTCCCTGTGGGGCGGCGAGCACGTGGTGCTGCCGGACCCCCAGGCGCCGCCCTCGCCGCTCGCGCCGGAAGATCGCATCACCGACCCCGTGGTGGCGCTCGCCTTCCTCGCCGCCCACACCACCCGCATCCGCCTCGCCACCGGCATCATCATCGTGCCGCAGCGCAATCCGCTGGTGCTGGCCAAGCAGCTCGCGACCCTGGACGTCCTCTCCGGCGGCCGGCTGATCTTCGGCGTGGGCGTGGGCTATCTCGAGCCGGAGTTCCGGGCCCTCGGAATCCCGTTCGAGAGCCGCGGCCCCATGACCGACGACTACCTGGCCGCGATGCGCGCCATCTGGGCGGAGGCCCGGCCCTCGCACCACGGCCTCTTCGCGGCCTTCGAGAACGTGCAGGCGCACCCTCAGCCGGTCCAGCGGCCGCACCCGCCCATCGTCATCGGCGGGCACACGCCGGCCGCCTTCCGACGCGCGGTGGAGCAGGGCTTCGGCTGGTACGGCTTCGCCCTGGACGCGGCGGGCGTGCGCCGCTGCCTGGAGGGCCTCCGCGAGGCGGCCGAGCGCTACGAGCGGCCCGCCGCGCTCGGGCCGCTCGAGATCAGCGTGACCCCGCGGCCCACGCGCGGGGGCGCCGCGATGGACCGCGCGACCGCGGACCACCTCGCCGCGCTCGGCGTCCACCGCCTGGTGCTGCTGCCGCCCCGTTCGCTCGACGCCGACGGCGTCTCGCGCTTCGTCGAGAAGACATCACGCGAGATCCGCTAGCCGGCGAGCCGCGGGGTCGAGCGCCCTCGCGCGCTAGTTCGCCCGGTGGCTCCGGCCCCACTCGAAGACGACCCCGATGGACGGCCAGCCCGGATTGTCGTGATCGCCCGCCACGCGGGAGCCCACCGCGGGGTTCGCGGCGGTGTAGCCGGCCACGCCCGCCCGGCCGGTTGCGCTGTCACGCGAGAGCGGGCCGATGAAGTGCGGCGTCTGCGGCAGGGACGGCCTCTGCGGATAGAGATCGCGATCCGGAACCGCCGGCGCGACGCGGTCGCCCGGAACCGGGCCCGGCGCCGGAGAGGTCTTGAGGGTCAAGGGCTGCGCGGAGGCCGCCACCGGCGCCAGGGCCACCAACAGGGCGGCCACCGGGAGCAAGACCACGATAGTCGGGATCCTCATACGTGTCGTCCTCCACTCTTGGGAGCACGCATCGCGGATGCCGGTTCCCGGCTTCGAGGCGACGGTAATCGGACCGGGCACTTACGGGGCCCCCGGGGGGGTGAGCCCGCCCCGGGTACGGGCGACCCCGGCAAGTGCTCCGGTCATTCCTACACGGCGGCTTGCCCCTTTCCGGGGCGCGCCGGCGCGCTTATCATGGGCGGCACTTTCCACCGCTGAAGGAGAAGGCCATGACCGCCATCACCAAGTCCGTCGATCTCGACCGCCGCGGGCGCATCGCGGTGCTCACCGTGAACAACCCGCCCGTGAACGCGCTGAGCCAGCACGTGCGACAGGGCCTGCGCGACGGCCTCACCCGGGCCGCGGGCGACCCCGACGTCGACGCCATCGTGATCACGTGCGCGGGGCGCACCTTCATCGCCGGCGCCGACATCACCGAGTTCGGCAAGCCGCCGCAGGAGCCCGGCCTCCACGCGGTGCTCGATCTCATCGAGGGCGCGCCGAAGCCGGTGATCGCCGCGATCCACGGCACCGCGCTGGGGGGCGGGCTCGAGGTCACCCTGGCGTGCCACTACCGGGTGGGCGTGAAGACCGCGCGCTTCGGGCTGCCGGAGGTCAAGCTCGGCATCCTGCCCGGGGCGGGCGGCACCCAGCGGCTGCCGCGCGTGGTCGGGGTGCCGAAGGCGCTGTCGATGATCGTGAGCGGCGACCCCATCGGCGCCGACGAGGCCCTCAAGGTCGGGCTCATCGACGAGATCGTCGACGGCGACCTGACCGCGGCCGGGGTGGCCTTCGCGGAGAAGGTGATCCGTGAGAAGCGGCCGCTCAAGAAGATCCGTGACCTCGACGACAAGATCGCGGCGGCCCGCGGCAAGCCCGAGATCTTCGCGGACTTCCGCAAGTCGGTGGCGCGCCAGACCCGGGGCTTCCGCGCGCCCGAGAACTGCATCAAGGCGGTGGAGGCGGCGGTCAATCTGCCGTTCGACCAGGGCCTCAAGCGTGAGCGCGAGCTCTTCCAGGAGCTGCTCGTCTCCCCCGAGTCCAAGGCCCAGCGCTACTTCTTCTTCGCGGAGCGCGAGGCGGCCAAGATCCCGGACGTGCCGCCCGACACTCCGACCCGCGAGATCCGCAAGGCGGCGGTGCTCGGGGCGGGGACGATGGGCGGCGGCATCGCCATGAACTTCGCCAACGCGGGCATCCCGGTCACGGTGGTCGAGGTGACCCAGGAGGCGCTCGACCGCGGCCTCGGCGTGGTGCGGAAGAACTACGAGGCCACCGCCTCCCGCGGCCGCCTCACCATGGCGGACGTCGAGAAGCGCATGGGGCTCATCTCCGGTACCACCGACTGGTCGAAGATCGCCGACGCCGACATCGTGGTGGAGGCGGTGTTCGAGGAGATGCCGGTCAAGAAGGAGGTCTTCGCCAAGATCGATCGCATCTGCAAGCCGGGGGCGGTGCTGGCCACCAACACCTCCACCCTCGACGTGAACGAGATCGCCTCCGCGACAAGGCGTCCGGAGGACGTGATCGGCATGCACTTCTTCAGCCCCGCCAACGTCATGCGCCTGCTCGAGGTGGTGCGGGGCAACAAGTCGGCGAAGGACGTGATCGCCACCGCGATGGCGGTGGGGCGCCGGATCGGCAAGGTGCCGGTGCTGGTCGGCGTCTGCTACGGCTTCGTGGGCAACCGCATGCTGCACCAGCGGGGCCGCGAGGCCGAGAAGCTCATCCTGGAGGGCGCGCTGCCCCACGAGGTCGACAAGGTGCTGACCGACTTCGGCTTCCCGATGGGTCCCTTCGCGATGGGAGACCTGGCCGGCCTCGACGTGGGCTGGCGCATCCGCAAGGGCAAGGGCGTGAAGTCGCCGGTGGCGGACCGCATCTGCGAGCTGGGCCGCTTCGGGCAGAAGACGGGGTCCGGCTACTACCGCTACGAGAAGGGCGACCGCACCCCGATCCCGGACCCGGAGGTGGAGAAGATCATCGTCGAGGTCTCGAGCGAGATGGGCATCACCCGCCGCAAGATCGGCGAGGACGAGATCCTGGCCCGCCTGCTCTGTCCGATGGTCAACGAGGGCGCCAAGATCCTGGAGGAGAAGATCGCGATCCGGGCCAGCGACATCGACGTCATCTGGGTCTACGGCTACGGTTGGCCGGTCTACCGCGGCGGCCCGATGTTCTGGGCGGACCAGGTGGGGCTCAAGACCATCCGCGATCGCATGAACGAGTGGCGGAAGACGCACGGCGAGGAGTGGGCGCCGGCGCCGCTGCTGGACCGGCTGGCCGGCGAAGGCAAGACCTTCACGGGGGCGTGAGGGTGCGCGCGCTGGTCACGGGATCGGCGAGCGGCATCGGCCGCGCCACCTGCCTCCGGCTGGCGCGCGACGCCCGGGCGGCGGGGCGGAAGGCGCAGATCGCGGCGGTGGATCTCTTCCCTTCACCGGGGAAGCCCTCCGCCGCGCTCGACACGCTGGTGAAGGAGCTCGAGAGCCTGGGCGCCGCCGCGCTGCCGCTCCACGGGGACATGGCGACCGTGGACGCGCCCGCCCGGGTGGTCGGCGAAGCGGCCGCGCGCTGGGGCGGCCTCGACGCCATCGTGAGCAACGCGGGAGTGAACCGTCCGGGACCGCTCGTCGGCTACGCGGTCGAGGACTGGGATCGGATGTTCGCGGTGAACACGCGCGCCACGTGGCTGCTGGCGAAGGCGGGTCACGCCGCGCTCGCCGCCTCGCGCGGGGCCATCGTCGCAGTGGCGTCGATGTCGGGCAGCAACCCGCACGCGAATCTCGGCCCGTACGGGCCGAGCAAGGCCGCGCTGATCATGCTGGTGGCGGTGCTGGCGCAGGAGTTCGGGCGCGACGGCATCCGGGTCAACAGCGTCTCGCCGGGCATGGTACGCACCGGCATGACCGAGAAGGTCTACGCGGATGCCGCGGTGGCCAGCGCGCGCGATGCGCTCGTCCCCATCGGGCGCGTGGCGACGCCGGAGGACATGGCCGACGTCATCGCGTTCCTGCTCGGACCCGACGCGCGGTACGTGAACGGCCACGATCTGGTGGTCGACGGCGGAGTGACCGGCAACTTCCTCGGGCGGCTGCCCGGCATCGGTCAGATCACGCGCAGCTGAGCCCACTGTCAGGCGGCTGACTTGAGCGCCGTCACTCTGGCCGCGATGCGGCACCGCCCCTTTGTGTCAGCCCGCAACTAGTTGAAATCAAAAGCCGGAAGTGGCCTACCGGTTGGCACCCCCCTCGCATGAAGGACCCCCAGCCGGAGGTCCTTCATGCACTCCCGACTCGCCCGGATCTGGAATCGGTATGTTCACGCCGACGAACGCCAGCTCGCGCTCTTTCCCGACTGGGAGCGCGCGCAGTGGCTCGCACCGATGCCCTCCATCGCGGCCGCGCTCGGCCTGCTCGTGCTGTTCGTGGTGGGCACCCCGTCGGTGCCGCTCGCCGCGAAGGCGATGGTGGCGCAGGAAGAGACCGCGCCCGAGGCCGACAACGAGGCCGACGAGCCGGATTCTCCCGAGTACGATCTCGCCGCCATTCCCGACTACATCAAGGCGGCGGCCCAGCGGTATCGTCTCTCCGAGTCGCTGATCGCGGCGGTCATCTCCGTCGAGTCGAACTGGGACCACGAGGCGGTCTCTCCCAAGGGCGCCCGCGGTCTCATGCAGCTCATGCCCCAGACGTCCAAGATGATCGGGGTGCGCGATCCGCACAGCCCCGACGAGAACATCGACGCGGGCGCCAGCCATCTCCGGGCCATGCTCGATACCTTCAAGGGCGACCTGCCGCTGGCGCTCGCGGCCTACAACGCGGGCGAGCAGAACGTGATCCGCTACCGCGGGATCCCCCCGTACCCGGAGACGCGACGCTTCGTGGCCCGGGTGCTCCGCAAGATGGGTGACCGTCAGGCCGCGGAGCGGGTCATGGCCCGCCCGATCCCCGCGCCGGTGTGGACGAGCCGCACCACGCGGTCGGCTCCCCCGGTCCGAATGCTCGCCACCTCCGGCAGCGCACGTCCCACCATGGTGCCGCTGCCGGCGCCTCGGCCCGAGCGCGCCTCCCAGGTCGTCCTCCAGGACGGCGACGTGCCCGCCCAGCCTGCCGCCCGCTCGTGGGCGGAGCCGAGCACGGCGCCGATCACCCCGGCCCTCCCCACCGGCCCCGCGCCGATCGTGCCCTTCGCGGAATCGCCGTAGCGGTCCCGCTCGCTCGCCTCCCGGCCGCCGGTTGCGCTACGATGGCCCACGCGCGGCCGGCGGCCGGCGTGCGAAAGGAGCGCGAGCGAGCATGCGATTCGGGGTCTTCTACGAGCACCAGCTGCCCCGCCCGTGGGCGGAGGGTAGCGAGCAGCAGCTCTTCCAGGACGCGCTGAGCCAGGTCGAGCTCGCCGACCGGCTCGGCATCGACTACGCGTGGGAGGTCGAGCACCACTTCCTCGAGGAGTACTCGCATTCCTCGGCGCCCGAGGTCTTCCTCGCCGCCGCCTCGCAGCGCACCCGACGCATCCGGCTGGGTCACGGGATCGTCCTCATGCCGCCTCCGTACAACCATCCCGCCCGCGTCGCCGAGCGGCTGGCCACGCTCGATCTGGTCTCCGGCGGCCGCGTCGACTGGGGCACCGGGGAGTCCGCGTCGCGGGCCGAGCTGGAGGGCTTCGGCATCGATCCGGCGGAGCGCCGGGCGATGTGGCGCGAGAGCACCGAGCAGGTCGCCCACATGCTCGCGCTCGATCCCTACCCCGGCTTTCAGGGCAAGTACTTCTCGATGCCGATCCGCAACGTGGTCCCGAAGCCGGTGCAGAAGCCGCATCCACCGCTCTGGGTCGCGTGCTCCAACCGGGAGACCATCCATCTCGCGGCCCAGCTCGGCATGGGGGCCCTGACCTTCGCGTTCATCGATCCCGCGGAGGCCAAGCACTGGGTCGACGACTACTACGAGACCTTCAAGCGCGAGTGCGTGCCGATCGGACACGCGGTGAATCCCAACGTGGCCATGGTCACCGGCTTCTCGTGCCACCCGGACCCGGAGGAGGCGCGCCGCCGGGGAACCGACGGCTTCCGGTTCTTCCAGTTCGCGCTGGGCCATCACTACGTGTTCGGCCGGCACACTCCGGGGCGCACCGACATCTGGGACACGTTCGAGCGCGTGCGGGCCGAGCTGGATCTCGCGGTGCTGGGCGGCGGCACCGGCTGCATCGGCACCCCCGACGAGCTGCGCGCCGCGCTGCGCGCGTTCGAGGACTACGGGGTCGACCAGACGATCTTCATCCAGCAGAGCGGCCGGAACCGCCACGAGCACATCTGCGAGGCGCTCGAGCTGTTCGCCTCCGCGGTCATGCCCGAGTTCCAGGAGCGGGAGGCCGCCCGCGCGGCCCGCAAGGCTCGGGAGCTGGCCCCGTACGTGGCGGCCGCGTTCGAGCGGAAGCAGAAGCTGACCGCGCTCGCGGACGGCGACATCCCGACCTACGAGGCCTACGGCCTCACCGTGGCCCAGCCGGTGGACCTCGAGAAGATGCCGGAGGCCAACCGGCGCCGGATGCTGACGTTCCGACGGATGCGGGAGATCATGGAAGGCCGCTAGGGCCTCATGGCGCCGGGCGCGGAGTCGATCGAGCCGCTGGCCGGCCGGCTGCGCCGCGTGGGGGAGCTGCTCATCGGGCTCTCCGGCTCTCCCGTCCCGACGCACGTCTTCCAGATCCTCGCCGAGCAGGCCCACGCCGTGCTGCCGCACGACTATCTCGCGGCCTGCCTGGAGGACGCCGAGCAGCTGGGCTACGTCGTGCACTCGCTCGCCCCGCTGTCCGGGGAGGCGATCGCCTTCCGGCTCTTCACCCGCGACGAGGGGCTGCCCGGCCGCGCCATCCGCACCGGCCGCGCCCACCTGGTCGGCGAGCTCGGGCGCATCACCGACGGGGCCCCGGATCTCGACGGCGTCCTCGTGCGCGCGGGGCTCCAGGCCGCGCTCGCCGTGCCCATCCGCCGCGGGCCCGAGGTGCAGGGCGCGCTGCTCTTCGCGCGCCGGAGCGCGCCCTACACCCTGGACGACCTGGAGATCGCCAGCCTCCTCGCGGCCGGCGTGTCGGGAGCGTTCGAGACGTGCCGGGCCTACCAGGCGCTGGCGGACGAGCGGGGGACGCTGGCCGCGGTCCTCACCAGCACCGCCGACGCGGTGGTGATGGTGGGCCAGAACGGGCTGGTGCTCCTCGTCAACCCGGCCGCCCACGCGATGCTGGGGCTCACCGCGGAGGGCGCGGTGGGCCGACCGTTCGGGCAGGCGCTGGCCCACGAGCCGCTCCGCCGCCTGTTCGAGGCCTGGCAGCCGGGCGTCGCCGAGCTGGCCCTGCCCGACGGCCGCGTCGCGCAGGCGAGCCTGGTGTTCGTCACGACCGAGTACGGAGAATCGGTCGGCCTCGCCGCGATCCTGCGCGACATCACCCTGCTCAAGAACCTCGAGCAGATGAAGAACGACTTCGTGAACACGGTCTCGCACGACCTGAAGAGCCCGATCATGGCCATCGCGATGACCGCCGAGCTGCTGGCCAGGACGGTGCCGTCCACCGGCGCGGACGCCTATCGCGAGCGCTGTCAGCGCATCCTGCGCAGCGCGAACCAGATGACCGCGCTGGTGAGCGACCTCCTGGACCTGGGGAAGATCGAGGCCGGCCTCGAAGGCCCGGGGGAGCCCCTCGACCTCGTGGAGATGGTCGAGGACGCGATCCGGGCGCAGGCTGCCCAGGCGGAGAGCAAGGGCATCGCGGTCTCGCGGCGCGCCCCGCCGGCCGCCCGCGTCGTCGGCGTGCGCGCGCGCCTCGCTCAGGTGCTGGCGAACCTCGTCGGCAACGCGGTCAAGTACACGCGGGAGGGCGGCCGGGTCGAGGTGGTGGTGGAGGCCGCGACGGACGACGGCGCGCCGGTCCGCCTTCGCGTGGTCGACAACGGCATCGGCATCCCCGCGCGCGACCTGCCGCACGTGTTCGACAAGTTCTACCGGGTCCGGAACGCCTCCACGTCGGGCATCTCGGGCACCGGGCTCGGGCTCGCCATCACCCGCAGCATCGTGGAGGCGCACCGCGGGCGGATCGGGGTGGAGAGCGTGGAGGGAGCGGGCAGCACCTTCTGGGTGGAGCTGCCCGCCGCCGGCTAGTCGGCGGGACGCAGGACCGGTAGCCGCACGGTCACCACGGTGCCGCGCTCCGGCGCGGGCGCGATCTCCAGATCGCCGCCGTGGCGTCGCAGCAACCCGTAGGCGACGTTCAGCCCCAGGCCCTTGTGCTCGCCCGCCTTGGTGGTGAAGAACGGCTCCAGGGCCCGGCGCTGCGCGTCCGGGCTGACGCCGGGGCCGCCGTCCCGCACCGTGCAGAGGACATGGGCGTCGTCGGCCCAGGTCTTCACCGCAATCGTCCCGCCCTCCGGCTGGGCCTCGATCGCGTTCATCAGCACGCCGGTCACCGCCTCGATCAGCCCCGACGCCTCGCCCGCCACCGGCGGCAGCGCGCCGCGGTCGAAGCCCACCGCCACGTGGCGCGCGTCGGCGCCGTCTCCGATGGTGCAGCACGGCCGGGTGGCGTCGAGCGCGGCCTGCACCACGTCGTTGAAGTCGAGCGGCGGCGCCGCGCTCACCGTGCGCACCTCCGCGAAGGACTGCAGCCGCTTGAGCACCATGGCGGCCTCCTTCACGGTGGTCTTGATGGAGGCGAGCTGCTCGTGCCCGGGCGTGCCCTCCAGCTGGGGCAGCACCACCTGCACCTTGCCCATGATCATCTGCAGCACCTGCCGCACGTAGTCGGTCACCCCGTCGGTCAGCGAGGCGATCGCGCGGAGGCGCTCGGTCTCGATCAGCTCCTGCTGGCCGGCCCGCACCTCGTCGAGCGCGGACTGCAGGCTCTGGTAGAGATGGCTGTTGTCCATCGCCACCGCGGCCTGGTCCGCGAACGCCCGGGCCAGCGCGATGTCCTCCGCGCTCCAGGTCCGACCGGTGCGGTCCCGGGCGGCGATCGCGCCCACCACGCGGCCCTGCACCAGGAGCGGCAAGGCCAGCGCGGCGCCGCAGCCGGTGGCGGCCACCTCCCGACGGGCCTCCGGGCTCAGGGCGACGCGCGGATCCGCGAGCAGATCGCCGGTCGGCACCGGCTGCCGGGTCGCCGCGGCCACACCCTCGATGCCGGCTCCGCGCGGCAGGGTCACGTCCGCCCCGCTGGCCGCGCCCGGCCCCGAGGAGGTGGCCACGCGCGCCAGCTCCCAGGTCTCGGGGTTCAGCCGGTAGACCGCGGCCGCGCGCGCGTCGAGGAGGCCGGCGATGCCGTCCGCGATCTGCCGGCCCAGCGCGGCGAAGGTGAGCGAGTGGGGCACGCTGCGCGCCACCGCGGCCAGCCGCTCCGCGATGTAGCGGCCGCGCTCGGTCTCGGTGAAGAGCTGCGCGTTGCGCAACGCGAGGGCCGCCTGATCGCCGAAGACGGCCAGCAGGTGCTGCTCCTCGGCGGTGTAAACCCGGTCCGCATCGCTGCCCACCATGAGGGCGCCGAGGACGCGCTCCTGGCCCATGAGCGGCACCGCGATCACCGACTGGCCCGACTCCTCCACGAACGGCTCGTGCGCGCGCTCGCCGAGCGGGCCGTCCTCGGTGGCCCCCTCGGAGGCCACCATGTGGCGCGCGTTCACCGCGAGCCACGCGATCCCCGCCCCCGCCGGCAAGTGGCAGCCCACCCACTTCGCGGCGTCCGCCGGGCCCGCGGCGGCCACGCACACCAGGGTGCGGGACTCGGGCTCCAGCTCGTACAGCACCGCGCGCTGGGCCTGGAAGACGTCGAGCACCGCGCGCACGATGCGGGAGGCGATCTGGTCGAGCTCGAGGGTGCCCAGCAGCTCGTGGCCGACCTGGGACAGGGCGCGCGCGGTCCGCTCGGCGCGGAGCCGTCCCGTGATGTCGCGCGCGGTGGTGGAGGCGCCGGTCACCCGGCCCGCCGCGTCCCGGATCGGCGAGATCGTGAGGCTCACGTCGATGCGTCGGCCCGCCTTGGTGAGACACACCGTCTCGAAGTTGCTGATGCGCTGGCCGTGGTGCAGGCGCACCAGGATGCCGGGCAGCTCGTCGCGGCGCTCGGGAGGCACGATGAGCGAGATCGAGCGGCCGATCGCCTCCTCGGCGGAGTAGCCGTAAAGGCGCTCCGCGGCCGGATTCCAGCTGATGATGCGCCCCTCCAGGGTCCGGCCGACGATGGCGTCCTCCGACGACTCGACGATGGAGGACAGCAGGGCCTGCACGGCCTGGGCCTGCTTGCGCTCCGAGATGTCGCGGGCCACCGCGAGCCAGCCCACCACCTCGCCCTGGCGCACGATGCTGGTGCACGTGACCTCGACCGGGGTGCGGCGGCCGTCGCGGCGGACCACCTGGCACTCGAACCGGGGCGCGACCTTGCGGCCGCTGCGCACCGCCTCCAGGCCCTCGCGCACCAGCATGGCACCCGCGCGGTCCAGCACCGAGAACACCGGCCGGCCCATCAGCTCGTCGGAGCGGAAGCCGGTCAGCTGCTCGCCGTAGGCGTTCACCATCGCGAGCGCGCCGTCCAGGTCCAGCAGGAAGAGCGCCTCGGTCATGCTCTCGGCGATGAGGCGATAGCGCTCCTCGGAGTCGCGCAGCGCGCGGAGCAGCCCCTTGCGGGCCAGGGCGCGGTCCACGGTGGAGAGCAACTGCGCGGTATCGACCGGCTTCACCAGGTACGACGAGGCGTCTCCGGCCATCGCGGCGAGGGCGCTGTCGAGCGAGGCGTGGCCGGTCATCAGGATGACCTCGGTGTCCGGCGAGCGCGTCTTGATGCGGCGGAGCAGGTCGAGCCCCGAGATGTCGGGCAGGCGGTAGTCGACGATCGCCAGGTCGACCGGGCGGGAACGGCCGAAGCGGGCGAGCGCGGCCTCGCCACCCTCGACCGGGTCGACGTGGTGGCCGTGCTCGCGGAGGACCTCGCCGACCGTCTCCCGCACGACCGGGTCGTCGTCGATCAGGAGGATGTCGGCGCCGGAAGCCACGGCGCCCGGATGTGCACGAGAAGTGCCACCCCCGGGGGAGCAGTGATGCGCAAAAAATTAGCTACTTGCGCCTAATCGGTAATCTTTCCGAGCGGTTGTGGCTCGACACGGCCGGCCGTCTGACACCGCGTGACGCCGGCTCGGGGACGTCAGCGCTCGGCGCGGACCTCGGCGAACACGTCGCGGGCGCAGATCATGGCCTCCCGGATGATCGGCACGCCCACGTAGCCCGACATGTGGATGAGGACCTCGGTCAGCTCCTTCTCGGTCCATCCCTGATTGAGGGCCATCCGGAGATGGATTCGCAGCTCGGGCTCCCGGCCGGTGGCCGCATCGGAGACCACGCACACGAGCGTGCGGGTCTTCAGATCGAGGCCGGGTCGCGCCCACAGCGCCCCGAACACGTTCTCGGTCGCCACGTCGATGAACGTGCGCATGATCGGATCCTGGTAGGTGGTGGCGTTCACGCGCTCCACGTACGCGTCGCCCAGCAGCCGGCGGCGGATCTCGTTGCCCTTCCGGTGCAGCTCGCTCTCGGCCATGAGTTCCTCCCTGAGGTGGAAACGCCCGGAGGCTACCGCCGGGTGCGGGGACCGAAGAACCCGCCCTTGGGCCGGCCGTGGGCGTGGTAGTGGTCGGGGATGTTGCGCATGTGATCGTCGATGCAGCACTCGCCGCCGAGCACCCGCGGGGCGATCTCGCGGAGCCGCGCGTGCATGTGGGCCTTGTGCTCGGCGGGGGGCTCGGTCCCGTGGTGGCGCCACACCACCATGGGCACGTCGCAGACGTCACACTCGGCGATCCAGCAGATGTCGTCCTCGTGGTACCAGGGCGTGATCCGGGCCGCCCGGCACAGGTCGCATCCGCTGACGCGGGTGAAGGGAGCCGGCGCTCCTAGCCCCACAGGGCGCGCATGACGTGGACCGCCACCCGACGGTTGTAGTCGCGCACCAGGCGGCGGATGCGGAAGAAGTCGAGCACCCACCACGCGGTCAGCCCGCCCAGGGTGAGCCAGAACAGCACCTGCAGGCCGCGCTTGCGGAGGTAGAGATAGTGCCAGCCGAGCGGCAGGAACAGGAACGCGACGAGGGGGGACTTGGCCTGCGCGCGATACCGCCAGAGGAACGCGCGCTGCTGGTCCGGGGTGAGGTACGCGAGCTGCTCGCGCACGGTGCGGGACAGCGAGGACGCCACCGACCGGGGGATCGTGAGGCTGCGGTCGCCGCGGGCCTCCGGGCCCCGACGCGCCGCGACGCGCTCGGGCGGCGGAGCCACCGGCTTGCGGAACACGGACGGGGAGGTCTCTCGCTCGACTGAAGGCCCGCTCATCGCCACTCTCCCAACCGGCCGGGAGGGAGCAAGAACGGAGCCAGCAGTCCGGGTCATGCGGGGCTTGGACTTAGCGGGGGGACGATGATCTACGATTCTCACGTGTCACTCCGGTCGTCCGCGGGAGGACGCTTGCAAGGCATTGCAGAGTGTCAGTTCCTCACGTTCGGCCACACCACCATCCCGGTTCCCGAGCGCCACGCGATCGCCGGCATGTACGCGAGCACGTCGGCGGGACCGGTGGTGAACGCGAGCGCCACCATCCACGCCAGCAGCTCCGCGGTGCCGCCGGAGCCGGCCTCTTCCATGCGCTCGAGCGTGCATTCGCGCAGCAGTGTCGCGTGATCGCCCGCGGTGAGCAGATCGAGGAACCAGCGATCGAACGCCTCGTCCACCCAGAAGTAGCGCGGCCCGCCCGGCTCGTGGGACAGCCCGCCGGTGGCGACCACCGCCACCCGCTCCGCGCCCGGGTAGGCGCGCACCATGTCGCGGAACGTGACGCCGACCTGGTAGGCCCGCTCGGGGGTGGGGATCGGGGGCACCGTGCAGTTCATGGTCACCGGGACGAGCGCGACGTCGCCCTCCGGGTTGAGATAGTGCATGGGCACCGAGACCCCGTCGTCGAACTGCATGTCGCGCAGGTAGGCGAGCGCCAGCCGCCTCCGCGCGCCCTCGTTCACCAGGTACCGGGCGAGCGCGGGGTGCCCGGGTATGCGGTACTTCTCCAGCGCGAGCCACTCGTCGTACCAGTCGGCGGGCCCGACGTGCTCGGCCCCGATGCCCACCGTGTACTCGGGGGTGTTGCTGATCGGCCAGTTCAGCAGGTGATCGTTGCTGAAGAGCAGGATCACGTCGGGACGCGCCGCCCGCAGCCGCTCCCGCATGGTGTCGAGCGCCCGGCGGGCTTCCCGCTGCTGGCCCGCGGGCGCGCGATCGAACCAGCCGGTGAGGCCGGGCGAGTGGGTGAGCGCCATCGCGGCCACCACCTGGGCCATGGTCAGCCCTGGCCGCGGGCGAGCCGCGCCTGCAACTGGTCGGAGGCCGCCGCCTCCTCGGGATACGCCTTGCGATAGGCCTCCAGGGCGGGGTGGGCGTTGCTGTTGGCGGAGGCCCCGTAGAACAGGCGCAGGATCTGCGGGATGTAGTACTGATGCACCCCCATCTCGTTCAGCCGGCGCACGTCGCGGTCCCGCAGGGCCTCGTACTCGGCCTGGCCGAGGCCGAACTCGCGCGCGAGCCCGGCGAGATCGGTGAGCCAGCGCGCCCGCAGCGCCGCGTCTCGCCGGACGTAGAAGATCATCTCGTTGAGCGGCAGGGTCTTGTCGCAGCGCTCCACGTTACCCATCGCGCAGCACCTTGGGATTGACCTTGAGGAACATGATGACGCAGCGGCCGGGCCCGAGGTTGCGCACGTCGTGCAGCACGCGGTCGGGAAAGTGCACGATCGAGCCCGCGGGCACCACCACCTCCTGCCCGTCGATGGACATGTGGGCGGTGCCCTCCAGCACGAAGATGGCCTCCTCCTCGCGCGGGTGCTGGTGCATGACGGTGGACTGCCCGGGCTCGTAGCAGGCGATCTCCGACCAGAGCTGGTCGGTCTTGAAGAGCATCTTGCGCACCCTCCGGTCGGGAGCGAACGCCTTCAGCCCGTGTAGGTCGAAGACCCGCGCCACACCGGTGACGCGCGCGGTCGCCGTCTCGTCCATTGGTGGGCGCATCATAGCGCCGACGCGGCGCCTCCGCCAGCGTCGTGTGCGGCGCGCGGAGAACGACGGGGAAGATCGTCGTTGACATCGCCGGACCGCTTCAGTAGAAAGGGCCGACGGCCGTGCCAGCCTCCCCCGCCGCGTCCCCGTCGGTCGCTCGTCGCATCGCGCGATTCGTTTCCCGCTTCAGCCTCGAGGCCGTCCCGGCCGACGTCACCGCCCGCGCCCGCCTCCTCGCGCTCGACACGCTCGGCAGCTGCCTCGCCTCCTGCCGCGAGCCGTTCGGGCGCGCGGTGCTCGACGCGGCCGAGCAGCTGGGCGGGGCCCCCGAGGCCACCCTGGTGGGCCGGAAGAGCCGGGTCGGGGCGGCCAGCGCGGTGCTCGCCAACGCCACCCTCGCCCACGGGCTCGACTTCGACGACACGCGCGAGGACGCGATCGTCCACACCGGCTGCGTCGCGGTCCCCACCGCGCTCGCGGTCGGCGAGGCGGTCGGCGCCTCGGGCCGCGCCGCGCTCGAAGCGATGATCGCGGGCGTGGAGGTCATGTGCCGCGTCGGCCTCGCGGTGCCCGGGCGCTTTCACGCGCGCCACTACCACCCCACCGCGCTCACCGGCAGCTTCGCGGCCGCCGCGGTGGCCGGGCGCCTCCACCACCTCACCGAGGACCAGCAGGTCCACGCCTTCGGCCTCTGCGGCAGCCAGGCCGCCGGCATCATCGAATACCTCGCCGACGGCTCCTGGACGAAGCGCCTGCACCCGGGCTGGGCCGCCCACGCCGGCGTGGCCGCGGTCGCGCTCGCGCGCGCCGGCTTCACCGGGCCCGAGACCGTCTTCGAGGGCGAGCACGGCTTCTACGCGGCCTTCGCGGGCGGTCACGAGCCCGCGCGGCTCGAGGAGCTGCTGGGCACGCTGGGGAGCACGTGGGAGCTCGCCGCCCTGACCTTCAAGCCGTACCCGTGCGGCTCGATCGCGCACCCGTACATGGACTGCGCCCGGCGCCTGCGCGAGCGGCATCGGCTGCGACCCGATCGGATCGCGGAGGTGCGCTGCCGGACCGCGGCCGGGCCGCTCCCCCGCCTGTGGGAGCCGCTCGCGGCCAAGCAGGCGCCGCCGAACGGCTACGCGGCCAAGTTCAGCCTGCCCTACCTGCTGGCCTCGATCCTGGTCCGCGGCCACGCCGGCCTGGCCGACTTCACCGACGAGGCGGCGCGCGAGGAGGCGGTGCGGCACGTGGCCGCGCGCGTGTTCTACGACGTGGATCCGAGCATCGACTACCCGCGCCACTTCATCGGCCACGTGGCGATCCGCCTGACCGACGGGACCGTCCTGGAAGAGCGGCAGGATCATCCGCGCGGCGGCCCGGACTTCCCGATGAGCCGCGAGGAGCTTGTCGCCAAGTTCCGCGCCAACGCCGCGCTCGTGCTGCCCGAGCCGCGCGCGGCGCGGGTGGTGGCGCTGGTCGACGGCCTGCCCGAGGCCCCGCGGCTCGACGCCCTGATGGATGCGCTGACGGCCTGACCGGCCGAGGAGGAGCCCCATGATCCACCGCCGACTCGTGACGCTGCTGCTCCTGGCCCTGGCGATGACCGCCTTCGCGGTCGAGGCGCGCGCGCAGGATGCGCGGCTCGAGGCCGCCCGCAAGGAGGGCAAGGTGGTCTGGTACACCTCGCTCGCCCTCACCAGCTCCGAGAAGGTGGCGAAGCTGTTCGAGGCCGCGTACCCGGGGATCAAGGTCGAGGTGCACCGCACCGGGTCGCAGCGGATCCTGCAGCGGATGATGCAGGAGCTCCAGGCCAACATCAAGAACGTGGACGTGGTCCACACCTCCGACGCGGGGCACTACGTGCTGCTGAAGGACAAGAAGCTCCTGATGCGCTACACCCCGGCCGGCGTCGACGAGTTTGCGGCCGGCTTCAAGGACAAGGACGGCTACCACTACGGCCTGCGCGCAACCGTCAACGTGATCGCCTACAACACCAAGGCGATCCCCGCCGCGGAGGCCCCGCGCACGTGGAAGGACCTGACCGATCCCAAGTGGCGCGGCCGCCTGGTCACCGCGCATCCCGGCTACAGCGGCGTCATCGCCACCCACGTGCTCGCGCTGGTGCATCTGCACGGCTGGGACTACTTCAAGGCGCTGGCCCAGAACAAGCCGATGCTGGTGCAGTCGGCGGTGGATCCGTCCGGGGTGGTGGCGTCCGGCGAGCGGCCGGTGGCGGTCGACGGCGGCGACTACACGTTCTACCAGGTGAAGAAGAAGGGCAACCCGATCGAGATCGTGTACCCGAAGGAGGGCGTGCCGCTGGTGGTCTCCCCCAGCGCGATCACCGCGTTCGCTCCGCACCCCAACGCGGCCAAGCTCTTCACCGACTTCATCTTCTCCAGGGACGTGCAGCAGGTGCTGGCCGACACCGAGGGTCTCTACAGCGGGCACCCGAAGGTGACCTACCCGCCGGACAAGCCGCGCCTGTCGGACCTCAAGCTGCTGTCGGTGGACCCCGAGGAGCTCGAGAAGCGGAACGAGGAGATCAAGACCCGCTTCGTCGAGCTCTTCGGCGCCTAGTCCCGCGCATGGCCGACGCCGCGACCGCCGCGCGCCCGCGGCGCTGGGAGGGGCTGGACCGGGCCGCCCCGATCTGGGTCCTCGCCGCGGCCGCGCTGGTGGCGCTGATCCTCCTGCCCCTCGGCTGGCTCGCCTACATGAGCGTGCGGAGCGACGGCGGAGTGACCTCCGTCCACTATCTGCGCGTGCTCGGTGACCCGACGCTGCAGAAGGCGCTCTGGAACACGGTGGTGCTCGCGTTCTGGTCCGGCCTGGTGGCGCTCGCGATCGGGGCGCCGCTCGCGTGGCTCACCGCGCGCACCGACCTGCCGCTGCGGCGCTCGATCCAGCACCTCGTGATGGCCTCGTTCGTGACCCCGCCGTTCCTGGGGGCGTTCGCGTGGGTGATGCTGGCGGGGCCCAACGCGGGCGCCCTGAACCGCCTCTACCGCCAGCTCACCGGGGCGACCGACCCGTTGCTCAACATCTTCACGATGCCCGGGCTCGTCTTCGTGGTGGCGATCTACACGTTTCCCTACGTCTACATCATGATCGCCAACACGCTGGGGCTGATCGCCTCCGATCTGGAGGACGCGGCCGGCATCCTGGGCGCGGGGCGCTTCCAGGTCGCGCGCACCATCACGCTGCCCATGGTGCTCCCCGCGATCCTGAGCGGCTTCATCCTCGCGGTGCTCCAGGCCCTCGCCCTCTTCGGGTCGCCCGCGATCCTGGCCCTGCCCGCGGGCTTCCACACCGTCACCACCCAGCTCTGGTCGTTCTTCCAGTACCCGCCGCGCGTCGAGCTGGCCGCCGCCTTCTCGATGCCGCTCTTGCTGGCCACCGCGCTGCTGCTCTTCGCCCAGAAGCGCCTGCTGGGCCGGCGAGGCTATGCCGCGGTCGGCGGCAAGGGCGGGCAGCGGCGGGTGGTCGCGCTCGGGCCCTGGCGCTACCCCGCGCTCGCCGGCTGCCTGGCGGTGCTGGCCGCCGCGGTGTTCCTGCCCTACGGCATCCTGCTCAAGGCCGCCTTCTCCCGCGCCTGGGCCCAGCCGCTGACCTGGGACAACGTCACGCTGGACAACTGGTCGTTCACCTTCCTCTCCGTCACCACGCAGTCCGCGATCGTGAACACCATCCAGCTGGGCGTGCTCACCGCGTGCGTGGGCGCCGCCCTCGCCACCCTCCTCGCCTACGTGACCAACCGGCGGCTGGTGGCGGGACACCAGGTGCTGGGCTTCCTCGCGGTGGCCCCGGTGGTCATCCCGGGCGTGGTGCTCGCGGTCGCCCTCTTCGTGGCCTACACCCGGCCGCCGTTCCTGCTCTACGGCACGCTCTGGATCCTCTTCCTCGCCTACCTCACCAAGGAGATGCCGGTCGGCTACTCGCAATCCGACGCGACCCTGCGCGGCATCCACCCCGAGCTGGAGGAAGCCGGACGCATCCTGGGCGCGGGGCGCTTCCGGGTGCTGCGGGAGATCACCGCCCCCCTGGCCCGCAGCGGCATCATCGCCACCTGGTGCTTCGTGTTCATCGGGGTCATCCGCGAGCTCTCCGCCTCGATCATCCTGTTCAGCCCCAACACCAAGGTGATGTCGGTGGTGATCTTCGACCTGAAGGAGGAGGGCCAGTTCGGCGCGATCGCGGTCCTGGGGGTGTTCATGCTGGTGATGACGTTCGTCACGGTGGCGGTGATGCAGCGGCTGCTCGGCCGCGACGTGATGGGCGGCCGTCAGGCCGGCGGAGCAGGCTGAGTGCCCGGCATCGCGATCGCCGGCCTCACCAAGCGCTTCGGCGACGTGGGCGCGGTGAACGGGCTCGATCTCGAAGTCCGGCCGGGCGAGCTCGTCGCCCTGCTCGGTCCCTCCGGCTGCGGCAAGACCACCACGCTCCGGCTGGTGGCGGGCTTCCTCTCCCCCGAGGCGGGCGAGATCCGGGTGGGCGACCGCGTGCTCTCCTCGCCCACCGTGGTGGTGCCCCCCGAGCGGCGACGCATGGCGATGATCTTCCAGAGCTACGCGCTGTGGCCGCACATGACGGTCAGCCAGAACGTGGCCTACGGGCTCCGCTTCGCGGGAGTCGGCCGCGCGGATCGCGGTCGGAAGGTGGAGGAGATGCTGCGCGCGGTCCAGCTCGACGGCTACGGCGGGCGCTACCCGGGCGAGCTCTCGGGCGGCCAGCAGCAGCGGGTGGCGGTGGCGCGGGCCCTGGTGGTGGAGCCGGAGATCCTGTTGCTGGACGAGCCGCTCAGCAATCTCGACGCGAGCCTCCGCGAGGAGATGCGCTTCGAGATCCGCCGCCTGCACGAGCGCTTCTCGATCACCACGCTCTACGTCACCCACGATCAGGCGGAGGCGATGGTGATCTCCGACCGCGTGGCGGTGCTGCGCGAGGGACGCGTGGCCCAGATCGGGACCCCCGCCGAGGTCTTCGAGCGCCCGCGCACGCGCTTCGTGGCCGAGTTCGTGGGCAAGACCAACCTGATCGAGATGGTCGCGGACGGGACCGGCTGGGTGCGCCGCGGTGACCTCCGCCTGCGCGTGGCCGCCGGAACGCCGGCGGAGCCGCCCGCCGCCGCGGGAACGCCGGCCCGGACGGGCGCGGTCGTCGTGTCGATCCGGCCCCACCAGATCGCGCTCGGCCCGCGCGCCGCCCCGGCCGCCGACGGCACCGCCTGCGTGCTGACCGGCACGGTGGTGCGCGCGAGCTATCTCGGCGAGGCGATCGACTACGAGGTGGCGCTGGACGGCAGCGACGTGGTGCTGCGCGTCACCGGGCCGACGCCGGCGCGTGCGCGTCCCGGCGAGGCGGTGTCGGTGACGGTGCCGGCCGACGCCTGCGTGCCCCTGCCCGCGGCCGACTGACCGCGGCGCCGACCGCCTACCGGCCGCCCCAGACCGCCCGCGCGAGGTCCACGCAGAGGGCGAGCTTCGCCTGCTGCTCGTCCGGCGTGAGCTCGTTGCCCTCGGCGGTCGACGAGAAGCCGCACTGCGGGCTCACGCAGATCTGCTCGAGCGGCAGGAACCGCACCGCCTCGTCGATCCGGCGTCGCAGCGCATCCATCGACTCCAGCGCGCCGACCTTGCTGCTCACGAGCCCCAGCACCACCCGGACGTGCCGGGGCACGTACCGGAGCGGGGAGAAGTCGCCGGAGCGCGCGTCGTCGAACTCCAGGAAGAAGCCGTCGTACGGCATCTGGGTGAAGATGGTCTCCGCCACCCGCTCGTAGCCGCCCCGGGCCCGCCAGCTCGAGCGGAAGTTCCCGCGACAGAGGTGGGTGCACACCGCGAGATCGGGCGGGCGGTCCCGGAGGGTGGCCCGCACCAGGGCCACCGACAGCGCCAGCACCGCGTCGGGATCCTCGCCGCGCGCGCGGCCCTCTTCCCGCATGCCCTCGTCACAGAGGTAGGCGAGGCTCACGTCGTCGAGCTGGAGATACCGGCAGCCCGCCGCGTAGAGGTCCGCGATCTCGGCCCGGTAGGCGGCCGCGGTGTCCTCCACGAACCGGTCGAGGTCCGGGTACACGCGGTCGCTGATGCTGGCGCGGCCCACCTGGGAGTAGAGCATGCAGGGCGAGGGCAGCGTGATCTTGGCGGTGCGGCGGGTGGCCGCGCGCAGGAAGCGGAACGCGTCCACGAAGATCGGCGCGGGCCGGCTCACCCGGCCCTCGATGCGCAGGTCGGGACGGGTGAAGGTGACGTCGCCGCGCCGGCCGTGGAAGGTCACCGGCAGCGCGCGGCCCTCGCTGCTGAGCCCGCCCAGGCGGGTGAGAAAGTCCATGTGCCACGACTTCCGGCGCTGCTCGCCGTCGGTGATGCCCTCGAGCCCGGCGCGCTCCTGGATGCGCACCGCCTCGCGGACCGCCTCGTCCTCCGCGGCGGCCAGGGCCGCCCCGTCGATGCGCCCGGCCGCGTGCTCCTGGCGCCGGGCCTTGAGCGCGGCCGAGCGCAGCAGGCTGCCGACGTGGTCGGCGCGGAACGGGGGTCGGGGCCCGCTCACGCCCGGTAGAGCCCGCGCCCCGCCGCGAAGACCCGGGTCAGGCCGAGGAGCGCGTCGGTGCTGGGCGTGGCCACTCCCACCCGGGCTCCGATCTCGCTCACCGCGGTGAGGAGCCCGTCGATCTCGAGCGGCTTGCCCGCCTCCACGTCCTGGAGCATCGAGGTCTTGAACGCCCCGAGCTTGCGCGTCACCGCGTTGCGCTCCGGACCGGTCTGACGGATCGGGCAGCCGATCTTCTCGCCGATGGCGGCGGCCTCGGCCATGATCGCGAGCGTGAAGCGGTCCAGCAGCGGGTCGTCGAGCAGCCGGTCGCACGTGGCGCCGGTGAGGGCCGACATGGGGTTCATGGTCATGTTGCCCCAGAGCTTGTACCAGACGTCGGTCTGGATGCGCTCCGAGATGGTGGTCTCGAAGCCGGCCGCGTCGAGCCGCGCGGCCAGATCGCGCACGCGCTTCGACACCCCGCCCGCCGGCTCGCCGATGATCAGCCCGCGGCCGAAGCCGTGGCGGCCGCGGCCCGGCGCGGTCACCGAGCAGGTGGCGTGCACCACGCAGCCCACCACGTGGCGCGCCGGGATGGCGGCGGCGACGCGGCCGTCCGGATCGACCGCCTCCACCCTCATCCCGTCCAGCGCGCCGCCGATGCCGTGGAAGAACCACCACGGCACCCCGTTCATCGCGGGCAGCACCACGGTGTCGACGCCCAGCAGCGGCCCCACGTGGGCGGAGGCCGCCGGCAAGGATGGACCCTTCACCGCGATCACCACCAGGTCCTGGGGGCCGACGGCGCGCGCGTCCTCCGCCACGCGCACCGGCACCGTGAGGGTGGCGCCGTCCTCCTCCCATCGCGCGCCGTGGGCGCGCAGCGCCTCCGCGGTGGCACCCCGGGCGATCGCCGAGACTTGGGCGCCCGTGCGGGCCAGGTGCACGCCCAGGAACAGGCCGATGGCCCCCGCGCCGACGATCGCGACCTTCACGGCGCGGACGGCGTGAGCTGCACCACGTTGTAGGCCTTGACCGGCCGCTGGAAGCCCTTCAGGGCCAGCTCGCCCACCGCCTCGCACCGCGCGATGCCCTCCACCCCGGAGGCCACCCGCTGGGGCAGGAGGATCTGGCCGGGCTTGGCCTCCCCGCACAGGCGCGAGGCGAGGTTGGTCACGGTGCCGATGGCCCCGTAGTCGAGCCGGCCCTCGAAGCCGATGGCCCCGATGGTGGCGTAGCCCTGCGCGATGCCGATGCCGAAGTCCAGGTCGAAGCCCCGCTTGCGCCAGGACTCGGTGAGCCCCACGATGCGCTCCCGCATGGCCACCGCCATGCGCACCGCGCGGGGGCCGGGGTCGGGCACCGGCACCGGGTCGTTGAAGAAGATCATCATGCCGTCGCCGGTGAAGCGCTCGAGCGTGCCCTCCGCCTCCACGATGATCTGCCCCATCGCGGCGTGGTACTCGCGCAGCACGGTCATGACCTCCTCGGGCTCCGCGGTCTCCGCGAAGGCGGTGAACCCGCGCAGGTCGATGAACACCACCGTGATCTCGCGCCGGTGGCTCCGCAGCGGGTCCTCCGCGTCGCCGCTCACGATGAGCTCCGCGAGCTGCGGGGAGAAGAAGCGGCGCAGCCGGCCGAGGCGCTCGAGCTGGGCCACCTGGTCCGCGACCCGGCGCTCGAGCGTCCGGTTCAGCTCGGCCAGCTCGTCGTGGAGCGACTTGATCCGGAGCAGCGAGCGGACCCGCGCCAGCAGCTCGGGCTGGTTGATCGGCTTGGTGAGGAAGTCGTCCGCGCCCGCCTCGATGCCCTTCACCCGCTCGGTGGTCGGGTCCAGCGCGGTGACCATGACCACCGGCAGCAGCCGGGTCGCCTCGTCGGCCCGCAGCCGCCGGCACACCTCGTAGCCGCTCATCTCCGGCATCACCACGTCGAGCAGCACCAGATCCGGCCGGTCCTCCCGGACGCGCTCCAGGGCCTCCCGCCCGGAGGCCGCGGTGCGGACGACGTAGCCGTGCCCGCTCAGCACGCCCTCCAGCAGCTTCACGTTCATGGGCGTGTCGTCCACGACCAGGATGCGGGCGGGGCCGCCGGCGGGCGCCTCGCTCACCGCGCGCTCCCCCCGCGGGCCACCATCTCCCGCACCGCGTTCACGAAGCCGGTCACGTCGATCGGCTTCGCCTGGTAGCCGTCGAAGCCGGCGGTCATGATCTTCTGCCGGTCCTGGCTCATGGCCGACGCGGTCACCGCGATCACCGGCACCGCCCGGGTGCGCTCGTCGGCCCGCAGGACCTGCAGGGCCTCGATCCCGTTCATCCGCGGGAGCTGGATGTCCATGAGGATGAGGGCGGGCGGGCTCTCCTGCGCGAGCCGGATGCCGTCCTCGGCATTGTCGGCCTCCACGGTCCGGTAGCCGTGGAACTGGAGGATGTCGCGCTCCAGCTTCCGGTTCTTCTCGTTGTCCTCGACGATCAGGATCAGCTCGCCGGCCATGCGCGCTCCGGGATGGAGAAGGTGAAGGTGGAGCCCTGCCCGGGCTGGCTCTTCACCCAGATGCGCCCGCCGTGCAGCTCCACGAACCGGCGGGCCAGGGTGAGGCCGAGCCCGGTGCCCTCGCGCTTGTGGGCGTAGTCGCCGCCCACCTGGCGGAACTCCTCGAAGATCAGCTCCTGATTCTCCGGCGCGATCCCGATCCCGGTGTCGGCCACCGAGACCTCCACGCCCCCGTCGGTGGGCACCGCCCGCACGTCGACCCGGCCGCCCTCGGGGGTGAACTTCACCGCGTTGGAGAGCAGGTTCAGCATCACCTGCTTGATCTTGCGCTCGTCGGCCACCACGTCCCCCACCGCCCCGTCCACCTCGAGGTTGAGCTCGATGCCGTGCCGGGCCGCGCGCTCGCGCACCAGCACCAGGGTGTCCTGCATGGCCTGGGGCAGGTCGAAGCGGGCCAGCTCCAGGTCCATGCGCCCGGCCTCCACCTTGGAGAGGTCGAGGATGTCGTTGATGAGGGAGAGGAGGTGGCGCCCGGAGGAGAGCACGTCCTGGAGGTACTCCTCCTGCTTCGGGTTGAGATCGCCGAACATCCGCTGCAGCAGCACCTCCGAGAAGCCGATGATGGCGTTCAGCGGCGTGCGCAGCTCGTGCGACATGTTGGCGAGGAACTCCGACTTGTGCTGGTTCGCCACCTCCAGCAGGCGGCTCTTCTCCTCGATCTCCCGGAACAGGTTCGCGTTGGCGATGGCCACCTTCGACTGGTTGGCGAGCGCGGTCATGAGGTTCACGGTGCGCTCGTCGAACGCGCCCGGAGCGCGCCGCACCACCACGATGCCCCGAACCACGTCGTCGCCGCCGCCCATCGGCACCGTGAGCACCGCGCGGAGCCCCTCCTGCAGGAACAGGGTGCGGAACGGGTAGTCGCGGGCCTCCTCCACGTCCGGGATCTGCACCGCCTCCCCGGACTCGGCGGCCCGGCTGATGGTGCCGTGGTCGACCCCGGCCGTCAGGTGCAGCACCGCGTCCACGAACTCGGCGGAAAGACCCTGGCTCACCACCACGTCGAACGCCTTCCGCTCCGGCCGCAGCTCGAAGATCCCGCAGCCGTCGGCGCCCGAGAGCGCGATCGCCTGGCGGGCCACCGTGTCCAGGATCTCGCGCAGGTCGAGCGACGAGCTCACCGCGCGGATGACCTCGCTGAGCGCGCCGGTCTCCTCCAGCGACTGGGAGAGGTCCTGGGTGCGCGCCTGCAGCTCCTGGAAGAGGCGCACGTTCTCGATCGCGATCACCGCCTGGTCCGCGAAGGTCTCGAGCAGCGCGATCTGCTTGTCGCTGAACGGACGCACCTCCATCCGGCGGATGAGGATCACCCCGATGGGGACGCCTTCCCGCAGCAGCGGGGTGGCCAGGATCGTGCGGGTGCCCGTGCTCGCCTGCAGCGGCCGGGCCACCGGGTACTCGTCCAGGGCCGCGGCCAGATCGGGCACGTGCACGGTGCGCCGCTCGAGGACCGCCCGGCCCGTGACCAGACCCAAATCGATCCGCTGCCGGACGTTCCGGGGGTCGCTCCGCATGGTGCCGTAGACCGCGACCTGCGGCATCTCGTCGCCCTCGATGCGGAAGATCTGGGCGTCGGAGGCCTCGCACAGCCGCGCCGCGTTCTGGGCGACCGCGTCCATGATCGGCTGCAGGTCGGTGGGGGAGCCGCTGATGACGCCCAGGATCTCCGCGGTGGCGGTCTGCTGCTCGAGGGCCTCCTGCAGCTCGCGGGTGCGCTCGTCGACCTTGCGCTCGAGGCCCGTGTAGGACTCGTGCAGCCGCTCCGCCATGGAGTTGAACTGGTCGGCCAGCACCTCCAGCTCGTCCCCGGTCTTCACCTCGATGCGGTCGCTCAGGTTACCCTCGCCGATGCGGACCGCCCCCGCCTGGAGCGCCCGGATCGGGCGCTCCAGGGTGCGGGCCAGCATGACGCTCGCCCCCACCGAGAGCACGATACCCAGCACGAGGAGCAGCACGGTGCGCTGCACGGAGGCGCGCAGCGGCTCGAAGGCCTCCTCCAGCGGCTGCTCCGCGAACACCGTCCAGCCGAGCGACGGGATCGCGGAGTGGGCGGTCAGCACCTGCTGGTTGCGCAGGTTCCGCGCGATGGTCCCGTCGGGGGCCGCGTCGCCCGGCTGGGGAGAGCCGGCCAGCGCGCGCCGCACCTGCTCGAGCCGGCTCAGATCGGTCTTCTGCAGCACCAGGCTGATGTCGGGATGGGCGATGAGAGCGCCCTGCCCGTCCACCACGAAGGCCTGGCCCGCCTTGCCGATCTTGATCTGGGACACCACGTCCCAGATGAACTTGAGGTTGACCTCCGCCGCGGTGACGCCGCCCGCGTGACCGCCCTCCGCGATGGCGATCACCATGTAGGGTTCCGACTCCTTGCGGAAGTACACCGGCCCGCGGTACACCCGCCGGGCCTTGGCCTCCACGAAGCGCGGATCCGCCGACATGTCGACCTGGCTGCCGATGGCGTCCATCGCCAGCCGCGAGACGCGCAGCTGCTCGCGTCCGTTCCCGTCGATGTAGCTCACCTCGGTGATGGCGGGCACCTGGCGCTGCAGCCGGAAGAAATCGAAACGGCGCTGCTCGATCGTGGTCCCGCCCGGCGCCCGCTGCGGCTGGGTCACCCAGCCCATCTGCTGCTCGATCCCCTTGACGAAGTTCTCGATCTGGGAGGCGGCGGCCAGCGCCTTCTCGCGCTGCAGGGCCACCAGGGCGGCCTGGTTCTCCTGGTAGGAGAAGTACAGCTCGGTGATGCCGCTGGCCAGGAGCTCGGCGGTGACCAGCAGGACGAAGAACGTGGTGTACTTCCAGAACAGCCGGCGGCGCCGCATCACCGGCCCCCGCGGGGGCGCCCGGGCGCGGAGCGGTGGGGGCGGGAAATCCCCGACGGCGTCACGCTCGGGAGTGTAGGCGGGGCGGGGGCCCCTGTCAAAGAAGGGCCGGCGCGGGCGGGCCCGCCCAGATCAGGCAGGCGCGGGCTCCCGGGCCGGGACGAGCAGCGGGCAGCCCGGCCCCATCGCGGCCTGCTTTCGCTCGATGATCCCGGCCGCGTACCGCTCGAGGTAGTGGGCGATCGTCTCCACCCGGATCTTCACGGAGCCCGCCGGCTTGGTGGAGTCCAGGTCCTGGAACGAGAAGAAGAGCGTCCCCGAGCGCTCCACGATCTGCTGCACCGGCGTGTAGGTCGGCTGGTCCATCCCGCACTCGTAGCTGGCGAGCCGCACCACGCAGGCCACCCACGGGATGCGCGCGGCCACCTTGGCGCCCCACAGGATCTCGTTGGTGTTGCTGCTGTAGGACGAGGGCCAGACGTCCCGGATGTCGAACGCGGAGCGGATGTGGCCGGCCCGGATGTCCTCCCCGAAGGCCCACTCCATGAGGTCTCCGTCGAGGGGGAAGTACTGGGCCCACACGACCGGATAGCCGTGGGCCTGCAGATCGACCTCGATCTCGTGCCCGATGCCCGGGTCCATGTGGTACGGGCGCGCGAGGACCATCAAGCACGCGCGCCGCTCGCGCGCGCACCACTCGAGCACCTCGCGCGCCTTGGCGCGGAGCCGCGCGTTGAACTCGGCGAGCGCGCGATAGCCGGCCTCCACCGCGCGGGCCGTCTCCTCCGCGCCGAGATCCGGGATGACGTCGCGCAGCCCTTCCCAGAGCTGCTTCGGCACCAGCCGCGGCTCGTCGAGCGAGACGAACGGAGAGGCATCGCGGATGCCCTGCTCGGCGAACACGTCGCGCTCCTTGGTGAAGCCGGCCCGGATGTTCTCGGGCGCGGCCATCACCCGCGGGCAGGTCAGCGTGCGCGCCACGTGCCCGGAGAGGAACGAGGGCAGGTTGTAGATCATGGGCGAGAAGAGCACGTCGAGCTTCTCGCGCTGGCCGAAGAGCAGCTCGCCGTAGTGGCCGGCGATGCACTTCACCGGGTAGCAGCAGTCGACGGTGCCGCGGCCCTTGCCGAACTGCCGGCCCTGCTCCTCCGAGGTGTCGGAGGAGAAGACCAGCCGCCGGCCCTCCACCCCCAGCGCGCCGAAGAAGCCCACCCAGAACTGGTGGGTGGACCAGAGGTTCAGGACGCGCGGGATGCCGATCCGCAGCTCAGCCCGCGACGGCGGGGGCGTCGGCGCGGGGCCGGCGGAACGCGTCCTTCCGAACCATCTCCGCAATGTTCGGGTAGTCACGCTTGGTCTCCTCGAGCCTCGCCTTGACCTCGCGCAGCTCGTTGACGTCCTCCACCAGTCCCTTGGGGCACGAGTTGCCGCTGATCACCCGCTCCCAGCCCGGCGCCAGCGGCAGCTTGCTCCACGGCCGGCCCTTCGCCCCCGGCAGCTGCACGTCGATGAACGTGCGCGTGCAGTTGATGGGGCACCACTTGCACACCGTCTCCGCCGCGGTGGTGCTGGTGTAGGTGAGGGCCGCGATCGCGTCGAAGCCGCGGAAGCGGCTCGCCCGCCCGCCCGCGCCCTCGCGCCAGTCCGCCGCGCAGAGCGCGGCGCCGATCGCGCCCGCCTCGCCGGAGTACGGGTGCAGCACGACCTCCGCCTCCGGCACCTTGCCGCGGATGAAATCGACCTGGGCCTTCACCACCGCCAGGTTGCGGTGGGTGCCGCCCTGGAGCACGAACTTGCGCCCGACCGCGCGGAGGTTCTGCAACTGGCCGGCGTACACCCACACGTTGACGGGCAGCACCGCGGCCAGGGCGGCCATGATCTCCTCGGCGGCCCAGCCCTTCCGCTGCTGGTTGACGATGTCGGACTGGAGGAACACCCCGCAGCCCATCGCGAGCGCGGGCATCGCCTTGGCCTCGAAGGCCTTCTCCGCGTAGGCCTCGAGCGGGATCGCGTAGCGCTCGGCCACCCCCTGCAGGAACGCGCCGTTGCCGGAGGAGCACTGGGAGTTCAGACGGAAGTCGGCCACCGTCCCCTGGCGCAGGATCATGATCTTCACGTCGGTGCCGCCCACGTCGCAGATCACGTCCGCGTCGGGATGGAAGTGGAGCGTGCCGGTGGCGTGGGCCACCGTCTCCACCACCGCCACGTCGGCCCCCACCACGTCCTTCAAGAGATCCTTGCCGTAGCCGGTGAGGGCCAGGCCGCCCACCTCGGTGTAGCCGGCCTCGCGCACCTGGTGGAAGAGCGCCTGCGCGTCCTCGATGGGGTTGCCCCGCGAGAGCGCGTAGCAGGTGAACAGCAGCTCGCGCGCGGGCGAGAGGACCACCGCCTTGGCGGTGGTGGAGCCGAAGTCGCAGCCGATCAGCACCGGGCCGGCCGCCCCGGTCCGCTCCCGCGCCGCCCCCGGGCGCGGGCCGCCGTACTCGGCCACGAAGCGCTCCAGATCGTCCGCGCCCGCCACCAGCGCCCGGCCGCCCGCCCTCGCCTTCTCTTCCTGCTGGCCCTCCTCCACCCACCAGCGGAGCCGGTCGCGCCCCGCGTAGACCGCCACGCCCTCGGGCTCCCCGGCCCCGATCTCCACGCAGCCCAGGCAGGCGTAGTAGAGGGCCTCCGCGGGCACCGTGACCAGCGACGCCACGTCGCGGCCCTCCGGCAGCGCGATCTTCCGCTGCTCCCACAGCTTGCCCAGGTGGTGCCGCCACGCCTCCTGCAGGCCCCGGAAGAACAGGTTGGGGCCGCCGAGCAGCAGCACCTCGGGGGCGGGGGTGTTGCCCTTGGTCAGCGTGGCGAGGTTCTGGTACACCACCGCCTCGAACAGGCTCGCGATGATCTCCTCCACCGGCACGCCGGTCTTGACCAGGGTGTTGGCGTCGGTCTCCGCGAAGATGCCGCACTTGCTGCTGACCTTGTGCAGGCTCAGGCCGGCGTAGGGCATCGTGGCCAGCCGCTCGCTCGTCACCTGCAGCTTGCGCGCGGTCTTCTCGATGAAGGTGCCGGTGCCGCCGCTGCACGCCGACTGCATGTACACCTGCTTGGAGCGGCCGGTGCCGGTGGGCGTGAAGAAGATCGTCTTCATGTCCTCGCCGCCGATCTCGGACACGAAGCGCACCTCGGGGTGCAGCCGCTCGACGCACGCCGCGACCGCCACCACCTCCTGGACCGTCCTGGCCCCGCACAGCGGGGCGAGCAGCCCCGCGCCGGAGCCGGTGAAGAAGATCCGGTCGCGGCCGGGCGTCACGCCCGCCTCCTCCTCCAGGCGGCCGAGGAACTCCAGCACCTTCTCCGCCTGCCGGGTGTGGTGGCGCTGATAGTCCCGCCAGATCACGCGCCCCGGCTGGCCCCCGGCCGCGCCCGGGCCCTCCACCGCGACCGCCTTGACGGTGGTGGAGCCGACGTCCATCCCGACGAGCTTCATCTCCCGGCCCGCTGCGCCACGTGGAGCACCAGGTTCGCGGCCTGTCCCGCGCAGCCCAGGTGCGGGACCCGATAGGTGGCCCGCTTCATCTCGGGATGCGCGGCCAGGTAGCCGCGCACCGCCTCGAGCGTCATCCCGCTGCGCTCGAGCGCCTCGTCGAACTCGCGCTGGGCGCGCTTCTTGGCCTCGGTGAGGATCATCTGGCAGCGCGAGAGCGCGTGCACCTCCGCGTCGCCCTTGATCTCCAGCGGCGCGTAAAGCAGGTCGGGGTACCGGCCGATGACGCCCGCCATCGCGCCGATCGACATCGTGTTCGGCATGCAGGAGTAGGGCGAGAGCTCGCAGATCATGTGCGCCTTCTTCTTCCGGTGGGCCCAGATCGCCTTGCCCACCAGCATGTCGCCCTCACCGCCGTCGAGCCGGCTGTGGAAGTACGGGGCGGCGAGGCGGCGCAGCTCGTGCTGGCGCGGCAGCTCGCGGGGCAGGTCGCCCATGGCGCGGCGAAGCCGGTCGAAGGTGCCGCGATAGATCGCCTGCACGGCGCGGCCCAGGCCGAGCTTGAGCCGCGCGCCCCTCTCGATGCCCGCGTAGTCCTCGAACCGCTGTAGCCCGAGGCGCAGCAGGTAGTCCATCCACACCGCGATCCCGGCCGGGTAGACCTCGGCGCCCTCCGCCTCGAGCCAGCGGTGGATGTTGTAGTTGGGCTCGCCCTCCACCGTCTGCAGATAGAACTCACCGGTGATCTTCACGGTGGGCTTCACCCGCAGGCGGTCGACCTCGATCGCGTCGAACTTCGCCCGGATCTGCCGCATGACGGTCGTGAAGTAGCGCGTGGTCAGGTACCAGAGCACCGACGGCCACGTCCCCTTCCGCGGCCGCCGGCGGAACGCCTGGTAGAGCAGCTCGACCGACTCCTTCACCACCGCCTCCGTCTGCCCCGGCACCACCTCGTACGGTCGCACCTGATACTCCAGGTCCTGGAGGAGATCGGTGCAGAAGATGGCCCACAGGCAGCCCAGGGTCACCGGCAGGTTCATGTCGAACCCGTCCCCCATCCGGCTCTTCTGGTCCAGCTCGTCCTGGGCGAGGAGGAACATGCGGAAGGCGTCGAGCCCGGAGTTGCGCAGCGCGAGCTCGTAGCTCTGGTGGTACTGGCCGAAGCGGCACGCCCCGCAGGAGCCCGCGGTCAGGTAGACGTACTTCTTGCTGACCTCCTCGGCCCCCATCTCCTTCGACTTGCTCTTGAGAACGTTGATCAGGTTGCCGGTCGTGAAGCTGGTGGGGCAGCACTGGCCGATGTCGGCGACCTCGCGCCCGGTGAGCAGGTCGTGCCGGGTCGCCACCGGCAGGATCTCGGCCCGGTTCCCGCCGCTCTCCAGCACCGCCTGCAGGATCCGCTCGACGCGCCAGTGCAGGCCGCCGAACAGGATCGTGACCGAGTCGCGCTCGGCGCGCGTGAACGGAGCCGGGCGATAGGCGCGGTAGGGCCCGCTCGGACGCCCGGGCTCGGTCGGTCGCTCAGTGATCGTGGTCGCCATGGCGCTCTCCTTCCGGGACCGGCTCGTCGGCGACGTGCCGGTCCATCCACACCTCGAGAAGCTTGACCGTCTCGAATCCGGGCAAGCGACGGATCGTCTCGTCCACCTTGCGGGCCGCGGCCCGGCCCTCGGCCCCGGCGAAGAGATAGGACGCCAGGAAGCGAAGCTCGGCGTCGGGCTGCACCCCGCTCCCCACCGGCGCCCAGAAGCGATCCACCAGCAGGCGCGCGATCCGGGCCGTCCCGGGCCGTCGCATGCGGTGCTCGGCCTGGCGGTAGTAGAAGAAGAAGTGGCGCGACTCGTCCCGCACGATGCGGTCGAGCAGTTCGTCCAGCACCGGATGCGGCGAGACCGCCGCGAGGCGACGGTAGGCGGTGAGCGCGGTGATCTCGTTGATCGCGCCCCACGCCATGTGCACCGCGCAGAAGTCCGGCCACGCCTTCGACACCAGCGCGGTGGCCGCGGCCTCGACGCGCTTGGCCCAGCCCTCCCGGCCGTGGGGCGTGGGCCGCGGGCCGAGCGGAGCGCCCGCCGCGGCCAGGAAGCGCGCGAGCGCGATCCCGTGGAACGTCTCCTCGTAGACCCAGCACGCCAGGAACGTGGCCACCTCCGGATCGTCGATGGCCCGCGTGGCGAGCAGGCTGCGGAGGTAGATGATGGTGTGGCTCTCGATGTCCTGCATGTAGCGCAGGGCCCGGATCGTCCCGGCGGGCACCGGGTCCCGGGGGACCGCGGCCCAGTCGATGGTCGAGAGGTCGACCGCCTTCGACCGCTCCACGTACGCGTCGAGATCGAACGCCGGCATCGCTCGGGTCAGTTCATACGACACGGCGCGGTGCAATTCAATGCTGGTCCTCCCTCGGCCCGCCCTTGTCTACGGCCCGGGGGCGCGCGACGGATCTGGGCGGCTCGCGCAATGAATCCGGACCAGATCGACCAGCGCCCGGCCTCGCGGCACCGGCTCGGTCGGGCCGACCACGGTCCGGTGACGGATCAGCCCGTCCCGATCGACCAGGAAGATGCCCTGCTCCAGGGCGGTCATCGCGTGGTGATGCAGCCGGCGCACGAAGTTGCGGTTCATCACGTCGAGCCAGGCGCCCCGGAGCTGTGGTCCGGTGTCGCCGTGGGTGAACGCGTAGGAGAAGCTCACCACCGCGGAGCGCGTGGCCTCGAGCGCACCGCGGTCGCCCAGCCCGTAGACCGCGAACAGGCGCTTGTCCGGATCGCACACGAAGGGGTAGGGGGTGGGGCTGTGCGCGAAGAAGATGCGCGCGGCCTGCAGCAGGTTCGGACCGACCTGGATGATCTCGGTGCCCCCCGCCTGGAGGTCCCGGTAGCCCTCCATCATCCCTTCCATGTAGATCCGGCAGAAGGGGCAGGTGAAGCCGCGGGAGAACCACACCACCACGTTGGCGCGCCCGCGGTACGTCGCGAGCTCGACGGTACCCCCCTGGACCGAGGGGAGGCTGAACAGCGGCGCCGGGTGGCCGACAGTGGGCGCGTCGGGGGCGGACGCCACGGAGCGAGGATAGCACGCACCCTCGCCCGGCCCGGCAACCCCGGGCGCGCCGGATTGTTTGACGCGCTGCCCCCAACCCCTGCTACGCTGCCCGGAAGAGGGTGCCGGTGAGCCAGAGCACCATCGAGTTCGTCTACAACTTCTCGTTCCCGGACGGGGCGGCCAAGTCGTACACGGTGGCCCTGGACCGCGCGACGCTATCCTTCCGGCCGTCCGCCCACGAGGCCCCGCCGGCCTGGGCCCGCCTGGAGAACCACCAGTGCGGCCACTGCCCGCTCGAGCCCGCGCAGCACCCGTACTGCCCGGTGGCCACCAACATGTCGTCGCTGGTGGAGTTCTTCAAGGACAAGGCCTCCTGCACCGAGGCCGTCGTCACCGTGGTCACCGAGGAGCGGACCTACGTGAAGGAGCTACCGCTCCAGCGGGGCATCTTCGGCATCCTGGGGCTCATCATGGCCACCAGCCCCTGCCCGTACATGGAGTTCCTCAGGCCGATGGCGCGCTTCCACCTGCCGTTCTCCAGCGCGGAGGAGACGATCGTGCGCTCGGTCTCGATGTACCTCCTGCACCAGTACTTCGTGGCCAAGCGAGGGGGCCAGCCCGATCTGGGCCTCGAGCACCTCGAGGCCCAGTACGAGAACATCCAGAAGGTGAACGACGGGATGCTCGAGCGCATCCAGGACGTGGTGGAAAACGACGCGGACGTGAACGCGCTGATCATCCTCCAGGGATTCGCCGATCTGCTGACGATGGCCATCTCGAAGGACCTGTCGAAGATCGAACCGCTCTTCTTCCGCTCCAAGGAGACGTAGCGGCCTCGCCCCGCCCGGGTCTCCGCGCGCGGCTTCGCCCCCGGTCTGAAGCTCCGTGCGCGGCGGTTCGCGCGCGATCCGAGGCTGCGCGCGGCGACTCTCTCGCGCTACTTTCCGTCTTTCTCCATTACTTCCTTGAGCTGGTCCACCGGGATCGCGATCTTGACGCCGGCGCGCTCCTCCTGCAGGAGCATGGCGACGCGGGAGTCGCGGTCACCCCAGCCGCGGTTCATGGCCTCGGTCAGCTCCTCCAGGGCCAGATTGGCCATTCGCATCGGCACGCCCACCTCGCGCCCGAGCCCGACCGCGAGCGAGACGTCCTTGTGGCTCAGCCGCAGCGCGAATGCGGGCGGATCGAAGATGCCGGGCAGGAACTGGTCCGCGAGGCCGTCGAAGGTGCGCCGGCGACCGCCCGCCCCCTGCCGCACCGCCTTCCAGAGGGTCAGCGCGTCCACCCCCGCCTTGACTCCCATCGTGAACACCTCGGCCAGCGCGGTCTGCACCGCGTAGCCGGCGCAGTTGTGGACCAGCTTGGCCACCGAGCCGGCTCCGATCGGCCCCACGTAGTAGGGCTGGTCGCCGATGGCGTCGAGCACCGGCTTGAAGCGGTCGAAGACCTCACGGTCGCCCCCGACCCACAGCGCGAGCCGCCGCGTCTTGGCGCCCTTGGGCCCGCCGCTCACCGGCGCGTCCAGCACGTGGATGCCCTTCTCCTTGAAGGCGGGGTAGAGCCGCCGCATGAGGGCGGGCGAGTTGGTGCTGAGGTCGAAATAGGCGGAGCCCTTCTTCATGCCGTGGATGAGGCCCTCGGGCCCCAGCGCCACCTCCTCCACCTCCTTCGGCCCGGGGAGCGAGGTGAACACCGCCTCCACGCCCTCCGCGACCTGGCGCGGGGTGTCCTTCCAGACCGCCCCCGCCTTGAGGTGCGGGGCGGCCGCGTCTTTGCGCGCGTCGTTCACCTGAAGCTCGTGTCCGCCCGCCTGCAGATTGGACGCCATGCTGGCGCCCATGGTGCCGAGCCCGATGAATCCGACCTTCATGCCTGTCCCTCCTTGGTCACCCCTGGCCTTCGCGTTCACGTCGGTCTTCCGGGGGAGCCGGAAGCGCGTAGAATCCTGCCACGGGAAAGGAGACTTGGCCATGCCCATCGCGCCCTATCGCATCTACGCCGTGCGCTACGCCCATCGCGCGTGCACCACCTCCGAGGCGTTCTACGGCGACTACCACAGGGCCCCCATGACGATGGACTACTTCGTGTGGGCGCTCACCAACGGGACCGAGACGGTGGTGGTGGACCTCGGCTTCACCGAGGCGGTGGGCACCCGGCGCGGCCGCCAGTTCCTCCGCTGCCCCGGCAAGGGGCTGGCCGAGATCGGAGTGGAGGCGGCCTCGGTCAAGCACGTGATCCTGAGCCACTTCCACTACGACCACGTGGGCAACTACGCGCTCTTCCCCGACGCCACCTTCTACGTGCAGGACGCCGAGATGAGCTTCTACACCGGCCGCCACGCGGCGTTGCCCGCCTTCCGGCACTCGGTCGAGGTGGACGACGTGTGCGCGCTGGTGCGGCTCAACTACGAGCGGCGCCTCCGCTTCGTCGACGGCTCGGCCGAGATCGTGCCCGGGGTGAGCGTGCATCACGTGGGCGGGCACACCGCGGGCATGCAGATCGTGACGGTGGCCCACCCGAAGGGCCAGGCGGTGGTGGCCTCCGATGCCTCGCACTACTACCGCAACATCGAGGAGAACATCCCGTTCAACACGCTGCACGACCTGCCGCGCATGTACGCCGCGTTCACGCGCATCCGCGAGCTGGCCTCCTCGCCGGACCTGGTGCTCCCCGGGCACGATCCGCTCGTGCTCGAGCGGCTCGAGAAGGTGGCCGACGGCATCGTGCGGATGTAGAGACCGGCCCCTCACCCGGCCCCCTCCGCCGAGGCGCGAAGGGGACGCGATGAGCGGGCCCACTGCGCGTGGGCGTGGGTGAACTCGGCGCCGAACAGCACGATCTCGGCCGAGTAGTAGACCCACGCCAGCACCAGGATCAGCCAGCTCGCGGCGCCGTACGCGGCGCCCAGCTCGCTGCGGCCCAGGTAGAGGCCGATCAGCACCTTGCCCACCACGAACAGACCGGCGGTCACCGCCGCGCCCAACCACACGTCCCGCCACCGGATGTCGGTATCGGGCAGCAGCTTGAAGATCATCGCGAACATCAGCGTGTGCACCACCATGGAGGCGGTGAAGTCGAGTCCCTCCAGGAGGCGGCCCGGCACCGGCGGGGCCCATCCCTGACGGCCCAGCGCGGCCACCGCCGCGCTCAGCACCAGCGAGACGCTCAGGAGAAAGCCGGTGCCGAGCACCGCCGCGAAGGACAGGAGGCGGGCGCGCGCCATGTGCCAGAGCCCGGACCGGGCCGCCGGCGCGACCTGCCAGATCCGGTTGAGCGAGGCCTGCAGCTGGGTGAACGCGCTGGTCGATCCGAACAGCAGGATCGCGAGGCCGACGATGGTGGCGCGCGGGCCGAGACCCTCCCGGCTCCCGCTGATCACCATCGACTGGATGGCGCTCGCACCCTCGTCGCCGACCAGGCCGCGGATCTGCTCGACGATCTCGCCCCGCGCGGCCTCGGGCCCGAAGAGCGCGCCGGCCACCGCGATCACGATGACCAGCACCGGGGCGAGGGAGAACACGGTGTAGTAGGCGAGGGCGGCGCCGAGGGTCAGGCAGTCGTCCGCGTTCCAGTTGATCGCGGCGCGGCGGAGCAGCGTCCAGATCGTTCGCACGCCCTCCGTGGACAGCAAGTGGCGTGCCGCGCCGCGCGTGGCCGCGGCGAGTTGCCGCGCCTCCCGGACGGGTCCACACTTGACCCCACCAGCCCAGGAGGACGCCCATGAGCATCCAGTCCGTGAATCCCGCGACCGGTGAGGTCCTCGAGTCGTTCGAGCCCGCCTGGCCTGCGCAGATCGAGCAGATCGTGGCCGGCGCGCACGCCGCCTTTCGCGAGTGGCGCACCCAGCCGTGGAGCCGCCGCTCCGCCCTCATGCATCGGGCCGCGGCCGAGCTGCGCGCGCGTCGAGGCGAGTACGCGGCGATCATCACCCGCGAGATGGGCAAGCCCATCGTGCAGTCCGAGGCGGAGATCGACAAGTGCGCGGTCACCTGCGACTACTACGCCGACCACGCGGAGGCCTTCCTCGCCGAGCAGCCCCGCGAGACCGACGCCTCGCGCAGCTACGTGCGGTTCGACCCGCTGGGGGTGGTGCTCGCGGTCATGCCGTGGAACTTTCCCTTCTGGCAGGTCTTCCGCTTCGCGGCCCCCGCCCTCATGGCGGGCAACGCGGCCGTGCTCAAGCACGCCTCCAACGTCCCCCGCTGCGCGCTCGCCATCGAGGAGGTGTTTCGCCGCGCCGGCTTCCCGGACGGGCTGTTCCGCGCGGTGCTCGCCGACTCGTCGGTGGTGAAGGGCCTGATCGAGGACCCACGCATCGTGGCCGCCACGCTCACCGGCAGCGAGCGGGCCGGCCGGGCCATCGCCGAGCAGGCCGGCCGCGAGATCAAGAAGACGGTGCTGGAGCTGGGCGGCAGCGACCCGTTCGTGGTCCTGGCCGACGCCGACCTGGACGTGGCCGCGCGCGGCGCGGCCGAGGGGCGTCTGGTCAACAGCGGTCAGAGCTGCATCGCGGCCAAGCGCTTCGTGGTGGTCGAGGCGGTCGCCGATCGCTTCCTGGAGCGTTTCCGTGAGGAGCTGGCCGCCCGCCGCATGGGCGACCCGATGTCGCGCGACACCGAGATCGGCCCGCAGGCGCGGGTCGATCTGCGCGACCAGCTGCACCAGCAGGTGCAGGAGTCCGTGAAGCGGGGAGCCCGCGTCCTGCTCGGCGGCGAGGTGCCGCCGGGACGGGGCGCGTTCTATCCCGCCACCCTGCTCTCGATGGTGGACCGCGGCATGCCCGCGTTCGACGAGGAGGTGTTCGGACCGGTGGCCGCGGTCATCCGCGCCAAGGACGAGGCGGACGCGATCCGGCTCGCCAACGAGTCGAGCTTCGGGCTCGGCGCCTCCCTGTGGACCCGGGACCTCGCGCGGGCCGAGCGGCTCGCCGCCGAGCTCGAGGCCGGCTGCGTCTTCGTCAACGGCGTGGTCAAGTCGGACCCGCGTCTGCCGTTCGGCGGCGTCAAGCGCTCCGGCTACGGGCGCGAGCTGTCCGAGTACGGCATCCGGGAGTTCGTGAACGTGAAGTCGGTCTGGATCCGCTGAGCCGGGAACGGCCGGCCCCGGCCGGTCGAATCTTCCCGGTAGCGATTACTGCACCGACTCCGGGAAGCGACGCATGAGCCGGCCGTGGAAGTACACCAGCGCCGCCACCACCCCGGCCGCGGCGATCACGTGCCCGGTGAGGAAGACCCAGGGCGTGATCGCCTCCCGCAGCCACTGGGCCAGCGCGTAGACCATCGCCCCGAACAGCACGGCCAGACAGCAGCCGAGCATGAAGATGAGGGCCAGCACGCGCTTCTCCCGCTCCGCCAGCGCGAAGAGGCCCGACACCGCCAGGCCGAAGAGCACGAAGCCGACCAGGTGCACGATGGTGTAGCCCACCACCAGCGGCGCGGTGATCGTCACCGCACTGAAGCTCCGTGCCCCGTGGAAGAGCGCGGCCCCCAGCATGGCGGGCGTGCGCAGCGGCATCCCGGCCGCCAGGTCCACCGCCAGGAACCACACCATCGCGATCAGGGCGCCGATCACGCCCACCGTGATTCCCTCCCGCAGTGCGTGGCCGCGGCCGCGTGACGGCGGCGCGGTCCGGACTCCATCGGTCGTGGGCTCCATCGTGGTCGTGGGCATCGCCTCTCCTCCCGCATCGGGTGTTCTCGTTCGGTGCGCGTTGTCACGCCACGGAGGTGCACGTTCCAGACCAGCGCCGGTCCGGAAAGAACGACGCGGGCGTCTTTTCCGGAGACCGCGCGCAGGGTGCCCGGCGAGGGGAATTCAGTCAAGCGCCGCCGAGCAGTTAGAGGCGTGGCACATGCCTTGCTCGTTCAGCGTGGCGTCACGCTCCAGGCAGTCACGCTGCACCTGGGAGGAACGACATGAAGAAGACCCCGAAGCAGGGCCCGACCGAGACGCCGCGCATCGGGCGCAAGGACGAGCAGGATCCCGATCGCGAGCCGCGCGACCGCGCGTTCGATCACGACGACGAGCGCAGCGATCGCGACGCGGGGGCGGGGCGCCCGGTGCAGCTCGAAGAGGACGAGTCCCCGCGCGGGCCCGATGCGGCCGACCGCCGGCCGCGAAGCGACGTGCGGTAGGCGAAGTGACGTGCGGTAGATCGGCGAGCAAATAACCCGCAACAAGGAGGAACACACTCATGCGGCACGGCACCACGATGATGACCGCCACGCTGCTGACCTCGCTGCTCGCGATCGCCCCGATGACCGCGGGCGCGCAGAGCAAGATGGACCAGGCCAAGGACAAGGCCAAGAGCACGACCGAGGAAGCGAAGACCGCCGTCAGCGACAGCTGGATCACGTCCAAGACGAAGATCGCGCTCTTCGCGGACGACCGGGTGAAGGGCACCCAGGTGAGCGTCGACACCAAGAACGGCGTCGTGCACCTGCGCGGCAAGGTGGATTCCAACGCGGCCAAGACCGCGGCCGGCGAGGTGGCGAAGGGCATCGAGGGCGTCCAGTCGGTGAAGAACGATCTCCAGGTAGTGGCCCCGACCGCGCGCAAGGCGGTGGACGCGAGCGACAAGGACATCGCCAAGGCGGTGGAGAGCAAGGTGCACCGCGACACCCAGCTGAAGAAGGTCGACGTTCGGGCCGACGGCGGCGTGGTGACGCTGACCGGCGAGGTGCCCAGCATCGGGGCGAGCGCCAGGGCCTCCGAGATGGCGCGCAGCGTCCCCGGCGTGAAGTCGGTGAAGAACGAACTGGCGTTCGCCAAGTAGCGGGCCGGCCCGATGGCGCGCGCACGGACGAGTCGCCGCGGCAAGAAGCGGAGGGGCCGCGGCAAGGTCAAGAAGGTCATGGGCGAGTACAAGCGCAAGTCGCTGCGCTCGTCCTCGGGCCGGAAGGTGAAGAATCGCAAGCAGGCCGTCGCCATCGCGCTGAGCGAGGCGCGCCGCTCGGGAGCCCGTATCCCGAAGCGGAAGCGGAAGAAGAAGTAGGAGACGCGCGGTGTCGATCATCCTGATCGTGTTGCTGGTGCTGATCCTGCTGGGCACGCTGCCCGCCTGGCCCTACAGCTCGGGCTGGGGCTACTACCCGAGCGGTGGGGCCGGTCTGGTGCTGTTGATCGTCATCATCCTGCTGCTCAGCGGGCGACTGTGAGCCGTAACCTGTCCGGACTGCGCCCGCCCCCGCGAGGCGCCGAGAGGAGTCACGTCATGAACGGAACACCGACGTTGTTCTGCCGGTCGTGTGGAACGTTCCGGTCCGTCGAGGACTGGCGCGAGCGGGGCGAGGCCCTGCTGATCGAGCTCGCGCCCTGCGGGCACGTGCTGGAGCGGAGCGCGGGCGTCGAGTGGCCCATCCGCGGCGCGGCTTGAGGAGCATCGAGATGAACCGCTTCGTGCTCGGCGCCATCGTGGGGGCGGTCGTGGTGTACGTGTGGGGTGAGGACCTGCGCCGGTTCGTGGAGGGGCGCGGCCGGGACGCGCGGCTCGCCGCCGCGGACCGGCTGCGCTCGGTGCAGTCGACCGCGGAGGAGCTCCTGGACCACGCCAAGGAGCGGGTGAGCGGGACGCTCCAGGCCGGCCAGGACGCGCTGCACCCGGACCGCGCGCCGCGGTCGTCGCGATGAGCACGCGGGCGGCGATCGGCGGGCTCCTGGGCGCGGCCGCGCTGCTGGCCGGGTGCACCGTCACGAGCGCCTCGCCCCCGGCGGGGCGCACCGAGACGCCGGCTCCGCAGCGTACCTCGAGTCAGAAGACGGTCGACCCCGCCCAGGTCGAGCGCCTGAAGAAGGCGATGATCCCCCTGCTGCAGGCCATGGACAAGCCGCGGTCGCCGAGCCAGGTCAAGGTCGGGATCATCGACGATCCGGAGATCAACGCGGCGAACGCGGGCAACGGGGAGTTCTACGTCACCACCGGTCTGCTGCAGAAGGCCAACGACGACCAGCTGCTCGCCGTCCTCGCGCACGAGGTGGCCCACGAGGATCTGGGCCACGTGGCCAAGGCCCAGGCGCTGGGCACCGGGCTCGGGATCGGCGCGGTCATCCTGGATCAGATCATCCCGGGCGCGGGCCGGGTGGCCCCGATCGCGGGCGCGCTGATCCAGAGCAAGTACAGCCGCAGCGAGGAGTACGCCGCCGATCGCCACGGGGTGGAGCTGCTGCAGCGGGTGGGCCGGAACAAGGACGTGATGATCAACACGCTCACGTGGCTGATGAACTCGGCCGGCGGCTCCGACAAGGGCGGCGGCTTCTTGAGCACGCACCCCGCGACCGGGGACCGCATCGAAGAACTCCGCCGGCTGTGACCGCGCGGAGCCTCCTGCGGCTGTGACCGCGCGGAGCCTCCTGCTCGGCGGGCTGCTGGCGCTCCTGCTGGGGGGGAGCGGCTGCTCCCGCGTGCAACCCCACCTGGAGCTGCCGGCGCTCCAGGTGGGGGAGGCGTCCTTCCGGGCCACCGTGGTGGCCTACACCGGCAACGCCGTCGTCGGCGGCAACCGGGTCGAGGTGCTGCTGAACGGCGATCAGATCTTCCCGGCCAAGATCGCGGCCATCCGCGCCGCCCGAAAGAGCGTCACCTACGCCCAGTACGTGTTCGAGGAGGGCGCGCCCGCCGCCCGGATCACCGAGGCCCTCGCCGAGCGGTGCCGGGCCGGCATCCCGGTGCACGTGCTGCTCGACGCGGTGGGCGCCCTCGCGATACCCACGGAGTATCGCGAGCAGATGGAACAGGCGGGCTGCCAGGTCGTGTTCTACCGCCCGATCCGGCCCTGGACGTTCGAGCGCGCGAACGAGCGGAACCACCGGCGCATCCTGGTCGTGGACGGCCGGGTGGGCTTCACCGGGGGCTCCGGCACCAGCGGGAAGTGGAGCGGCAACGGCAAGCAGGATGGCTACTGGCGCGACACCGACGTCCGGGTCGAGGGCCCGGTGGTGCAGCAGCTCCAGGGCGCCTTCGCGGAGAACTGGCTCGAGGCCACCGGGGTGGCCCTGGGAGGCCCCACGTACTTCCCGGACCCGGTGGAGTTCAAGGGGGGCGTCGACGCCCAGGTGGTGCGCAGCTCGCCCGCGGGCGGCAGCGCGGCGATGTACACGATGTTCCTGCTCGCGATGGCCTCCGCCCGGCACTCGATCTACATCACCAATCCGTACTTCGTCCCGGACGAGAAGATGATCGAGACCTTGATTCAGGCCCGCCGGCGCGGCGTCCGGGTGGTGCTGCTGCTGCCGGGCGCCATCGATCACAACCTGGTGCGGCAGGCGAGCCGCGGCGGATTCGGGCGCCTCCTGAAGGCAGGCATCGAGATCCACGAGTACAAGCCCGCGCTGCTGCACGCCAAGACCATGGTGATCGACTCCCGGTGGTCCACCGTGGGGAGCACCAACCTGGATCGGCGCTCGTTCGCCCTCAACGAGGAGCTGAACCTCGTCATCTACGACCCCGGGGTCGCTCGACGGCTGGAGCAGGTGTTCGAGAAGGACCTGTCCGAGTCCGGGGTCGTCACGTACGAGCGCTGGGCGCGCCGCGGCCTCGTGAGCCGGGTGCTGGAGCTCCTGGCGATCCCCGTTCGCGACCAGATGTGATTGACCGGCGTGTATACGCTGGTCTCATGGCCTTTCTTGCGATCCTGCTCGTGTCCGGCCTCCTGCTGCTCCCCGGGCTCAGCGGCGCGGCCCAGTCCGTCGCCCCTGCGCCCGTTACCGATCGCGCCGAAGTCTCCGGCCCTTCCCGCAGCCCGGCGTCCACCACCCTGCTTCCGCTGGTTCCGCATCCCGTCCAGGGATTCGCGCGGGCCCGGCACGTGGGCCATGCCTACCTGAACGTCGACCCCGAGTATCGCCGCGCCTCCTACTGGGCGCGTCTGCACTCGCTGGTGATCGGCGGCACCTGGCTCTTCACGGAGCGACGGGTGGCGGCGCTGCCGCTGGCCACGCCGGACTGGGACGCCCTGCGGGCCAACGCGACGCCGACCGTCACCTGGATCGGCCACTCCACGGTGCTGGTCCAGCTGGACCACGTCACCTTCCTCACCGATCCCACGTGGGCGTCCCGGAGCGGGCCGTTCAGCGGGCGCTTCGGCGTGCGCCGCTACACCCCACCCGGCATTCCGTTCGAGCGGCTGCCCCGGATCGACTTCGTGCTGATCTCGCACGATCACTACGATCACCTGGACGAGCCGACCGTGCGGCGTCTCGCCCGCACCTTCGACCCGGTGTTCATCGTGCCGCTCGGCATCAAGTCCTGGCTGGCCGACCGCGGCATCCACAACGCCATCGAGCTCGACTGGGGCCAGTCGGTGACACTGCGGGGGCTCACCATCGTGTGCCTGCCCGCGCAGCACGGCGGCGGACGCACCGCGATCGATCAGGGACGGCGACTGTGGTCCGCGTGGGCGGTGCTCGGCTCCAGGCGGTTCTACTTCGCGGGGGACACCGGCTACTACCACCACTTCAAGGAGGCGGGCGACGCGCTCGGGCCCTTCGACCTGGCCGCCCTGCCCATCGGGTCCTACACCCCGCGCGAGATCGCCAAGCCGGTGCACATCTCGCCGGAGGAGGCGATCCAGGCCGCGGAGGACCTGCGCGCCGCCCACTTCCTGGGGGTGCACTGGGGCACCTTCGCGCTCGCCCGCGAGCCCTACGACCAGCCGCCGAAGCGGCTCGCCGCGGAGCTGGAGCGGCGTCACCTGGACCCGCATCTGGCGTGGGTCCTGGCGCCGGGCGAAACCAGGACCTGGTAAGCGGCGGCCTCGTAGACGGCCGGCACCGCGCTCGGAACGCGCGAGCCGCCGCGGTGGCGCGCGGCCCTCGGGTCAGCGGCCGGGGTCGGGCTCCTCGACGTCCCGCGCGCCCACCGTCCGCACCCGGTACTCGGCGGGCACCGCGCGCCCGGCGTCCGTGAACGCGCGCCGCACCGCCTCCACGTTGGGGCTGAAGATCGTCTTCCGGTTGCTGCGGCACCACTCGTTGGAGCCCTGGAGGGTGGTGAGCGAGCCCTGGAAGCGCGGCATCACGTAGCGGGCGAACAGCTCGTAGCTGCGGAGGGTCTGCTCGCGGGTGGCCCACTCGTGCGCGCGGAAGAGCAGACCGCCGAAACCGCCCGCGCTGAGCTGCTGCAGCCGCTCGATGCCCCGGATGACGGTGTCCGGCGTGCCGACGAGCGTGGTGCCCATCTTCACCCCGTCGCGCAGCGGATCGTCCGCGCGGCCCGGCGGCCGCCCGAGGGTGTCCTCGAAGTACGTCACCGTCTCGTGCCGCTCCCCGCGATGGACCTCCCGCAGGGCCTGCTCGTCGTCGTCGGCGACGTGCACGTTCACCACCAGACGCCAGTTCCGCCGGTCCATGGTCTTGCCGTGCCGGGCCGCGGTCTCCTCCGCGATCTTCCACTGGTTGGCGAGCGCCTCCGGCCCGCCCGGCAGCCCCGCTCCGAGCGACAGCACGCCGACGCCGTGCTTGCCCGCGGTCATCACGCCCGCGGGCGTGATGGTGCTGGCCACCGCGATCGGGAAGTGCGGGTCGGTGTAGGGCGCCAGATGCAGCCGCGCCTCGCGCAGCTCGAACCAGTCGGTCTTCATGGTGACCGGCTCCTCGCACTGGAGGAGCTGCATGATGGCGTCGAGCGATTCCTCCATGCGCTGGCGCTGGGTCACCGGCTCGATGCCCATCATGTACGCGTCGGACACCAGCGCGCCCGGGCCGCAGCCCAGCATCGCGCGGCCGCGGGTCATGTGGTCGAGCTGCACGAACCGCTGGGCCACCATCAGGGGATGGTGGTACGGCAGGCTGGTGACGCCCGAGCCCAGCATGATGTGCCGGGTGCGCTCGGCGGCGGCGGCGATGAACACCTCGGGGGAGGCGATGGTTTCCCACCCCGCCGAGTGGTGCTCGCCGATCCAGACCTCGTCGTAGCCGAGGTAGTCCATCCACTCGATCAGCTCCATGTCCCGGTTCATGGCCAGCGTGGGGTTCTCGCCGACCTTGTGGAACGGTGCCAGGAAGATGCCGAACTTCATGCCTTTGTGGGCCAACGCCGCCTCCCCTGACCGCGGATCCGTGCGCTGTCGCCGACTGTAGCACGCCTTGAGTCGGGCGCGCACCGATGCTAGAACCGTGGCGCATGGACTTCACCTACACGCCCGAGCAGGAGCGCTTCCGCGCCGACATCCGCGGCTGGCTCGCCGAGAATCTCACCGACGACCTGCGCATCGAGGATCCCACCGACGAGCGGGTGGCGCCGGATCGCGAGACCTTCGAGCGGCGCCGCGCGTGGCAGCGGAAGATGTACGCGGCGGGCTGGGTCGGCATCTCCTGGCCCCGGGAGTACGGGGGCCGCGGCGCTACCCTCATGGAGCAGGTCATCTACGACGAGGAGTGCTTCCGCGCGCGCGCCCCCGTGCTCCCCGGCTACTCCGGCATCGGCATGGCCGGCCCCACCATCATCGAGTGGGGCACCGAGGTGCAGAAGCGGCGCTTCCTGCCCCGCATCCTCGCCGGGGACGACATCTGGTGCCAGGGCTACTCCGAGCCCGGCGCCGGCTCCGACCTGGCGAGCCTCAGTACCCGGGCGGAGGACCGCGGCGATCACTTCGTGGTCAACGGGCAGAAGGTGTGGACGTCCGGCGCCCAGTTCGCGGACTGGATCTACCTGCTGGTGCGCACCGACCCCGCCGCCCCCAAGCACCGCGGCATCAGCTACCTGCTGGTGGACATGAGGACGCCCGGCATCACGGTGCGGCCGCTCGTGCTCCTGAACGGCCACCGCCACTTCAACGAGGTCTTCTTCGTCGACGTGCCGGTGCCGAAAACGAACCTGATCGGCCGGCAGAACGAGGGCTGGAAGCCGGCCATGACCACGCTGATGTACGAGCGCAAGGGCGGCGGCGGACGCGGCCACGAGGAGCAGCTGGCCCGGCTGCAGGGGCTGGCCCGGACGGTGTCCCTCGACGGCCGGCCCGCGTGGGAGCACCCGGTGATCCGCCAGCGCTTCGCCCAGCTCGTCATCGAGGCGCAATGCCAGCGCTACACGCGTCTGCGCAATCTCACCCGCCAGCTCCGCGGCGAGCCGCCGGGACCGGAGGGCTCGATCCTGAAGCTCTTCGGCTCGGAGCTGGGCGTGCGTATCGCGGACTTCGCGGGCGAGCTGCTGGGACCGCACGCGCTGCTCAACCGGGCGAGCGAGCAGGTCCCGGACGGGCCGCGCTGGTACAACCGGGTGCTGAGCGCGCGGCAGTACACGATCGCGGGCGGCACCAGCGAGATCCAGCGCAACATCATCGGCGAGCGGGTGCTGGGGCTACCCAAGTAGGGCGAGCCGCAGCCGCAGGCGAGGCGAGCGGATATCCAGTAACGCGAAAGGGGTGACCGGTGTGACCGACGACGAGCGGGTGCGGCAGGCCGAGGCGCTGATCGCCAAGATGAAGGCGTCGCGCGGCTACATGTATTCGGAGTGGGAGTTCGCGGCCCGGCAGGACCCGGAGTTCGTGGAGCGCTACAACCAGCTCTACGAGAGCTCGCTCGGAGAAGGCCGCCACGTCTCGGCCAAGGTGCGGGAGTTCGTGGCGATCGCCCTGCTCTGCTTCCGCGGCGGCGAGCGCGCGGGCCTGGTGGCCCACATGAAGCGGGCCATCGGCTTCGGGGCGACCCCCGCCGAGCTGTTCGAGGTGCTGGAGGCGTGCGTGGTGCCGGGCGGCGCGCCCACCTTCCATCGGGGCCTCGGGGCTCTGATGGAAGTGGTCGACGGGACCGGCTCCCCGCCCGCGCGCTGAGAGAGACCCGCGCCCGCCTCCTCCGTCGCGTGGCACAGGAGATGCTGCATCAACGTGCCGCGAGACCCAATCAAGGAGGAGACAATGCTCGGACGACTCGTGATGGCTGCAATCGCCGGGGCGCTCGTCTGGAAGTATCGTGATTCGCTCCGTGAATACGCGAAGGGCAATCAGGCGCCGGCGAGAGAAAAGCTCGCCGATCTGCTCCAGACCGTGCAGCAGCGGTCGGAGACGCTGCTCGACCGGACGAAGGAGCAGATCTCGACCCGGCTGGATACCGCTCAGGACCGGCTGCGCCGTGGTGGGTTCGAGCCCCGGCAAGAAGACGTACCGAGTAGTTCTTTCCGCGGATGAATCGGCTGACGCGAGCGGTCCTGCAGCGACTCGTGGAGCGCCGCGCCACGGCCTCCGACCTGACGCGGCCGCCCGCGCTCTATGGCTTCGTGGGCGGCGGGCTCAGGGGGCGCCTCGCCGCCGCGCGGCTCTTGCCGCTCGCCCTCCGGTGGCCGGGCCTCACCTTGGCCGTCATCGCCGCGATCGTCGCCGCCCGTCTCATGACGAGGCGGCAGCGCCGGCGCGCCGAGGGCCGCCTGGCAACCTGATCCCCCGGCCCCCCAGCGGCCCCCCCGGGACCTCCTCGGGGCCGGGGCGCGGCCTGCAAACCGCCGGACGAGGCCAGCCGGTGAGCCGCGCGGCCGTGACCCGGAGCGCCGCCGCCTGGCCTGCGCCCATATCCGGGCGGGCCCCGCCCATCTTTCCGGGACAGGGGGTGGACAAGGGCACCCGTTCGTTGTAGTTATAGCCACTTTCATTTTCTGGTCGGACCAGGCCACTCGTCCAGAAACAGCAGCGCGATCCAGGGGGAATCAGAGAGCGAACCGAACGTCACCTCTTCCAGAAGGGGGCATTCATGGATCGTCCACGTCGCTCCAAGCCGTCCACGTCGCGTCGCAACTTCCTGAAGCTGGCCGCGGCCGGAGCCGCCGGCGCTGCCGTCACGTCGTCCTGGCGTCCGCGATACGGCGTGGCCAAGCCCGCCCAGATCACCTTCCTCCGCGAGAGCTCCTTCGTGAAGGAGTTCGACGAGCACTTCAAGAACGTCTTGGCCCCGAGGTATCAGAAGGAGACCGGGATCAAGGTGAACTACGAGATCGTCGCGGCGGGGGGATCGGCGGTTCCCCGGCTCGTCTCCATCGTGGAGAGCAAGGCCCCGGTGGACGTGGCGTGGGTCCAGCAAGAGTGGCTCTACCGCGACGGCCTCCTCGATGTCTCCGACATCGCCGAGGAGCTGGGCAAGAAGGGCGGCGGGTGGTATCCGGCGGTCAAGGAGCTCTCGTTCTGGGAGGGGAAGTGGAAGTCGGTGCCCTTCGGCAACATCGGCCAGGTGATGGTCTATCGCCGCGACTGGTTCGACGCCGCGGGCGTCACCACCTTCCCCGACACGTGGGAAGAGTTCCTCGAGGCGGGGACCCGGTTGAAGAAGGCCGGCCATCCCTACGGGATGTCGATGGGCCACGGATACGCGGACAACAACTCCTGGCTCCTGCCCCTGCTCTGGTCCTTCGGAGCCCAGCCGGTCGACAAGGCGGGCAAGGTCACCCTGGACTCCCACGAGACCGCTCGCGCGGTGGACTACGTGCGCAAGCTGTACAAGGACGCCTGCCTGGACGACTGCGTGGGCTGGCTCGATATCCACAACAACAAGGCGTTCCTCACCAGCCAGATCTCCTGCACCAACAATGCGACCAGCATCCTGATCTCGGCCAAGCGCGACCTGCCCTCCATGGGCAAGGTCACCGACCAGGCCTTGAATCCCAAGGGGCCGAAGGGCCGCTTCCATAGCCTGGTGGCCACCACGCACGCGATCTTCAAGCACACCGCGGATCCGGAGGCCTCCAAGCACTTCCTGCGCTGGCTCATGGATCCCAAGCAGGTCACCGACTGGTACCGCTCCGGCTTCATGTACTACGCCCCGTTCCTCCACGCGTACGACAACGATCCGGAGTGGGACAAGGAGCCGCGCTTCAAGCCCGACCAGAAGGTGCTCGAGACCGGCAAGCTGCCGTCCTGGCCGGCGCCCGCGGATCACCGGGCGGGCGAGGTCGTCAGCAAGTGGATCGTCATCGACATGTTCGCGAAGGCCTGCACCGGGAAGTCGACCAGGGACGCCATCGCGGAAGCGGTGACCGGGCTCAAGCAGATCTACGGATGAGCGTGAATCGAGTCCTCGACGCGGCCCGGCCGGGGGTCCGGGCCGCGGTGGCGGGGCGCTTGCGCTGGCCGCGGGCGTGGCTGGAGCGTGAGACCGTCTTCAGCTGGCTCATGCTCACCCCGCCGCTTCTCTTCCTCGTGGCGTTCCTCGGCTACCCGTTCTGCTACGGGGTGTACCTGAGCTTCGTCAATCGGCCGGTGGCGCGGCCGGCCACGTTCGTGGGCTTGGGCAACTTCGTCAACCTCTGGTACGACCCGATCTTCTGGCAGGCGGTGTGGAACACCTTCCGCTTCACGACCGCGGCCACCGTGTTGAAGCTCGCGGGCGGGCTCGGCATGGCGCTGGTTATGCATCAGCATTTCCGCTTGAAGGGGCTCACCCGGGCCCTGCTGCTCTTGCCCTTCATCGTGCCCACGGTGCTCAGCACGGTGGCGTGGCAGTGGATCCTCGATCCCGGCATGGGGCTGTTCAACCGGCTGCTGACCTACTTCCACCTGGCCGACCGCGGGCCCTCCTGGCTCGGCAATCCCACGATGGCCATGGTCTCGGTGATCCTCGTCAACACGTGGCGGGGCCTGCCCTTCTTCGGCATCACGATCCTGGCCGGATTGCAGACGATCCCCGCCGAGCTGCACGAGAGCGCCACCATCGACGGGGCCGGCACCTGGCAGCGCTTCCGGCACGTCACGCTGCCGCTGCTGATGCCGGTGATCTTCATCGTCACCACGTTTTCGATCATCTTCACCTTCTTCGATTTCCAGCTGGTCTACGTGCTGACCGGCGGCGGGCCCGCCAACTCGACCCACCTGATGGCGACCTACGCCTACGCGGTCAGCATGGGCGGCGGCCAGCTCGGGCTGGGATCGGCGGTGGCACTGGCGATGGTCCCCGTGCTGGGAGTGGTGCTGCTGCTGATGAGCCTGTACGTGAGGCGCGACTGAGGATGGTCGGAGAGCTGACGTGGTCCCGGCGGATCGTCGGCCTGTGGATCCCCTTGGCCGCGCTCTTCATCTTCACCCTCTTCCCGTTCGCGTGGATGGCCGCCACCTCGCTCAAGGGCAACGAGGAGCTGTACGACCCCACCTCGAACCCGCTGTGGATCCGGCATCCGTCCCTCGAGCACTACATCGGCCTGCTCAAGGAGTCGAACTTCCTGGTGTGGATCGGCAACACGATGCTGGTGGCCACCGTGTCCACCGTCATCTCGCTGCTGCTCGGCGTGATGCTCGCCTACCCGCTCGCCCGGATGCGGTTCCCGGGGGCGGGGCTGCTCGCGATCTCGGTGGCGATCGCGTACCTGGTGCCGCAGACGCTCCTGTTCGTGCCCATGGCCGACCTGATCAACCGCATGAACCTGGGCGACACCTTGAGCGCGGTGATGCTGACGTATCCCACGCTGCTGGTGCCCTTCTGCGCGTGGCTCCTGATGGGCTATTTCAAGACGGTGCCGCGCGAGCTGGAGGAGGCGGCCCTCATCGACGGCGCCAGCCGCTGGCGCGCCATGACCCAGGTGATCCTGCCGCTCTGCACCCCCGGCTTCCTGTCCGCCGGGATCTTCGCCTTCACGCTGGCCCAGAACGAGTTCCTCTACGCGCTGCTCTTCCTGAACACCTCCTCCATCCGCACCGTCCCGGTCGGGATCACCGGCGAGCTGATCCGGGGAGACGCGTTCTACTGGGGGCAGCTGATGGCGGCCGCGTTGCTGGGATCCCTCCCGGTCGCGCTGATCTACTCGTTCTTCGTCAAGTACTACGTCGCGGGCCTCACCGCCGGCTCGGTCAAGGGGTAGCCCCGGCCCTCGCTACTTGACGCTCCCCGCGGTCAGCCCCCCGACCAGGTAGGGCTCGATCAGGGCGAAGAGCACCACCACCGGCACGATCGCGATGGTGGAGGCCGCGAAGAGCAGGTCCCAGTGCTGGACGTAGGCGGTGACGTACGACGTGATGCCGACGGTGAGCGGGCGCATCGAGGCGTCGGTCATCAGGGTGAGCGCCACGATGTACTCGTTCCAGGCCGCGATGAACGAGAAGATCACCGCGGTGACGATGCCGGGGAGCGCCACCGGCAGGACGATGCGGAACAGCGTGCCCGCCGGCCCGCAGCCGTCGACCGCGGCCGCCTCCTCGATCTCGCGGGGGATCGAGGCAAAGAACGCGCGGAGGATCCAGATCGCGAACGCGAGGTTGAAGGCCGCGTTGACCAGGATCAGCGCCGCGTAGGTGTTGATGAGCCCGAGCTCGAAGAACTCGCGGTAGAGCCCCACCACCAGCGCGGTGGGGGCGAACATCTGGGTCACCAGCACCAGGAACAGGAAGGCGCCGCGGCCCGCGAACCGGTGGCGCGCGGTGTGGTAGGCCGCGGGCACCGCGGCCAGCACCACCAGCGCGGTGGAGGCGAGCCCCACCACCAGCGACACCCGCAGCCACGACTGGAACTCGGGGTCGCGCACCACCCTCGCGAAGTTCTGCGGCCGCCACGACACCGGCAGGAGACGCGGCGGGGTGATCCGCAGCTCGGCCTCCGGCTTCAGCGCGGTGAGCAGCATCACGACGTAGGGAGCGAGCAGGGCCGCCGCCACCAGCAGCCCCAGACCGGCGAGGGCGGCGCGCCGCTTCACGCCGGCTCCTCCCGCACCCGGGCGACCTTCAGGTACGCGAGCACCGCGACCAGGATGAGCGCCAGGTTGATCACCCCCAGCGCGGCGGCGAGGCCCACGTCGCGCAGCGCGCTCCTGAACGCGATCTTGTACATGTAGGTGATCAGGGTGTCGTGGGCGAACCCGGGGTTGCGGTCGTTGAGGGTCCACACGATCGGGAACGAGTTGAACACGTAGATGAGGTTGAGCACCGCGGCGACCAGCAGCGCGGGCCGCAGCAGCGGCAGGGTCACCCACCGGTACGCGCGCCAGCCCCACGCCCCGTCGACGCGGGCCGCCTCGTAGATCTCGCCCGGGATCGTCTGCAGCCCGGCCAGCAGCACGTAGGTGGTGAACGGCAGCGAGACGAAGACGCCCACCGCGATCATCGCGCCCATCACGGTGCGGTCGTCGCCGAGCCAATCCACCGGCGCCCGCAGGAGGCCCACCGCGGTGAGCGCCCGGTTGACGAGCCCGAAGTAGTAGTCGTAGAGCCACACGAAGAGCTTGGACGTCATGATGAGCGAGGCGGCCCACGGCACGATCAGGGCCAGGCGCACCAGGCGGCGGCCGGGAAAGGCGGCGTTCAGCAGCTGGGCCAGGCCGAGCGAGATCACGACGGTGATGCCGACCACCAGCGCCACCCACGTCACGGTGTTGCCGAGCACGTCGGGCAGCGCCTCCTGCTCGAGCAGGCGCGCGTAGTTGCGCAGGCCGACCGCGCCCTGGTAGAGGCCGGTGATCGAGTAGCGGCCGAGCGAGGCGCGCACCAGCGCCACCGCCGGGTAGACCACCACCGCCGCGATGAGCACGAAGCTCGGCCCGAGCCAGAGGAGCGCGCGGCCGGTGCCGGCGAGCCGGCGGCCGCGCGCGGGCGGGGCTGCCGTCAGCGAGCGGCCTCCACCGCGTTCTTCTGCAGACGGTCGAGCACCGCGCGCGGATCCCCGCCCGGCTGCACCGCGAGGCCGATGTTCTGCTGGACGTCCAGCTTCACCTTGTCCCACACCGGATCGGTGGTGGGCACCAGCCGCGCGCTCGGCAGCGCGTCGAGGTACGGCTTGAGCTTCTCGTTGCCGGCCAGGCGGGCGAGGCCGGACCGGGTGACGGGCAGGAAGCCCTCCGCGGTGATCCAGCGCGTGATCTGCTCCGGCTGGTAGTAGAGGTCGAGGAACTTGCGCACCGCCTCCTGGTTCCCCTTCTTCTTGAAGGCCATCAGGTAGTCCTCGACGCCCAGGGTGACCGGGGTCCCCACGTTGGTCGGCATCTGGGTCACGCCGTAGCGGACCTTGCCCTCCGCGTCGAGCTGCGCGGCGAGCGGGCTGAAGCCCATGACCATGCCCACCTTGCCGTCCTTGAAGAGCTGAAACGCCCCGTCGGTGCGGTTGGTCTTGCCGGGATTGACCTGGGTCACCTTGTGGACGTTGGCCAGCGCGGACAGGAACGTGAGGGTCTGCACGTTCTTGTCGCTGTTGATCGTCCACGCGTCGCCCGACTTCCAGTCGCCTCCGTTGTTCCACATCCAGATCGACCATTCGGCCTGCGCCTCCTCCGGCCCGAGGGGCAGGGCGTAGCCGATGATCCCGCCGCCGAGGGCCTGGACCTTCTTGGCGGCGGCCACGAACTCGTCCCACGTGCGCGGCGGCTCGACCTTCGCCCGCTCCAGGAGGTCGCGGTTGTAGAAGAAGGCGCGCGCGCTGGCCAGGATGGGAAAGCCGTAGAGCTTGCCCTGGTAGGTGCCGCCGCGCGCGAAGGCCTCCAGGAAATCGTCGCGCGTCTTCGGCGAGAGCGCCTCGTCCGCCGAGTAGAGCAGGCCGTCCTTGGCGTAGCTCGAGAACGAGTTGAGGTTGAGCACGTCGGGCGGCTGGTTGTTCTGGATCATCGTGGTCACCTGCTGGTCGATCGAGTTCCAGTCGATCACCTGCAGGTCCACCTTCACGCCCGTCTGCTTGGTGTACTGCTCGGCGAGGCCCTGCCAGAACGGCCGGGTGTGGTCGCGGCTGTACTCGGCGATGACGACCTTGATGGTGGGGGCCTCCTCCTTGCCCCCGCACGCGGTCACGAGCGCCGCGATCATGCCCAGCAGCGCGAGGAGAGAGAGCCGGAGGCTCGTCATCGAGCCCATACTACAAAAGTTCCAGTCCGGCATGTAACTCTTACTCGGCCCTGGACGCCCGGGCCGCGGCCGTGATTAGATGGCGGATCGTTAACGGTTGGACTCGTTGCGGCACACTACTTGCTGCTTCCGGCAAAGGAGTTCCCCATGGCGCGTCTCTTCCTGCTGTGCGCTCTCGTGCTCACCCTGGCCTCGTGCGCCTCCTCCTCGGGGCCCGCGCGGCCGGCGCGAAGCGAGTTCGAGGACGTCCCGGTCCCGGCGGGGCTCACCCTGGACTCGCACCGAACCACCATCATCGAATCGCCCACCGTGAAGGCGGCGCGGCTCGTCTACCGGAGCCGGATCAAGCCGGACAGCCTCGCGGTGGCGTACCGGACCGCGCTCGAGGCCAACGGCTGGCGTCACGTCTCATCCACCACCTCGGCGGACAAGGGCATCACGCAAGTCTACGAGAAGCAGGACAGCTCGCTGCAGGTGCTGATCTACGAGGGTTGGTACTACACATGGACCGAGGTCTCCACCACCCGCATCACCGGCCGTCCCACCGCTGCTCCCGGCTCGCGCTGAGCTTCCGGCGCGGAGTCCCGCCCCTCGGGACCGCGCTGCTGCTCCTGGGAGGCTGCGCGGCGACCGAGCCGGCCTACACCTCCACGCCGGTGCCGGCGCGCGACACGCGCGTCGACGACCGGGTGGCCGCGGTCGAGGGACGGATGAACGAGATGAGCCAGCGCCTGGACCAGATGAGCGGCCGGGTGCAGACGCTCGAGGGCAGCGTGAAGGCCGCGCAGGGTCGCGCCGACGAGGCCGCCAGGAAGGCGGAGAGCGTGGACAGCCGGCTCACCCGCCTGTGGACGAACCGCTTCAACCAGAAGCAGGCCGACAGCCTGGAGGTGTACTTCGCGCCGGACAGCATCGACCTGAGCGACGCGGCCCAGACCGCCCTCGCCGCGGTGGTCCGGGAGATGCAGGCGCATCCCACCCTCACGGTGGAGCTCGGCGGCTACACGGATCCGAAGGGCGCGCTCGACTACAACTACGGGCTCAGCCAGCGGCGGGTGGATGCGGTGCGGCGCTATCTCATGGAGAAGGGCATCCCGCTCGCCCGCATCCAGTCCGCCAGCCTGGGCCCCATCCAGGGCGGCGACATCCCCGACGCCAAGAAGCGCCGGGTCACCCTTCGCCTGCTGGTGGACCAGGAATAGGCTCAGGCCGCTTCGCGCGCGGCGCCCGCCGGCTGGTAGGTGCCGGGCACGGCCCGGAACCCGATCGCGACGCGGTTCCAGCCGTTGATGGCCACGATCGCCATGGTGAGCAGCACCTGCTCGTCGGTGCTGAAGTGCTTGCGCAGCTCCTCGTAGACGTCGTCGGGCGCGTGGGTCTCGTTCACGAGGGTCAGCGCCTCCGTCCACGCCAGAGCCGCCCGCTCACGCTCCGAGAAGAACGGCGTCTCCCGCCAGGCGTTCAGGGCGTAGAGCCGCTGCTCGGTCTCGCCCTCCGCGCGCGCGTCCTTGCTGTGCATGTCGAGGCAGTAGGCACAGCCGTTGATCTGGGAGGCGCGCATCCGCACCAGGTGGAGCAGCTTGGGGTCGAAGCCGGACTTCTTGACGTAGCCGTCGATCGCCGCCATCGCCTGGTACGCGCCGGCGGGTGCCTTCGCAAGATCGAGTCTCGCCTGCATGGGTGTCCTCCTTCCTGACATCGTTGGGACGGCGGGGGCTCGGGACCGGATTCTCGGGGGCGGTAAACAGACGAGTCCTGGGGTCCGTCTCATCGTCATGAACACCCCGCGGATCCTCGCCACGTCCGTCGTCGCCCTCGTCATGGCCGGCTGCGTCGTGGCGCAGCCGGTGGTCGTCAAGCGCCCGCCCCCGCCCCCGCCCGCGCGCGTCGAGGTGGTGCCGGTGGCGCCCAGCCCCGCGCACGTGTGGATCGCCGGTCACTGGGCGTGGCACCGCGATCACTACATCTGGGTGCCCGGCCACTGGGCGGTGCCGGCCGCGCCGGGCTATGTGTGGGTCCCGGGGGGCTGGAGGCCGCGGGACGGCGGCTACGTCTGGGTGGAGGGACACTGGCGCGCGCGGTGACGCGGCGCTCCGCGCGGGCTACATCGGCGGGATGAGCCCGTCCTTGCCGACCAGCACCCGGCCGGCGGTCACGATCCCATCGGACCGCTGCTGACCGGAAATGAACACGTGGGCGCCGGGCTGGAGCATCGACCGATCTCCCGGCGCGAAGGTGACGATCGGCACGCCGGTCGGCACCTCGATCTTCACGCTCCCGTCCTTGTGCCGCAGCGTCAGGACGGGGCCGTCGGCCCGCGCCACCCGCGTCTGCACCGTCGCGTTGGTCATGGTGCTGCCCGGCGCGAGGTCCCACGGGTAGTGGCCCTCGCCGGTCCCCCGGGCGGCCTCCGGAAAGATCAGCACCTCCTGCGCGCGCAGGCTGTCCCCCTCGCCCGGCAGCGCCGCGATCCCCACGAACTGGCCGACCTTGATGTCGGAGAGCGCCGCCGGCACCACCGCGGTCACTCCCGCGTCGTCGGCCAGGCGCACCTCGACGGTGGAGTTGTCGCGCGAGGCGATCGTCAGCGTGTGGCCCGAGACCCTGGCGATCGTGCCGCGCACGCGGACCGGTACCTGTGCCGACCCGTGGGCCGCGGTGAAGAGGACCAGCAGCACGGCCGTCCCCGGCGCCCGGAGGCGGCCGGTCACGGCAGCAGCACCTTGCCCTCGGCGGTGGGCAGGGGCAGGTCCAGGCGGCGGGCCAGCGTGGTCGCGATGTCGCGCATGTCGATGAGCCCGAGCGACCGGGCCGCGGGCACGCCGGGGCCGATCAGGAAGAACGAGGCGCGCAGGTCGGGCAGATCGTTCAGGTGCCCGTGCATGCCCCCCACGGTGGCCCGGCCGATGAGCGGGCCGTCGAGGCTGCTGCCCGCGTGCCAGTCCGGCTTGAGTCCCACGAGGAACGCCGCCTCGGGAAAGCCGCCGCGGTCACGCAGGGCCGCGCCGTCCAGCACGCGGTCGATGCCGTGCGCGGGATCCGCGGCGAGGCGGTCGAGCAGGGCCCGCACCTTCTCGCGTGTGGCGGTGTCCGCCGGGTCCTTCAGCATGATGGCGATGGAGCCGCCCGCCGTCCACGGCATCGCCTGCCAGTCGGTGATCTTCCCCCGTCCGCTCACCGTGAAGAGCCCCGCCCGCTTGAACTCCGACACCAGGTTCAGCTGCATCCGGGTGCGGGCGAAGCCATGGTCCGAGACGATCGCCACGTAGGCGCGTCCCGGCGCCGCCGCCTCGGCGGTGGCGCGCAGCGTGCCGATCACCGCGTCGAGCCGCTCCAGCGCGGCCAGGCTCTCGGGGCTGCCGGGCCCGCTCACGTGCTCGGCGTGGTCCAGCGCGCTCAGGTGCAGCGTCAGGAGGTTCGGCCGCTTCTTTTCCAGGATGCGCGCGGCGAAGCGCGCGCGCTGCTCGTCGGCCTCCACGGTGAGCGCGCGCGGGTACGGGCCCAGGTCCGCCTCCAGCTCCGCCAGCAGTCCGGGAGTCGAGACCGCCCGGAGCAGCTTCGCGTCGTCGGGGGTGCCGGCGCGCCAGAACTCGGGGATGTTCCAGGTCACGCGCGCGCCCACGCTGACCGGCCACTGCACGCTCGCGGTGCTGAGCCCGACCCGGGCCGCCGCGTCCCACAGCGTGGGCACGCGAATGTCCTCGGCGTACCAGTACCAGCCGCTGTGGTTCTCTCTCAGCGGGTCGAACACCAGATTGGCGTGGATGCCGTGGCGCGCCGGCCACACCCCGGTGATCAGGGTCGTGTGGCTCGGGTAGGTCACGGTGGGGACCACACCCTGCACGCCGTCGGCGTAGGTGCCGTCGGTCAGGAAGCGGCGCAGGTTGGCGACCTTGAGGCCGAGGCTGTCGGCGGCGATCACGTGATCGGGGCGGAGCCCGTCGATCGAGATCATCAGCAGCAGCGGGCTCTGCACCGGCTGCTGCGCGGCCGCGCCGCCCGCCACCAGCACGAGCACCGCGAGGATCAGCGCACACCCGAGACGGACGTGGCGCGGGCGCTCGGGTATCATGGCGGGCACCAGCATATAGCAGGAACCCTGGGGATGACCATGACGAGGCGGGCGACGGCGATCGGGCTGGCGGCGGTGCTGGTGTCGGTCGGGGCGACGCTCGCGCCCCGGGCCCATGCGCAAGACATGGAGCGCATCGCGATGGCCCGCGTGCGCCTGACCACCGACCCGAACGTCACCCACGGCTGCGGGCGCGTCGGGTCGGCGCACGACGACTCGGTCAAGGACCTGCGTCGGAAGATCGTGAAGATGGGCGGCAACACCGCGCTGATCACCTTCGGCGGCTCGGAGGACCTCTCGACGATCTACGCCGAGGTGTTCCGCTGCGCGGGCCCACCGGCGGCCGCGCCCGGCACCGCCCCCGCCGGGATTCCCGCGCCGCCGCCCGGGCCCCCGCCTCCGCCGCCTCCCCCGCCCGCGCCCACGCGGTGACGCGGGCCGCCGGGCGCGGCCCCGCCCGCGCTCAGGCGGCGAACAGGCTCTTCTTGATCACGGCGTGGACGCCCCAGTTGCCGTCCACGACCTGGGTGACGCCGAAGTCCACGCCCACCGAGAGGAGCGAGATCGCCTCGTCCTCGGAGAGCCCGCGCGTGGTCATGAGGAAGCGTCGCGCCTTGCGGAAGGCGTCCCGCATCGCGAGGTCCAGCGAGGAGCGGGCGAAGACCGCCTCCTGCGCATCGGCGCCCAGGTCGGTGAGGAAGCGCGGGAAGCTGAACCCGTGGATGACCCACTCCGCGTCGGTCTCGAGCAGCGGATAGTCGAGGCCCTCCAGCGGCGTCCCGGGCAGGCGCGCCCGCTTGTGGACGACCAGCTCGAAGACACCGGTCAGCGAGCACTCGATGGCGGTGCCGCACAGCTCGGAGTCGCCCTGGGAGGCGTGCGGATCGCCCGCGGAGAAGAGCGCGCCCGGGACCGCCACCGGATAGTAGGCGCGGGCGCCCTTGCCGAGGCGCCAGTCGTCGACGTTGCCGCCGACGTAGTGCGGCGGGATCGAGTTCACGTAGTCGGCCTCCGCGGGCGCCAGGCCGAGCACGCCGAAGTGCGGGCGCACCGGCACCCGCACCCCGCGCAGCACCCCGTGACGCTCCTCCACCGTGGCGTGATCGACCGGCACGCCGGGATAGTCGATGGTCGGGTGCGTGATCCCGTGCGGGTCGGTCTGCGGCGTCCAGCGGAAGCTGTAGACCGCCCGGGCCCAGTCGCGCCCCCCGGTCGCGTCCATCTCGTAGATCGTGATCACCTCGCGCGGCTTCGGCTCCTCGAGCAGGTCCGCGTAGTGGAAGCCCCACCACGCCGCCGCGTTGCTGCCGAAGGCGCGCCCCGGGTAGCGGGGGTTGGCGCAGGGCCGGAAGGCCACGTCGACGATGCGCACCTCCAGCACGTCGCCGGGCTCGGCGCCGCGCACCGCGATCGGCCCGGTGCAGATGTGCACGCCGAGGCCGTCGCCCGCGCCGCGGCGGTGGCGACCCGGCTCGACGGGGCCCGCGCCGCGGCGATCGACCGCCTTGCCGTCGCGGCCCCAGCGATAGACGCGCTCGGCGCCCGCGTCGCCCGCGATCATGCGGGCGACGTCGTCGTTGGCGTGGTGGGTCAGGGTCTCGATGGTGACCCGGTCGCCCGAGTCGACCTCCAGCACCGGGGGCAGCAGCCGGCTCCAGTAGCCCCAGTGCACGGTGGTCTCGGTGGCCGCGAGGTGGTGCGTCGCCATGGCTCGCGCTCCGCGGTCAGTCCTGGACCAGCTTGAGGAACTGCTGGGTGCGCGCCTCGCGCGGGCGCTCCAGCACCTGCTCCGGCGTGCCCTCCTCGACGATGCGGCCGTCGGCCATGAACACGACGCGGTCGGCCACCTCCCGGGCGAAGCGCAGCTCGTGCGTCACCACGATCATGGTCATGCCGCCCTCCGCGAGCCGCCGGATGACCGAGAGCACCTCCGACACCAGTTCCGGGTCCAGCGCGGAGGTCGGCTCGTCGAAGAGCATCACCCGGGGCGAGATGGCGAGCGCGCGCGCGATGGCCACCCGCTGCTGCTGGCCGCCGGAGAGCCGCGACGGCAGGTGATCGGCGTGGTAGGCGAGGCCCACGCTCTCCAGCAGCGTGGTGGCCCGGGCCCGCGCCTGATCCGGCCGCTCGCCGTGCACGCGCACCGGGGCCTCGCAGATGTTCTCGAGCGCGGTGAGGTGCTCGAACAGGTTGAACTGCTGGAAGACCATGCCGATGCGGGCGCGCGCCCGCTCGCGCGCCACGTGGCGCGAGGGGCGCAGCACGCCGTCCACCCGCTCGTAGCCGACGTACTGGCCGCCCACCGTGATCTCCCCCCGGTCCACCGGCTCCAGGTGGGCGATGAGCCGGAGCAGCGTGCTCTTGCCGGATCCGCTCGGGCCCATCAGCGTCACCACGTCGCCGCGGTGCACCGTGAAGTCCACACCCTGCAGGATCGCGCGGTGACCGTAGGACTTCCACACGTCCGAGCAGCGCACGAACGGCCCGGTGCCGTCGTGCCCGGTGCGCGCGGCCTGGGCGCCCACCAGCTCCACCAGATCGATCCGCGCCGCGCGGGCCGCCGCGGTCGACGCGACCGCGGCCCCCGCGGCGGGCGCGGCCGCGGGAGCGCTCTCCGGCACCCGCCACCGGAATCCGAAGAGCCGGCCCAGCGCGGTCTCGCCGCGCGGGCGGCGCCGGCGGTCCGCGTCGGGGCTCACCCGGCGCTCCAGCACGAACTGCACGCCCGCGATCAGCGTCGTCACCGCCAGGTACATGACGCCCGCCGCCGCGAAGACCGGGAAGAACTTGAAGTTCTGGGCCACGATCTGCTGGCTGCGGAGGGTGAGCTCGTTCACCGCGATGACCGAGGCGAGCGAGGTGCCCTTGAGCACGCTGATCGCGTCGTTGCCGACGGCGGGGAGGATCGCGCGCATCGCCTGCGGCAGCACGATGCGGCGCAGGGTGAGCAGCGGCCCCATGCCGAGCGAGGCCGCGGCCATGGTCTGGTTGCGGCTCACCGACTGGATGCCGCCCCGGATGATCTCCCCCGCGAACGCCGCCTCGTTGAGGGAGAACCCGATGATGGCGGTGGTCACCGGCGGCATGGTGATGCCGATGTACGGCAGCGCGTCGAACAGGAACACGAGCTGCAGCAGTACCGGGGTGCCGCGGATCAGCCACACGTAGATCCAGGCGAGCCCGGAGAGCAGGCGGACCGGCGACAGCCGCATCAGCGCGATGACCAGGCCGAGCGCGAGCCCTCCCGCCATCGAGGCCAGGAAGATCCGCAGGGTGAGCCCGAGCCCCTCCAGCAGGAAGGGGAACGTCAGGTACTGGAGGAAGGCCTTCATGGCCCGCGGGCTCGCGCTCGGCCGGCCGGTCGCGCGGGAGCGCTAGCGGCCGATCTCGACCGGGATCGCCAGGGTCGGATCGATCCCGTTCTTCTGCATCAGGGCCTTCTGGGTCCCGTTGGCCTGCAGCTCGGTGATCGCGTCCTTCACCGCGGTCACCAGCTCCTCGTTGCCCTTCTTCACCGCCACTCCGATCTTGATGCCGCTGCGGAAGGAGAACGCCCGCTCGAACTTGTCGGGGTTGGTCCGCACCACCTGATCCACGAGGACCACGTCGTACATCGAGACGTCGGCCCGGTCGTTCTCGATCGCCCGGGAGGTGGCGGGCGCGTTCGGGTACGGGGTGATCTGGATCGGGGGCTTGCCCGCGGCCACGCACTTGGCGCTCGCGTCCTGGAAGCCCTTGTCCTCGACGGTGCCCAGGATCGGGGCGGCCCGCTTCCCGCACACGTCGTCGATGCTCTTGATGCCCTTCGGGTTGCCCTTCTTCACGATGCCGGCGGTGCCGGTGGTGGCGTAGTTGACGAAGTCGGCGGCCTGCGCGCGCTGCGGGGTGTAGTAGATGTTCGACCACACCAGCTGGATCTGGTTGGCCTGGAGCGTCGGGATGAGGGTGCCGAAGTCGAGGCCCACCAGCTCGTACTTGAGGCCGAGGCACTTCATGGCCGCCTCCACCATGTCCGGATCCTGGCCGATGATCTTGCTCGGGTTGTTCGGATCGCGGTACATGATCGGGGGCAGCGTCGGATCGAGCCCGACCTTCAGCGTCTTGCCGGCCAGTCCGGGATACTTGGTCGCCACCTTGTCGGGCTCGCAGGCCGCCTGCGCCGAGCCCGCCGTCCCGAGGCCCACCGTCGCCGCCACCACCGCCGCCAGCAACGCTCCCGTCCAGTACCTCATGCCCGGCCTCCCTTCCTCACGCAAAGCAGTGCACTGCACGTGGCGGGCGCTAGGCGCCCGTGCTCGTCCGCCGGCGCAGCAGGTGACGCCCGCGCCCGGCCTGGCTCGTGAGCTCGCCGTTCCGGGCCACCACCTCGCCGCGCGACAGCGTCAGGACCGGCCCGCCCCGCAGGGCGAAGCCGTGGAACGGGTCGTAGCCGGCGCGCGAGTGGAGCCGGCGCTCGTCGATCCGGCCGGTCGCGGCGGGATCGAACAGGACCATGTCGGCGTCGCTGCCGACCGCGATGGTGCCCTTCTGCGGGTAGAGCCCGAAGATGCGGGCGGGGTTCGTGGAGAACGCGGCCACGAACGTCTGCAGCGAGATCCGCCGCTGGCTCACGCCCTCCGAGTAGATCACCGGCATCTCGGTCTCGAGCCCGGGCACCCCGTAGGGCACGCGGGTGAAGTCGTCCGCCCCCGCCGCCTTCTGCTCGACGGACCACGAGGTGTTGTCGCTGCCGATGGCCTGGATGTCGCCGGAGCGCAGCCCCTGCCAGAGGGCGGCCTGGTCGCGCGCGGTGCGCAGCGGCGGGGCGCCCACGAACTTGGCCGCCTCGGCCCCGCCCGCCGCATAGCGCTCGTCGGTCAGCGCCAGGTAGATCGGCCGCGTCTCGGCCCACACCCGCACCCCGCGGCGGCGCGCCTGGCTGACCGCGTCCAGGGCGTCGGCGCAGGACAGATGCACGATGTAGATCTCCGCATCGACCAGCTCCGCGTAGTCGATCGCCCGGCGGGTGGCCTCCGCCTCCGCGAGCGCGGGCCGGCTCGCCGCGTAGTGCCGCGGGTCGCGGCGCCCCGCGGCCATGAGGGTGCGCGTGCAGTGGTCGAGCATGTCGCCGTTCTCGGCGTGCACGTTCACCACCACGCCCGCCTTCCGGGCCGCGTCCAGCACGCGCAGGATGCCCTGGTCGCCGATCCCGAACTCGTTGATCATGAACACCTTGAGGCTCGGGTAGCCGAGGTCCACCAGCCGCGGGATCTCGGCCAGCGTCCGGTCGCTCGCGTCGGCCACGATCACGTGGAAGCCGTAGTCGATGTACGCGCGGCCGATGGCCCGGGCCTTCCACGCCTCGATCGCGTGGCTGAGCGATTGCCCGCGCTGCTGCCACGCGTAGTCGCAGATGGTGGTGACGCCGCCGCACGCGGCCGCCGCGGTGCCCGACTCGAAATCGTCCACGCTGCGCAGGCCGCCCACATCCGCGTCCAGGTGCGTGTGCACGTCGACGCCGCCCGGCAGGACCAGCAGCCCGGTAGCGTCCAGCTCGCGCCGGCCGGTGGGCAGCGCCGGGGCCAGGGCGGTGACGCGGCCACCGTCCACGCCAACGTCGGCGCGCACCGCGTCGGTGGCGGTCACCACGGTGCCCCCGCGGATCACCAGCTCATGGCTCATGGGCGGCTCCGGGCCGATGTGGTCTGCTGTCCGGTTCGGTTTCCGGCGAGCCGTCGCTGACCGGCAGCAGGGGCGCCAGGTACTCGTAGAAGCGCAGCAGGTGGGCGCGGATCTTCGCCTCCATCGCGGGGAGGTCGCGCGCGCGGAGCATGGTCACCATCTCGGCGTGCTCGTCCAGCGCGCGCAGGTCGCGGCCGAGCCGGGCGAACGCGAAGTGCTGGTAGCGGGTCTGGTGGCGCTTGAGGTTCTCGTGCAGCTGGACGACCTTGCGGTTGCCGCACGCGCCCACCAGCAGGTCGTGGAACTCGAGTCCCAGGTCGAAGTTTGCCTGGAGGTCCACCCGATGTCCGGCCGCGCGGGCCCGCTCCACCTGCTCCTCCATCCGCCGGAGCACCGCCTCGTCGAATCGCTCCATGAAGAGCCGGACCGCGAAGGTCTCCAGCATGATCCGCACCTGCAGCATGTCGTGCAGGTCGGTCGCGCCGAGCTCGCTGACGCGGGCCCCCCGATGGGCCAGCGACGTGATCAGCCCTTCGGTCTCCAGGATGCGGATCGCCTCCCGGAGCGGCGAGCGGCTCACCCCCAGCAGGGCGACCAGCTCTCGCTCCCGGATCCGCTCTCCCGGCTTGAGCCGCCCCGCGACGATGGCCTCGCGGAGGGCATCGACCACCCGCTCGCGGATGAGCCCCGGATCGCTGAACCGGATGCGCGTCGCATCGCTGCCGGCAGTTGGGCGCCTCAAAGCGGTCGATTGTATACCAGTCCCGGAACTCCCCAGTCAACCGTAGCTCTACGTATGGGGTCAGGTCTTACATTCCGACATCTCGGCGATCACGCGACGGCCCTCCCCTCGGAAATGTCGGAATGTAAGACCTGACCCCGCCGGGCCCCCGGCCCTGCCGCCCCCGCCCGCCCGCGGGTGAGGTATGCTGCGCGCGTGGCGTGGGATCCCGGGCAGTACCTCAAGTTCGCGGACCACCGGCTGAGGCCGGCGGTCGATCTGCTGAACCGCATCGACCTGGACCACCCCGGGGAGGTCTACGATTTGGGGGCGGGGGCCGGCAACGTCACCCGGCTCATCAAGGAGCGGTGGCCGGACGCGCGCGTCACCGGGATCGACGACTCGGAGGCGATGCTCGCCAAGGCGGCGGCCACCGCGCCCGCGATCACCTGGCAGCGGGCCGACCTGACCACCTGGAGGCCTGCGCGGCCGGCCGACCTGATCTACTCCAACGCCGCGCTCCACTGGCTGCCGGATCACGACCGGCTCTTCCCGCGCCTGCTCGACGCCCTGGCCCCGGGCGGGGTGCTGGCGGTGCAGATGCCGCGCAACTTCGGGGCCCGCTCCCACACCGCCATCAGCGAGGCGGCCCTGGCCGGCCCCTGGCGCGCGACGCTCGAGCCGCTGCTGCGCCCGGCCCCGGTGGCCGACCCCGACTTCTACTACGGCGTGCTGGCGCCGCGGGCGGCCTCCCAGGACATCTGGGAGACCGAGTACCTCCAGGTGCTCGAGGGCCCCGACCCGGTCAAGGAGTGGACCAAGGGCACCTGGCTCAAGCCGCTGCTGGACGCGCTGCAGGAGCCCGAGCGGAGCGGCTTCGAGGCGGCCTACGCGGCGCTGGTGGCCCGGGCCTATCCGCGGCGGGCCGACGGGCGCACCCTGTTCCCGTTCCGGCGGCTCTTCATCGTGGCGCGGGCCCGCTAGCGAGCGCGCGATGCGGATCGACGCGATCGACGTCTACTGGGTGAAGATTCCGCTGGCCTTCGTGTGGAGGACCTCGTACGCCGACCAGCACGTCACCGACACGATCCTCGTCCGCATGGAGGGCGGCGGCCACCACGCCTGGGGCGAGAGCTGCCCGCCCTACATCCCCGGCTACTCGGCCGACCACACCCTCGCCGTCTATCACACGCTGCGCGAGCACATGGTCCCGCGCATCATCGGGCAGGACGTGGAGACGCCGCAGGACATCCTGGATCGCCTGGCCTTCATCAAGGGCAACCAGTTCGCGCGCGCCGCGCTCGACATCACCTGGTGGGTGCTCGACGCCAGGCGTCGCGGCCTGCCGCTGCACCGGGCGCTCGGCGGCACCGCGGACCGCGTAAAGGTGGGCGCCGACTTCGGCATCCAGGACTCGCTCGACGCGTTGATGGAGAAGATCCAGGGCGCGGTGGACGCGGGCTTCCCGCGCGTGAAGCTCAAGTACCGGCCGGGGTGGGACCTGTTCATGGTGGAGGCGGTGCGGAAGACGTTCCCGCACCTCACCATCCACATCGACTGCAACGCGGCCTACTCGCCCGCCGACACCGCGATGTTCCGCGCGCTGGACCGCTTCGAGCTCGCCATGATCGAGCAGCCGCTGGCCGACGACGGGCTGAGCCTGGTCAACCACGCGGCGCTGCAGCGGCAGATCGCGACCCCGATCTGCCTCGACGAGAGCATCCAGAGCCTGGCGCACACCGAGGCCGCCATCGCGCTCGGCGCGTGCCGGGTGGTGAACATCAAGATGGCCCGCGTCGGCGGGCTGACCGAGTCGCGCCTCATCCAGGCCCGGTGCGCGGAGCACGGCATCCCGTGCTGGGTGGGCGGCATGCTGGAGAGCGCGGTGGGGGGTGCGATCTGCGCGGAGCTGGCCACGCTGCCGAACTTCACCTACCCGGGCGACATCTTTCCCTCGTCGTACTTCTACCGCGACGACCTGGGCAAGCCGGAGATGGTGCTGAGCGGGCGCGGCGAGGTGGCCACCTCGCGGGTGCCCGGCATCGCGCAGGAGCCGGACCCCGCGCTCCTCGCGCGGTGGACCGCCGCGCACACCGCCTTCCGCGCGCCCGCGCGGTAGCTCCCCGCCCGCCGTCGCGGTCTTTTCACACTCGCGCCATCACCGCGTCGCACCGCGTGACTATCGTTTCGTCGATGTCTTTCGTCGAACAGGGGAGGCCGACATGACCCTTCGCGCGAGAGCGGTGATGATCGCGAACCAGTTCGAGGGCCGCTGCACCTGCGCGACGATGGACGGCGGGGTGGAGTGTCGCTGGTGCCGGGTTTTCGGTGAGGTGCTCCGGACCCAGCCGCTCGACTCGCACCTGGCGCAGGCCCCGAAGGCGCCCGCACGCGAGCCGGTTCCGCCGGTTAGCCCGGCAGGCGCTGGCGCGGCTGGCGGCTCGCCTGCAGGTGGCGCTGCAGGAACGGGATCAGCTTCTCCCACGCGTCCCGCGCGGGGCCTTCCCGGTACGCGACGGTGTTGGTGAAGTTGAGGAAGGCGTGGCCGGCGCCGTCGTAGCGGTGGAACTCGTGCGGCTTGCGGTACTTGTCGAGCTGGGCCGAGAGACGGTCCACGTCGGCGGGGGACGGGTTCGGGTCCTCGTTGCCGAAGAAGCCGATGATCGGGCAGTGCACGTACGGCGTGAGGTCGAAGGGCGTCGGCCCCTCGCCCCAGGGCTTCATGATGTTGCCGCCGTAGAACACCGCCGCCGCCTTGAACACCGGCTTGGAGGCGGCCATCAGGTACGACACGCGCCCGCCCATGCAGAAGCCGATGATCCCCACGTCGCCCAGCTGGGTGTCCTTCAGCCGCCGGGCCCAGTTGACCGCGGCGCTGACGTCGCTGATCACCTCCCGATCACGCAGGCGCCCGATGCGGGTCATCATGTCGCCGTCGTCGGGCTGCCGGTGGTAGAGGTCGGGGGCGATGGCGAGATAGCCGTGCTGCTCGCTCAGCACGTCCACCCGGTCCTGGATGAACCGGTCCACGCCCGGGCCATGCTGGATGACGATCACCGCGGGGAAAGCCCGGCCCAGGCTCGGCATGCCCACGTACAGGCGCATCGGCGAGCCGTCGACGTCGATCCGCTCCCACTGGCCCATGCCGCGTCTCCTCCGAACGACCGGCAGAGAACGGCCCGGCGGCGGTACCGGTGAACCGCCTGCCGGGCCTCGGTCTTTCTCGCGCACAGGACCGTGGTCCTGCGGCATGTCCCGACAACGAGCCGGGATCCTGGGTGACTGCGCTAGGAGGTTTCGCGCGTCATCAGGCGGAAAGCCAGCCCGATGACGCGCCGTACGAGCCGGGTGGCGTGCTGTCCATGCCTGGATCCTCCTCCGGTTCACTGCTCGACGCGGGCGGCGCCTCACCCGCCGTCGACTCCAAGCAAAGCCCCGCGCCCCCCCGCTTGTCAAGCGGCACCGCGTCGAGGTGGCGACCCCATCGGGGCCAGCGTAGACTTCGGCCATGAGGCGATTCGTGACGGTGCTGTCGGCTCTGCTCGTGGTCGTCGCGCTCGCCTCTGGCGTCCCCGCTCAGGACATTCGAGGTGGCGGGCGAGGTGACGGACGGGACGACGTGCGCGACGGCTCGCAGGACGGGCCGGGCCATTCCACCCGGCGCCCCTCGTCGCCCGGAACGCGGTTCCCATCCCATCACCACCGGCACCACGATCACCGATTCTCCCCGTGCTGCGTGGCCTACTTCCCGCCCGAGCCGGCTCCGCTGCCGCCCCTTCCGCCTCCGGTCGTGGTGGTGACGCCCTCGCCGCCCACGCTGGTCTACGTTCCCACCCCGCGCGTCGAGCCCGCCCCGGAGATCCAGGGCGAGAACGGGCGCTGGGAGCGACACGGTAACGGCAAGGAGTACCCCTACACCTGGGTGTGGGTCCCGGCCGGCCGCCGCTGACGCGGCCGCCGCGCCCGCTCGGACCCTGACGACGGAGCCGTACCGGCGGTGCGGCCGTGGGTGGCGGTCCGCGGCCGCCCTCAGGGCGCGGGCAGGCGCCCGAAGAGCGCCTCGAGGGCGAGCCCGATGCCGAGCAGCCGCCGGTCGCTGTGGGCGGGCCCGTCCAGCTCGAGGCCGATCGGCAGACCGCCGGTGGTGCGGCCGATCGGCACGGTGAGCCCGGGGATGCCCGCGTTGCTCCCGGGATCGGTGTTCTGGATGAAGGTGAAGAACGTCGGGACCTGATTGCCGTTCAGCAGCGTCTTCTCGTCGTCGCCGATCGGCGCCGCCGGCAGCGGCGTGGTGGGGAACACGAGCGCCGCGATGTCGTGCGTCCGGAAGGTCTCGGCGTAGAGCCGCTGCAGCTGCGGGCGCGCCGCGAGGGCGTCCAGGTAGGCCTTCTCGGGCACCGCGTCCTTGGCCCCCGGCACGATCGCGCTGGCGAACAGTCCCTTCACGTCCGGGCTCGCGATCCGCGAGGCGAGGGTGGGCAGGTCGAGGGCGGGGCGGAAGCGCTTCAGGTAGCGGGTGAGATCCGCGCGGGCCTCGTAGAGCGCGATCGGGAAGCTGACCTTGCGGTTGAGGTCGACGAGCCCCATCATCTCGACGTCCACGATCTCCGCGCCCGCCGCGCGCAGGCGATCCAGCGCCTGCTCGGTGAGGCGCTCCGTCTCGGACTCGAGGCCGCGGAAGAAGACCGCGCGGCAGACGCCCAGGCGCAGCCCCCGGAGCGACGCCGCCGTCACCCGGTCGCGCGCTCCCGCGATCACCGAGTCCAGCAGCACCAGGTCGGCGACCTCGCGCGCCATCGGGCCCGCGGTGTCGCGGGTGTGGGCGATGGGCGTGATGCCCTCCTGCGGGTAGCGGCCGAGGGTGGGGCGCAGCCCCGCGATGCCGTTCAGCGCGGCCGGGATCCGGATCGAGCCGCCGGTATCGGTGCCGAGACCGGCCGGCGCCATGCGCGCCGCGATGGCGGCGCCGGTGCCTCCCGAGGAGCCGCCCGCGATGCGGCTCGGATCGTAGGCGTTCCGCGCCGGCCCGAACGCCGCGTTGTTGCTGGTGATGCCGAACGCGAGCTCGTGCATGTTGCTCTTGCCGAGCACGATCGCTCCGGCGCGGATCAGCTTCTCGGCCACCGCCGCGTTGCGGGCGGGCACGAAGTCGCGCAGGGCCGGCGTCCCCGCCGAGTTCGGCAGCCCGGCCACGTGGATGTTGTCCTTGATCACGATGGGCACGCCGTGCAGCGGGCCCGCGAAGGCCTTCCGGGCCGCGCGCGTGTCCGCCTTGTGCGCGGAGGCGATCGCCCGGTCGCGGTCGAAGGTGATGAAGGCGTTCAGGTTGCCCCCGCGCTCGATCGCCTCCGCGAGGGCGCGCACCAGGTCCTCGCTCTGCAGCGTGCCGGCCCGGATGCGGGCCGCGGCCTCGGCCGCCGACAGCTCGGTCAGCGCCTGCGCCGTCGCGTCCGTCGGCATCGCCACCAGCAGCGCGACCACGAGCCACCGCGCCGCGCTCCATCGCCCCGCGCCCCGTCCGCCCATGGTGCGCATGGGGCGATTCTGGCATACTCGGGCGCGCCCCGGCACGAAAGGAGCGTACGGTGACGCGAGCCCGACTCAACGGCATCGAGATCGACTACCAGGCCAGCGGCACCGGGCCCGCGGTGCTGCTGAGCCACGGCTACTCCGCCACCCGGCGCATGTGGGACGCCCAGCACGCCGCCCTCGGCGACGGCCACCGGGTCATCTCCTGGAGCATGCGCGGTCACGGAGAGACCGAGAGCCCATCCGATCCCGCCCAGTACTCCGCCGACCTGACGGTGGCGGACATGCGCGCGCTGCTCGGCCACCTGGGCGTCGAGCACGCGGTGATCGGGGGCCTCTCGCTCGGGGGCTACGTCTCGCTCGCCTTCTACCTGGCGCACCCGGAGATGGTCCGCGCCCTCGTGATCTGCGATTCGGGGCCCGGCTACCGCAGCGCGGACGCGCGCGCGGCCTGGAACCAGCGCGCGCAGGAGCGGGCGGTCGCGCTGGAGACCCACGGTCTCGAGGCGCTCGGCCGGAGCCGCGAGGTGCGCGAGTCCGCCACGCTGCACCGCTCGGCCCAGGGCCTGGCTCACGCCGCCCGGGGCATGCTCGCGCAGGAGGGCTCGCGGGTCATCGACGGCCTGCCCACCATCGCGGTGCCCACGCTCATCATCGTGGGCGATCAGGACCAGCCGTTCCTGGCCCCGTGCGAGTACATGGCCAAGAAGATCCCGGGGGCGAGGCTCGAGGTCATCCGGGGCGCCGGACACTCCTCGAACCTCGACCAGCCGGAGGCCTTCAACCGCGTGCTGCTCGACTTCCTGAGAAGCCTGCCCGCCTAGCCTCGTCCCCGCGTCTCACTGCACCGGCGCGAACGACGCCGGCAGCATGTGTGGATGAACCGGTTCGCCTCGCCGGGCTCGACCGCCCCCGCCAGCACGATGGGCACATCTCGAGGCGCGCCTCGATCTTCGACTCCCAGCGCTTCATGAGATCGGGCAGGGTGCCCGCGCGCAGGGCGTAGTAGCGCATCTCGAAGTAGGGCCCCATCTTCCCGGGCTTCAGATCGGGCAGGAACGGAAACGGGGTCACGATCTCCGACTGCACGGTCTCGGACACCGAATCCGCATGATCTACGAGATCCGCACGAGGCCTACGAGCATCTTGAGAAGATCTCGCGGCTGGCCGCGTTCTGGCACACCGAGATCGGGCCGCTGAACGAGATCATCCACGTATGGCCCTACGAGAACATCAGCGAGCGCAACCGGCTGCGGGCGGAGGCGGTGGAGGCGGGCATCTGGCCGTCCCGGACCGGCCGCTCGCCGTCGGGCGCTTCACCGGCATGCTCGCCGGATCGGCGCCCTCGAGGCACCTGTCGGCGTAGGCCGCCGCGCGGCCAGCGGGGCAATCCATACCATGTTCGCGCCGGTCATCTACCGGGCGTCTGTCGCCGGCGCCCCTTCGATCGGGCGCGGCTCGCGTGGCAGCGTGAACGTGAAGGTCGCTCCCCGGCCCGGCTCGCTCTCCACCCAGATCCGGCCCCCGTGCAGCTCGACGAACTTGCGGGACAGCGCCAGCCCGAGGCCGGTGCCCTCCGCCTTCCTCTCCGCCGCGCCCACCTGGCGGAACTCCTCGAAGACCGCCTGCTGGTCCTCCGGGGCGATCCCGACGCCGGTGTCCGTCACCGACACCTCGACCGCATCCCCGGCCGCCGCCGCCCGCACCTCGACCCGCCCGCCCTCCGGCGTGAACTTGATGGCGTTCGACAAAAGATTCAGGAGGATCTGCTTGACCTTGCGCTCGTCCGCCCGGATCGCGCCGAGCCGGTCGTCGACCGCGTGGCGGAGGTCGATGCCCCGCCGCAGGGCGCGCTCGCGGACGAGCGTGAGGCCGTTCGAGATGGCCTGGGGCAAATCGAACTCGCTCACCTCGAGCTCCATCCGGCCCGCCTCGATCTTGGACAGGTCCAGGATGTCGTTGATGAGGGAGAGCAGGTGCTGGCCGGATTCCAGGATGTCCCGCAGGTACTCGGCCTGCTTGTCGTTGACCGCCCCGAACATGCCCTGGGCCAGGATCTCGGAGAAGCCGAGGATCGCGTTGAGCGGCGTGCGCAGCTCGTGGGACATGCTGGCGAGGAACTCCGACTTGTGCCGGCTCGCCGCCTCCAGCTCGCGCGTCTTCTGCTCGATCTCGCGGAACAGCCGCGCGTTCTCGATCGCGATCACCGCCTGGGCCGCAAAGGTCTCGAGCAGCTCGACGTGCGTGTCGGAGAACCCGTCGACGTCGTGGTGGGCGATGCTGATCCCGCCGATCACCTCGTCCTGGCGAAACATCGGGACGGCCAGCACGCTCCGTGCGCTTCGCGCCCGCATGCTCGCCGCGACCTCCGGATAGAGCACGGCATCCGGCGCCGCCTCGAAATCGCGGATGCGGATGGGCCCGCGGGTGGAGATCACGCGACAGACGATGTGGGGGGCGGTCACCGGCTTGGGCCACATCGCGCGCCAATCGCGGAGCTGGTCCGGGGCGTATCCGTCGTGGGCCACCGAGTGGACCAGCTCTCCATCGAACTGGTACACGCCCCCGTGCGAGGCCCCGCAGAGGCGCACCGCGCTGCGCACGATGGCGTCGAAGACGGGCTGCAGGTCGGTGCGCGAGCCGCTGATCACGCGGAGGATCTCGGACGTGGCGGTCTGGCGATCGAGGGCCTGGCCGAGGTCGGCGTTGCGCGCCTGCAGCTCCGTGATGAGCCGGACGTTCTCGATCGCGATGACCGCCTGGTGGGCGAAGGTGGTGACCAGCTCGATCTGCCGCTCGGTGAAGGGCTCCACCTCGAGCTTCCAGATGGTGAACGCCCCGACCAGATCGTCGCCCTTCATCATCGGGACCGCGAGCGCGGTCCGGATGGGCTCGACCTGATAGACCCCGAAGGTGTAGTCCGGGTCGGCCAGGATGTCCGGGATGTGCTGCGTTTGGTGCTCCAGGGCGGCGCGCGCCGCGACGCTGTACCGGCCGGGGGCGATCGGATTGCGGTCGAAGAACTCGGTGGTCTCCGGCGAGACGTTGTAGGAGACGGCGTGGCGCAGGCGCTCGCCGTCGAAGCGGTAGACCGAGCCGCGGCTCGCCGCGCAGAGCCGCACCGCCTTCTCGAGCAGGGTCTCGAGCACCGGCTCCAGCGCGAAGGTCGAGCGGTTGATGACTGCGAGCACCTCGCTCGTCGCGGTCTGCTGCTCCCGGGCCTCCGCCTCGCGCGCCAGCGCCTCCGCGAGCCGCCGCTCCAGGTCACGCACCCGCGCGCCGGGGGCCTGGGGCGACCTGCGGGTGCGCGGGGCTCCCGCCGCGGATTTCGCGGGCGACGTCACGGGCGCCTTCGCGGGGGACTTCACGGGCCTGGCGCGGCGACGCATCCGGGTCCTGGCCGATGAGCGCGGCTGGCGCCTACTGCGCGGTCCAGCCGCCGTCGATGACCAGCTCGCTGCCGGTCACGAACGCGGCCTCGTCCGAGGCGAGGTACAGCACGCCGTACGCCACCTCGTCGGGCTCGCCGTACCGGCCGAGCGGGATGCGCGAGACCATGTACTCGTAGTGGCCCGGATCGTGGCGACGGGCCTCGGTCATCGGGGTCACCACCGGACCGGGGTGCACCGAGTTGCAGCGGATGCGCTCGCGCGCGTACTGCACCGCGGTGTGCTTGGTCAGCGTGGCCACCGCCCCCTTCGAGGCCTGGTACCACGCGCTGCTCCGCTCCATGCCCACCAGGCCGAGCTGCGAGGAGATGTTGACGATGGAGCCGCCGCCGGCCCGCCGCATCGCGGGGATCGCGGCCTTGGTGCCGAGGAAGACGCCCTTGGCGTTGACGTCCATGCCGCGGTCCCACGCCTCCTCGGTGGTGTCCTCGAGCCGGCTGCCCCCGCCCACGCCCGCGTTGTTGACCAGGATGTCGAGCTTGCCGAAGCGCGAGACCGCGGTGGCGACCGCGCGCTCCCAGTCCGCCTCGAGGGTGACGTCGAGATGCACGTAGAGCGCCTGCCCCCCCGCGGCGGTGATCCCGTCGGCCACCTGCTTGCCCTCCGCGTCGAGGACGTCGCCCAGCACCACCTGCGCACCCTCGTGGGCGAAGAGGCGGGCCTCCGCCGCGCCCATGCCGCGGGCGCCTCCACTGATCAGCGCGACCTTGCCCGCCAGTCTCATCGCATTCCCGCCGACCTCACCGGGTGCCGAACAGGCGATCGCCCGCGTCGCCCAGCCCCGGCACGATGTAGCCGTGCTCGTCGAGGTGGCTGTCGATGGCCGCGGTGTAGACCGGCACGTCGGGGTGCACACGGTGGAACGCGGCGAGGCCCTCCGGGCACGTGAGCAGGCACACGAAGCGGATCGAGCGCGGCCGGGCCCCCCGCAGCCGGCGCACCGCCGCGATGGCGGAGTTGCCGGTGGCGAGCATGGGGTCGAGCACGACCACGTCGCGCTCCGTCAGGTCATGCGGCACCTTGAAGTAGTACTCCACCGCCTGGAGCGTCTGCGGGTCGCGGAAGAGGCCCACGTGGCCGACCCGCGCGCTGGGCAGGATGCGCAGCATGCCGTCGAGCAGCCCGTTGCCGGCGCGCAGGATCGACACCAGCACGATCTTCTTGCCGTCGAGCAGGCGGATGGTGGTCGGCGCCACCGGCGTCTCCGCGGGCACCTCGTGCGTCGGCAGCTCGCGGGTCACCTCGTAGGCCAGCAGCATGCTGATCTCGGCGAGCAGGCTGCGGAACTCCGAGGTGCTGGTGTCCCGCTTGCGCATCAGGCCGAGCTTGTGCTGGACCAGCGGGTGGCGGATCTCCACCACCTGCCCCGTCCCCGAGGCGGTCTTCCCGAGCAGGCTGGCCACGACGGTCCTCGCGGCGCTAGACCGCCTCGAGCTGCGCGCGGCCCCAGGCCACGTCTTCCGCGCGCGCGGGGCTGATCGGGACCGTCGGCGCCTCGGGCGCGGTGGGCCCCGCGCCGGCCACGGTGGTGCGGCGCATGACCCGGCGGTAGCGCGACTCGTCCCACGGCCGGCCGCGGTGGAGCATGCAGCGGTTGTCCCACATCACGAGGTCGCCGACCCGCCAGCGATGCGTGTAGACGAGCTCGGGCCGGGTGGCCGCCTCGCGCAGCTCGCGCAGGAGCGCGCGCCCCTCCGGGGTGGGCATGCCCTCGATCTCGCAGGCGTGCGAGCCCACGTAGAACGCCTTCCGCCCGTTCACCGGGTTCGCGCGCACCAGCGCCTGGCGCACCGGCGGCACCTGCGCGGCGTGCTCGGCGGGCATGAGCCCGTCGTCGATGAGGCCGCGCGAGTACACGAAGCTGTGCACCGCGATCTTGCCCTCGAGGAACGCCTGCAGGTCGGGGGGCAGCGCGGCGTAGGCCACCCGCATGCTCGCGAACTGGGTCTCTCCGCCCTCCGGCGGCACCTCGCGGGCCGAGAGCAGGGAGGCGTGCGCGGGCACCTTCTTGAACGAGCTGTCGGTGTGCCACATCTGGTTGCCCGCGTTGTAGAGGCTGCGCTTGTCGCCCCGCGGGATGAGCCGGTTCTCCGCGTCGACGTTGGAGAGGTTGGCGACGTGGATCGGGGTGGCGGCCTGGCTCGCGATGCTGCGGATGGTGGTCTCGAGCGGGCCGAAGCGGCGGCTGAACGCGATCTGGCTCTCGTCGGTGAGGGTCTGCCCGCGAAACAGCAGCACCGAGTGCTCCTCGAAGAGGTCGACGACCTCGGCGAACGTCGCGTCGTCGAGCCGCGTGACGTCCACGTCCAGCACCTCGACTCCGAACCGGGGATGGAGCGCTCTGGTCCTCAAGGACATGGCCCACCCTCCTCTCAGGGCCCCGATTCTATGCGAGCGGTCCCGGGCGCCGCAACCGCTTGCGCCCGGCCGCGCGGTGCGTATGCTCGCGGCCGGGAGGGCCCTGCCCCATGGCAAGCGTTGCGTCGCCGGTCTCCGTGCTCATCAACCGTCTCGCCACCGGGCCCACCGTGCCCGCCGCGGACGGCCCCCCGCTCCTCACCCGCGTGGCCGACGTGGTGGCGCGCATGGGACCCGCGCCGTGGGCGCGCCGCCTCATCGCGGACGAGCGCAACCTCGTGACCCTGATCGCCTCGCCGCCCGGCGGCGGCAACCGCCCGCACTGGCACCGCGAGTTCGACGAGTGGTGGGTGGTGCTGGCCGGCCGCCTGCAGTGGGAGCTGACCGGCGGCGTGGTGGTCGACGCGACGAAGGACGACATCGTGTGGGTGCCCCGGGGCACGGTGCACCACATCCGGAACGTCGGCGAGGATCTCTCGCTGCGGCTGGCGGTGGCGATGCCGCCCGCGTGGCATTTCTACAGCCCCTGCGAGCAGTGCGGCTTCCGCGACGACGGCCCGCGAGAGTGGTGCGCGTGATCCCACGCGCGTGACGCGGGCGCGCGCCCGCTAGGACGCGGCGGCCGCCTTCGCGGGGTGCCGGGCCACGTGGGCGATGAAGTCGGCGATCGAGCCGCCCGCGAAGCCGCGGCTCATCTGCTCCATCACGTGGGAGCCGAGCGCCCGGTAGCTCTCGAACTGCGACTCGCTGAAGAACTGGTCGGTGGTCGGCTCGTGCGGGAACTCCGCGTGCGACGCCGCGTACTCGCAGACGTCGGGCGGCTCGTTGCCGGAGAGCGCGGGCTTGATGTAGAGCAGCCACCCGTCCCGCGCGTCCGGATCGGCCCCCGGCCTCGGGTCGGGATCCGCGATGGAATAGCGAATGCGGCCCAGCGCCCAGTAGAGGCTCTGCGCGCGACGGGCGGGGTCCGCCGAGCGGGGCAGGATGCCCACCCCGCCCTCGAAGTCGATCGGCACGCCCATGTCGGCGCGGATCTTGCGGACCGCGCTGCCCAGGTCCTGGAACACCGCGTTCGCGTCGCAGCTCGCGTCGCTCACCACGATGAAGTGGCAGCGCCGCAGCACCATCTCGTACAGGCCGAGATTGTCGAAGTGTCCGCCGTCGGAGAGGTAGACGTACGGCCCGGTGCTGCCGGTGAGGCCGAAGGCCTCGGCCACGATGGGACGCACCGCCACCCGCGGGCTCGCGAGATAGTAGGTGTGGTCGCCCCGCACGCCCGGGTTGCCCAGCCACCACCCGAGCCGCACGTTGAACAGCGTCATCAGGAACGTGACGAGGGGCGAGGAGTGGTAGCCCATGTTGGGGCTGGCCGCCGCCCCGGAGATGGTGATGGCGGTGCCGAGCGAGATGCCCTCGGTGCCGCCGTAGTGGGCGCGCGGTCCGCCCTGTCCCGTGTCGGTGCGGCGATAGCCGACGGCGAGGCTGCCGGCGTGGAGCGCGGTCACCGTGAAGCTGTGCGCCTTGCGCTCTTGCCACGCGAGCCGCTCGCCGTGCACGAGATTGAGCGCCATGTTGACCACGTGCAGCAGCCGTCGCTTCGGCCCGCCCGCTCCCGCCGGCACGCCGGCGGGCGGGCTCCCCGGGGCGTTCGAGCACCGCGGCCACAGCTCGTGCATCTGGAGGTTGTCGCCGTCGTCGAAGCCGGTGAACGGATTCGCGCGCCGGTCGGGATTGGACGCGCCCAGGTAGGCGCGAATGAGCCGGTTGCGGTACATCGCGTGCAGCGAGAAGCGGTTCGTGTTGATGAACCCCGCCGCCAGGAGCCCGAGCAGCGTGAGGGCCAGCGCCACCGCCACCACCAGCGCCACCGGGGTCGAGACCAGGACCCCGACGTGGCCGAACGGCCCCACCGCCCAGCCGTGATCCCGCCACCGGGCCGGAACCACGACCGGGTCACCGGTCGTCCGCACCAGCCAGCCGAGCAGCCCGGAGGTCAGCGCGGAGAGGCCGATCGCGATCACCGCCGTGAACAGCGCGCCGGCGCCGGGCACCACCAGCGCCATCAGGCGATCCTTGCCGCTCGCCTGCGACGAGCCGCGATCCCCGCGGGTCTGCTTGGTGAACCAGCCGCCCACCACGCTCACGAGCCCGGACACGCCGCCAAGGGCGGCGAGGCCGCGCGAGAGCCAGGTGTGGGAGAGCAGGACCGGCCCCAGCAGCACGAGCAGCGCGAACACCGTCCACATCGAGCCCGAGATCAGGAACCACGCCCCGCACCGCGCATACCACTCGCGGTCCTCGTCTTCCGTCCATCGGCTCATGAGGCCGACCAGCGCGGTCGCGGCCAGCAGGAAGGTGCCCATCACGAACCCGGGCGCCAGCGCGGCGTACTCGATCGACCGCTCGCTCACGTCCGGGAACACCCGGGTCGCCAGACCCCACGCGATCACGCCGCCGACCGCGCCCGCCACCACCACCACGACCAGCTCGGCCACGAAGCCCCCGAGCCGGGCACCGAGCCCGCCGCGCGGAGGCTGGCGCTGCCCCCACGGGCTGCGCAGCCACACCGTGTAGCCGGCCCACGCGAGCAGATGCACGATCACCGCGAAGCGCACGAAGCCGCCCGGCCCCGGGACCATCGCGGCCTGCGCGCCCTCCGGCCCGCCCGAGACGGCGGCCCAGTAGATGGTGAGCGCGCCCAGCCCCAGCAGTAGCGGAGCCAGGCAGAAGGCGAGGAACTTGCCCTGGCCCCGTCGGGCCCGCGTGTTGCTCGGAATGGTGGCCGCGATGTACGCCACCGCCCACGCGAGCAGGCCGCCGCCGATCCCGAGCAGCGCGGTGCGCACGGAGGCGCGCGGCTCCGCGTCGGTCCAGAGCAGCAACGACAGATACAGGCGCGGCAGCATGAGGGCCGCGGTCAGGAGCGGCACCAGCACCAGCCAGATCAGGATCATGTTGCGCAGGATGGTGCCGAGCAGGGTCCACGCGTCCGTGGACATGAGCCCGGCCCGCGGGCTCAGGTAGTTGCTGAACTCCCGCAGGTGGGCGATGGGCTCCGGCTCCGGGGCGAGCGGCGCGCGCGGACGCAGCGAGGCCAGCTGGGCGGCCACCTGGCCGGCGTCGTCGCGGCTGCGGTGGATCCAGGCACTGAGCCAGGAGCCGATGTAGCCGCCGCCCGAGACGGTGGAGAGGTAGTGGAACCGGGGCAGCAGGCCCGCGCGCGCGAGCCCCTGCAGCACGCCCAGGGCGAAGGTCGCGCTGCGAATGCCGCCGCCCGAGAGACACAGCGCGGCGCGCTTCTCGGGCAGCGCGTGGATCGCGTCGTACAGCGCGGGCAGCCGCTCCTCGTCGCCGTCACCGTTCACGGTGGCGGGCAGCGGGCCGTGCAGGGTGACGAACTCCTCCTCGAGGACGCGGGACAGCGGAAGGAACGCGGTGGACTGGCTGGTGGTGCCGGAGGATAAAGGCCGATCCGGGCCCATCAGGATCACGCTAGGGCGTCGGCGCCACGAGCGTCAAGGAATTTGCTATCCTCGGGGCCCTCACCGGAAAGGGGTGCGCACATGACAACGGGACGCTCTCACATCTACGTCGGCGCGGCACGATGGACCTCCGGGACCCGGAGCGGCGTCTTCCGCCGCGCGGAGGGCGGAGGCGCCTGGGAGCTGATGAGCAAGGGGCTCCCCGAGACCACCCACGTGCAGGCCATCACCGTGCACCCGACCGATCCGGACGTGGTCTACGTCGGGACGCAAAAGGGCCCCTACCGCAGCCGGGACCGCGGCGAGTCCTGGGAGCGCCTGCCGTTCCCCGAGGACGGCGGGGAGGTGTGGTCCATCCTGGTGCACCCGACCCGTCCCCGGACCCTGTTCATCGGGACCTCGCCGGTGGGCGTGTTCCGGAGCGACGACGAGGGGGCCACGTGGCGCCGGTTGCCCGGGGCGATCCAGCCCGAGCGCGTGAAGATGCCGTTCGCGTGCCGGGTGATGCGGCTGGCGGTGGACCCCGCGCAGCCGGATCACGTCTACGCCGCGCTCGAGGTGGGCGGGGCGATGCGCAGCCTCGACGGCGGCGGGACCTGGGAGGACTGCAGCGCCGACCTGGTGGCGATGTCGGCGCTGCCGCACCTGAAGAGCCGCATCGTGAGCGACAGCGAGATGGAAGGCATGCTGGACGGCCACGCCCTCTGCGTGAGCGGCGCGGCCAGCGGCACCGTGTTCCTCGCCCTGCGCATGGGCCTCTTCCGCAGCACCGACCGCGCCGCCCACTGGGAGGACATGAAGGTGGGCCGGTTCTCCCCGTTGACCTACGGCCGCGACATCCGGGTGTCACCCCACGACCCGCGCGTGCTCTACGCCTGCCTCTCCCCCGCCGCGCGGAGCCAGGACGGCTCGCTCTACCGCACCACGGACCTCGGGGAGACCTGGACCCGGTTCGATCGCGGGGTCAAGGCCGAGTCCACCATGATGGCGGTCGCGCTGCACCCGCGCGACGCCGAGCGCGTGTACTGCGTGAGCCGCACCGGCCAGGTGTTCGGCACGCAGGACGGCGGGCGGTCGTGGCGAGAGGACCGGCTGCCGGACGGGGTCGGCGACGTGTACGCGGTGGCCTGCGGGTAGAGGGGAAGACCACCCCTCACCCTGCCCTCTCCCCTGAGGGGAGAGGGTCGCTACACGCGCTCGAGGATGTGGAGGCCGCGGCCGCGGTCGATCACGTAGAGGAGGCCGCGGCCGTCGATCTCCACGTCGTTGCTCGAGACGCGCGCGTGCCCCGGGGGCGGCTCGGGCAGGAAGTGGGCGACCTCCCGCGGCGCGTGGGGATCCGCCACGTCCACCACCCGGAGGCCGTGGGCGAACCAGGCCACCGGGATCTCGGTCCCGGTCACGCGCTCGCAGGGCTGGTGGCAGCCGGTGAACTCGGGCTGGGGCTGGCCGTCCACGCCCGCCACCTGGAAGGTCGAGATCGGCACCGGATGCCGCTCGTCGGTGATGTCGACCAGCCAGAGGAACGACGGTGGCCCCGGCGCGGTCTTGGCCACGTCCTCGTCGGCGGCCAGCATGATCTTCTTGCCGTGTAGCGGAAACGGCAGTGGCAGCGCGGTGTGGGTCGGGGTGATGTAGGGCGGGCTCCAGTCGAGGCCCGAGACGAACGTGGGCCTCGACATGTCCTCGATGTCGAGGATCACGAAGCCGCCGTGCCAGTAGCTGACGTAGAGCCGGTTGCCGGCGCGGATCGGGTGGTGACAGCGATGGTGTCGTCCCGACCAGGCCGGCTTCTCACCGCCGCCGGTCCACTGCCCCGGCATCCACCAGCGCCCGACCTCCGCCGGCCGGGCCGGATCCTGGAGATCCAGGATCATCACGATGTTGCCCACGTAGCCGTCCATCTCGGGCGAGATGTAGGCGTAGCGGCCGTCGAACGTGAACCGGTGCACGCCGGCGCCGCCGCACGTCCAGAACGTGATCTCGCGCGGCCGGGCCGGGTTCGACACGTCGTAGATCACGAGCCCGCCGCGCACCCCCGCCGGCGGCTGGTTCGCGGGCTGCGCCTCGCGGTTCACCAGCATGAGCCCGCTGGCCGCGCGCACCTTGTGCGAGTGGGTGTGCGGCGGCACCTCGACGGTGGCCAGCACGCGCGGCCGGGCGGGATCGCTCACGTCCACGATGCTGGTGCCGTGCGGGGCCTTCATGTGCGCCACGTAGGCGATCGAGCCGTCCACCGAGACCTGCCCGCCGCCGGGGCAATCGAGCCACGCGACCTGCCGCAGCCCGCGCGCGCCCGGCCGCGGGCTCCCCGTGGTGCCCGTGCCCGTCGCGCCCGCCGTCGTCGTCATGACGGCCGGAGCCTAGCAGACCGACGCGCTCGCCGCCAGACCTCATGCCGCCCCGGTGCCGCCCGGCCGCGCCCGGGGGGCATTTGACAGCCGCCCGCCGCGGTGCCAGAGTCTCGGCAACTCGCAAAGGAGCGTCGCCATGGCCCTCTCCATCGATCGCCTCCCGGAGGTCGGCAGTGCCTACGCGCGCCTCGAGGACAAGATCCTCGAGCGGGATCAGAGCGGGGCCAGCGACATCTTCTACGACCTGGTGCGCCGCGGGGTGCCGATCCCGGAGCTGGTCGGCCAGCTCGTGCGCATCCACGCGCCCTACACGCACGTGCCGTATCACCAGCGGCTGGACGACGGCGTGGTGCGCTTCGTCAACAACGACCACTGCCTGCTGAGCTCGCGGGCGGGCCTGGATCTCCTGCCGCGCATGCCGCCCGCGCTCGCGTACCTGCCGTTCGCGCAGACCGTCTGGTACATGCCGACCGGGCTCGATCCGTGGAACCAGCTCATCGGCAAGATGCCCGGGCACTACGTGCGGCTCTACGAGATCAAGTTCGAGGGCAAGCCGCCGCTGCCGGAAGTGCACTGGCCGGATCAGGAGCCGCTCGTTATCGAGGGCACGTGGCCGGAGAAGCTCAACGCGTGGCTCACGCTCGTCCAGCGCGGCGAGGTCATCAACGCCTACCGGGTGTTCCTCGGGCTATGGGACGAGGCGGGCGCCGATCCGTCGAAGCGGGAATCGCTGCTCGCCCAGCTGGTGTTCGCGGGGCTCATCGACGTGCAGGACCGCGTGCTCTACAACCGCTCCTACACCACCGGGCACAAGTCGTATCGCGCGCGCGCGACCGTGACCATCGCCCGCACGGTGGGCTGGGAGCACGCGCATCACATCCTGTACGCGGGCGTGCCCGACCTCGCGGTGGGACCGCGCTGGTACTCGACCTACGAGATGGGCTGCCTGGTGGTGCAGAACCTCCTCGACAACCGGGATCGCGAGCTGCTCGCGCAGGACGGCGCGCTCACGCCGGTGGAGTCGCTCGCGCTGCAGCAGGCGCTGCTGAGCGGCCAGGAGCCGGGCTGGATCGACCTGATCGTGGGCCTGCTCAAGTCCGGGCGCGGCCACCGCCAGATCATCGACACCATCCAGCTCGCGTCCGCCCAGCTCATCATCGAGACCGGCGATCCCACCGCCTACTCGATGCCCCAGCACAGCTACGAGTACTGCAACACGGTGCGCTGGTTCTTCGACTCCTTCGCGCACCCGCACCGGCTGAAGCTCCTCTTCGTGGCCGGCTCCTTCGTCAACCGCGCCGCGCACCACCAGAAGCACACGCCCGACAACCACCCGGTGAAGGTGGTGCCGCCCAGGGGATCGGACGCCCTCACCGCGGCCCAGATCCTGGAGCGGCTCGACGCGGCGCTCGACGGCCTGCGGCCGTTCGAGGCGATGGACTGGACCGCGGCGTACCTGCGCTCGGGCGCCGACCGCGCGCCCCTCATCCAGACGCTGGCGGTGGGGTCGGCCAAGGCGGGCAACGACCCGCACAACCAGGAGCTCGGCACCTGCCTGCTGGACGACTACGAGCACAGCACCGCCGACGATCGCGACCGGCTGCTGCTCGCCTCGGCCAAGCACACCGCGGGACACCGCAAGTACGGCAGCCACCTCGACGCCTGGAGGCGTTACGCGGACGCCTTCGGTCTCGCCCACGCCTGACCGGGGCGCGCCCCCCACGCCCCGGCCCACTATCGACTGGCGCAGCCGCCTCCAGTCTGCTATCAGGGAAGAGTCCCTGGTCCGATGGCGTCCCGACCCGTCCGGAAGCGAGCAAAGTACGAGCGTCGTTGGCTGCGCGCTGGTCTCTGCTCGGTCTGCGGGCGACCCCGAGCCAGGCGCACGCGGCGATCGCCGAAGGGGTCCAAGCGGTTCTGCCCGCTGCACCTCCGCCGGAACCGGGAGTACCAGGCGGCCCACCGCCGGCGGTCCAAGTAGCCGAAAATTCGAGGTTCGGTACCATGGGGAGCAGGAGGACTCTTTCCCATGCCGCGTCTGATCCTCACCACCGTGGCCCTGCTGCTCGCCGCCGCTGCCGCCCCGGCTCTCGCAGCCGATGGCTGGGTGCTCTGGATCCAGGGCAACGACTCGCCCTGGGACTCCGTGAGCACGTTTGAAACCCGCGAGGAGTGCGCCGGAGCCCTGCACCAGCAGGCCCAGGCCGTCGAGAAGCTGGGCCTGAAGGTCACCGAAACCCCCGGGGCCTCGTTCTCCGCCGCCGACACCGACCGCGCGTTCAAGGGGCAGTGCCTGGTGGCGAACGCCGACCCGCAGGCGACGGCCACCAAGTAGCGCGGACGGCCGCCCGGCCGTCCCTCAGCAGCCTCCGGCCAGGATCGGGGAAGCGAGCGTCGGCCCGTACGTGCCGTAGCCCCGGCGCACCAGCACGTGGAAGTGCGGCTCGCGGAACTCCTCGGCCACGTCGATCAGGTCGCGTTCCTCGAGGCGCGAGAGCACGGTGCGGGCCCACGCCACCTGGTCGTCCGACATGAAGCGCTTGGACACGTCCACCGCCGCGCCCGCGAGGTGAGTGGACTGCACCGGCCCGTGCGCGGGGGCCGCGCTCGGGTTGATCCGGATGAGGGCCGTCTGGGCGCCCCGGGTCCGGGTGAGGCTCGTGATGCGGAGCCGCTGGCCGAACAGCTCGTGGAAGGCGCCCGCTACCTTCGTGGCGAGCCGATTGAGCCCGCGCAGCTCCCCGATCTCGACGCCGTAGCGACGAGCGACGGCGGCGAGCGTGTCCCCCCGCCCGACCTGGTGACACCAGACCGCGTCCGTGGCCCGCGCCGGCCCTGTCCACAGCAGCCCGGCCACGAGCGCACCGATCCCCGTACCGAGGCGCGCGGGGGCGCGCGGGAATGATCGCATCGGTGAGACTCGGCGATCGTATCACGGCCGCCGCGTGCGTCGTGAAGACTCCGGAGTGGTGCGGCCGGTGCTACGATGACCTCCATGCGAGCCAGGGTCTACTATCGCCAGGGCTGAAGCTCCTGCGCCAAGACGAAAGAGTTGCTTTCGTCATGGGGAGTCGACTTCGAGGCCTTCGACGTGGAGGCCCAGCCGGAGCGGCGCGCGGACCTGGCCGCGGTCGGCGTGCAGCGCGTGCCCGCCACCATCGTGGGTGATCGGGTCGTGCACGGCTGGAATCCGGAGGCCCTGGCCGAGCTGGTCGGGGTGCGCTACCGCCCGCCCCGGAAGCTGACGCCGGCCGAGCTCGCCGAGCGGATGGATCGGGTGCTGGCCGCCACGCAGCGCGCGATCCGTCAGGTGCCGCGCGAGCGGCTCGGCATGAAGTATCCGGGACGCGACCGCACCGTGCACCAGCTCGCCTTCCACGTGTTCCGGGTGGCCGCGTCGTTCGCCGACACCCGCGAGCAGGGGTACCTCGACGGGGCGTGGTTCGAGGAGAACGCGCCCCCCGAGATGGCGGACGGCGAGGCGGTGGCCCGCCACGGCGAGACGGTCCGCGCGCGCCTGCGCGCCTTCTTCCAGCGGCCCGGCTGGTGCGACGGGCAGGTCAGCACCTACTACGGCCCCCAGGCGGCGCCGGACTTCATGGAGCGCACCACCTGGCATTGCGCCCAGCACCTGCGGCAGATCTACTGGTTCCTCGACGAGATGGGCGTCGCGAAGGACGCGCCGCTCACCGACGCCGATCTCGAGGGCCTGCCCTTCCCGCAGGAGGTCTGGTCCTAGAGACTTCCCCCCACCCTGCCCTCTCTCCGGAGGGAAGAGGGTGAAGCGGCGCGGGCTAGACGGTCACGTGCCGGATGAACCGCTCCGGCGGGTCCTCGCCCCATTGGCTGATCAGCGCCTCCTCGGCGGGCAGGAGATTGGTGCCGCTCCGCGCGTTCAACCGGTCGGTGTCGGCCCACCGCTCGTGCACGCGGCCCCACGGATCGGCCCAGTAGTCGTAGACCTGGCTGCCCAGCAGGTGCCGTCCCACGCCCCACATGTGCTCGTACTTGCCGAGGCGGGCGAGGTACTCGTGGTCCTTGAACACCGCGTCGACGTCCGGCACCTCGAACGAGACGTGGTTCATCCCCGCCCGCTCGTTGTGCACGCAGAACAGCGTGTGGTGATCGACGTACTCGTCGCCCCGATCGCAGCGGTTGAAGGAGCCGATGAGGTTGTCCTTGGCGCCCGCGTAGACGTCGTCGGAACCGATGAAGCCGAGCGTGTCCCGGAACCACTGCACCGTCTCGCGCACCCTCGGCGTCCCCATCACCCCATGCCCGATGCGCTTGATCGGCGTCGGCGACTTGCGCAGCCGCATCAGCGCGCCCGCCCGTCGCAGCGGCTCCGCGCCGGTGTTCATCGGGGTGATCGGCACCGGGATCTCGGGCAGCGCCTCCACGCCCCATACCACCTCGATCTGGTAGCCGTTGGGCTCGCGCAGGCGCACCCGCCGGCCGCCGCCCGGCTCGTCGATCGGCTCCACCTCGGAGGCGCCGGGGAGGGCGGCCACGCGGGCCAGGTCCTCCTCGCTCGCGGCGTGATAGGCGAAGCCCACGAAGCGCGCGTCGTCCGCCTTCTCGGTGACGTGGATGTGGTGGGGCGAGTCGGTGCCGCGCATGTAGAGCGCGGTGGGCGTGCGGGCGGCCCGGATCAGGCCGAAGTGGGTCAGGAACTCCTCCATCGCGTCGAGATCCGGCGCGTGCAGGCGGGGCCAGGCGAGGTCTCGAACCTTGATCGTTGGCATGTGTGTCCTCTCAGCCGGCGAAGGTGAAGCGCGGGTCGGCGGCGGGGATCTCCACCTCCGGCAGCTTCAGCTCGCGCCGTACGATGTTGGCGCCCAGGTTGATGGCCACGCTCTTGTAGAACGCGATGCGCCGCGCGAGCCCCTCGCGGCCGAATCCGCAGTCGGTGGAGAGGATCAGCCGCTCCGGCGGCACGTACTCGAGCGCGCGCCGGATCAGGTTCGCCACCACCTCGGGCGGCTCCACCGCGGCGGTGGAATGGTTCACCACCCCGATCGCGATCTTCTTGTCGGTACGGTGCCGGGCCAGGAGCGGCAGGTCGCGCCCGTTGGTGGAGGCGCACTCGAGCGTGATCACATCCGCGTTGGTGGCGAGCAGGTACGGCAGCGACCGCTCGTAGGACGGTCGCTCCCAGTGCAGCGGCTGCTGGTTCGGGTTGCCCCAGCAGGTGTGCAGCCAGATCTCGGTGTCGACGCCCGCGATCTCCCGATTCACCGCCTCCGTATAGAACTCGAGATCACGGTCGGACGCGCCCGCCGCCCCGGCAATATGGTGCTGGGGCTCCTCGACCTGGATGGCCCGGCAGCCCGCCGCCGCCACCTCGCGCAGCTCCGCGTTGAAGATGTCGGCGAGGGCGAGGATCACGTCGCGGTCGCCCCCGTAGTGCCGGTTCACCAGCATCTTGGCCAGGGACTGGGCGGTGATGGCCCCGAACTTCACCGGCCGCGCGGAGAGGCGCTGGGCGGTCTTGAAGAGCGCCGCGTACTGCAGCGGCCCGCGGCCGAGCGGCTCGCCCACCACCGCGGGCTGGTAGGCCTCCATCACCTCGTAGAGGATGTGCCCGGGGCGCAGCGAGCGCCAGCCCCCGCCGGTCGAGCGGTCCTGCGCCCCCGTGATGCCGCGCAGGCGCTCGATCACGTAGTAGAACCACGACTTGCCGCCCACCGTGAGGTCGAAGCGCGAGTCGCCGTCGGTGACGAGGTCGAGGCCCGCCATCTCCTGCTCGCGCACCAGGCACGCCACCGCGTCCAGGTACTGCTCGCGGAAGCGCGAATCCCCCAGCGCGTCCTTGAAGGTCCGTCCACGCAGCTCCTCGGTGAACCAGTGCGGGCGCGGGTAGGAGCCGGTGATGGTGGTGGGCAGGATCAGGTCGCGGGTGGCGTTCAGCATGGTCCGACTGTGCCGAGGCGGTCGAGGGCTGTCAAGCCCGCGGCTTCGCGCGCACGACCGCGTGGATGTACACGCGCTGGCGGCTCCAGGAGGCGGGCACCTCGCCCACCACGATGGTGTTGGCGGCGAGCCACTCCTGCAGCCCGGGCTTGCCGTCCCAGCCGTCGAGGGTGACCAGCCACACCCGGTGCTTCGGCGGCCCCGCCCCGAACCGGGCCCGCAGGGGCTCGGTGTCCGTCTCGACGACCGACGGCCGCCAGTAGAAGCGCAGCGGGTACACCGCGCCCAGTGTCGCGAGCACCTCGTCGTCGGGACCCACCAGCCGATCGAGCACCTCGGCCACCGTGCGCCAGTCGGTGCCCTGCCGCCACCGGTAGTAGCCGCCGAGGGCGGCGCCCGCGGGCAGATGCGTCGCCACCATCAGGCCGACCGCGATCAGGGCCGGCACCGCGCGGCGCACCGGCAGCGCCGGCAGGGGCGGGCGCCACGCCACCAGCGCGTCGATCCGCCGCGCCGCGGTCAGGAGCCCGTGGGCGATGAGCAGCGTCACCATGGGCAGCACGAACGCGAAATGGCGCCCGGCGAGGGCGTGAGCGGGATTCATCGCCCACAGCAGCGCGAAGGGGACGGTGGGGGAGAGCAGCGCGGCCAGCGCCACTTCCGGACGCGATCGCAGATCCCACAGCGCGAGCAGGCAGAGCCCCAGGGTGAAGAGCCCGGCGACCCCGGGCCCCACCTGCTCCGGCAGGAACACGTGGAGCACGAAGTCGTCCAGCGCGCCCGCGGCGCGCACGCCCCGATCGAGCTGAGCGCCGATCAGCGGGCGCACCACGTCCAGCCACGGGGCCAGCAGCACCGCGACGCCCGCGAACGACAGCAGCGCGGGCGCGCCGCGCCCGTCCCGCCGCCGCGCGACCCACACCGCCGCGACGGCCGCCTGAACGATCACCACCATCCCGCCCAGGTAGTGGATGTAGAAGGCGAGCGCGGCGGCGGCGGAGAACGCGAGCCAGTCGACGGCGCGAGCGCGCTCGAGCGCGCGGAACAGCGCGAGCCACGAGACGGCCACCGCCAGCACCACCAGCGCGTACGGCCGCGCGAGCTGGGAGAGCTCCACGTGGTACGGAGACACCGCGATCACGCTCGCGGCCAGCAGGCCCGTGGCGGGGCCGATCAGCCGGCGGCCGAGGAAGCCCAGGGCCACCACGGAGGCGACGCCCGCGGCCACGAACGGCAGGCGCACCGTCCCCTCGGTGGCCGCGGCGCCGCCGGCGGCCCACGCGACCAGGTACTGCAGCGGCGGGTGGCCGAAGATCTGCGCGCTGTAGAGCACCCACGCGAAGCTCTGCGCCCCGATCGCGGTGAGCACCTCGTCGAACCAGAAGCTCTGGGCGGTCAGGGTGAAGGCGCGGAGGACGAGGGCGCCGAGCGCGACCGCGCCGAGCCAGAGATGCCACGCGCCCGGCCGCGGCCATCGCCCGCCTCGGAACCGGGCACCGCCGACGGCACGTCGGGGCCAGGCGAGCGCGCCGGCGGCGGCCGCGCCCAGCAGCAGGGCCGCCACCAGCCCCCGCATGGGGCGCAGCTGCTGGAGCCCGTACCAGGAGGAGGCGACCGGCGGGGCGATCGCGAGCGGCCCCGCGCCGTCGATGAGCCGCAGGCACACCGCGCGGTCGGCGGGGAAGCCCGAGAAGTCGTCCCAGATGAGCTGGTTCCATCCCGGACGGATGCGGCGGCGCCGGTAGGCCTCGTCGCTGACCGCGGCGCGGCCGCCGTCCGGCTCGAGGACGACCCACGCGCTGGCGCCGGGCGGCGCCTGCCAGCGCACCCACAGGGTCAGGATCGGCGCCGCCGGCGGTCGTGGAAGAACGGGGTCGCCGCTCGCGATGGAACGGGCGGGCCCCCACGCGCCGGTCAGCGCGGCCCACGCCGGCAGCGCGAGGGCCACGACGGCCCAGACCCTCAGGAGGCGGACCATCGCGTCGCGGGGCATACCGTCGTCGACTCTCGCCCGCCCGCCCGCGCTTGTCCAGCGGAACGGTCCGCTACACCCGGCCGCGGTTGACAAATCGGGGGGCGCTCCCTAAGGTAGCGGCCCAGACAGCCGGCCCAGACACCAGCACCTCTCGCAGGCCAGGGAGACCAGCCCATGCACAGGCGACAGTTCCTCGCGACCATGACCGGGATGGTGGCGGCCGCATCGGTCCGGCCCGCGCGCGCGGCCGATCCGATCCGCATCGGCTACTTCGGCCCCTTGACCGGCAACTTCTCGCAGACCGGCAAGGACATGACCGACGGCTTCAACCTCTTCTGGGAGGAGGTCGGCAACAAGGTCGCCGGACGCGAGGTGAAGGTCATCGTGGAGGACTCGGACCCCGAGCCCACCGGCGCGGTGACCAAGGTGCGGCGGCTGGTGGAGCAGGAGAAGGTGCACACCATCGCGGGCGGCCTGCTCGCGGCCACCGGCTACGCGGTCGCCCCCTACGTCGAGCAGAACAAGATCCCGACGCTCTACCCGGTGACCGCGCCCGACGACATCACCCAGCGCAAGCCGGCCCGCTGGATCGTCCGCACCTCGTTCACGAGCAGCCAGGCCACCCACCCGCTCGGGGACTACGCCTACAAGCAGCTCAAGCTGCGCCGGGTGGCCACCATCAGCATGGACTACGCCTTCGGCTGGGAGTCCAACGCGGGCTTCCAGCGGGTGTTCGAGGACCTCGGCGGCAAGGTGGTGCAGCGGATCTGGACGCCGCTGTCGGTCCAGGACTACGCGCCCTACCTGGCCTCGCTGAAGAAGGACATCGACGGCGTCTACGCCTGCCACACCGGCGGGCTCTCCCCCCGCTTCGTGAAGACGTGGAGCGACGTCGGCCTCAAGGACAAGGTCACGCTGGTCGGGATCGGCACCCTCACCGACGAGAACATCCTGAAGAACATGGGCGACGAGGCGCTCGGAGTCATCACCTCGCTCATCTACAGCAGCGCGCTCGACACCCCGGCCAACAAGAAGTTCTCCGCGGCCTACGAGAAGCGGTACAACCGGCCGACCTCGCTCTACTCCGCCGAGGGCTACACCGGCGCCCGCTGGTACTACGAGGCGATGAAGGCCATCAACGGCGAGGTGGAGAACAAGGAGAGGTTCCTCGCCGCCCTCCGCAAGGTCGAGATCAGCGACGATCCGCGCGGCCCCATGAAGATGGACGAGCTCGGCAACGCGACCCAGAACGTCTACATCCGCAAGGTCGAGCGGGTGGGCGGCAGGCTCCAGAACACGGTGATCCACACCTATCCGAACGTGTCGCAGTTCTGGACCTACAAGCAGGACGAGTACCTGAAGCAGCCGATCTACGACCGGAACACCCCGCCGTGCCGGTTCTGCGAGTAGGGGCGGGCGCGCGCGCATGAGATCGGTCCGCGCCGGCCTCCTGCTGTGCCTGCTCGCCGCCGCATCACCGGCGGCCGCCCCCGCGTCGGCCGCGGAGCCGATCCGCATCGGCTACCTGGGCCCGCTGACCGGCATCTTCGCCCAGGCCGGCAAGGACATGCTCGACGGCCTCCGGATGTCGCTGGAGCAGGCGGGCTACCAGGCGGGCGGACGCAAGATCGAGCTCATCGAGGAGGACACCGAGGGCAATCCGGCCACCGCGGTGGCGAAGTACCGCAAGCTGGTGAGCCACGACCGGATCCACGTGCTCACCGGGGTGCTGCTGGTGAACGTGGGCAACGTCCTGGTGCCGCTCATCGAGAAGGATCAGCTCCCGACCCTCTTCCTCACCACGCCCGACGACCTCACCAAGCGCAAGATCGCGAAGTGGATCCTTCGCTCCAACTTCGCGGCCAGCCAGATCATGCACCCGCTGGGCGACTACGCGGCCCGGACCCTCAAGTACAAGCGGGTCGCGGTCATCGCGATGGACAACGGCTTCGGCCACGAGGAGGCGGGCGGCTTCCAGCGCGTGTTCGAGGACGCGGGCGGGCGCGTGGTGCAGAAGATCTGGGTCCCGCTCAACGTGCTGGACTTCGCGCCGTACCTGACCCAGATCTCGCGCGACGTCGACGCGGTGTGCGCGGTCTTCGTGGCCGGGCAGGCGGTGCGCTTCGTCAAGCAGTACGGCGAGTCCGGCCTGAAGGCCACCGCGCCCCTCATCGGCACCGGGGTGATGATCGACGAGAGCGCGCTGCGCGGCATGGGCGACGAGGCGGTAGGCGTGGTCGGCACGCTGCTCTGGAGCCCCACGCTGCAGACGCCGGCCAACCGGACCTTCATGAAGCTGGCCCAGTCCAGGCTGGGCCGCACCCCCGCCTACTTCCACGCGGTCATGTACAGCAGCGGCCGCTGGATCACCGAGGCCGCGAACGCGCTGCACGGCCAGGTCGAGGACCGCGAGAAGATGGTGGCCGCCATCCGCCGCGCCATCGAGACCACCCCCGACCCGCGCGGGCCCATCAAGCTGGACGACTGGGGCAACCCCACCGAGAACGTCTACGTCCTGAAGGTGGAGCGAGTGGGCGGCCGGCTGGCCACCAGCGTGGTCCACACCTACCCGGCGGTGTCGCAGTTCTGGACCTACAAGCCGGAGGAGTTCCTCAAGAGCCCGCCCTACACGCGCGACTATCCCCCCGCGAAGCCGTAGCGCGCCGATGCGCGTCGGCTTCTTCTTCTGGCCGTACACGCCGGAGTACACGGCGCGCATGGCCCGGCTCGGGGAGGCGCTGGGCTTCGACCTGGTCGGCATCGCCGACACCCCCGGCAACGCGCTGGATCCCTGGGTGGCCATGACCATCGCGGCCGGCGCCACCAGCCGCGTGCGCCTCGCCACCTGCGTCACCAACCTGGTGACCCGGCATCCCGCCATCACCGCCTCCGCCGCCGCATCGGTGGACGCGGCCGCGGGCGAGCGGACCATCCTCGGGATCGGCGCCGGGCACAGCGGCGTCGCCAACGTGGGCGGCGCGCCCACGCGCGCCGCCGAGCTCGGCGAGGGCATCACGTTCCTCAAGACCGCGCTCGCGGGCGCGCCGGCGTCCTGGCGCGGCGCCACCACCCACCTGCCGTGGGTGAAGCGCCCGGTGCCGGTCTACGCGGCCGCGTCGGGACCGGCCGCCCTGCGCGCGGTGGGCGCGACCGCCGACGGCGCCTTCGTGAACTACGGTCTCGGGGCCGCCGAGACGCGGCGGGTGCGGAGCCTGATCGGCGAGGGCGCGGCCGCCGCGGGCCGCGCGGCCGGCGCGGTGGACGTGTGGTCGATCGCCTGCCTCGACGTGGCGGAGCGGCGCGAGGACGCGCTCGCCAAGCTCGGCAACATCCTGGGCTTCGTGGCCGCCTACATCCTGGGGCCCGATCCGGAGGGACGCGGGGTGCCCCCCGCGCTGGTCCCCGCGGTACGCGCGCTGCGCCAGACCTACACCACCCGGCAGCACGAGATGGATGCCGCGCTCACGCGCCGGCTGGGGCTCTTCGACTATCTGCGCGGGCGGCTCGCGGTCGCGGGCACGCCGGACGAGTGCCTGGCCCAGGTGCAGGCCGCGGAGGCCGCGGGCGTCAGCCAGCTCATGTTCACGGTGAGCCTCGCGTCGGACCCGGTCCGCACCGTCGAGCTCTTCGGCCGCGCGGTGCTGCCGCGCCTGCGCGCCTAGCGTCCGCCCGCGGGCCCGCGCCGCGCGGGGCCCGGCATGGGTGGTAGAGTGAGCGCCATGCGCGTCGGGCTCTCGATCGACCCGCCTCTGGGCGCGATCCCCGCGATCCTCCTCCAGGAGGGCGTGGACGTCTACCAGACGGTCCTGCGCGACCCCGGACGCTTCGGCAACTACGGGGTGCCCGACCCGGTCGACCGCGCCGCGCTGGTGGCGGGCCTCGCGGGGCGGCGCACCTGGGGCGTGGCGCACGGCTCGCTGCTGATCAACCTCGCGAGCCCGGAAGGCCGCATCCGCAACTCCTCGGTGTCGAGCCTGCTCGCCGACCTCAAGGTCGCGGCCGAGGTCGGGCTCGACGCGGTCTGCTTCCACGTGGGCTACTCCAAGGGGCACGCGAGCGTCGAGGAAGCGCTCGCCATGGCCGCCCGCAAGCTCGGGGAGGTGATCGCGAAGATCCCGGCCGGCCCGCGCCTGCTGCTCGAGAACTCCTGCGAGGGCTCCGAGCTGGGCCAGACCATTCCCGAGCTGGCGCGCCTGCTGCGCGACGTGGGCGCGTCCCCCGCGCAGCTCGGTCTGCTGATCGACACGTGCCACCTGCACGCGGCCGGCTTCGATCTGTCCGGCCCCGAGGGCGGCGCGCGGCTGGCCGACGCCCTCGCCGCGGAGGGCGTGCTGGAGCGGGTGGTCGCGTTCCACCTGAACGACTGCCAGCTGCCGTGCGGGGCGCACCGGGATCGCCACGCCACCCCCGGGGCCGGCACCATCGGCGAAGGGGTCGCGGCGGTGGCGCGGCATCCCGCCTTCGCCGCCCTGCCGGGCGTGCTCGAGCTGTCGATCGAGGACGCGCGCGCGGGGCTCGCGTTCCTGCGCGAGCGCGACGCGCTCCATCGCTGACGTGCGGGTCTTCCCGCGTCACGCGGTCCGGGCGCTCTTCCTCCACCGGCAGCACCTGGGGCGGCCCCGGGCGCGCGGGCTGACGCCGGGCCGGCTCGTCCGCTTCGCGGAGGACGCGGGCGGCATCCAGCTCGACTCCATCAACGTGATCGACCGCGCACACTACCTCACGGTCTGGAGCCGCTTCGGGCCCTTCGACCGCGCGCGGCTGGATCGCCTCGTCTACCGGCGCCGCCTGTTCATGGAGTACTGGGCCCACGCCGCGTGCCTGATCCCGGTGACGATGCTGCCGTGGTGGAGGCGCGCGATGCTCGACTACCGCGTGCGCCACACCGGCTGGTCGCGCTGGCTCCGCACGAACCGCCGCATGCTGGGCACCGTCACCGAGATGATCCGCGCCGGCGGTCCCATGGGCCACGCCGAGCTCGAGGGCAAGCGCCCGCCGCGCGGCCGGAGCGGCTGGTGGGACTGGCGCCCGGTGCAGCACGCGCTCCACTACCTCTGGATGACCGGCGTGCTCACGATCCACTCGCGCCGGCACTTCCAGAAGCGCTTCGACCTGCTGGAGCGCGTGCTGCCCGGAGCGGCGGAGGTGGAGGCGGTGAGCGCGGACGCGTTCATCCGCTGGCACATCGAGCGCTCGCTCCACGCCATGGGCGCCGCGCTCGAGATCGACCTGAGCCACTACCTGACCTTCCCGCGCGGGGCCTTCGCGGCGCGGCGGGCGGCGCTGCGGCGCATGATCGCCGACGGCCTCGTGACCGAGATCGGGGTGGAGGGCTCCCCGTCCCGCTGGCTCGCGCTCACCCGGGACCTGCCCGCGCTGGCCCGCGCGGCGCGGCTGCCCGCCGCCTCGCACGGCACCACCTTCCTGGCCCCGTTCGACTCCCTGCTCTGGTACCGCGAGCGGGTCTCGCGCCTCTTCGGCTTCGACTACCGCATCGAGGTCTACACCCCGGGGCCGAAGCGCGTGCACGGCTACTACACGCTGCCGATCCTCCACGACGGCCACCTGATCGGCCGCCTCGACGCCAAGGCCCACCGCGCCGAGGGCCGCCTCGAGGTGCGGCACGTCCATCTCGAGCCGTGGGCCGCGCGCGGGCAGGCGCCGCCCGCGGGAGGCCCGCGGCTGGATCGGGACGCGATGCTGGCCGGGGTGGGCGACGCGGCCCGCTCGCTCGCGCGCTTCGTGCGCGCGGACCGCGTGGACGTGGCGCGGGTGACCCCCGGCCGCCTGCGCGCGCCGCTGGTGCGGGCGGTGCGCGCGGCGGCGCCCCCCGCCGGGGCCGCCGTCAGCTCCTGAGGCCGGCCAGCCGCGCGGTCTCCTCCCACAGCCGCCGGGCCGCCGCGTCGTCCTGGGCCGCGCGGGTCGGGGTCGCCGGGCGGCACTCGTGGAAGTAGGCGCCGCTGACGGTGGCCACCTCCGGCGAGGAGGCCAGGTAGATCAAGGTCTCCGCGCCCTTCTCGACCGAGATCGCGAAGACCTTCTTGGACGCGCGCACCACCCACGAGAAGAGCCCTCCGCTGGCGTCCGCGAAGCGGGTGGCCACGAAGCCCGGATGCAGGCAGTTGGCGGCGAGGCCGGTGCCGGCGGACCGCCGGGCGAGCTCGCGCGTGTAGAGGATGTTGCACAGCTTGGATCGGCTGTAGACCATGAAGCCGCGGTAGTTGCGGCTCGACTGCAGATCGTCGAAGTCGAGCGTGGCGCGCCGGTGCGCGGCGGAGGCGGTGTTGATCACTCGCGACGGCGCGGCCGCGAGCAGCCGCTCGCGCAGCCCGTGGGTGAGCAGGAAGTAGGACATGTGGTTGGTGGCGAACGTCAGCTCGAGCCCCTCCGGCGTCACCCGCCGCGTGCCGAACATCGCGCCCGCGTTGTTGATGAGCACGTCGATGCGCGGCTCCGCCGCCGCGATCTCCGCGGCCACCCGGCGCGTCTCGCTCATGAGGGACAGATCGGCCAGGTGCACCCGGTGCGTGGCCTGGGGCCCCTTCGCCCGCAGGCGCTCGAGCGTGGCCTCGGCCCGCGCCGGGTCGCGCGCGATCAGCACGAGGCGCGCGCCCATGCCGGCGAGCGCCTCGGCGGCCACCTCGCCGATGCCGGACGTGCCGCCGGTGATCACCACCACCTTGCCTCGCATAAGACGTCTGTTTACCGTCTCGCCCGGTCGCGTGCAAGCGGTAAGATGGCGGCCCGATGCGGAGCTTCCTCGCCTCCCGCTCTCGCGCGATGCCGCGCGGCTTCGGCCGGCCGCTCAAGCGGCGGGAGGACCCGCGCCTGCTCACCGGCGCGGGGCGCTTCAGCGACGACGTCTCCCTGCCCGGCCAGGCGCACGCCTGCTTCGTGCGCCTCACGCGCACGCCCGCATCCGCGGCATCGACGCGGCGGCCGCCCTCGCGCTGCCGGGCGTGCTGGCGGTGCTGACCGGCCGGGACGCCGCCGCCGACGGGCTGGCTGGATTGGTGGGTACCGGGCGGTGCCGCCGCGACGCACCCTATGTGGAGAGGATAGCTGTCGGCGCCAGGATCGAACTGCGCTCCTCTCCGTGTAGTCGCGTCTCCCGTTGCCATTCACCCTTGCCGATTCCCGGGTGAGGGACGCGCACCACCGGCGGAGCCCCGCGGCGGGTAGTCCAGAGTGCCCTTGAGCGCAGCGACCGTCTCCGCGGGGAAATCGGGCAGGTGGAGCGCGCCGGTCCGCCGCCACTCCGCTACCCGCGCCTCGGCGGCCTCGCCCTTGGCATTGTTGAGCCCCTGGTCACGGGCGAAGTACGTGGTCTGGGACGGGAATGCGAAGCCGGTTCCGCTCTCCTCTACGATGTCCATGATGCGCAGATAGATGTCCTCCTGGATCGCGAGGAACTCGTCGTAGTCCATGGTCAAGACGTAGGCGAAGATCTCGAGATCGAGCGAGTAGGCGCCGAAGTTGACGAGGCGGATGCGGGCCGGGCGGGGATCGACCCGAGGGTGCGCATAGAGCATTCGGCGAATCTCGATCAGGACGTGACGGAGCTGATCGGGCGTGGTCTCGTAGCGGACGCCGATCGTCGTGTGCAGCCAGATCCGGTCGCGCACCGAGAAGTTCTCGAGCTCGAGGGCGGCGAAACTCCCATTGGGGACCGAGACCACCGTCCGATCGAGCGTCCGGATCCGGGTTGAGCGCAGGCCCACCTCCTCGACCGTGCCGACCCGGCCGCCGAACCGACAGAAGTCACCGACGCGCACCGGTTGGTCCAGGATCAACGTGACGCCCCCGAAGAGGTTCTCGACCGTTTTCTGGGCGGCGAGGGCCACCGCGAGACCGCCGATGCCGAGACCGGCCAGGATGCCCGTCACATTGAGGCCGATGTTCTGTAGAGCCGCCAGGATCGCCAGGACAACGATCACCACCTTGGTCGCCTTGCGCCCGAGCGGGACAACCGCGATCGCGGTGGATCGGCCCGCTTCCCGCAGCCGATCCGTTGCGACATCGGCGAAGAGGTCGACCAGACGCACAACCATCCAGGCGAGGACCACGATGATGGAGGTCTTCTCGGCTTCGCCGAAGAACTGGTAGGCGGAGATCGAAAGATTGAGCAGACCACTTCCCAGGAAAAAGCTGGTGACGCCGAGCGCCAGACGCAGAGGACCGGCCAACACGGTCAGAAGCTGGCCACCAAGGACGGGCATGGCGCGCCGGACGATCGGGCCAAAGATGCGAAGCGTGAGGACCGTGCCGATCCACCCGATCGCGGAGGCCACCACCACGACGACGAAGAGAGCCAGCCACTGCCAGAGGGCGAGCTCGAGAAACCGAATCTCGAAGAAGGCCGGCGGTAGATAGTTCGCGAGTGGTCCGTAACCCAGCTCGCGGTAGAGACGCGGGATCTGAGCTACGGTGGGCGCCGCGACTTTCCATTTGCGGCCGTCCTCGGGTCCCGGCATCCGCTGCAGGAGGAGCTGGGTCTCCCCGGTCTTCGTTCGTGCGACCCCAACAAGCGCCCGGTCTGGGGGCAAGCCTTCCTGGGGGCTTCCCGCCGGCTGGTCGCTGAAGTCTTCGAGATCGATCGGGACAGCCTGGTCGATCACGACTCGCAACTCGCGTGCGAGGACCGGCCCCTGCTCGGCACGATGGGCCGGCGAAATCCGGCTCAGGTCGAGGTATTCCGCCGCCCGTGCGTAGTCCCGTCGCGCCGTAGCATCCAGAAAGCCGGCTATCGTCCCGCGCGGGCTCTGCTGCTGCTCGGAGGCTTCGGGGGCGTTACCGGATCCGGTAGTCGGAGCCGCTCCGGGCCCGCCGGCGTCAGAACGCGCGGCGACGGGAGCGAAGGCGGCCGGCGCGCCGACAGCGAGGGCGAGAGCGACGAGGGTCCCAGCGAACGAACGGAAATGACGCAGCGAGCTCATGGCGCCTCCGTGAAGTGGCTGCGGGGTTTCGGTGGCGGCGTCGCCGATCGGCGATGACATGCGACGCGGTGGGTGGTGATATCTACGCGGCTTGCTCCGGCTCGGATCGGTCGTCCCCCGATGCGCACCGCAGTCAACCGGCCGCAAATGGCTCCGAGATCGAGCGTAGCGCGCACCCACCTCTGCGTCGAGACCGTCCGCACCTTCCGGCAACCGACGCCTGACACATGACGGATGGCCGCAGTCTAGGCCGCCGATTCGTCGCCAAGCGCCCCACGGTCGGGGGTTTCGCGACCCGGACTCTCGGAACGTTCGCGCTAGGGTGTCCTGAGCCGAAATAGTGTTGACACTTGTGACCAGAAACAACGAGGGCCATCTGGCCTATCGTTCCCAGAGTGACAACCCCCTGCAAGGGACCACTTTGGGAGGACGGACCGATGACCCTCGAGGAGAAGGTACACGGA
>DASRHC010000031.1:0-127388 GCA_035650715.1 Candidatus Methylomirabilota bacterium | reverse complement strand
GCTCCAAGGTCTCGCGCTCGTCAGCGGTGATCGTCACAGGAGGCATCGGGCGTCCGGTGCGCATCGGCGTTCTCCTTTCACTACTGAGAACACCCGACACGCACAATTTGTTTCACTCATTTCTGGGACAGGACACTAGCAAGCGCCCCGCGAGGAATCAAGACGACTCGCCCAGGATCCGGCGCCGGCGCGGGCGGCTCGCGTAGCCGAGTCCGAACCGACGCATGCCGACCTCCGCGATCCGCGTCACCGCCTCCTCCACCGAGTCGGTGCTGAACAGGATGTGGGCGTCGCCGGGATCGATGGTGCCCTCGACCAGGAGCCGGTTGCGGACGAAGTCGACGAGGGGGCGCCAGTAGTCCCGCCCCAGGAGGACGATGGGGAACTCCTTGACCTTCCCGGTCTGCACGAGCGTGGCCACCTCGAAGATCTCGTCGAGGGTGCCGAAGCCTCCCGGCATCGCCACGAACGCGTAGGAGTACTTCACCAGCATCACCTTGCGCACGTAGAAGTGGCGGAAGGTGATCCACCGGTCGAGGTACGGATTGGGCGCCTGCTCCTTCGGCAGCTCGATGTTGCAGCCGATCGAGCGCCCCCCCGCCTCCCGGGCCCCCCGGTTCGCCGCTTCCATGAGGCCGGGGCCGCCGCCGGTCATGACCGTGAAGCCCACCCGGGCCAGCCGCGCGCCCACGTCACGCGCGATCTCGTAGTACGGGTGGTCGGACCTGAAGCGGGCGGACCCGAACACGGTCACGCACGGGCCGACGAAGTGCAGCGCGCGGAAGCCGCGCATGAACTCGAAGAAGATGCGGATCGCGCGGATCAGCTCGAAGGAGCGGACCTGCGGGCCTTCGAGGAAGCGGATCTCCTCGGTGCCGACCGGCTCCTTGCCCCAGTGGGACCGGTCCGACGCCGGCGGCGCGGCCGGTCTCGACGGCGGCGGCGGGGTCGGCTCGCTCGTCGGCGCTACTCGGGACCGCGGGCGGACTGGACCGACACCACCGAGACGCGGTTGGGGGCGTCGTCCTCCCGCGGACGATGGCTGGCGGTGTAGCCGATGGTGAGCGAGAACTGTCCGGACGGCGCGTCCTCGCGGTCGTCCCTCGCCGCCCGGCGTGCCGCGTCCTGGGACTCGGCGAGCGCGTTCAGCTGCAGCAGCAGGGGCCCCAGATCGAGGGTGTTCTGCCGGGCGAAGTCGCCCACCGTCAGCCCGGGAAAGCGCGCGTAGAGCTCGCGCGGCTGGTCCACGTAGAGGCGACGCCCCTGCGTGAAGACGGGCGCGGTGGCGGGATACCGGGCGAGCACGTCGTTGATCTTGCTCTCCGCGGTGATCGTGGCGGGCACGGCGGGGACGGACGCGTCCATCGCCTCAACGGCCCCGCACGGTGAGGACCGGACACCTCGACATGGTCACGAGCCGGCTCGCCACGCTGCCGAGGAACAGCTTGGCCAGCCCGCTGCGCCCGTGCGTGCCGATGACCAGCAGATCGGCCTTGCGCGCGGCCCGCACGATCGTCTCGTGCGGCACGCCCTCCAGGAGGAGGGGAGTGGCCCGCACGCCGCCGCGACGCGCCTTGGCCACCACCCGGTCGAGCTGCTTGCGGGCCTGGCTGCGCGCGGAGGCCTCCAGGTCCTCGTAGAGCGCGGGCGACACGTAGCCTTCGCCGGGCAGGGCCAGCGCCGGCGGCGCCATCACGTGGAGGATGGTGAGCCGCCCGTGGTTGGCCTTCGCCATCTCGACCGCGGCCTTCAGGGCGGCGGAGGAAGCGCGAGAGAAATCGGTGGCGTGCAGGATGCGTCGGAATCGCGGCATGGCGCGTATCTTACAATGTCCCCATGCCGAGCGTCGAGGCGCTGTGCGCGCTGCTGGGCCTCGTCCCGCACCCGGTCGAGGGCGGCTTCTTCCGGGAGACCTATCGCAGCGCCGACCTCGTGCCGTCCGACGCCCTGCCCGCCCGCTACCGCGGCCCGCGCGCCGCCGCCACCGCGATCTACTATCTGCTCACCCCGGACACCGTCTCCGCGATGCACCGCCTGGCCACCGACGAGATCTTCCACTTCTATCTCGGCGACCCGGTGGAGATGCTCCAGCTCCGTCCCGACGGCTCCCACCGCGTCGCGATCCTCGGCCCGGACCTGGACGCGGGCCAGCGCCCGCAGATCGTGGTCCCGCGCGGCGTCTGGCAGGGCGCGCGGCTCGTGCCCGGCGGCCGCTTCGCCCTGCTCGGCACCACCGTCGCGCCCGGCTTCGACTACGCGGACTACGAGACGGGCGAGCGCGCCGCGCTGCTCGCCGGCCACCCCCACGCCCGCGACCTGATCATCGCGCTCACCCCCGAAGGAGAGCGCCCGGCGTCGCGGTGACGGAGCTCCGCCGGTCTAGAAGTGGAAGTGGGCCCCGAGCCCGAGGTACTCCACCCGCCGCTTGAAGAACTGCCCGTCCGGCGAGTTGCCGTGGAAGTACTCGAGCAGCAGCTGCAGGTTGCGCTCGAAGATCCGCACGTTCTCCAGCTGGATCCCGCCCCGCAGCGAGAAGTCCGCGTTCCAGCCGTTCTGCTCACGGCTCTGGATGTCCACCGCGGCCACCGGTCGGATCTGGCCGGAGGCCATGGTCCACGGGCTGCGGAACTCCATCCCTCCCTGCACCGACCACGGCTGCAGATCCGACGGCTCCTGGTCGAAGAGATAGCCGCCGCCCGCGTACGCGCGGAAGCCCCACGGCAGGTCGTAGGACAGCTTCAGGTCCACGCTCTCGTAGGTCAGGTTGACGCGCTCGGTGCGGGTGCGCAGCAGGAACTCGTCGCCCACATGCGAGCTCTGGTGGAAGAGACGCCCCATCGCGGACAGCGGCCCGTCGCGCCAGGACCCGTAGAGGGCCGCGAAGTAGTCCGCGTTGAACAGGTCCTTGGAGGGCTGGTCCATCTGGAACACCGCGAACACGCCGGCCTGGATGCCGGCTTCCCACTGGCTCTCGCCCGGCCCGCTGCCGCGGAAGATCGGGATCGTCTCGCCGAAGCTCACCGCCCCCACGTGCTTGAGGTCGGGATCGCCGAAGTAGTAGCGGTACGCGGCCGAGAAGTGGGGCCAGCGCGGATCCGCGAGCAGCGGCTGGAAGAGGTGCCCGATGGGCAGGAATCCGGTGGGCAGCGCGGCGGGCGGGGCCGCGGCCGGTCCCGGGCCGGGCGCGGGCGGCGGGCCCACCGCGGCCTCGCGCACCTCCACCCGCGTGACGCCGGGCAGCGCGGCCAGGGTGGACACGATGCGGCCGCGGTCGGCCCCCGCCAGCTGGGCCGCGTCCAGGATGATCACCCCGTTCTCGACGGTGACCGCGCGACGGTTCACCTTGAATTCGCGCTCCAGCACCGCGCCGGCGTAGCCGGCCACGTAGGGGTCGTCGGGGGCGGGCGCGGCCGCGGCGGGCGCCGGCTCGAGCAGCCAGAGGGTCGCGGCGAGCAGCGCGGCGAGGAGCCACGGCATCGAGCGCCGGTCGGTCGGTCGGGTGTCCATGAGGTTAACCTCCACCCGCCCCGTAGGAGCGCCACGAGAAGGTCTGGATGCTGACTCGGTAGCTCGCGGCCCTGGGGGGCGCCTTGATCTCGAAGTAGGAGCGGTCCGAGGGCGGCACGTCGCCGAAGACGAAGCCGGACGTGGAGCCCACCGTCGCGCCGGAGGCGTCGAGCGCCTCCACCCGCAGCTGCACCGAGGTCGCGTAGGTGCCGCCGCGCAGATTGTAGATGTAGCCGCTCACGATCGGGCGACCGCGCCGGTCCTCCGTCGCGGTCCACTCCAGGCGCAGGTCCCCGTCGGGGGGCCGCCCGAAGCCCTGCCCTCCCGCGGACCCGATGGCGGCGCCCGCCAGCAAGGCCGCCCGCGCAACCGTCACCGCGGCTCGTCGGATCCTCGATGTGATCATCGGGGCGCCCTCCTCGGGCCCTCGCGCCATTCTGCCCCGTCGGGCAAGCCCCGCCGCCCGCGGTTGGCTAGCCGGCGACGGTCGCGTTGTACTTCAGCACCCGGACCTTCTCCAGCGTGACGAGGCCGCCCTGCATCATGTGGTCCACCTGGGGCAGCACCCGGTCCAGGTGCTCCTGGGTGTCCACCACCTCGATGACCAGGGGCAGGTCCGCGGACAGCCGGAGGATGTTCGCGGTGTGCACGACCGAGTTCGCCCCGAAGCCGGCCACCGCGCGCAGCACGGTCGCACCCGCCAGCCCCTCCCGGCGAAACAGATCCACCAGGGCCGCGTGGAGCGGACGGTGCTCCCACCGGTCGCTCTCTCCGATGTAGATCCGCATCAGCACCTGCTCGCCGTCCAGCTTGCGCATGGCTACCATCCTCCCCGCCCCTCGATCAGGAGGCGCCCGAGGGACAGGCCGACCGCGCACCCGCCGAGGCATAGCGCGGTGGTGAGCACGACGTAGAGACCCGCCGCGATCCACGAGCCCTGCTCGATCAGGCGGATGGTCTCGTAGGAGAACGACGAGTACGTGGTGAATCCGCCCATCACCCCGACCGCGAGGACCAGCCGCAGCGTCTCGGGTATCGCCAGGCTGGTGAGCCCGACCTGCTGCACGAGGCCGATCAGGAACGAGCCGAGCACGTTGACGAGCAGGGTCCCGGAGGGAAAGTCCGGGCCCATCCAGCGCCCCACGAGGCCGCCCAGCAGATAGCGGGCGCCGGTCCCGAACGCTCCGCCCAGGCAGATCAGCGCCAGACGCGTCATGGGATCTGCCGCCGAGCGCGGGCGACGCGCCCTACTCGACCGGCGGACGCCGGTCGGTCCAGGGCTGGGCGGCCTCGAAAGCGGCGGAGGCGCCGAGCACGGTGTGGTCCGCGTGGCGCCGCCCCACGATCTGCAATCCCACCGGTAGCCCCGCGCCCGTGAAGCCGACGGGCACGCTGGCCGCGGGCTGCCCGGTCAGGTTGAACGGGAAGCAGAACGGCATCCACCCGAGGGGGGAGCACGGCTGCCCGTTCACCTCGTTGAGCCCGGGCCGGCCGACCTCGAACGGCGGCACCGCCACCGTCGGCGTGATGAGCAGGTCGAAGCGGGCCAGGAACCGCTGCACCTCGGTCCAGAACTCGCTGCGCCGTCGCAGGGCCTGCAGGTACTGGGCGGCGGTGACGGTGGCGCCGAACCTCACGAAGGCGCGCAGTGACTGGTCCATCCGCTCACCGTCGGTCTCCAGGCGATCGCCCCACGCGCTCCACATCTCGGCGCCCGCGATGATGCGGAAGATCTCCTCCGGATCGTCCCAGGAGGGCGACACCACTTCCACGTGACTGCCGAGGCTCTCGAAGCGCTCGGCGGCCGCCGCGCAGAGGTCGGCCACCTCGGGGTCCACCCGCGCGTAGCCCAGGTCGGGCGACCACGCCACGCTGAGGCCCGCGATGCCGTCGTCGCACGCCGCGAGGAACGAGCGCCCCGTCGCGGGCAGCGAGTGCCGGTCGCGGTCGTCCGGCGCCGCGATCGCGTCCAGCATCAGGGCCGCGTCGCGCACGGTCCGCGACATGGGGCCGGTGTGGGAGAGCGTCTCCCAGCCCGGGAAGCCGGGGAACTGCGGCACCCGCCCGAACGAGGGCTTGAGGCCATAGATGCCGCAGAACGAGGCGGGGATGCGGATCGATCCGCCGCCGTCGGTGCCGATGGCGAGCGGTCCCAGGCCGGCCGCCACCGCCACCGCCGCGCCGCCGCTCGACCCGCCGGGGGTGAGCGAGGGGTTCCACGGGTTCCGCGTGATCCCGAACAGCGGGCTATCGGTCACCGCCTTGTGCCCGAACTCGGGCGTGGTGGTCTTGCCGAGGATGATCGCCCCCGCGCCCTTCAGCCGCTCCACGCACACCGCGTCCTCCTCGGGGACGTGGTCGGCGAAGAGACGCGAGCCGCCGGTGGTGAGCACGCGGCGCGTGAACACCAGGTCCTCGATCGACACCGGCACGCCGTGGAGCGGCCCCAGCGTCTCCCCGGTCTCCACCGCCACCTCCGCGGCCATCGCCGCGTCGCGGGCCTCGTCCGCGGTGACGGTCGCGTAGCAGTTGAGCCGCCGGTTCAGGCGCTCGATGCGGGCCAGCAGCGCGTCCACCACCTCGACCGGGGACACCTGCTTGCCGCGGATGAGCGCGGCCAGCTCCTGCGCCGACCGCCAGGGGAGGTCCGGCGGCGCCATCAGGAGGGCGGGTTCACGCGCGCGAGGGTGTAGTCGACGTGGGTGGCGCCGGTCCCCTCGATCACGGTGAGGCGGCAGATGTCCTCGCCCTTGGTGAACTCGGCCCACACGCCGGGGAACTTCTCGGCGTTCACGAAGCGCTCGGCGCGAACCTCGACCCACCCCGCGTTGGCGAGCAGGCGCCGCGCGTGGGCCAGGGTCTGATCGACGCTCTCCGGGGTGAAGTAGATCAGCCTCGCCGCGGTGACCTTCGGCGAGCGGATCATGACCCAGTCGTCCGAGTACGGCGCCCACTCGGCGGGTACGGGCACGTCGGGGAACGGCTGGAGCGGCATCGGGACCGACACCGGCGCACAGGCGGCGAGGCCCAGCCCCACCGCGATCGCGAGCGCCCGCACAATCACGCGCGCGATTGTATCATCCGGCCATGGACCGTGCCGCGCTCGCCCGCCTGCGCGGCTGGATCGTGCGCCCGGATGTCGCGTCCATCGATCCGGAGCGTGTGGCACGGCTCCGCGACGCGCTCGACGACGCCGATCCGCCGGTCACGGTCGGACGCGGCGGCACCCTCGTCGGCTACGCGTCGGGCCCCCCGCGCCGCCGCCTCGTGCAGCTCGATCGCCACGGGCACCTCATCGCGGCGTGGCGCTGGCGCGACGACGGCGCGCTCGCGTGGGCCAAGTGCGTCGTGCCCGACGGGCGATGGCTCGGGATCGAGCCGCGCGGGGCCGCGCATCCCGCCGGAGGCGCCGCGGACCGGGTGTGGCGACTCGAGCCCGGCGCGGCGTGGGAGCCGCGCGAGGCGCTGACCGTCTTCGACGCGATCGACTACGCGCGGCCCGATTTCATCCCCGCTCTCGCCGAGCCACGGCGGCTGCCCCCGGGCGGGGGCACCGCGCTGCTCAACCTGATCGCCGGCCTCATGAAGGACCACGGGGTGGCCACCGTGCGCTATCGCGGCCCGTACCCCACCGAGCAGCTCTTCACCGCCCTTCTCGAGTGCTTCCGCTACGACGCCGCGGAGGCGCTGCCGCTGCCGCGCTTCCTGGCCGACGCCTCGCTCGGCTGGCACCCCGCGCCCTTCGAGACGCACCACGTGGCCCCGGGCGTGGTGGTGCAGCTGCGCCACGAGATCGACAAGGTCTTCCTCCACGGGGTCCCGTTCTACCGCGCCGAGTGGCAGGAGATCCGGCGGCGCGAGCCGCGCCGCGTCCGCACCGACGGTGACCGCGTCGTCTGCTCGCTGTGGGCCCTCGGCGGCCCGATCGAGGACCGGCTGGTGCTGGATCGCCTGGGCGAGGTGCTGGAGGCGCCGCCGTCCGTCGCGGACACGAGCGCGCCGGCCCCGCTGGCCCCGGTGTGGCAGGCCGCCCTCGGGGAGCTGATCGCGCGCGAGAGCGCTCCGGCCCTGGCGGCCGAGATCGCCCAGGTCACCGCCGGGCTCACGCTCGAGTGGGGCCCGGTGCCCGGTGACCTGCTCCGCGTGCGCGGCCAGGAGGTGCGCCTGAGTCGTCGCCTGCGCGAGGCCGGCGCCGCCGCGCTGGCCGGGGCCGCCTCGCCGCCCGAGCGCGCCGAGCAGGCGCTGCGCTTCGTGCTGGAGGTCGCGCGCCTGCTCGGCCCGGAGGTGCGCCTGCGCGCCCAGGCCCGCCTCGAAGCCCTGCCCGAGGCCGAGCAGCGCCGCGTGCTCGACGAGGCGCCCGATGAATCGCCGGAGGCCCTGGGCGAATCGGTGGGCCGGCTGCTCGCGCTGGTGATCCGGGGCGGGGGGTAGCGATTGAGTCCGCGGGTGGCCGCGCCGCTACCGTTTACTTCTTCAAGGCCCTTCAGCTGCGGGGGCCTGGAGATGGCCCCCGCACTCCCCCAGTGGCGGGCAACCGTTTCAGGCGCGGCAACTGCCTTCCGCTAAGACTTGCCGGCGCGCGTGAGCAGCCAGACGTTCAGCAGCACGAAGCCGGCGACGGACGCCACCGAGAGCGTGAAGTAGGCGAGGCAGATCGCCTCCTGGCGCGTGGGCCAGGTCGCGCTGCGGATCCGGCGCCAGAGCGACTCGCGCACGAAGCGCACCGAGTCGTGGTTGAGCGTCGGCACCCCCACCATCTCGACCAGGATGTGGTAGCCGTCCATCTCGAGGAACCAGAACGGATACAGGCTGATCAGGAACGACTGCAGCTGCAGCAGCGCGGACGCGGCCAGGAAGCCCTGGATCAGCCCCGGCTCGAGGCGGGCCGCGATCCAGAAGCAGAAGAAGCCGAGGAACAGGTGGAAGAGCGGCCCCGCCACCGCGTTGACGATGCGGGCCCGGCGGGTGGCCATGAAGATGTCGGTGACGTCGGCGTAGAAGGTGGGGATGAACCCGTGCAGGATCGTGAAGCCGAACTCGCGCACCCGGCGCCGGTAGTGCACGCACGCCAGCGCGTGGATGATCTGATGGTTCACCACCGTCAGCCAGAACACGATCTTCACCAGCAGGATGGCCACCAGGGGATGGCTCGCCAGCCCGTGCGTCACCTCCCCGAGATCGCGCCAGATCGCGATGGCGCTGCGCCCGCCCACCACCACCATGATGGCGAGCGCGATGAGCGCCCACGGGGTGAACAGCGCGAAGCCCCCGTAGCGGTAGAGCCGCTCGAAGAACTGGTGCGAGCGGCGGCTGGTGACGGTCAACCGCTCCAGCGCGTGGAGCGTGCCCTCCATCGCCCGCGCCGCCGGGTTCCGCCGGTTGCGGGCCAGCACCGCCCGCAGGCGCGAGACCGGCCGCATCGTGAGCAGGTCGGCGCGGAGCAGCTTCACGATGAGCGTCGGGATGATCTCGAAGTCGAAGGAGCCGTAGCGCAGGAGGTAGGAGGTGGCGATCTCCTGCAGCGAGGCCCGCCCGTCCATCTGCTCCCACAGGAACTTCTCGGTCTCGGTGATCTGGATGATCTGCTCGGTGCGGCGGTTCTTCAGCGCGTAGGTCACGATGCCCGCGGGAGCGTAGGGCAGGCGGGCCATCTCCCAGTCCGCGTCGGGGATGCGCTGCGGGCGGCTGTGCAGATACGCCACCCCGCTCGTGATCTCCCGGGTCTCGAAGCCCTGGCCGTCCTCCTCGCGGACGAGCAGCTCGATGCGGGTGCGCTTGGGTCGGCTCTCGGCCACCTTGTCGCCGGCTTCGCTCACGGAGACTCTCGGGCGGCGCTACTTGTGCTCGATGTCGAGACCCGTGGCCTCGAGCCCCCAGCGCGTCACCTCGGCGACCAGGTCGGAGGAATCGCGCAGCCGCTTGAAGGCCACCTGCGCCATCTGCTGGAAGAACTTGGCGGCCGCCACCGGGCTGCCGGTGATGAACCGGCTCAGGCTGTCCCGGTCCAGGCTGTAGAGCACCGCGTCGGTCTCGGCCTGGCAGGTGGCGGAGCGGCGATGCTCGTCGCCGAAGAGGCTCATCTCCCCGAACGCCTCTCCGGCCCCCAGGCGGGAGAGCACCTGCTCGACGCGGCCGGTCACCGGCTTCGAGACCACGATGCTGCCTTCCTTGATGAGGAACAGCTCCTCGCCGGGGTCGCCCGCGCGGAACAGGACGTCACCTTTCCGGAGGCGGCGCTCCCGGAAGCTGGGCCAGAGCGCGATGAGGACGGGGTCCTCCACGTCCCGGAAGAGCACCACCCGCCGCAGGAAGCCGAGCTCGGGACGGTTCGACAATCAGGTGGCCCAGCGCTTCAGCATGACGTTCTGCAGGGCGCGCGCCCGCTCCCGGTCGGAGACCTGGGACGTGCTCCCCACGGCATGCATGATGGCGGCCCGCTCGTCGGCGGTCAGATCGAAGCCGGCGAGCACCCGGGCGGGGTCCCGCATCAGATCGGCAAGAAACTCTTTGTCGATCATCACTTGCCCGACCAGATCCTGGATGCCCTTGCCCGCCACGACCGACCTCGCGTTTTCCGGGCCCGGAAAAGTCGACCCAGCAGCCAATTTAGCAGACGTGACGCGGTTTTAAAAGCGCCGAACTGACTGCTGACGACCGCACGCCTGCGAGCCTTCCATCTCGCCACCTGCGACGATCGAGCGGATTCGCCGGTGACCGTCAACAAACCGCATCTTTCGTTCGTCAGGACCGATGAGAGGGCCGGACTCGGCCGTCAGAAGGAACGTGGAGTCATTGCCGAGCCCGGATCTGGTCGTGACCGCCCAGTACGGGCGTCTCCGGCGGCTCTGTCGCCTGCTGCTGGGAGACGCCCAGGAGGCCGAGGACGTGGTGCAGGAGGTGTTCTTGAAGGCGCACGAGGCCGCGGCCGTCGGGCGCGGGCCGCTCGACTGGGGCGCCTGGCTCACCCGGGTCGCGGTGAACGCCTGCCGGGACCGTCGCCGCGCCGGCGGCTGGATGCGCCTACGCCTCCGCTCCACCCACGTCGAGGACGTGCCCCTGGTGGCCGACACCCCTGCCCCCGGTGACGTGGCGATCGGCGAGGACACCCGGCGCCGCATCTGGGCTGCCTTCCGCACCCTGCCGCGCCGGCAGCAAGAGGTGTTCGCGCTGCGCTACATCGAGGAACGGTCCACCCGCGACGTGGCGGTCACCCTCGGCCTGAGCCAGGGCAGCGTGAAGCGTCATCTCTTCAGGGCGCTCCGTCACCTGCGCCACTCGCTCCAGGATGCGCGATGAGCACCCCGGACCCGCGTGCCTCGCGGTCGGAGATCACGCGATGACCCCCTGCCTCTCCGATGACGCCCTCACGCGGATCCACGCCGATCTGGGCTCCATCGTGGAGCGCGCGCACCTGGCCGGGTGCCCGGCGTGCACTGCGCGCTCGCGCCGGATCCGGCGCGACCTCGAGCTGATCACCGCGGTGCTGCGCGACACGCCGGAGCCGATCGCGCGTCACGCCCCCGCGCGCGGCTCGCGCCGCTGGCTGCCCGCCGCGGTCGCTCTCTCCGCGGTCGCCGCGGTGCTGCTGGTGCGGGTGGAGGTCGCGGTGTGGCGCGCGGCGACTCCGCCGCCCAGCATGCCGCCGCAGGAGGTGGCCGCGATCCTGTCGGATGTCTCGGCCTCCCTCTTCTCCCTGAGCGGCGATCCCACCCCCGCCACCACCGTGGTCGAGGAGAGCCCGCTGAGCCTGGAGGCCATGGCGCGGGACGTGGACGGCACGCTCACCGGAGCCGAACCGTGAGGACCCCGCGTCTGGCCGCCGCGCTCCTGGTGGGCGTCCTGCTGGCGGGCGTAGGCGGAAGCGCCGCGCTCGCGCAGGGCCCGCCGCTCGGCGGAGGCCGCCGCGAGGGCGGGATGCGCCGCGGCGCCGGCCGGGGCGAGGGCGAGCTGGCCCTCATGATCCGCGCCGCCGATCTGACGCCCGAGCAGCAGACCCGCGTGCGCGAGATCCTGTCCGCGCACCGCGCGGCGGCGCGCCCGGTCGTGGAGCAGCTCCGCGGCGCGCAGGCCGAGCTGGGCGACAAGCTGCTGGCGCCCGGATCGGTGCAGGCCGCCGACCTGCAGCCGCTGCTGCAGCGCATCGGCCAGCTGCGGGACCAGCTCGCGCGCGACAGCGCGGCCGCCGCCCTCGAGGTTCGCGCGGTGCTCACCCCCGAGCAGCTCGCGCGCGTGGCCCGGACCAAGGCGCGCCTCTCCGAGCTCCGGGAAGAGATGCGGCAGCTGATGCAGCCGCCCCGCCGGTAACGTGTGCGCGCGCTCCTCGCCCTGATCGTGCTCGCCACCGGTCTGGCCCTGCCGGCCCTGGCCCACGCGAGCCCACCGGACCCCTCGTGGATCCCGGGCGTCTACGACGACGCCGATTTCGACGACGTCGTGGTCCGGGTGACCTCGGCGACCGGCAGCGTCGACCCCGAGCCGCCGGACGCGCCGTGTCTCGCTCCTGGGCCGGCGGAGCGCGTCGGCCATCGGCCGGAGCCCGCGCCCGGGTCCCGCGGCATCCGCGCGGATCGCGGCCGCGCTCCCTCGCGAGCTCGCCCCGCGAAGTCCGTCCGGCGACCCTTCGATGAAACCCCGAACGGAGGTGACCGACGAGGAGGAGACCCAAGTGCGGCGGCGGCCGAATGATCCCCCGGAGTGGTCCGTCGAAGTATGCTACAAAGCGGAGCCACGACGAGAGGGGGCGGCATGGCTGGTGAAGCACAAGAGTCCGAGGGGTTGCGTCCGGAATCGACGGATGCGCCACGTCGGTCACGGGGCGGCCGGGTCTGGATCATCGGGGTCGTCCTGGCCGCCCTGCTCGCGGGAGGCGGGTACTTCGCGCTGAACCGCCCCGGCCGCGCGGCCCCGCCGCCGCGCGCCACCGCCCCGCGCGCCATCCCGGTGGTGACGGTGGCCGCGAAGACCGGCGACCTGCCGGTCTATCTCACCGGGCTCGGCACGGTCACCGCGCTGAACACGGTGACGGTGCGCAGCCGCGTCGACGGTCAGCTCATGCGGACCCTGTTCCAGGAGGGCCAGCTCGTCAAGGCGGGCGACGTCCTCGCCGAGATCGATCCACGCCCCTTCGAGGCCCAGCTGACCCAGGCCGAGGGCCAGCTCGCCAAGGACCAGGCGGCGCTCAGCAACGCGCGCCTCGATCTCGAGCGCTACCGCACGCTCGTGAAGGGCGGCTTCATCCCGCAGCAGCAGCTCGACACCCAGGCCTCCACCGTCTCGCAGCTCGCGGCGGCCATCCAGGCGGATCAGGGCAACATCGACGCGATCAAGCTCCAGCTCACCTACTGCCGGATCATCGCCCCCATCACCGGCCGCACCGGTCTGCGCCTCGTCGACGCGGGCAACATGGTGCACGCCAACGACCCGGGCGGCCTCGTGGTGCTGACCCAGATCCAGCCGATCGCGGTCCTGTTCACGATCCCGCAGGACAACCTGCCCGCGGTGCTCGCCCGGCAGCGGGCGGCGGGGACGATGACGGTGGAGGCGTTCGATCGCGAGGGGCGCACCCGTCTCGCGAGGGGCATCCTCATCGCGGTGGACAACCAGATCGACCAGAGCACCGGCACCGTGAAGCTCAAGGCGAGCTTCGACAACGCCGACTTCTCGCTCTACCCGAACCAGTTCGTGAACGCGCGCGTGCTGGTCGACACCGTGAAGGGCGCGGTTCTCGTCCCCAACGAGGCGATCCAGCGCGGGTCCCAGGGCCCGTTCGTGTACGCGGTGAAGCCGGACAACACGGTGGAGCTGCGGAAGATCGCCCTCGGCCCGGGGGAGGGCGGCGTCACCGCGGTGCGTGAGGGCGTGGCCGCGGGCGACGCGTTGATCGTCGACGGAGTCGACAAGGTGCAGGACCGCTCGCGCGTGCAGCCGACGATGCGCGCCGAGCGGCCGGCGGGCGCCCGCGGGGACCAGCCGGCCCCGCCCCCCGGCGATCGGTCGCCGCGGGGCCAGAGCGAGCGGCCGGCGGGCGCCCGCGGGGGGGCATGAACCCGTCGCGGCCGTTCATCCTCCGGCCGGTCGCGACCTCCCTCCTGACCGCCGCGATCGTCCTCGCCGGGCTCGTCGGCTACCGGCTGCTCGCGGTGTCCGCCCTGCCCCAGGTGGACTACCCGACCATGCAGGTGCAGACGTTCTATCCGGGCGCGAGCCCCGACGTCATGGCCTCCGCGGTCACCGCCCCGCTGGAGCGCCAGTTCGGCCAGATGCCCGGCCTCAAGCAGATGACGTCGAGCAGCTCGTCGACCAGCAGCGTGATCACGCTGCAGTTCGACCTGAATCTGCCGCTCGACATCGCCGAGCAGCAGGTGCAGGCCGCCATCAATGCGGCCACGTCGTTCCTGCCCACCGACCTGCCGAACCCGCCGATCTACAGCAAGGTCAACCCCGCCGACGCGCCCATCCTCACCCTCGGGCTCACGTCCGACGCGCTGCCCCTCACCACCGTGCAGGACCTCGCGGACACGCGCCTGGTGCCGAAGATCTCCCAGCTGCCGGGGGTGGGGCTGGTCAGCCTGAGCGGCGGGCAGAAGCCGGCCATCCGCATCCAGGTGAACCCGACCCGGCTGGCCGCCAACGCGCTCACGCTCGAGGACGTGCGGACCGCGGTGGCCAACGCGAGCGTGAACCAGGCCAAGGGCAGCCTCGACGGGCCGCGGCAGGCCTTCACCATCGGGGCCAACGATCAGCTCGTGTCGAGCGAGCAGTACCGCAACCTGGTCATCGCCTACCGCAACGGGGCGCCGGTGCACCTCTCGGACGTGGCCGACACGGTGGACGACGCGGAAAACCTCCGGCAGGCCGCCTGGATGGGCACCGAGCCCGCGGTGATCGTGAACATCCAGCGCCAGCCCGGCGCCAACCTCATCCAGGTGGTGGACCGGGTCAAGCTCCTGCTGCCCACCCTGCAGGCCACCCTGCCCGGCTCGGTCAAGGTGGCGATCCTCAGCGACCGCACCACCACCATCCGCGCCTCGGTCCACGACGTGCAGCTCGAGCTGATGCTCGCGGTGATCCTGGTGGTGCTGGTGATCTTCCTGTTCCTGGGCAGCCCCGCCGCCACCTTCATCCCGTCGATCGCGGTGCCGGTCTCGATCGTCGGCACCTTCGCGGTGATGTACGCGCTCGGCTTCAGCCTGAACAACCTCTCCTTGATGGCCCTCACCATCGCCACCGGCTTCGTGGTCGACGACGCGGTGGTGATGATCGAGAACATCGCGCGCTACATCGAGGCGGGCGATTCTCCGCTGGAGGCCGCGCTCGAGGGCTCGGCACAGATCGGCTTCACCATCCTCTCCTTGACCGTCTCCCTGATCGCGGTGCTGATCCCGCTCCTGTTCATGGGTGACATCGTGGGCCGCCTCTTCCGGGAGTTCGCGATCACCCTGAGCGCCGCGATCCTGGTCTCGGCGGGGGTCTCCCTCACCCTCACCCCGATGCTGTGCGCCCGGCTGCTGCGCCACCACGAGCCCCACGAGACCGGACGGGTGGCGCGCCTCTCCCAGGCGGTGTTCAACCGCGTGCTGGATCTCTACGCGCGCACCCTGCGGATCGTCCTCGCGCACCAGGGCCTCACCCTCGTGGTGGCGGTCGGCACCCTCGGGCTCACCCTGCTGCTCTACACGGTGGTGCCGAAGGGGCTCTTCCCGGTCCAGGACACCGGCGTGATCCTCGGCATCTCGGAGGCGCCTCAGAGCGTGTCGTTCCCGGCGATGGCCCAGCGCCAGCAGGCGCTGGCCCGGGCGATCCTCGCCGACCCCGCGGTGGAGACCCTCTCCTCGTTCATCGGCATCGACGGCACCAACGTCACCCTCAACAGCGGTCGCATGCTGATCACCCTCCGGGCCCTCGACGAGCGGCGGATCGGAGTGCGCGACGTCATCGAGCGGCTGCGGCCCCGCCTCGCGGAGGTGCCCGGGATCACGCTCTACCTGCAGCCGGTGCAGGACCTCACGGTGGAGGATCGGGTGAGCCGCACCCAGTTCCAGTACAGCCTGGAGAGTCCGAGCGTGGCCGAGCTCAACACCTGGGTTCCCCGCTTCGTCGAGCGCCTCCGCGCCCATCCCGGCCTGCGCGACGTGGCGAGCGACCAGCAGGACCAGGGCCTCGAGACGTCGGTGCGCATCGACCGGGACACCGCGGCCCGGCTCGGCATCACCCCCCAGATGATCGACGACGCGCTCTACAACGCGTTCGGCCAGCGGCAGATCTCCACCATCTTCACCCAGCTGAACCAGTACCGGGTGGTGCTCGAGGTGCGGCCCGAGTTCCGCCGGGATCCGGCCGCGCTGCAGCAGATCTACCTGCGCTCGAGCAGCGGCGGCCAGGTCCCGCTGTCGACGTTCACCTCCTTCGAGGAGCGGGCCAGCCCGCTGGTGGTGAGCCACCAGGGCCAGTTCCCGGTGGTGACCGTCTCGTTCAACCTGGCCCCCGGCGTCTCCCTCGGCGAGGCGGTGGACGCCATCGACACCACCCGCCGCGACCTGAAGATGCCGATCTCGATCGAGTCGCGATTCCAGGGCGCGGCGCGGGCCTTCCAGGCCTCGCTCGCCAACGAGCCGCTCCTCATCCTGGCCGCGGTGGTGTGCGTGTACATCGTGCTCGGCGTCCTCTACGAGAGCTGGATCCACCCGGTGACGATCCTGTCCACCCTGCCCTCCGCCGGCGTGGGCGCCCTGCTCGCGCTGCTCGCCGCGCGCCTCGACCTGAGCGTGATCGCGCTCATCGGCATCATCCTGTTGATCGGCATCGTGATGAAGAACGCGATCATGATGATCGACTTCGCGCTCGACGCCCAGCGCACCGAGGGGAAGCCCGCGTTCGAGGCGATCTACCAGGCGTGCCTGCTCCGCTTCCGGCCGATCCTGATGACCACGATGGCCGCGCTGCTGGGCGGGGTGCCGCTCGCCCTCGGTCAGGGGGTGGGCGCCGAGCTGCGCCAGCCGCTCGGAGTGGCGATCGTGGGCGGCCTGATCATGAGCCAGCTGCTCACGCTCTACACGACGCCGGTCATCTACCTCGCCTTCGATCGGCTCGCGGTGCGCGCGGGCCGCCGCGCCCGGCCCGCGACGGCCACCCCGCCGGCGGGCGCGCCCGCGCAGCCGTCACGCCCGTGAACCTGTCCGGCCCGTTCATCCGGCGCCCCGTCGGCACCACCCTGCTGACCGTCGCGCTGGTCCTGGCCGGCATCATCGGCTTCCGGCTGCTGCCGGTGGCCCCGCTGCCCCAGGTGGACTTCCCCACCATCAGCGTCTCGGCCGGCCTGCCCGGGGCCAGCCCCGAGACCATGGCCTCCGCGGTGGCGACCCCGCTGGAGCGCCAGTTCACGCGCATCGCAGCGGTGACCGAGATGACCTCGACCAGCTTTCTCGGCTCGACGAGCGTGGCGCTGCAGTTCGACCTCTCGCGGGACATCAACGGGGCCGCCCGCGACGTGCAGTCCGCCATCAACGCGGCGGCCGGCCAGCTGCCCTCGAACCTGCCGAGCAACCCGACCTACCGCAAGGTCAACCCGGCCGACGCCCCCATCATGATCCTCGCGCTCACCTCGCCCACCGCCACCACCGGCCAGATGTACGACATGGCGTCGACCATCCTCCAGCAGAAGCTGGCCCAGCTGGACGGCGTGGGCCAGGTCTTCGTGGGCGGCAGCTCGCTGCCCGCGGTGCGGGTCGAGCTGAACCCCCACGCGCTGGCCCGCTACGACATCGGCCTCGAGGACGTGCGCGCGACGCTGGCCAACGCCAACGTCAACCGGCCGAAGGGGCAGATCCACGGACCGGAGCGCGCGTGGGAGATCCGCACCAGCGACCAGCTGCGCTTCGCGGACCAGTACCGGTCGCTGGTGGTGGCCTGGCGCAACGGCGCCGCGGTGCGGCTCTCCGACGTGGCCCAGGTGACCGAGGCGGGCGAGGACCTGCGCTCGGTCGGCATCGCCAACGGCCGCCCCGCCGCGCTGATCATCATCTTCCGCCAGCCCGGGGCCAACATCATCGAGGCGGTCGATCGCATCCGCGAGGCGATGCCCGAGCTGCACGCGCTCATCCCCGCCGACGTCACCCTCACCCCGGTGCTCGACCAGACCGTCACCATCCGGGCCTCGGTGGCCGACGTCGAGCACGCCCTGATGATCTCGGTGGCCCTGGTGGTGCTGGTGGTGTTCCTGTTCCTGCGCGACGGCCGGGCCACCGCCATCCCGGGCGTCGCGGTGCCGGTGTCGCTGACCGGCACCTTCGCCTTCATGTACCTGATCGGCTACAGCATCGACAACCTCTCGCTGATGGCCCTCACGGTGGCCACCGGGTTCGTGGTCGACGACGCGATCGTGGTGGTGGAGAACGTGATGCGCCACCTCGAGCAGGGCATGCGCCCGCTCGAGGCCGCGATCACCGGGGCGCGCGAGATCGGCTTCACCGTGCTCTCGATCAGCGTTTCGCTGGTCGCGGTGTTCATTCCGATCCTCCTGATGGGCGGCCTCATCGGCCGGCTCTTCCGGGAGTTCGCGATGGTGCTCTCCATCGCGGTGCTGGTCTCGCTGGTGGTCTCCCTGACCACCACCCCGATGATGTGCGCGCGGCTCCTCCGCTCCCATCACGGGCGAGAGCGCGGCCGCTTCTACCGCGGCGGCGAGCGGGTCTTCGGCTGGGTGGTCCGGGGCTACGAGCACACCCTGGGCTGGGCCCTCCGCTACCCCGGCACGGTGCTCGCCATCGCCGCGCTCACCTGCGCGCTCACCGTGTACCTGTTCGTGATCATCCCCAAGGGCTTCTTCCCCCAGCAGGACAACGGGCGGCTCAGCGGCGGGATCGTGGCGTCCCAGGACATCTCCTTCCAGGCAATGCGCGAGAAGGTGACCCAGCTCGCCGCGATCGTGCAGGCCGATCCGGGAGTCGCCACCGTCACCGCCTACACCGGGGGCGGCGGCGGCCGCGGCACCACCGTGAACACCGCGCGCATGTTCGTGGCGCTCAAGCCGACCAGGGAGCGCGACGCCACCGCGGACCAGATCATCGGCCGCCTCCGTCCCAAGCTGGCGCGGGTGATCGGCGCCACCCTCTACCTGCAGGCGGTGCAGGACATCCGGGTGGGCGGCCGCCTCGGCAACGCGCAGTACCAGTACACCCTCCAGGCGGACAGCCTCAAGGATCTGAGCGAGTGGGCGCCGCGCATGCTCCAGGCGCTCCGCGGCCTCCCCGAGCTGCGCGACGTCTCGAGCGACCAGCAGGACGCGGGACTGCAGGTGCCGCTCACCATCGACCGGGACACCGCGGCCCGCCTGGGGGTCAGCACCAAGCTCATCGACGAGACCCTCTACAGCGCATTCGGACAGCGCCAGGTCTCGACCATCTACACCTCGCTGAATCAGTACCACGTGGTGATGGAGGTGGCGCCCGAGTACTGGCAGAGTCCGGACGCGCTCTCCGCGATCCACCTGCGCTCCGCCACCGGCGCCACCGTGCCCCTCACCGCGCTGACCCGGTTTCAGCCGAGCGCCGCCCCGCTGCAGGTGAACCACCAGGGCCTCTTCCCGTCGGTGACGATGTCATTCAATCTGGCGCCCGACGTGTCGCTCGGCCACGCGGTGACCGCGGTGCAGGACGCGGGCCGCCGCGTGGGGCTGCCCGCGAGCGTGCGCGGCAAGTTCGCGGGGGCGGCCCAGGCCTTCCAGGACTCGCTGTCCACCCAGCCCCTGCTCATCCTGGCCGCCCTGGTCGCGGTCTACATCGTGCTCGGCATGCTCTACGAGAGCTACGTGCACCCGTTGACCATCCTCTCCACCCTGCCCTCGGCGGGGGTGGGCGCGCTGCTGGCCCTGATGCTGTGCCGGATGGATCTGTCGATCATCGCGATCATCGGAATCATCCTGCTCATCGGCATCGTGAAGAAGAACGCGATCATGGTCATCGACGTCGCGCTGGACCTGGAGCGGCGCGAGGAGCGCGCGCCGAAGGACGCGATCTATACCGCGTGCCTGCAGCGGCTGCGGCCCATCCTCATGACCACGATGGCCGCGATGCTGGGGGCACTGCCGCTGGCCCTCGGCACCGGCACCGGTTCCGAGCTGCGGCGCCCGCTCGGGGTGAGCATCATCGGCGGCCTCATGCTGAGCCAGCTCCTGACCCTCTACACGACCCCGATCGTGTACCTGTTCCTGGAGCGGTGGCGGATCCGGATGGCGAAGGTGTGGACGCGGATCGGCGCGCGCATCGGCGTGCGCCGGCCGGTCGAGCAGATCAGCGGCGGCAAGTAGTCGATCCCCTACGAGAGGAGTCGCGCATGGAGCTCGATCCGCGCAGCATGAAGCAGGAGTCCACCTACAAGCTCTTGATCGGCTGCGTGGTGCCGCGGCCCATCGCGTGGGTGTCCACGGTGGGGCCGGACGGCGTGCACAACCTCGCCCCCTTCAGCTTCTTCATGGGCGTCTGCGGTGACCCGCCCACCATCGCCTTTTCCTCCGGCCCGCGGGCGAAGAACCGCAAGGACACGGTGCGGAACGCGGAGCACACCGGCGACTTCGTGGTGAACGTGGTGGACGACGACCGCGCCGAGCAGATGAACCAGACCTCCGGGGAGTACCCGCCCGGGATCGACGAGTTCGCCCTCACCGGCCTCACCGCCGCACCCGGGGCGCGGGTGCGCTCCCCGCGGGTGCTGGAGGCGCCGATCAGCCTCGAGTGCCGGCTGGCCCGGGTCATCCCGGTGGGCCGCGGGCCCCACAGCCTCGTGCTGGGCGAGATCGTGTACTTCCACGTGCGCGACGACGTCTACGACGCGGCGACCGGGCGCATCGACATGGCGCGGCTCAAGCCGGTGGGCCGGCTCGCCGGGCATGCCTACGCGCACGTGCACGACATCTTCGAGATGAAGCGACCGTCGGAGCACTACGCGGGCTAGGCGGCAGGGCGGCCCCGCGGGCGCCCCCGAGTCCCCGGGACCGCCCGGTCAACCGGAACACCGGGCCGCTCGTCCCGTAAATGAAGGACGCGCCACCTCCGTCAGAGGAGGTGGCCCTCGAGGAGGGGACTCATGATGCGCTTTCGAATGCTTGCGCCGCCGGCCCTGATCGCGCTCGTGACCGTTGGATCGATCGGCTGGAGCGCCACCCCGGCCTCGGCGTGGCGGGCGCGGGTGTTCGTGGGTCCCGGGATCGTGGTGGGACCCCCGGTGGTCGTGGGGCCACCGGTCGTGGTGGCGCCGTCGTATCCGGCCCCGGTCGTCGTCGAGCCGGCGCCGGTGTACCAGGAGCAGCCCCAGACCGCGGCCCAGCCGTCCTGGTACTACTGCCCGGATCCGGCTGGCTACTACCCGTACGTGAAGGAGTGCCCGCGGGGCTGGCAGCCGGTCAGCCCGGCCCCGAAAGCTCCGTGACGGAGAGCGCGCCCGTGCGAGCCCTGGCGCTGCTACTCGTGGTCGCGCTGGCCGCCGGCTGCGCCACCGTGCCGGCCGGGCCGAGCGTATCGGTGCTGCCCGGCCGCGGGAAGACCTTCGAGCAGTTCCGGGAAGACGACGTCGTCTGCCGCGACTGGGCGCGCCGGCAGGCCGGTACCACGCCGGGCGCCTCGGCGGCCAGGAATACGGTCGGCGGCGCGGCGATCGGCACCCTGATCGGCGCCGGGCTCGGCGCCGCGCTCGGCGCGATCACGCGTCGTCCGGCGACGGGCGCCGCGGTCGGCGCCGGCTTCGGGCTGGTGGGCGGCACCGCGGTCGGCGCCAGCGCGGGCCAGGCCTCCGGCGAGAGCGTGCAGCGCCGCTACGACAACGCCTACACGCAGTGCATGTACGCCAAGGGCGATCAGGTGCCGGGGCGGCCCGCGCGCGTGGTCGCGCCCACCCCGAGCCCGGCCCCGCCGCCTCCGCCGCCGCCGCCCGCGGTGACTCCCGCTCCGCCGGCACCTCCCGCGTCGCCGGACGCGGCGCTTGCGCCACCGCCGCCGCCCGGCCCGCCGCCTCCGCCGCCCCCGCCGCCGCGCTGAGCCGCGCCGGGGTGACAACCGCGGCGGCAGGGTTTATGGTAGCCGCCGTGATCCCGGTCTTCGCCCTCTGCACCGGCGCGCTCGAGCTGGACCGCGCGAGCATGCTCGACGACCTGCCCGCGGGCCAGTCCTGGACGGTGCCGGTGCTGAGCTTCCTGGTCGCGCACCCGCGCGGCCGGCTCCTCTTCGATACCGGCGTGCACTGCCAGACCCGCGTCGATCCCATCGGGCGCATGGGCCCGGAGCGGGCGAAGCGGCTGGTGGACCGGTCGACGGCGGGCGAGGACGTGGTCCCCCAGCTGGCCCTGCTCGGGCTCCGTCCCGACGACGTGCGCTACGTGGCCAACTCGCACCTGCACTTCGACCACTGCGGGGGCAACGAGTTCTTCCCGCGCTCCACGTTCCTGGTGCAGAAGGCGGAGATGGAGGCGGCGCGCCGGCCCGGCTTCGCGCCCGGCTACAACCCGAGCCCGCTCGACTTCGACCATCCCCTCGACTACCGGCTCGTCGACGGGGAGCACGACGTGTTCGGGGACGGCACCGTGATCCTGTTCCCGACCTTCGGGCACACCCCGGGGCATCAGTCGCTGCGGGTGCGCGCGGGCAAGGGCCAGGACTTCGTCTGCGCGGCCGACGCGTGCTACGTCCGGGAGAACCTGGATCGCGACGTGCTGCCGCGCGTGCTGTGGAACGGCCCGGTCATGCGGGAGTCCCTGGCCCGGCTGCGCCGCCTGCGCGACCGCGAGGGCGCCACCGTGTTCTACGGCCACGATCCCGAGCAGTGGCGGGCCATCCCGCACGCGCCCGCCGCCGTCGCCTAGGGTCCTCCGCGTGCTCGCCCCGCTGCTCGACGGCCTCACCTTCGCCGAGGGGCCGCGCTGGCGCGACGGACGCCTGTGGTTCTCCGACTTCTACACGCAGCGCGTGCTCGCGGTGACCCCGGAGGGCAAGGCCGAGACGATCCTCGAGGTGCCGCAGCGTCCCTCCGGCCTCGGCTGGCTCCCCGACGGCAGCCTGCTGGTCGTCTCCATGCTCGACCGTCGGCTGCTGCGGGTGCGGGACGGCCGCGCGGTGGTCCACGCCGACCTCTCCGCGCTCGCCACCGGCCCGTGCAACGACATGGTGGTGGACGCGCGCGGCCGGGCCTACGTCGGCAACTTCGGCTTCGACCGTCACCGCAACGAGCCGCCGCGCGCGGCGACCCTCGCCCGCGTCGATCCCGACGGCACCGTCACCCGCGCCGCGGAGGACCTCAAGTTCCCCAACGGCGGGGTGATCACGCCCGACGGCCGCACGCTCGTGGTGGCCGAGACGCTCGCCCATCGCCTCACCGCCTTCGAGGTGGCCGCGGACGGGGGGCTCTCCCGCGGCCGGGTCTGGGCCGCCCTCGACGGCGTCTTCCCCGACGGCATCTGCCTCGACGCGGAGGGCGCGATCTGGGTCGCCGACGCGCGGGGCCCGGACCTCCTGCGCGTCCGCGAGGGCGGCGCGATCGACCGCCGGATCCCGGTCGGGGCGGGTCGCCACGCCTTCGCCTGCATGCTGGGCGGAGCCGATCGCCGCACCCTCTACGTCTGCACCTGCACCGGCAGCGGCCCCGCGGTCGCGGACCGGCGCGACGGCCGCATCGAGCGCGTCCTCGTGGACGTGCCCGGCGCGGGGTTCCCTTGACCATTCCACGAAAGGCGCGGCCATGAGCGCGAGCACGACAGCGCGACCCGAGGACGATCCAGGACTGGCGGGACGAGTGGCCATCGTCACCGGCGGGGGCGCCGCCGGCGACGGCATCGGCAACGGGCGCGCGACCTGCATCCTGCTCGCCCGCAGCGGCACCCGCGTGCTGGTGGTCGATCGCGAGGAGGGCCTCGCCAAGCGCACGGTGGAGATGATCACCGCCGAGGGCGGCACCGCCTCCCCGCTGGCCGTCGACGTGACCGACGAGGCGCAGTGCGCGGCGATGGCCCGCGAGGCCGTCTCCCGCTACGGCCGGCTCGACTTCCTGGTCAACAACGTGGGCATCGGCAGCAAGGGCAGCGTGGTGCAGGAGAAGCCCGAGACCTGGCGGCGGGTCATGCAGGTCAACGTCGAGACCATGTTCCTCGCCTCGAAGGCCGCCATCCCCGAGATGATCCGCACCGCGCAGGGCGGCGCGATCGTCAACATCTCGTCGATCTCGGCCCTCCGGCCGCGCGGCCTCACCACCTACTCCGCCTCCAAGGGCGCAGTCATCGCGCTGAGCCGCGCGATGGCGGTCGACCACGGGCCCGACGGCATCCGCGTCAACTGCATCGCGCCCGGCCCGGTCTACACCCCCATGGTCTACGCGCGCGGCATGAGCCCCGCCGCCCGCGACCAGCGCCGGCGCGCCTCGGTCCTGGGCCGCGAGGGCACCGGGTGGGACATCGGCCAGGCGGCCCGCTTCCTCCTCTCCAACCACGCCCGCTACATCACCGGCCAGCTCCTCGTCGTGGACGGCGGCGCCACCCTCGTCGGCCCCGCCCGAGAATCCCAAACCGAACACTGAGGGTCGGCCAACCCATCCGTGAACGGACGACGCGCGAGGCGGACGGGTCCTGGCGGCGTGGGGGGCCCCGCGCAGCCGGCTCCGTCACCCGCTCGCCGGACTCGCCGCTCGGGTGAGCCCGCTCACGCATGGCTCGATCCGAGCGTCGACCATCCAAGGAGGAATTGATGAGGTTCGGGATCTTCACCAGCATGGGGAACCAGACGTGGCCGGGGGTGCTGGAGCTATGGAAGCACGTCGAGGCCACCCGGTGGGACGTGGCGTGCGTGACCGACCACTTCATGCCCAACACCACGGAGCGCGAGGGCGCGATGCTCGAGGGCTGGAGCACGCTCACCGCACTGGCCGCGCTGGTGCCGCGAATGCAGGTCGGCACCATCGTGCTCGGCAACACGTACCGGCACCCGGCGGTGGTGGCCAAGATGGCGGCGCAGGTCGACATCATCTCGAACGGGCGCCTGCTGCTGGGCCTGGGCGCGGGATGGCAGGAGAACGAGCACGAGGCCTACGGCATCCCGTTCTACACCATGCGCGAGCGCCTCGAGCGGCTCGACGAGGCCTGCCAGGTGATGAAGATGCTGTGGACGCAGGACCGCTCCACGTTCAAGGGGCGCTACTACCAGCTGTCGGACGCGCCGCTCCAGCCCAAGGCCGTGCAGAAGCCGCACCCGGAGCTGATGATCGGCGGCGGCGGCGAGAAGATGACCCTGCGGACGGTGGCCCGCCACGCCGACCACTGGAACGTGTGGGGCGGCCCGAAGGTCCTGGCCCACAAGGGCCGCATCCTCGACGAGCACTGCGCGGCCGTGGGCCGCGACCCCGGCACCATCCGCCGCTCCGCCAACATGGCCCTGCTCATCACGGACAAGAAGGCGGAGGTGGAGGCGCTCGCGGAGACGATCGGCACGCGCATGGGCCGGCACGCAGCGGACGCGCGCGACACCTGCCTGGCCGGCACTCCGGAGCAGATCCGGGCCATTCTGGGCGAGCTGCGCGCGGCGAAGGTCGACACCGTGTTCATCCCGACGCTGTTCCGGCCGCTGCCCGAGCTGCGGCGGGACCTGGACCGCTTCATCGCGGAGATCGCCCCCGCGTTCCGCTGACCGTCGGCGGGCCGACTCGCGCCGGTCTGTAGGTGGCGGAGCGGCAGCCGAGGCATACTGGGAGGCGTGACTCGCCGCCGCCTCTGGTGGAGCGTCGCGGTCGTCGCGCTGGCGGGACTCGTCCTCTCCGTCACGGCGCTCTGGCTGGCGCTGCCCCGCATCGCCCGATGGGCCCTCGTGTGGCAGGTCGAGGCCCAGACCGGTCGCCGCCTGACCCTGGCCGGCTTCGACCTCGATCTCGCCCACGGCCGCCTCTCCATCGCCGGGTTCCGGCTCGCCGACCGCATCCCCGGGCCCCCGCTGGTGGAGTTCGATCGGCTCGACGTCCGCTTCCACCCCACGCGCCTGCTGCGCGGACGTCTCGAGATCGCGGACGTGGCCCTCGCCGGCCCCCGCATCCACGTCGTGCGCATCGGGCACGGCGAGCTCAATATCTCCGACCTGCTCGCGCGTCCGCCCTCGCGGTCCGAGGGCCTGCCGTTCGCCCTCGACCACCTGGCGGTGACCGACGGGGCGATCCTGTTCGAGGACCGCACGCTGACGCCGGTCCGCACCTGGCGCGCGATGGGGCTCGGCGTGGAGGCCGAGGCGCTGTCCAGCGAGAACCCGGAGCCGCGCGGCCGCCTGCGCCTCACCGCCCAGGTGGCGGGCGCCCCGCTTTCCCTGGACGCATCCGGCATCGCGCTGCGGCCGTTCCAGGCGAAGGCGCGGCTCAGCCTGCGCGACGCCGACGCCACTCTCGCCAACCTGTACCTGCCGCCCGACGCGATGATGGTGCTCGACCGGGCCACGGTGGGCGCGGTGGTGGAGGCCACCGTCGACGCGCAGGGCGGCGTGGGCCTCGACGGGCAGGCGCGCATCGCCGACGTGGTGGCGCGCCGGCGCGGGGTCGAGGCCTCGCTGTTCACGGTGCCCGCGCTCGACTTCACGCTCACCAGCGGCCGGTCCCCGGAGGGCCGCCTCACCGGCCGGATCGAGGCGACGGGCGACGCCACCGTCTTCGATCCGCGGCCCGGGCAGCACAACCGCTTCGAGATCCGGCGCCTCCGGATCGTGGCCGACGGCGTCGACGCGACCGGCCGCTCGTCCGCGCGCCTCACCGCCAGCGCCGGGCTGCCCGGCGGCGGCGCGCTCGACGTCCAGGGGACGGCGCGCGCCACTCCGCCGGCGGCCGAGGTGCGCACCCGCATCAGCCGGGTCGACCTCGCGTTCTGGGCGCCCTACTTCGACCTGCCGGTGGAGTTCACCGGCATGGCCGAGACCGACCTCACCATCGACACCACGCCCGCCGGGCCGCGCGTGCGCGGCCGCGGGCTGGTAAAGGGCGTCACGGTGTCCGACGGCGCGCGCCGCCTGGCCGCCGCGGACCAGGTCGAGCTGTCGGGCCTGGACGCGCAGTGGCCGAAGGCGAAGATCGAGCGGGTGCGGCTCAGCCGGCCCCGGGCCCGCATCGGCCGTGAGCGAGACGGGCGGCTCACCATCTCGGATCTGGTGGAGTCGATGAACAAGCCCGGCCGCGAGCGGCCGGCCCCGGCGCCGAGCAGCAAGCCGAGCGCGCTGCCGCCCGATTTCGCGATCGAGGTGGGCGAGGTCTCGGTGGACAACGGCCGCGTCCGGCTGGACGACGCCACCGTGGAGCCGGCGGCGGTCTTCCGCCTGAACCCGATCCGTCTCACCGCGCGCGCGTTGACCTGGCCGAGCCGCGGACCGGCCACCGTGACGCTCAGCGCGGGCACGCCCGAGGGCGGCACGATCGAGACCAGCGGGACGGTCCTGCTCGATCCGGTGCGCTTCGACCTGCGCACCCGGCTGGTGAACATCTCGGTCGCGCCGTATCGGCCCTACGCGCCCCTCGCCGCGCGGGTGGAGGGGCACGTCGACGGCGAGCTCACCGCGAAAGGCACCATGAACGGTGACAGGACCGAGCTCACCGCGAAGGGGTCGCTCGCCCTCGCGGACCTGGCCTTCCTCGACGGCGACCGTCCCATCCTCACGGTGGGCCGCCTGGAGCTGGCCGGGCTCGACTACGCCTGGCCCGCCACCGCCACCATCGATCGCGTGCACATGCGGAAGTCGTGGGTCCTGCTGGAGCGGCGCCCCGACGGCTCCATGCCGATCACGGGCATCCTCACGCCGCTCCGTCGCGCGCCGCCCGCCGGGACGCCACCGACGCCGTCGTCCTCCGCGGCGCCCGCGGGCCCCTCGCCGGCGACGGCGCCGCCCGCGGCCTCCTCATCGTCGCCCGACATCAAGATGACGGTGCGCGAGGTGCTCTTCGAAGAGGGCGCCGCCACCGTGGTGGACGCGGCGGTCAATCCCACCGCGCGGCTCGAGGTGGCCGGGGTGCGGCTCAGCGCCCGCGACTTCGCGTGGCCCGCGCGGGTGCCGGTGCCGGTGCAGCTCGACGCGCCGACGCCGGGGTCCGGCCGCATCGCCGGGCGGGGCACGGTGGACGTGGCCGCCCGGAGCCTCGAGATGCAGCTGACGCCGGCCGGCGTGGACCTGGGCCCCGCCCAGCCCTATGCGCCGGTGCGCGGACGGCTCGCCGGGCACGCGAGCGGCGATCTTGCGATCAAGGCCACGCTGGAGCCGTTCACCCTGACCGCCCGCGGCTCCGCCGCCATCGCCGACATGGCGTTCGGCGACGCCGGCGCGCCGCTGATGACCGCGGCGCGCCTGCAGGCCACCGGCATCGATTTCGCGTGGCCCGCCACCGTCACGGTAGACCGCATCGACCTGCAGAAGCCGTGGGCCCGGATCGAGCAGGCCGCCGACGGCTCCTTCCCCCTGCGGGCGCTGCTCGAGCCTCCCGACCCGCCCGCCGGCGCGCCCCCGCGCGAGGGCCCGGCCGCGGGCATCCCCCCCACGCTCGATGTGCGCGTGCGGCGCGCGGGCATCGACGGCGGCGTCTTCGACATCGTGGATTCCACCGTGCGCCCCACCGCGCGGGCCCAGATCCACGACGCGCGCCTCACGATCCGCAACTTCACGTGGCCCGCGCGCGAGCCGGCGGCGGTGCGGCTGCGCGCCACCACCGGCTCCGGCGGCACCGTGCACGCGCGGGGCAACCTCCGGCTCGACACGCAGGCGGTGGATCTGCAGCTCGCGATCAAGCAGCTCGACGTGGCCATCGCCCGGGCCTTCGTGCCCGGACGCGCCAGCCTGGCCGGCAAGCTCGACGCGGACCTGCGGGTGAAAGGCACGCTCTCGCCGCTTTCCGTCGCGGCCACCGGACGCATGGCGGTGGACGACCCGATCCTGGGCGACGGACAGCGGATGCTCGGCTACGTCAAGCGCGTGGACATGGACGGCATCGACGCGGACTGGCCCCGGCGGGTCACGATCCAGCGCGTGGCCCTCGATCAGCCGTGGGCCCTGGTGGAGCGTGACGCCGACGGCGGCTTCCCGCTGATCGATCTGCTCACGCCCGACGCGCCGGCGGCCACGCCCGCCCCCGCGGCGGCGCCCCGCCGCGGCAGCGCGCCCGCAGGCCCGCGCCCGCCCGACGAGGGGCCGCTGCCCGTCGTCAACCTGGGCGAGGTGACGGTCACGGAGGGCTTCGTCCGCTTCGTCGATCGCACCACCAAGCCGGTCTTCGCGGAGGAGGCCTCGCGCATCGCGATGACCGGCCGCGGGCTCACCACCGCCCGCACCGGCAAGGGACAGCTCACGCTGAACGGGCGGCTCACCGGCGGCGCGCCCTTCGAGCTGAAGGGATCGGTGGGCGGCCTGAGCGGCCCCGTCAACCTCGATCTGGAGGGCAAGCTGACCGACTTCCCGCTGCCGCGGGTGAACCCGTACCTCAACCCGCTGATCGGGTGGATCGCGCGCCGGGGCGCCTTCGGCGGCACGGTGCGGTACCGGGTGGCGGACGACGTGCTCACCGCCTCCAACGACATCGTGCTCGGCCAGCCCGAGTTCGCCCCCTCGCGCAGCGGCGACGCGGTGCGCGACCGGGTCGGCGTCCCGCTCGGCACCCTCATCGCGCTGCTCAAGAACGCCAAGGGCGAGGTGCGCCTCTCGGTGCCGGTCAGCGGCAACGTGGCCACCCGCCAGTTCGACTTCAGCGAGGCGTTCTGGTCCGCGGTGGCCAAGACCGCGGTCGGCGTGGTGGCCCTGCCGGTGAGCTGGGTCGGCAAGATCTTCTACAGCACGGAGGAGCGCGTCGAGACCATCCAGATCTGGCCGGTCTACTTCGAGGCCGGCACGACGAGCTTCGCGCCCGGCTTCGATCGGCACGCGGAGCGGCTCGGCACCTTCCTGCGCGACGCGCCGGGGGTGAACCTGGCCGTGAAGTCGGTGCTCACCGTGGACGACATCGCCGCGCTCAAGCGCGACGCGGTCCGCCAGCGCATCGAGGCGGCGGGGCGCGAGACGCCCGGCGGCGCCGCGGCGGCGGCGGCGCGGCTCTACGCCGAGCGGCACCCCGGCGAGCCGGTGCCGGACAGCGTCGACGCGATCGTCAACGATCTCATGAAGGACGAGCCGAATCCCGACGCGGCGGCCCGGGCGCTGTCGAGCCGGCGCATGGAGGTGACCCGGAGCCAGCTGGAGAAGGCGGCCCGGGTCGCCGCCGGGCGCCTGCGGGTGACGGCCGGCGTGGTGCCGGTGGAGGGATCGGGGCTGGGGCGCGTCGAGTTCGAGATCGTGCCCTGATCCGGCCGGCGCCGCCGTCTACCTGACGGCGGGCGGGCCGGCCGATGCGCCGGCCGGCGAGCGGCCGAACACCGGATTGTCGACCCGGTCCACCATCGCGGCCGGTCCCTCGGTGGGCAGCACCTCGGCGTAGTTCTGCGCCGCGTCGATGTCCTGCTCCCACACCTCGCGCGGCAGCTCGTAGAGCACCTCGATGCCGTGCCCGTCCGGGTCCGAAATGTACACGCTGTGGGTCATGCCGTGGTTGATCCGGCGGTGGAAGGTGACGCCCTTCTCCCGCAGGAACTCGAGCTGCTTGAGCCACGATTCCCGGTCCGGCCACGCGACCGCCACGTGGTTGAGGCCGACGCCGCCGCCCATCAGGCTCCAGGGCTCGGGCTCGCCGTGAGCGACGCCCTCGCGCTTCGGGACCTCGGCCAGCGCGAGGTCGTGGTGACTCAGGTCGCCGTCGGCGCCCACGCCGCTGTAGAAGCGCATCTTGGGACGCACCCGGTCCGGCCGCGGCTTGAGCTCGGCCACGCACCGGAAGCCCATGATCTCGGTCCAGAACCGGTGCGAGACCTCGATGTCGCGTACGTTCAGGACCACGTGATTGATGCCTCGGGGTGTCTGCGCCGTCGCCATGGAGTGCCTCCCTCGCCGGGGCTCGCCGTCGTCGCCGGCGGTCCGATCATACCCCAGCCGCGGGCGGGTCGCCCGCTAGAGCCGGGTCTCGTCCACCTTGAGGCCGAGCCAGTGCCGCCCCACCAGCTCGTAGTGGGCCATGCGCGCCTGCAGGTGCTGGCTGATCACGTGCACGTCCTGGAAGTAGCGCTGGATGGGGTGGCCGTCGTAGGCCGCGGTGGCGCCCGACATGTTGTAGACCGCATCGACCACCTTCACCGCCAGGCGGATGCCGTGGGTGGTGGCCAGCCGCAGGTTCGCGCGCTGGTCGAGGGTGAGGCCCTCCCGGCGGGTCAGGGCGTGCCACACCTCCCCGACCGCCTCGGTGAGGAAGGCGCGTCCCGAGCGGAGCGCGGCCTCCGCGTGGCCCACCTCGTTCTGCACCATCGCCTGGTCGCGCAGGAGGGCCTCCATCGCGCGCGGCGTCTTGGTGGTGGCCAGCTCCACGAAGGTGGCCAGACAGCTCCGGGCGGTGCCGAGGGCCACCGCGGCGTCGCCGGAGGCGAACACCAGCGTGCGCGGGATCTGGTAGAGCGGACCGGTCTCGATGAGCGGCGCGGTGACCGAGCGCACCGTGAGCTCCTCCGGCACGAACACGTCGTCCACCGCGAAGTGATGCGTGCCGGTGCCCCGCATGCCGCGCACGTGCCAGGTGTCCAGCAGCTCCGCCCGCGCGCGGGGCACGAAGCAGTAGCGCTGCTCCGGCTGTCCCTCGTCCAGGCGCGGCCGGCCCTGCTCGATCACGGTGGCGTGCGCGGCCAGCCACGAGGCGTGCCGGCAGCCGGTGGAGAAGCCCTGGCGGCCGGTGACCCGGTACCCGCCCGGCACCACCACCGCCTGCGCATTGGCCATCGGGGTGTTGGCCACCACGCTGCGCGGGGTGTCGATCCAGATGGTGCGCGCGGCCGCGCGCGGCATGCGCGCGGCGTAGGTCGCGAAGATCGCGACCTGGTTCGTCACCCAGGCGGTGCTCGCGTCGGCCCGGCCGATCTCCTCGATGACCCGGATGTAGGTGGGCAGGTCGAGCTCGGCGCCCCCGATCGCCCGCGGCAGCCCGAGCTGGAAGAGCCCCGCGTCCGCCATCGCCTCGAAGAGCGGGCGGGGCAGCTCGCGCTGCGCCTCCGTCTCGGCGGCGGAGGCGCGGATGAGGGGCGCGAGCGCGCGGGCGGCCTCGAGCGGAGCGGCGCTCACCGGCGCGCGCTCACCGGATCACGGAGTGCGGGGTGGCCACCAGGCGCGTGACCTTGATCTGCTCGCGGTCGATCATCTGCCCGACCCGCGGCGAGATCTCGTTCTTCCAGTAGTCGCTCTGGTAGACCGCGTCGTAGAGCCGCTTGCGCTCCTGCTCGTTCTCGAAGCGGCGGATCCACACGTACACCGACGGGTCGTCCTCGCCCACGAAGCTGCCCAGGATCACCATGCCCATCTTCACCTGGAAGGGGATGATCTCCTCTTCCATGCACTTCACCCACCGCTCCTGCTGCCCGGGACGGACGTGGTACTGCCGGAGCTCGAAAAACATCGTCATCTCCTCGGTTCGGGTGCACTGCCCGCCCGCCACTCCGCGACCGCGGCGCAGCCCGGGTGCTCCGGGCGGGCGCGCGCCAGATCGAGGGCGGTCCGTCCCCCGGCGTTCCGCCGGGCCGGATCGGCCCCCGCTTCGAGCAGGGCCTTCACCGCCTGCACCGTCCCCGCGTGCGCCGCCTCGTGCAGCGGGCCGCCTCGCGCGCTGTCCTCTCCCGCCAGGGGCGGGTCCTCGGCCAGCCGCGGCCGCACTTTCGAGACCCAGCCCACGCTGGCCGGGAAGCAGATGCCGAACGCCTCAGGCGTGCAGCCTAGCACGGGATCACGGAGCGCGGAGTCCGCGCCCGCGGCGCGCCGGAGGGCCACCACCCCCGGCGCGCCCCCGAAGTAGGCCCAGTGCAGGGGCGTTGCGCCCGCGAACGCACGGGACGCGAGATCGGGCCCGCGACCGAGCAGCTCGCGCACCGCCGCCTCCTGGCCGCCGCGGGCGGCCGCGTAGAGCGCGTCGGCCACGATCTCGGACTCGGTCTCGGACGGACACGGCAGGCGGGAGCCGTCGGCAGCGTAGCGGGAGCTGCCGGTGGTCGAGGCCCCCGCGCGGAGCCGTCCGTCGGGACCGAAGAAGCCCCGCACCCGCGCCACGTCGCCCAGGCCGGCGGCCGCGTAGAGGTCCGGCTCGACGCCGCCCGCCACGAGGGCGCGGGCGCAGTCCAGCGCCAGGATGGGCACCGCCCAGGAGAGCGGGGTGTGGGCGGAGTGGGCGTAGACGAGGTGCGGGTCTCCCCCGCGGCGCAGCAGCAGCGGGACGAGCGCGGCGCGGTGCGCATCGACGGCGGCCAGCAGCGGGGTGCTGCCCTCCTCGTCGCGCGCGTTGGCCAGGGCGGGCGCGGCCGCCAGGAGGCCCCCGACCGCCGCCGCGTCACCGGCGCGGATGGCCGCGTGGAGGCGTGCGACGCGGTCCGGCTCCCGCCCCGCAAGCCGGCGAGCGATCTCGGCCCGGTGCGCGCGCCAGCTCGGGGCGCCGTGCTCGCGCGCGACCAGGCGCTGCGCATCGGCCAGACGCGCGGTGGGATCGGTCTGACGCATCTCCTGCAGGCGGTCCTTGGCGAGCTTCTTGAGGAACTCGAGGCTGGGGCGATCGGGAAGCGGCATGACGTCACGCGGACCGTGCGCCGCCTGGCCGGCTGGGAGCGGAGTGTACTAGAATCCCCGGAGGTATGCCTCACCTCGTCTGCGGCTGCTGCCACGGGATCGCCGTCGCTCCCGTCCCGCTGGCGGCGGCGCACCGCCCGCGGCGGGCGGCCGGCGCGTCGCCGGGCGCATCCCACAAAGCCCCGGCGGCCCCGCGGGACGCGGCGGGCCGATCCTCCGCCAATCCCGGCGTGCAGGGCTACTCCCCGCCCCCGCCGCCGGTCAGCCCCATCAAGGGCCTGATCGACTTCCACACCCACGCCGCGCCCGACATCTTCGGCCGCTCCCTGGACGACGACGAGCTGGCCACCCTGGCCGCGACCCGCCAGATGGAGGCGGTGGTCTTCAAGAACCACGTGACCCACACCGCGGACCGCGCGTTCCTGGTGCGCAAGCACGTGCCGGGCATCAAGGTGTTCGGCGGCATCACGCTCAACCGCGCGGTGGGCGGGCTCAACCCGCAGGCGGTGGAGTGGATGTGGCGGATGCAGGGCGGCTACGGCCGGGTGGTGTGGTTCCCCACCTTCGACGCCGACAATCACGTCCGGAAGGCGGGCACCGCGCCGAGCGGCATCCGCGTCGTCGACGAGCGGGGCCAGGTGCTGCCCGCGGCGCGCGAGGTCCTGAAGGTCTGCGCGCGCCAGAAGCTCGTGGTGCAGACCGGCCACGCCTCGCCCGAGGAGGCGCTCGCCCTGATCGCGGCCGCCCGCGAGGAAGGATGCGACCGCCTGGTGGTGACCCACGCCCAGTTCGACGTGGTGGGCATGAGCCTCGAGCACATGAAGCAGGCCGCCAAGCTCGGGGCCAAGCTCGAGCTCTGCGCGCTGCTCATGCTCGCCGGCCCGACCTCGCCGCTGGAATTCATGCACCACACCGCCCGGGTGGAGATCGCCGACACCGCCGCCCGCGTGAAGGCGGTGGGCGCGCAGCACTTCGTGCTCGGCACCGATCTGGGCCAGGCGGGCAATCCCACGCCCGCGGACGGTCTCCAGATGCTGGTGGCCGGCCTCATGAAGGAAGGCATCACGCGCGATCAGATCCAGACCATGGGCCGCGAGGTTCCGGGCGCGCTGCTCATGGGCTGACGGGGACCCGCTCATGGGCATGCGCATCGAGGTGATCTGCACCGGTGACGAGGTCCTCACCGGCAAGATCGTCAACACGAACTTCAGCTACATCACCCAGAAGCTGGAGGACGTGGGCCTGTCGGTGGAGTGGGAGACCACGGTGGGCGACGATCGCGAGAACCTGCTGCGCGCCTTCGTGCTCGCGGGCGAGCGCGCGGACGCGGTCATCGTCAACGGGGGGCTCGGGCCCACCGTCGACGACCTGTCCCAGGAGATCGCGGCCAAGGCAGCGGGCGTCGAGCTGGCCCTCAACGAGGCGTGGCTCGCGCGCATGGAGCAGTTCTTCCAGCGCCGCAGCCGGGTGATGCCGCCCAACAACCGCAAGCAGGCCATGCTGCCCACCACCGCGGAGGTCCTGGACAACCCCATCGGCACCGCGTGCGGGTTCGCGCTGGACATCGGCCGCGCCCGCTTCTACTTCACGCCGGGAGTCCCGCGCGAGCTGCGCCGCATGCTGGAGGAGCAGATCGTCCCGCGCCTGCTCGCCCGGGCGGGACTGCCCGGCGCCATCTTCCTCAAGCGCTTCCATTCCTACGGGCTCGGCGAATCCCACGTGGACTCCCTGCTCGCGGGCGTGGAGAGCCTGGCGCCCGACGGCAGCGTCAAGCTGGGCTTCCGCGCCCACTACCCGCAGCTCGAGACCAAGCTCACCGTGCGGGGGTCGGACATGGGCGACATCCGCCGCAAGCTGGAGCCGGTGGAGCGCGAGGTGCGCCGGCGGGTGGGCAACTTCATCATCGCCGAGGACGACGAGACCCTGGAGGGCGTGATCCTGCGCGAGCTCACCCGCGCGGGCGCGAGCCTCACGCTGGTCGAGACCTTCACCGCCGGCCAGATGGCGGCGCGGCTCGGCCACCTGCCCGGCGCGGAGACCATCTTCCGCCGGGGCATCGTGGCGCGCGCGCTGTCCGAGGTCTGGGCCGCCGTCGGCCTGCCCGGTACGCCGCCCGAGGGCCCCATCACCCCGCAGGTGGCGGAGACGGTGGCCCGCGCCGCGCAGACCTCCACCGGGGCCACCCACGCCCTCGCGGTGCTGATCGATCTGGACGACGGGCCCGACCGCATCGAGTTCGGCGGCACGCTGTCGGTGGCCATCGCCACCGCCGCCGACACCGCCGCGCGCAAGGCCCGCATCCTGGGCGGCCGCGAATGGGTGCGTCTGGGCGCGGTGGAGATGGGGCTCGACTGCCTGCGCCGCTACCTCCAGAAGCTGCCGGTCCACGAGCGCATCGACTTCGAGAAGGCCTGAGGCGTCCGGGATGCTGCCGCCGGCCGAGAAAGCCGCCCGCTTCCGCGCCCTCCACGAGCGCCCGGGGGCGTTCATCATCCCCAACCCGTGGGACGCGGGTACCGCGCGGCTGCTCGCCTCGCTCGGCTTCGAGGCCCTCGCCACCACCAGCCTGGGGCTGGCCAACTCGCTGGGCCGCGTCGACGGCACCAATTCGGTGTCGCGCGCCGAGGTCATCGAGAACTGCCGGGTGATCGCGGCGGCCACCGATCTGCCGGTGAACGCGGATCTGGAGAACGGCTACGCGCACGAGCCGCGGGCGGCCGCGGAGATCATCCGGCTCGCCGCGGAGGCGGGCGTCTCGGGCGGCTCCATCGAGGACGCCACCGGCGATCCCGCCAACCCCATCTACGACTTCACGCTCGCGGTGGAGCGCGTGCACGCCGCGGTGGAGGTGGCCCGCTCGCTGCCGGTGCCCTTCCTGCTCACCGCCCGCGCCGAGAACGTGCTCTTCGGGCGCGATCTCGACGAGGCCATCCGGCGGCTCCAGGCCTTCGAGCGGGTAGGCGCCGACGTGCTCTACGCCCCCGGTGTCCGCGACCTGCCCGCCATCCGCGCGGTGGTGTCGGCGGTGAGCCGGCCGGTCAACGTGGTGATGAGCGCGGCGGACCCGGACCTCACGGTGGCCGAGCTCGCGGAGGCCGGGGTCAAGCGCATCAGCGTGGGCGGCGCGCTCTCCCGGCTGGCCCTGGCCGCCTTCCTGCGCGGGGCGCGGGAGATGGCCGACCGCGGCACCTTCACCTGGATGCGCGAGACCGCGCCCACCCGCGACCTGAAAGCGGTCTTCCGGAGGTTCGCCTGACCCCGCCCGCCATCGGCCTGCGCAGTCATCTCGTCGCGCTGGTGCTGGCCTCGCTGGTCCCGATCCTCGCCTTCGCGGCGCTGCTGATGTGGGAGAACGCGCAGCTGCAGCTCGCGGCCACCGAGCGCGGCATGCGCGAGATCGCGGCCGCGGTGGCCCGCACGGTGGACAAGGAGCTCGAGGGCACCATCGCGGCCCTCGAGGTGCTGGGCCAGTCCGAGCACCTCGACGCGGGGAATCTCGCCGCGTTCTACGCGCTGTGCGACCGGGTCACCCGCCAGCAGGGGCTGGCGAACATGCTCCTCTTCGAGCCCGACGGCCGCGCGCTCTTCCAGACCACCGTCCCTTTCGGCACACCCCGCCCGCCCAGCCGCCGGCCGGAGGTCTTCGAGCGGCTGCGCACCGAGCGGCGGCCGGTCGTCTCCAACCTCTTCGACGGCGCGCTGACCCGCAACATCGTGGCGATCTACGTGCCGATCCTGCGCGAGGGCCAGGTGCGCTGGGTGCTCGCGGCCGGCGTGCGGGCCTCCGACTTCGGAGCGCTGCTGCGCGGCCAGCGCTTCGCCCGCGACACGGTGGCGGTGCTCCAGGACCAGAACCACGTCATCATCGCTCGCAGCCACGCCGAGACCGAGGCGGTCGGTGAGCGGGTGGCGAACCCGAGCGAGGGCACCGACGGCTGGCTCAAGGGCCGGCTCCGCGAGGGCACCGAGGTGTACGTGGCCTTCACGACCGCGCCGCTCTCGGGCTGGCGCGTGGTGCTGGCCCAGCCCGTCGCCACCGTGGAGGCCCCGCTGCGCCGCTGGGCGTGGCAGCTGGCGGCGGGCGCGGCGGTGGCGGCCGCGCTGGCCGGCGGCACCGCGTTCCTCTTCGGCCGCCGGATCGCGGGCGCGGTGGCGGGCCTGGTGCGCATCGCGCGCGCGGTGGAGCGCGGCGAGCATGCGCCCCCGCCCCTGCAGACTCCCATCGCCGAGGTGAACGAGGTCGCCGAGCAGCTGTCGGCCGCCGCGGAGCAGGCACGGGCCCGCGAGCAGGACACCGCGCTGCGGGAGCGCCAGGCCCACGCCATGGGGCAGGTCGCCCACGCCCTCGCCGCGTCCCCCGACCTGGATACCGTCCTCCGCACCGCGGTCAACGCGGTGCGCGCGCTGGTGGGCGCGGACAGCGCCCGCATCGCCCTGGTCGACGAGTCGGGGCGGCTCATCATCCGCTACTCCACCGTGTTCTCCACCGCGATGCCGAACGGCTTCGAGGTCCAGCGCGGCCAGGGCATGGGCGGCCTCGCCTGGGCCACCGGCAAGCCGGTGCGCACCGACGACTTCCTGAGCGACCCGCGCTTCCGGGACTCGATCTATACGCCGATCGTGCAGGCGGACCGGATCCACTCCTGCCTGACGGTGCCGATCGCCACCGGCAGCGCGGTGGTGGGCGTCATCTACGCCAACCAGCTCACGATCCGTCCGTTCAGCGACGCGGACGAGGCCGCGCTGGTGACCCTGGCCGACCACGCGGCGGTGGCGGTGGAGAAGGCCCGGATCCTGGCCCGCGAGCACGAGGCGCGCGCGCAGGCGGAGAGCGCCAGCCGCAGCAAGGACGAGCTGCTGGCCATGCTGGGGCACGAGCTGCGCAACCCGCTCGCCGCCATCGCGAACGCGGTGCACGTGCTCGAGGCCGAGGGCGTGCCCCCCGAGATGGCCCGCCGGGCCCGCGAGATCATCGGGCGGCAGAACGCCCACCTGGCCCACCTGGTCGACGACCTGCTCGACGTGGCGCGGGTCACCTCCGGCAAGATCGCCCTGGTGCGCCGGCCGGTGGAGCTGTCCCAGGCGGTGCGACACGCGCTGGCCACCCTGACCGCGACCGGGCGGACCGAGCGGCACCGCATCACGGTGGACCTGGAGCCGGTGTGGGCCGACGTGGACGAGACGCGCTTCGAGCAGATCGTCACCAACCTGGTCGGCAACGCGCTGCGCTTCACCCCCGCCGCGGGCGTCATCGAGATCACCCTGCACGCGATCGAGGGCGCCGCGCTGCTCCGCGTGCGCGACTCCGGCGTCGGCATCGCCCCCGAGATGCTGGCCCGCATCTTCGACCTGTTCGCCCAGGGTGAGCGCGGGCCCGACCGCGGCGCGGGCGGGCTGGGCCTGGGCCTCACGCTGGTGCGGCGCATCGCGGAGCTGCACGGCGGCCGCGCGGAGGCGGCCAGCGAGGGGCCGGGCCGCGGTGCCACGTTCACGGTGACGCTCCCCGCGATCCCGGCGCCTCGCGACGTCCCGTCCGCCCCGGAGACGACGGCGTCCCGCCACGCGGCGGCGCGCCGCATCCTGGTGGTGGAGGACAACGCCGACGCCCGCGAGATGCTCCACCATCTGCTCCGGCTGGCCGGCCACGCGGTGAGCGAGGCCACCGACGGGCCGGGCGGGCTCGAGGCCGCCCGGCGGGAGCGGCCCGACGTCGCGCTCATCGACGTGGGGCTGCCCGGCTTCGACGGCTACGAGCTGGCGCGCCGGCTCCGCGCCGAGGACGCGGGCCTCTACCTGGTCGCGCTCACCGGCTACGGCCAGCCGGACGACCGCCGGCAGGCCATGGAGGCGGGCTTCGACGCCCACCTGGTGAAGCCGGTGAGCCCGGAGGCGCTGCTGGCCGCGATCCACGCGGCCGCGGCGGGCGGTCGCGCGACGTGACGCTCACCCTGACCCCGCTCACGCCGTGCTTCGGCGCGCGCGTCGACGGCGTCGACGTCCGGCGCCCGCTCGACGACGCGACCTGGGGCGCGATCCGCGCCGCCTTCGAGGAGCACTCGGTGCTGCTCTTCCGCGACCAGCCGCTCGACGACGACGCCCAGATCGCGTTCAGCCTCCGCTTCGGCCCGCTCGAGGTCACCCGCAGCATGAACCCGGCCGCGGGCACGCCGTTCGCGCGCCAGTCGAATCTCGACATCCGGACCGGCGCGGTGATTCCCCCGGACGACCGGCGCATGATCTACCAGCTCGCCAACATGCTCTGGCACTCCGACAGCTCGTTCAAGCCGGTGCCCTCGCTCTGCTCGCTGCTCTCCGCGCGGATCGTCCCGCCCGCGGGCGGGGCCACCGAGCTCGCGAGCACGCGCGCCGCGTTTCCCTCGCTGCCGGAGGCGCTCCGGCGCCGGGTGGAGGGCGCGGGGGTGGTGCACGACTTCTCGTGGTCGCGCGACCAGGTGCGCCCCGGCTTCTTCACCGCCGAGGAGCGCGCGGTCTACCCGCCGGTGCGCCACCCCCTGGTCCGGGTGAACCCGGTCAACCGGCGCCCCGGCCTCTTCCTGGGCGCGCACGCCTCCCACGTGGAGGGGCTGCCCATCGAGGAGGGACGCGCGCTGCTGCGGGCGCTGCTCGATCACGTGACCCAGCCCCAGTTCGTCTATCGCCACGAGTGGCGCGAAGGCGACCTGCTGGTCTGGGACAACCGCTGCGTGCTCCACCGGGCCACGCCCTACGACAGCGTGAAGCACCAGCGCTTCATGCAGCGCACCACCGTCTCCGGCGAGCCGGAGCCGATCGCCTAGGCGCGGCGGGCGGCCACCAGCAGGAACGGCGGGCGCTGCCGCTCGTTCGCCCATTCGGGGTGCGCGGCCACCTGCTCCGGGCTGGGCCCCCACTCGTCCAGGTGCGTGACGGTGAAGCCCGCCGCGCCGAGCGCGTTCACGTACGTGGCGATCGTGCGGTGCTGCTTGGTCACGGGCCGGCCGAGCCACGTGACCGTCCGTGGCCCCTCGTCGAGATACCGGTCGAGCGGCCAGATCGCGCGGCCGGCGCCGTCCGTCGTCCACTCCGGCCGGCTCGGCGCGGTGTAGAGCGGGTGCTCGACCGAGAACACGAGCGCGCCGCCCGGCCCCAGCGCGTCGTGGACGAGCCCCAGCAGCCGCGGGAGCCCCACGATGTAGTGGAAGGCGAGCGAGCTGTAGACCAGATCGAACGGGCCGGCCGGCGGCGTGAAGTCCTCCAGGTCGGCCCGCATGTAGAGGATGCCGGGATCGGCGGTCTCGGCCCGCGCCCGCTCCAGCATCCGCTCGGACAGATCGACGCCCACCACGCGCGCCGCGCCCTGCGCGCGCGTCCAGCGGCACACCCAGCCGTAGCCGCACCCGAGATCCAGCACCGCGCGGCCGCCGAGCGGGGGCAGCAGCGCCCGCAGCGCGGGCCACTCGGGCGCCGCGTCCAGGCCGCCCACCGAGCGCGGCAGCCGCCCGTACTCGGCGAAGAAGCGATCGTCGTCGTAGACGTTCCGGGGCATGGCCGCCCGTCGCGCGCCACCGCGCCCGCTCAGTGGGTCAGGGCGGCCAGGCTGTCGAGGCGCGGGAGGATCCTGTCGCGCGGCTCGGGCGGCAGGCCGAAGATCGCGCGCGACACGCCCGCCGCGGCGAGCCCGTCGAGCGCCTCGCGGCGAGGCGGCGCGAAGAAGATGGAGACCGGCGCCGACTTCGGGTCGCGGCCGGCCTGCTCCAGGCGGCGCCGCAGCGCGGGGATCTTCTCCACCGGGTTCGTGTGCGGGCGCAGGATCGGCATCCAGCCGTCGCCGAACTCCACCACCCGGTCGAACGTCTTCTCGCCGTCGCCGCCGACGATCACGGGCGGATGCGGCTGCTGCAGCGGCTTCGGCTCCGACCAGATCCGGTCGAAGCGGACGAACTCGCCCCGGAAGCTCGCCTCCGGCTGCGTCCAGATCGCCTTCATGGCCAGCACCCGCTCGCGCAGGAGCCGCCAGCGGCTCTTCCAGGCGGTGCCGTGGTTGGCCATCTCCTCCGCGTTCCACCCGCCGCCGATGCCGAACAGCACGCGGCCGCCGGAGAGACGGTCCAGCGTCGCCACCTCCTTCGCGGTCACGATGGGGTCGCGCTCGATCACCAGGCAGATCCCGGTGCCGAGACGGAGCCGCCTGGTCGCCCCCGCCGCCGCCATGAGGGCCACGAACGGGTCGTAGGCCGACCAGTACTCGCGCGGCAGCTCCCCGCCGCCCGGCCAGGGGCTCCGGCGGCTCGCCGGGATGTGGGTGTGCTCGGGGAACCACACCGATTCGAAGCCGCGCTCCTCGAGGGCGCGGGCGAGCTCGTCGGGAGCGATCGAGTACCCGGTCGGAAACATCACGACGCCGTAGTCCATGACCCGGGATTGTACTACTCTGTCCGACGAGCGGGCCATGACCTCTTCTCGACACGTCATCGTCTGCGGCGCCGGCGTCGTGGGCGCCTCGGTGGCCTACTTCCTGGCCCGCCGCGGCGTGCGCGTCACCCTCATCGAGCGGACCGGCGTGGCGTGCGCGGCCTCCGGCAAGTCGGGCGGCTTCCTGGCGCTCGACTGGTGCGACAGCACTCCGGTCGAGGGGCTGGCCCGCGCCAGCTTCGCGCTCCACGCCACCCTCGCCCGCGAGCTCGGCGCCGACTACGGCTACCGTCCCATGGACACCTACGTCGCGGCCGCGCGCGAGACCGGCCGCGTCGCGGGCGGCCGTCGCGCGGCCGCCCCCGCGTGGATGGACGGACCCGCGGTGGTGGGCGGCGCGCTCGGCACCACGGAGACCACCGCGCAGCTGCACCCGGCGCGCTTCACCGAGGCGCTGGTGGCGGCGGCCCGCCGCGACGGCGCGGTGCTCCAGAGCGGCGTGGTGGAGGCGGTGGCGGTGCGCGACGGCGTCGCGCACGGCGTGGTCGCGAACGGGCACACCCACGAGGCGGACGCGGTGGTGCTCGCGCTGGGCCCGTGGACCGGGCGGTTGGCGGGCGTGCGCCTGCCGCGCATCCACGGGCTGAAGGGCTACAGCGTCACCCTCGACGCGCCCGGCGTGCCGGCGGACGCGGTGTTCATGGACTACCGCACCGCCGACGGCCTGGCGCTCGAGCCCGAGATCATCCCCCGCCCCGACGGCACCGTCTACGTCTGCGGCATGGCCGACCGGCAGCCGCTGCCCGAGTCGGCCGAGGGCGTGGAGGTGAGCGAGGCGGGCTGCGCGGTCCTGGCCCGCGCGGCCGGCTGCCTCTCCGGGAGGCTGGCGTCCGCGGCGATCGCCCGGCGCCAGGCCTGCTATCGCCCGGTCACCGACGACGGCATCCCGCTCATCGGCCCCGTGCCGGGCGCGCGCAACGCGTATGTGGCCACCGGCCACGGCCCGTGGGGCATGCTGAACGCGCCGGCCACCGGGCTGGCGCTGGCCGAGCTGATCACCGACGGCGCGGCGCGGACGGTCGACCTCGACCCGTTCGACCCCACGCGCCTCCACCAAGCCCGGATGCGCACCTGAACCGCCCGAACGGCCCGGAGGCGTCATGCGACGACTGCTCCTCTCCGCTCCGCTCCTGCTGCTCGCGCTCGCTCCCCTCGGCGGTCCCGCTCCCGCGGCGGCCGCGCCCGAAGGCACGCTGACCTGGGGCATCCACGTCACGCTCGCCCCCAAGTGGCTCGACCCCGCCGACACCGAGGCCTTCATCAACCCGTTCATGGTGCTCTACGCGGTGCACGACGCGCTGGCGAAGCCGATGCCCGCGGGCGAGAACACCCCGAGCCTCGCCGAGTCGTGGACGCAGTCGAAGGACGGCCTCGTCTACGAGTTCGTGCTGCGCAAGGGCGTCCGCTTCCACAACGGCGATCCGGTCACCGCGGAGGACGTGAAGTTCTCCTTCGACCGCTACCGCGGCGCGGCGGCCAAGCTGCTCAAGGACCGCGTGCGCGAGGTGCAGGTGGTCGACGCGGGCCGGGTGCGCTTTCATCTGAAGGAGCCGTGGCCCGACTTCATGACGTTCTACGGGACGTCCGCCACCGGCGCGGCCTGGATCGTCCCCAAGAAGTATCTGGAGAAGGTGGGCGAGGACGGCTTCAAGAAGGCCCCGATCGGCGCGGGCCCCTACCGGGTGGTGAGCTTCACCCCGGGCGTGGACCTGGTCATGGAAGCCTTCGAGGGCTACTGGCGGACGGTGCCCTCGGTGAAGCGCCTCGTGTTCCGCAGCATGCCGGACGAGACCACCCGCGCCGCCGCGCTCAAGGCCGGCGATGCCGACATCGTCTACCTGCTGAGCGGGCCCACCGCGGAAGAGGTGAAGCGGACCCCGGGCCTCCGGCTCGCCGCCGCGATGCCGCCCGGCGTGGTGTTCCTCGACCTGCCCGAGCAGTGGGACCCGAAGTCGCCGTGGCACGACATCCGGGTGCGCCAGGCCGCCGGCGCGGCCCTCGACCGCGCCGCGCTCAGCCAGGCCGAGACCCTCGGCCTCTCGCGTCCCACCGGCGGCCTGATCCCGCGCGTGCTCGACTTCGCGCGCGCCTACGATCCGCCCCGGTACGATCCGGCGCGGGCCCGGCGCCTGCTCGCGGAGGCGGGCTACCCGAACGGCTTCGACGCGGGCGATCTCACCCCCTTCCCGCCGTACTTCTCGCTCGCGGAGGCGATCGGCAGCTACCTCCAGGCGGTCGGCGTCCGCACCCGCATGCGCACCATGGAGCGCGCCACGTTCCTCACCGCGTGGCGGGAGAAGAAGCTGCGCGGGGTGATCATGGGCCTGGGCGCGCCCGCCGGCAACGCGGCCACCCGCATCGAGGTCTACGTCACCAAGGGCGGCATCTACTCCTCGGGCGAGGTGCCGGAGATCGAGGCGCTCTTCCGGCGGCAGGCCAGGGAGCTCGACCGCAAGAAGCGCGAGGGCATGCTGCACCAGATCCAGCAGATCATGTACGATCGCGCGATGTACGTGCCGATCTACGAGCTCGCCTTCCTGTGGGGGGTCGGCTCGCGGGTCGAGGAAGCGTGCGTGGACCACATCAAGGGCTTCTCGTACTCGGCACCGTACGAGGATCTGCGGCTCAAGGCGCCGCGATAGGCCCACCGATCAGGAGACCGCTCATGGACATCGTCGACTCCCAGGTGCATCTCTGGGCCGCGGAGAGCCCCGCCCGCCCCTGGCCGCCCGGCCGCGCGTCGGAGGCGCAGAAGCCCTACCAGATCCTGAAGGAGACGCTGCTCTTCCAGATGGACCTGGCCAAGGTGCGCCGCATGGTGCTGGTGCCGCCGTCCTGGGAGGGCGACCGCAACGACATGGCGCTCGAGGCCGCCCGCACCTATCCCGACCGCTTCGCGGTGATGGGCCGCCTGGCCCTGGGCGATCCGGCCAGCCGCTCGCAGGTGGCGGACTGGCGCAAGCAGCCGGGCATGCTCGGCATGCGCTTCACGTTCCACAACGAGCACTACCGCCACTTCCTCACCGACGGCACCGCGGACTGGCTCTGGCCCGCCGCCGAGAAGGCGGGCGTGCCGCTCATGGTGCTGGTGCCGGGCGCCCTCGACCACGTCGACCGCATCGCGAGCCGGCACCCCGGGCTCAAGCTGGTGATCGACCACGTGGGCGTGCCGGTGCGCGGCAAGGCGCCCAAGGTCTTCGACGACCTGCCCGCGGTGCTGGCGCTCGCCCGGCATCCGAACGTGGCGGTCAAGGCCTCCGGCATGCCGGCGCTCTCCACCCAGCCCTACCCGTTCCCGGATCTGCACGACGCGATCCGCCGGCTGGTCGACGCCTTCGGCCCGCGCCGCGTCTTCTGGGGCACGGACCTCACGCGCATGCCGTGCACCTACTACGAGTGCATCACGCTCTTCACCCAGCACCTGCCGTGGCTCAAGGGGGAAGACCTCGAGTGGGTGATGGGACGCGGCGTGTGCGAGTGGCTGGGCTGGCCGCTGACGCGGGCGTGAACTCGCCCCTCACCCCGCCCTCTCCCCTCCGGGGAGAGGGAGAACTGGATCGAGGGGAGGCCCGCTAATCTCCCTCTCCCCTCCGGGGAGAGGGCGGGGTGGGGGGCGCGGACGCCGGGTCAGCGGCCGGCCGGCTCCAGGCGGATGACGCGTCCGCGGCTGTCGTCGGTGAGCAGGTAGAGGCCGCCGTCCGGGCCCTGCCGCACGTTGCGGATGCGCTCGCCGAGGTCGTGGAGGTAGCGCTCCTCCAGCGCCACGCGCCCGTTCTGCAGGCGCAGGCGCACGAGGCCGCCGGGACGCAGCGAGCCCACCAGCAGGTCGCCGCGCCACTCCGGAAACGCGGAGCCGGTGTAGAACACCGCGCCGGACGGCGCGATGACCGGGTCCCAGTAGTAGACCGGCTGCTCCATGCCCTCCTTCGCGGTGCCGATGCCGATCTTCGCCCCCGAGTAGTCGACGCCGTAGGTGATGACCGGCCAGCCGTAGTTCTTGCCCGGCTCGGGGTGGTTCAGCTCGTCGCCGCCCCGGGCGCCGTGCTCCACCGCCCACAGGCGGCCCTGCGCGTCGAGAACGGCGGCCTGCACGTTGCGGTGGCCGTAGGACCAGATCTCGGGCAGCGCGCCCGCGCGACCCGCGAAGGGATTGTCGGGCGGGATCGTGCCGTCGGGATTGATGCGCACGACCTTGCCGAGCGTGGTCGAGAGGTCCTGCGCCCGGTCGCGGTAGGCGAAGCGGTCGCCCAGCGTCACGAAGAGCGTGCCGTCGGGGCGGAAGACCAGGCGCGATCCCCAGTGGTTCGGGCCTTCCACCTTGGGCTGCTGCCGCCAGATCACCTGCGTGTCCTCGAGCCCGCCCGCCCCGAGCCGCCCGCGCGCCACCGCGGTGCCCGCGCCGCTCGGCCCCGGCTCCGAGAACGAGAGGTAGACCAGCCGGTCCTGCGCGAAGCCCGGGCTCAGCGCGACGTCGAGGAGGCCCCCCTGCCCGCGCGCGTACACCGCGGGCACGCCGCCGAGCGGCGCGGAGAGAGCGCCGCCCGCGGCCAGGATGCGCAGGCGCCCGGGCCGCTCGGTGACCAGCAGGCGCCCGTCGGGGAGAAACGCGAGCCCCCACGGGTGCTCGAGCCCGCGCGCCACGTCCACCGCCCGCGCGGGCAGCTTCTGCCACGCCGGCGTGGGCGAGCGCGCCGCGTCCTCCGCCCATGCCGGCCCGGCCAGCAGGAGCAGCGCGACGAGGAGAGCGGCGGGAGCGCTCAGAACCCGACCGGCAGCGAGAGCAGGCCCCGCAGGGTGAGGCTCTGGCGGTGCTCCGGCTGCTGGGAGGCCAGCGCCAGCTTCGGCAGGCGGCGCAGCAGCGTGTTGATGGCGATCTGTCCCTCCATGCGCGCCAGCGGCGCCCCGAGACAGAAGTGGATGCCCATGCCGAAGGCGATGTGGCGATTGTCGGTGCGCGTGATGTCGAGCCGGTCCGGGTCCGGGAACTGCGCCGGATCGCGGTTGGCCGCGCCCAGGAACGGCATGACCATCTCCCCCTTGGGGATCGTCCGGCCTCCGATCACGATGTCCTCGCTCGGGATGCGGGCGGTGCGCTGCACCGGCCCGTCGTAGCGCAGCAGCTCCTCCACCGCGCTCCCGATCAGGGCCGGATTGTCGCGGAGGCGTCGCAGCTGCTCGGGGTGCTTCAGCAGGGCGAGGGTGCCGTTGCCGATGAGGTTCACGGTGGTCTCGTGACCCGCCACCAGCAGCAGGATGCAGCTGGCGAGCAGCTCGTCCTCGCTCAGCTTGTCGCCCGCCTCCTCCGCCGCGATCAGCGCCGACAGCATGTCCTCCCGCGGCGCCGCCCGCCGCTCCGCGATCAGCCCGCAGAAGTACTCGGCGAGGGCCCGGCGCCCGCTCACGCTGCGCCTGCCCACCTCGGAATCGGGCGGCAGCATGATCGCGTCGAGGCCGCGCGCGATGTCGAGGCCCCACTGCTTGAAGCGCTCGTGGTCCTTCACCGGCACGCCCAGCATCTCGCAGATGACGATGACCGGCAGCGGGTAGGCGAACTGCTCGATGAGGTCCATCTCGCCGCGGCGCTCCACCTGGTCCAGCAGGCCGTCCACGATCTGCTGGATGCGCGGGCGCAGGCTCTCGAGGGCCTTCGGGGTGAAGGCCTTGCTCACCAGCCCGCGCAGGCGGGTGTGGTCCGGCGGATCGCGGTCCAGCATGGACAGCCCGAGGCCGGGCGGCACCTGCATGCCGAAGCGGGCGGCCACGAACGCGGCGATGGGCTCCTTGACGAGGCGGGGATCACGCAGGCTCGCGATCACGTCCGCGTAGCGGGTGAGCACCCAGAAGCCGAGCGGGCTGTGGTGGACCGGGTCCTCGCGGCGGAGCAGGTGGTAGGTCGGGTACGGATCCTCCACGAACGCGGGATCCATCGGGTTGAACTGGACGTCGGCCATGTGTGGTGTCCCCTCCCGCGGGCATTCTACATCTGCTAGAGTCTCGACACCCTCCCGCCGCGCGTGGAGGAAAGGAGAGACCATGGCCACGATCACCGGATCCGAAGTGCTGGCGCAGGCGCTCAGGTCCCAGGGCGTCGACACGATGTTCTATCTCATGGGCGGGCCCATGCTGGAGACGGAGGCGGCCTGCATCAGCCTGGGCATCCGGGCCATCGACACGCGCCACGAGCAGGCGGCCGCGCTGGCCGCGCACGCGTGGACCCGCGTGATGCGGCGGCCCGGGGTGGCCATGGCCTGCTCGGGCCCCGGCGCCATCAACCTGGCCACCGGCGTGGCCAACGCCTTCACCGACTGCGCCCCGCTGGTCGCCATCGGCGGCTCGAGCCCGCGCGTGTACCTGGGGATGGAAGCCTTCCAGGAGATCGACCAGGTCGCGATCATGAAGCCGATCACCAAGTGGGCCGAGCGCATCTACGACGCCCGGCGCATCCCCGACGTGGTCGACACCGCGTTCCGCCAGGCCACCACGGGCCGGCCGGGCCCCGTCTACATCGACATGCCGGGCGACGTGCTGGGCGAGAAGATCGAGGAGGAGCAGGTCCACTACCGCGGTCCCTGGCGGCCGGCCCCGCGCACGCTGGGCGACCCCGGCGCGGTCCGCGAGGCGATCGACCTGCTCGCGAAGGCGGAGCGCCCGGTGATCATCGCGGGCAGCGGCGTGTGGTGGTCCGACGGGGCGGCCGCGCTGCGGGCCTTCGTGGAGGCCACCGGCATCCCCTTCTACACCACCCCGATCTCGCGCGGCCTGATCCCCGAGGACCATGAGCTGGCCTTCCTGAACGCGCGCAGCAAGGCCTTCACGGAGGCGGACGTGGTGCTGGCGGTGGGCACCCGCTTCAACTGGGTGATCCAGTTCGGCCGCCCGCCGCGCTTCGCGGCGGATCTCAAGGTGATCCACGTGGACGTCAACCCCGGCCAGCTCGGCCACAACCGCGCGGTGGACGTGCCGATCGCGGGCGACGCCCGCGCGGTGCTGGAGCAGCTGCGCGCGGAGGCCGACGGCAAGATCGCCCCGAAGCGCTACGCGGCCTGGACCGGCAAGCTGCGCACGCTCGACGCCGAGAAGGCCGCCGAGCAGGACAAGGCCATGGCGCGCGACGAGACGCCCATCCACCCGCTGCGCCTCTGCAAGGAGGTGCGCGACTTCATGCGGCGCGACGGCATCCTGGTGGTGGACGGCCAGGAGATCCTCAACTTCGGCCGCCAGGCCATCCCGACCTACGTGGCCGGGCACCGCCTGAACTCGGGCGCCTTCGGCACGATGGGCGTGGGGCTGCCGTTCGGGGTGGGCGCGAAGGTGGCGAAGCCGGAGAAGCAGGTGCTCGTGCTCCACGGCGACGGCTCGTACGGCATCAACGCCATGGAGATCGACACCGCGGTGCGCCACAAGATCCCGGTGGTGGTGGTGATCAGCAACAACGGCGGCTGGACCGCCGACGCCCCGTGGACGCGTCCCCTGCCCAAGCCGGGCCGCAACCTGGGGCACACCCGCTACGACCGGGCGGCGCAGGAGCTGGGGGCCCACGGCGAGTTCGTGGAGAAGCCGCACGACATCCGCCCCGCGCTGGAGCGCGCCTTCGCCTCCGGCAAGCCGGCGGTGGTCAACGTCATCACCGACGGGAAGGCGCGCGCACAGACGGTGCGCTTCTCCGCCTACACGACCTAGCGCGAATCGATTGGCGCGACGGAGGCAACCCTCATGGCCCAGGCCCTCGCCGGCATCCGCGTCCTCGACCTGACCCAGTACGAAGCCGGTCCGTCCGCGACCCAGATGCTGGCGTGGCTCGGCGCGGAGGTGATCAAGATCGAGCCGCCCACCGGCGAGCCGGGCCGCACCGCGCTCTCCGACCAGCGCGGCGAGGACGCGTGGTTCTTCCTGCTGCTGAACTCGGGCAAGAAGGGCGTGACGCTCAACTTGAAGTCGGAGCGCGGGCTCGCGATGTTCCGGGAGCTGGTGAAGACCGCCGACGTGCTGGTGGAGAACATGGGCCCCGGCGCGATGGACCGGCTCGGGCTCGGCTGGGAGTCGCTCCAGCGGCTCAACCCCCGGCTGATCGCCGCGTCGGTGAAGGGCTTCGGGAGCGGCGGCCCCTACGCGGAGTACAAGAGCTTCGAGTGGATCGCGCAGGCGATGGCGGGCGCCATGAGCATGACCGGCTCGCCCGACGGGCCTCCCACCAAGGCCATCGGCGGCCTCGCGGACACCGGCGCGGGCCTGCACGCCGCGATCGGCATCCTGGCCGCGATCATCCAGCGCCAGAGCACCGGCCGGGGCCAGCAGGTGGAGGTCGCCCAGCAGGAGGCGGTGGTGAACCTGCTCCGCATCCACCTGCGCGAGACCTATGCCACCGGCAAGCCGGCGCCGCGCCAGGGCAACCGCTCCGCGGTGGCCGCGCCGTCGAACATCTACCGCTGCCGCCCGGGCGGGCCCAACGACTACGTGTTCATCCACTGCGCGACCGTCGACATGTGGCGGTCGCTCACGCGCATCGTGGGCCGGCCCGAGATGGCGGACGACCCGCGCTACCACGATCGCCGCGACCGCGTGCAGATCGTGGACGAGATCGACGCGATGATCGAGGCGTGGACCGAGAAGCGGAGCAAGCACGAGGTGATGGAGATCCTCGCCGGCGCGGGCGTGCCCTGCGGCGCGGTGCTCGACTCCGCCGAGGTGCTGCACGACCCGCACCTGCGCCAGCGCGGCTTCGTGACCGATCTGGACCATCCGCGGCGCGGCCCCTACCCGATGCCGGGCAACCCGGTGCGCCTGTCCGATTCGCCCACCGATGTGACCCGCTCGCCGCTGCTGGGCGAGCACAACGCCGAGGTCTACCAGCGCCTCCTCGGCCTCGCGCCCGATCAGATCGACCAGCTCAAGCGCGATGGCGTGATCTGAAGGAGCACCACGTGAGCGACAACCAGGCCGTCGTCGTCGATCCCCAAGCCCCCGGCCGTCTCGTCCTCCGCGCCGTCCCCGCCCCCGCGCCCGACCGCGGCGAGGCGATCGTCCGCGTGCGCGCGATCTCGCTGAACCGCGGCGAGGTGCGCCGTTCCACCTTGGCCCCCGCCGGCTGGCGCCCGGGCTGGGACCTCGCGGGCACGGTGGAGCGCGCGGCCGCCGACGGCAGCGGCCCCCGGGCCGGCGCGCGCGTGGTGGGCTTCCTGCCCGAGGGCGCGTGGGCCGAGCGCGTCGCGGTCCCGACCCATGCGCTGGCCGAGCTGCCCGACAAGGTCACGTTCTCGCAGGCCGCGACGTTCCCGGTGGCGGGGCTCACCGCGCTCCACGCCCTCGGCAAGAACGGCACGATCCTCGGCAAGCGGGTGCTGGTGACCGGCGCCACCGGCGGCGTGGGCGACTTCGCGGTGCAGCTGGCGCGCCTGGGCGGCGCGCACGTGACCGCCGCGGTGCGCCGGGCCGATCAGTCCGCCGCGGTCCGCGCCCTCGGCGCCCACGAGGTCACGGTGGGCGACGACATCCCGCCCACGCCGAAGTACGACCTGGTGATCGAGTCGGTGGGCGGCCGCACGCTCGGCACCGCGCTCGCCGCGCTGGAGCGCGGGGGCGTCTGCGTGACCCTCGGGGTCTCCGCATCCGCCGAGGTCACCTTCGACGCCCGCACCTTCTTCGCCACCGGGCGCACCCGGCTCTACGGCTTCTACCTCTTCACCGAGCTGGGCGACGAGCCGGCCGCGATCGGGCTCAGGCGGCTGGCCGACCTGGTCGCCGCCGGGCGGCTCGCGCCGCACATCAGCGTGGAGCGCCCGTGGAGCGAGATCGCGCAGGTGGCGGCGGACCTGATCGCCCGGACGTATCCGGGCAAGGCGGTGCTGACGCTCTAGGGACCGACGCTCCGGCCGACGGGCGGCGCCGGATCAGCGGAAGCGGGGGATCACCTTCTCCGCGAAGAGCTCGAGCGTCTTCTTGCAGCGGTCGCGGTCGAGGATGCCCTGGCCGAAGAGCAGGAACACCTCGCGGAACGGGACGTGCCGGGCCGCGTCCTCGATCATCCGGCTGACCGTGTCCGGGTCGCCGATGAGGAGCGGCGGCCGGTCCTGCCCGAAGGGCACCGACCAGGCATCCCACATCCAGAGGCAATCTTCCGCCCACGCCTCCGCCTCGCTCTTCGTGTCGGCCAGCACGAGGTAGCCGCCCCACGCCGCCTCCTCCCCGCGCGGGATCGTCCGGCCGTGCTGCTCGGCGACCTCGCGGTAGCGGCGCCAGAGCATCTCGCAGAAATCCATCTCGCCCGCCATCACGATGGGCTTGCCGCCCTCCCGCGCCCAGTAGAGCGAGGTCTGGAGGCTGTGGGTGAAGCCCGAGTAGACCGGGATCGGGTTCTGCAGCGGGCGCGGCGCGATGCCGACCTCGCGGACGGCCCCGCTCGGGTCGACGCCGCGGCCGTACTTGAGATAGACCGGGTGCTCGTGCGGCTGCGTCTGCCCCTCGGGCGGGAACGACCAGTACTTGCCCTTGAACGAGAAGGTGTCGTGCGTCCACGCGGTCTTGATGATCGCCACGCACTCCTCGAAGAGCTCCCGGTTGCGCGCGTCCTCCTCGCTCTTGCGGTTCCAGGGGCCGGTGGCCTTGGCTCCGGGGACGGCCGCGTAGTTCTCGAACCAGCGCGCCTGGTAGCCGCGCACGAAGGCCACGTTGAGGCGGCCGCCCAGCAGGTGGTCGAGCGTCGCCGCGTGCTCGGCCACCCGCAGCGGGTTGTGGGTCGGCAGCACGTACCCGAACTGGTTGATGCGCAGGCGCGGGGCGTGCTGGCCCAGGAACATCGCCATGAGCCCGGGGTCCTGCCCCAGCTCGAAGCCCTCGATCTGGAGATGGTGCTCCGGGATGCCGATGCCGGACCACCCGGTCTGATCGCAGGTGCGCGCGTAATCGGCGATCTCGTCCAGCATGCGCTGGTAGAGCACCGGGTCCTTGCCGGCCATGCCCCGCTCCAGCTCGTGCCGGCGGCCGATCGTGACGTACATGAACGCGTGGAAGTCCATGCAGGCTCTATACAATGGACCGGCGCGCAGTGACAACCCCGCTCACGGGAGGGACCCGATGCCACGACTGGACCGGCTACCGCAGATCAACCGCAACAACCTGCTGATGCTGCCGGTCCCGGTCAACGACACCGCCCCGTTCACGCCGCCGGGCCGGCCGCTCGCGGCCTGCCGGCTCGCCATCGTCACCACCGCGGGCCTGCATCGCCGCGGCGACCGGCCGTTCGGCCCCGGCGAGCAGACCTACCGGGTGATCCCCGCCGACACCCCGGCCGCCGACATCGTCCAGAGCCACACGAGCCTCGGCTTCGACCGCACACCGATCCTGCGCGATCTCAACATCTCGTTCCCGGTCGACCGGCTGCGCGAGCTGGTGAGTCGGGGGACGCTCGGCGGCGTCGGCCCGCACCACTACTCGTTCATGGGCGCGCAGCGGGACGTCACGCGCATCGAGCGGGAGACGGGCCCCGAGGTCGGCCGGCGCCTGCGCGAGGAGGGCGTGGACGCCGCGCTGATCACGCCCACCTGACCGTTCTGCACGCACACCGGCGGTGTGCTGGCCCGGGCGCTCGAGATGACCGGCATCGCGACCACGTCGATCAGCATGGTGCGCGAGCACACGGAGAAGATCCGGCCGCCGCGCGCGCTCTTCGTGCCGTTCCCGTTCGGCCACGCCCTCGGCCGTCCCGGCGACCCCGATCTCCAGCACCGGGTCCTGCGCGCCGCCCTCGACCTGCTCGCCGAGCCGGCCGGCCCGGTGCTGCGCGACTTCCCCGACGACGCCGAGCCCGCCGACCAGCCGCCCGCGCCGGTGCAGGCCTCGGGCGTCGAGCCCGCGTCGGCCATTCCCGACGATCCCGCGCTCGAGACGGCGCAGATGCGCCAGTACCACGAGCGGTGGCTCGCCTCGAGCGGCGGACGCACCGCGTTCGGCCTCTCGGGCGTGCCCGCGACCCGCTTCCGCGGTGTGGTGCGCTTCCTCCAGGCCTTCGCGGCCGGCGAGGACGCGGACATGGAGGAGCGCCCGGCCGACCTGCCGCTGGCCGACTTCATCCGCTACTGCGCGGACGACTGGAAGGCGCTCTACTGGGAAGGACGGCTCGCCGTGAAGCCCGCCGACGGCGGCGACGCCATCGCCCGCTGGTTCTGGGGCGAGACCGCCGCGGGTCAGGTGCTGCGGCGCGTGCGCGAGCGGCTGGACGCCTCCGCGGATCCGCGGTGGAAGGCGGCGGCGTTCGGAGTGGCGCGGTAGCGGATCGCCGTCCTATGCCGCCCCCTCACCCTGCCCTCTCTCCCTCGCGGGGGAGAGGGCGAGAGGGTGGGGCGGGATTACTCGCCGAGCCAGACGGTGTCGAGCTGGCAGTTCAGGAAGTGGCTCGGGGTGATGGTCCAGCCCCGCACCCTGGAGTTGTAGGCGACGATGCGGTTCCACTGGAACGTCATGATGTAGTGGACCTCCTCGTCGTAGAGCCGCTTCTCGAAGGCGCGGAGGATCTTCCTCCGCTCCTCCGGGTCGGTGGCGCGCGACTGGCGCGCGTAGAGGTCGTCCATCACCGTGTCCTTGTGCCGGCTGAAGTTGACCGGGGACGTGGTGAGGAACCAGTGCAGGTCCATGTCGGGCTCGACGATGGAGTTGCACGGCGCGTTGGTCGACACCTCGAAGTCGCCCTGCTTCTGCGCCTGCAGCCACGCGGCGGACTCGAGGCTCACCTGCTTGACGTTGAGGCCGACCTGCCGCCACTGGTCGATCAGCCAGATGCCGACCGGCTCGTAGGGCATGGGCACCGCGCGGTTGGTCAGCGTGAACGAGAGCCCTTCCGCCCCCGCCTCCTTCAGGAGCCGCCGCGCCTCCGCCCGGGCCGCGTTGATGTCGCTGCCGTAGCCGGCCAGCTTCTTCAGCTCCTCCGGCGGGGTGGCCCACGGGGTGCCCGGCACCTGGATGCCGGCCACGTCCTTCACCACCGCGATGCGCGAGAGCGCGGCCGAGCCCGCCCAGCGGTCGAGCGCGAGGCTGAGCGCGCGGCGCACCCGCCTGTCTCCGAACGGCTTCTTCTCCTGGTTCATCGCCACCTGGATCGAGCAGTTCCAGGGGCTCTCCTGGACCGTGATCTTGTTGCCGAGGGCCTGCACCAGCGCGTCCCGCTGCGACGGGCTGAAGCCGCGGAACTGGATCATGGCCCGCTCGCCGCGGATGGCCGCCACCTGCGCGCCCGCGTCCTGGATGAAGATGGCGCGGTAGCCGTCGAGGTAGGGCTTGCCCTTGTCCCAGTAGTCCGGGTTCTTCTTGCCCACCCAGTGGGAGCCGCGCACGTACTCCACGAACTTGAAGGGCCCGGTCCCGTCGATGTTCTTCTCGTACCAGCGCGGGTCCTTGGCCAGGATGTCGGCGCGGTAGATGTAGTTCCAGGGCGACGACACGTTGGCGATGAACGAGGCCTCCGGCGCCTTCAGGCGGAACACCACCGTCCCCGCGTTCGGGGCCTCCACCGACTCCACCCCGCGGTAGGCGGCCTGCCGGCTCGAGACCACGCCGGGCGGCGGGAAGATGATGTGGTCGTAGGACGCCTTCACGTCCGCCGCGGTCAGCACCGCGCCCGAGTGGAACTTCACGCCCTTGCGGATCTTGAAGGTGTACGTCTTCTTGTCGGGCGAGACGGTCCAGGACTCGGCGATGTCACCGACGAACCTGGTCCCGGTGCGGTCCGTCGGGTCCACCCGCATCAGCGTGCTGTAGTGCGGCCCGGTGGGATGGAGCATCGCGAAGGTCTCCTCGCGATGCCCGTCGAAGCCGGGCGGCTCGGCCGCCACCACGAACACCAGCTCGCCGCCCGAGCGCGGCTGACCCTGCGCCGCCACCGGGGTGGGGGCCGCGAGCGGCCCGAGCGCGAGCGTGATGAGGAAGCCGACGAGAATCGCCAGGGATCGCAGGGAGCGGGTCATGGGCCGACCTCCGGGTCGATGGGGCGATGAGGGGTGGGCGATGGGCGTGGTCGGGGCGACGGACGATTGGGCGGCAGTCTACCAGATCGCGCGGTCTACTTGAGCCGCGGCAGGAGCCGCGTCGCGACCTCGGAGACCTGGGCGAGCTGGTCGCCTCCCGCGAAGCGCAGGGCCAGATGGCGGGCGCCGGCCGCGATCCAGCGCTCGAGCCACTCCGCGCAGCCCTCGATCGGCCCCGCGTAGGTGGCCTGCCGGGCCATGATGGCGGCCGCCGGCGCCGCGTAGTAGGTCTCGAGGAACGAGCGCAGGCGCTGCTCGGCCGCGGCCTTGTCGGCGTCGAGCGCCAGCGTCACGTAGGCCGCCCCCGCCACCGCGTCCGCGGGACGGCCGGCGGCCCGCGCGGCGGCCTGGATCCGGAGGAAGTGCTCGGCGAAGAACTCCACGCTGGGCCCGGTGGGGAACCACGCGTCGAAGCGCGCGGCCTCGCGGAACGCGGTGGGCCCGCTGCCTCCGATCCAGATGGGCGGCCCGCCCGGCCGGTGGGGCTTCGGCTCCACGGTGGCGCCCTCCAGCGTGAAGTGCCGGCCCTGGTAGGAGACGCCGTCGCGCGCCCACAGCGCGCGGCAGATCTCGAGCGTCTCCAGGAAGCGGCCGATCCGCCGCTCGAACGGCACCCCGCAGGCCGCGAACTCCTTGCGGATCTGCGGGGTGTCGGCCGCGAAGCCCACGCCCAGGATCACGCGGCCCTCCGCGATCCGGTCCACGGTGCCGACCAGGTGGGCCAGCACCACCGGGTTGCGCAGCGCGGGCAGCAGCACGCCGGTGCCGAGCCGCACGCGCCGCGTGCGCGCCGCGATGGCCGCCATCAGCGTCAGCGGCTCGTGCCGCGGCCGCGCGGTGATGGAGTCGCCGATCCACACCGAGTCGAAGCCGGCCGCCTCGGCCCGCTCCGCCATCGCCAGCAGCGGGCCGGTCTCGGGCCGGCCCGACATGATGGCCTCCCGCGTCGGGATGAGGACGCCGATCTCCGCCATCCCGTCGCCCTACGCGTCGCGCCAGGCGCTCGCCTGGTCCAGCCGCGCGATGTGCTGGGCATCGAGCGCCAGATCGACACCGCCCACCAGCTCCTTCACCTGGGCCGGGGTGGTGGCGCTCGCGATGGGCGCGGTGATGCCGGGGCGATTCACGAGCCACGCGATCGAGACCTGGGCCGGGGTGGCGCCGAGATCCTTCGCGACCTGCTCGACCGCGGCCAGGACCCGGAACCCGCGCTCGTTCATGTAGGCCTTCTCCACCCCGCCCGCCCGCGCGGTCCTGGGCAGCGGCTGGCCCGGGCGGTACTTGCCGGAGAGGAAGCCGCTCGCGAGCGAGTAGTACGGGATCACCCCGATCTCCTGCTCGCGGCACAGCGGCTCGAGCTCCCGCTCGTACTCGTCGCGGCTCACCAGGTTGTACTTCGGCTGCAGGCACTCGTAGCGCACGGTGCGGTGCCGGTCGCTCTCCCACAGCGCGCGGGCGAGGCGCCACGCCGAGTAGTTGGACGCCCCCACGTAGCGCACCTTGCCCTGCCGCACCAGGTCGTCGAAGGCGCGTAGCGTCTCGTCGAGCGGCGTCTCGGTGTCGTCCCAGTGGGCCTGGTAGAGGTCGATGTAGTCGGTGCCGAGCCGCCGCAGGGAGGCCTCCACCGCGGCCATGATGTGGGCGCGCGAGAGGCCCTTGTCGTTGGGCCCGCTGCCCATGGGTCCGCACACCTTGGTGGCGATCACCAGGTCCGCGCGGTGCTTGCGCGCCCCCAGCCAGGTGCCGAGCGTGTGCTCCGACTCCCCGCCCTTGTTCCCGGGGGCCCAGCGCGAGTACACGTCCGCGGTGTCGATGAAGTTGCCGCCCGGCTCCACGTAGGCGTCGAGCACCGCCTCCGAGGCCTTCTGGTCGGTGGTCCAGCCGAAGGTGTTGCCCCCCAGGCACAGCGCGGAGACCTTGAGCCCGGTACGTCCCAGCCGGCGCGTCAGCATGAGCGATCGTCCTCCTGAATCGGGGCGGTGAGCGGCGTCGCGGTGAGCGGCATCTGACAACAGGCTCCCCCGGCTGTCAAGGCAGGTGCGCACGGCGCGCGGCGCTGCTAGAGTGCCTCCCGACGATCCGGTCCGCGAAAGGAGCCCTGCCATGGCCCGCGCCTACGACGTCATCGACGCCGACGGTCACGTCCTCGAGCCGGTGGACCTCTGGGACAAGTACCTCGATCCCGGCTACCGCGACCGCGCCCCCCGCATGATCATCGACACCGACGGCAAGGAGCGGCTGCTCGTGGAGGGGCAGGTGCTGGGCAGCAAGAAGGGCTTCAACGTGGTCGGCGCCATCGGCTCCCGCCAGGGCGCGGTGGACGAGGCCACCCTCAAGTACACCGACGGCCGCCCGGGCGGCTTCGATCCCCACGCCCGCATCCCGGACATGGATCTGGACGGCATCGACGCCGCGTTCCTCTACCCGTCGGTCGGCCTCTTCGCGGGCGCGGTGCGGGAGCCCGGCCTCGCGGGCGCGATGTGCCGCGCCTACAACCGCTGGCTCGCCGAGTACTGCCGGCCCTATCCCGATCGGCTCTTCGGGGTCGCGATGCTGCCCATGCAGTCGATCGAGCTGGCCATCGAGGAGATGCGGTTCGCGCGGCGGGAGCTCGGCATGCGCGCGGGCTTCCTGCGCCCGAACCCCTACAACGGTCGCTCGCTCCACGACCCGGCCTACGAGCCGTTCTGGACGGAGGCGGAGGCGCTCGACTTCGCGATCGGCCTGCACGAGGGCGCGAGCGGCGGCATGCCCCAGGTGGGCGTCGACCGCTTCGAGACGCGCGGGGCCAGGCACATCATCTCCCACACCATGGAGATGATGCTGGCCGCGATGAGCGTGATCTGGGGCGGCGTGTGCGACCGCCATCCGCGCCTGCGCATCGCGTTCCTCGAGTCGGGCGGCGGCTGGATCGCGCCGTGGCTCGATCGCATGGATCGCCACTTCGACGATCAGGGCTTCAACGATTCGGGGCTCTCCATGCGGCCGAGCGAGCTCTTCCAGCGCAACTGCTGGATCTCGTTCGAGCCGGTCGAGGGCTGCCTGGGCGCGCTCGCCGACTACATCGGCCCCCACAAGATCCTGTGGGCCACCGACTACCCGCATCCCGACGGCTTCTTTCCCGGCGCCCCCGCGATGATCGCGAGCCGCCCCGAGCTGTCCGAGGCGACCAAGCGCCAGATCCTGGGCGGCGGGGCGCGCGCCTTCTACGGGCTCTCGTGAGCGAGCACGCGCTCTCCGGCGTCCGCATCCTCGATCTGACCCAGTTCGAGGCCGGCACCTCCTGCACCCAGCTCCTGGGCTGGCTGGGCGCCGACGTGATCAAGATCGAGCCGCCCGGCGGCGAGCAGTCGCGGCGCAACCGGCCCGAGGTGCCGGGCAAGGACGCGATGTTCTTCCTGCTCTTCAACGCCAACAAGCGGAGCGTGACCATCGACCTCAAGAAGCCGGAGGGCCACGCGCTGTTCCTCCGCCTGGCCGAGCGGGCCGACGTGGTGGTGGAGAACTTCGCGCCCGACCTCATGGAGCGTCTCGGCCTGGGCTACGACCGCCTCGCGTCGGCCAATCCGCGGATCGTCCTCGCGCGGCTCAAGGGCTTCGGGCTCTCCGGCCCGTACCACGAGTACAAGAGCTTCGACATGATCGCGCAGGCGATGGGCGGCGTGATGAGCGTGACCGGTTTCCCCGACCGCGAGCCGGTGCTCTGCGGGGCCAACATCGGTGACAGCGGCGCGGGCGTGCACATGGCGGCCGGCATCATGGCCGCGCTGATCGAGCGGCAGCGCACCGGCCGGGGCCAGGTGGTGGAGGTCTCGATGCAGGAGGCGGTGGCCAACCTGATACGCCAGCGCTACGTGGTGCACTACCGTGATGGCAAGCCGACGCCCCGGCGCGGCAACGGGGCACCGCCCGGCGCGGTGCCGGACGGGCTCTACCCCTGCGCACCGGGCGGGCCCAACGACTACGTCTACATCTACGTGCAGCCCATGAACCAGGGGATGTGGGAGGACTTCGCGCGCGCCATCGGCCGCGAGGACCTCCTGGGCGATCCGCGCTGCGTCGACGCTCCGACCCGGTGGCAGCACCGCGACGCGCTCAACCGGATCGCGCGCGCCTGGACCGGGGCGCGCTCCAAGCAGCAGGTGCTGGAGACGCTCGGCAAGGCCGGCGTGCCGTGCGGAGCCATCCTCGACACTCAGGAGGTGCTGGACGACCCGCACCTGAACGCTCGCGGCGCGATCGAGACCATCGACCACCCGACCCGCGGCCGCTTCCGCGTGCCCGGCTGCCCGATCCGGCTCTCGTCGGGCACGGCCGACACCACGCCGCCGCCGCTGGCCGGCCAGCACACCGACGAGGTGCTCGCCGAGGTGCTGGGGCTCGGGCCCGAAGATCTCGCCACCCTGCGGGCGCAGCGGGTAGTCTGATCGGGTCTTCTTCGTCCACTCGCCCGATATCTGGGCGCGCTTTCCCACCCTGGTGCCCGGCGTGCTCGCGCTGGACGGCATCGACGCCGGGGCCGACGTGCAGGCGCTGCTGCCGCGATGGGACGACCGCGCCCGCGAGCGCCTCGCGGCCGGGCCCGGGTCCGAGCTGGCGCCCGAGTCGCAGCTGCCGGAAATCTCTCGTGGCGTCGCGCCTACACCCAGATGGGCTCGAAGCCGACCCAGTACCGCTCGGCGGCCGAGGCGCTCCTGCGCCGCTTTCGCCGGGACGGCGACCTGCCGCGCGTGCACCCGCTCGTCGACGTGTGCAACGCACTCTCCCTGGCCTTCGCGCTCCCCGTCGCGGTCTTCGACCTGGCCGGCGTGGTCGGCCACCTGGAGGTGCGCCCCGCCGAGGGCGGCGAGGAGCACGTGGGCTTCTCGGGCGAGGTCGAGCGCGCGGAGCCCGGCGAGGTGATCTTCGCGGACGCGGACCGCCATGCCCACGCGCGACGCTGGACGTTCCGGCAGAGCCGTCGCTCGACGGTCGGCCCGGACACGCGGGACGTCCTGATCGTCGCCGAGGGCCTGCACCCGACCGCCGCGGCCGACGTGCCGGCGCCGATCGACGCGCTCGCCACCACGGTGGCCGGCGTGTGGGGCGCGCCCCGGCCGCGCGCGGTGCTCACCGCGGCCGCGCCCCGCTTCGAGATTCGCCCCTGACGCCGACCGCGACCGGTGTCCCCGGCATCCGGTCCGTCGTGGCCCGCAGCCTGCCCGCGGCCGCCGCGGTCGCGGTGTTCGGCACGCTCTACGGCGCGGCGGCCCGTCCGGTGCTGGGCGTGCCGCTCACGCTGCTGTCGTCGGTCCTGGTCTACTCGGGCGCGCTCCAGTTCGCCATGGTCGCGCTCCTGGGCGCTCTTCCTCGTGGACGAGACGTTCGGCTTCGCCGTCGCCGCCGGCAACCAGGTGCCGCCGCACGCGGTGGGACGCACCACCGAGCGCACGCTGCTGGTGGCGGGCCTCACCCTCTACGTGGCGTGGCTGGCGGGCACGCTGGTGGGCGTGCTGGGCGGCGGGCTCACCGCGGTGGAGGGCGTGGCGGGCGCCATCTTCCCGGTGCTCTTCATCGGGCTCGCCGCGATGGCGGCGACGCGTCGCTCCTACGTGCTGCGCGCGGGGGCCGCCGCGCTCCTCACCGCCGCGGTGGCGGTGTGGCTGCCCGGGCTGCGGATGCTGGCGCCGGTGATCGCGGCCCTGCTGGTGGCCCTGCCGGGGCGCGAGCCGTGAGCGCGCTGACGCTCCTGGTGATCGCGCTGATCACCGACGCGAGCCGCGCGATCGCGGTGGTGCTGCTCCCCCGGCCGAGCGCGCGGTTCGAGATGGTCCTGGCCCGGATCCCGGCCGCGATCTTCGCCAGCCTCGCCGTCGCCACCCTGCTGGGCGAGGGCGGCGCGCTCCCCGCCCCGCCCGTCCTGGGCGCGGCCGCCGGCGCGCTGCTGGCGAGCCCCGCGCGCGCCCTGCTGCCGGCGCTGATCGGCGGGGCGGTCGGCTACGGGGCGGGCCTCTTCTTCTGATCGGCGCGCGGTGAGGCGCTGCCTGCGATCGTGCCGAACGTCGGCGGTGAAGCGCCGCCGCCGATCGTCAGGAGCGGCGCCGCGCGGGCCAGGTGCCCATGACCTGGCGCAGGATCGCGAACTCGCCGATGTGATACGTGTTGTGCTCGGAGGCGATCAGCAGCTCGCGGATCAGCGTGTGCTGGGGCGCGTACGGCAGGGCGGAGCCGAGCGCCACCTTCGGGGTGGCCGCGATCTTCTCCAGGGCCGCCCGGTCGCGGAGGAAGTCGGCCACCGTCTTCTGCCACATCGCCTCGTCGGCCTGGGCATCCGGCTTCGGCCAGTAGTCGTCGGGCCACGTGGGGAGCCGGTAGTTGGGATCCTGGATGTAGTCGAGGATGTCGCGCTGGGCGATGCGCATGTGCTCGAGCAGGTGCCACGGGGTGTAGGGGACGTGCGGCGGCCGGGTGTTGATGTGCTGCATCGGAAAGTCGGCCACCACGTCCTCGAACGTCATGTAGGACGGCCCGTGAACCAGCGCCCGCACCTCCGTGCGCACCGGATCCTGGGCGCGCGCGGCCTCCTTCACGCGCGCCGCGTCCTTCGCGCGGGCGGCGTTCTTCGCGCGGGACGAAGCGCTGCGCTTCTTGCCCGCCTTGGCGCGGCTCATCGCGTGCCGGTGGGCCAGCGCGGCGGTTGCGGCAGCGCGGCCAGCGCCTGCTCGAAGGCGTGCCACAGGAACGTGTGCTGCCCCATGCCCGGCCCGACCAGCCGCGGGCCTATCCCGAGGTGCCGGGCGGCCAGCCGCGAGGCCTCCTGGACATCCGTCACCGGCTCGAAGCGCCCGTCCGCCGCGCGCCGGCTCAGCACCGGCATGGGCTGCGGGTGCGTGGGCTCGAAGCCCAGCAGGTACTCGCGCCCGTCGTCACCCATCACGAGGATGCCTTTCACGGAGCCCCGTCCTTTCATGGCGTGCCCTCCACCCGCAGTATAGACTCGGACGCCAGGAGGCGCCGATCATGACCAGGGACACGATCGCCGGCTCGACCACGGACAACCCGTACGCGTTCCGGCTCTCGCCCGGCATGCGCCGGGGCTTCACCAGCGAGACGCCGCTGCCGACCCGTCTGGTCTCGAACGAGGAGTTTCCGCCGCTGCCCCAGACCGCCGCCCAGCGCCGGGTGGAGGAGGCGGTCCTGGCCGAGGCCGGCCGCCTCGCCCCGCGGCTCGGGCTGAGCCGTCGGGACTTCCTGCGCACGAGCGGCGGCATCGCCACCTCGCTGCTGGCCATGAACGCGGTGTTCGGCCCCTTCTGGGACGTGCAGCCGGTAGAGGCCGCCGATCCCGCCGCCTTCAAGGAGCGGAGCGGCGACCGCTTCTTCATCTTCGACGTGCAGCTCCACTACGTGGGCGCGGCCTACGATCCGCACGACGAGGAGGCGAGCCGGCGCGGCGCGGTGAGCAAGGGCGCGCTGCTCGGGCTGCGCCGGGGATCGCGCCGGCTCAACCCGAGGCTGGCGAGTGACCGGGGCACGCTGGCGGATCTGTCGTGGGCCAACATGGTCAAGGAGGTCTTCCTCGACAGCGAGACCGACATCGGGCTCATCTCCACCCCCCCGGGTCCGTATCCGCAAGAGGCCGTCGTGCCTCCGAAGGAGATGACCCACATCCGCGACGAGATCAACCGTGTCACCCGGTCGCAGCGCATGCTCGCGCACGGGCTGATCACTCCGCAGCTCGGCCAGGTCGATCTCGACTTCATGGACCGGCAGGCCGCGCAGATGAAGGTGGACGCCTGGAAGGGCTACACGGGCGCGGCGCCGAAGGGCTTCGACCGCGGCTGGTTCGTGGACGATGAGAAGATCGCCTACCCGATGCTGGAGCGCGCGCGCAAACTCGGCGTGAAGCGGATCTGCCTGCACAAGGGCCTGCCGCTCGGGCCGGCGGCCGACTTCAACCATCCGCGCGACGTGATCAAGGCCGCGCGCGACTTCCCCGATCTCGACTTCGTGCTCTACCACGCGGGGCTGCTCACCGTCCCGCGCGGCACCGGCGCGGAGGTGCCGTGGACCAGCGAGTTCTGCCGGATGAAGAAGAAGGAGGCGGGGCTCCGCAACGTCCATATGGAGCTGGGCTCCACCTTCGGACAGCTCGCGACCACCAATCCGACCGCGTGCGCGCACGTGCTGGGCCAGACGATCGACGCTTTCGGGGCGGACCACGTGCTGTGGGGCACCGACTCCATCTGGTACGGGTCGCCCCAGTGGCAGATCGAGGCCTTCCGCCGCTTCGAGATCCCGCAGGCCCTGATCGACGCCCACGGCTACCAGCCGCTGACCCGTCCGGTGAAGGAGCAGATCTTCGGGCTCAACGCGGCCCGCCTCTTCGGCGTCGACGTCGCCGCCCAGCGCAACGAGCCGCCGAAGGACTATCTGAGCCAGATCAAGATGGCCTACCTCGACGACGGCCCCGCCCCCGGCCACCGCTTCTACGGCTGGGTCAGCTGAAGGGGTCAGGTCTTACATTCCGACATTTTTTCGCGAGAGACGAGATCTCGCGTCCCGCGAAAATGTCGGAATGTAAGACCTGACCCCATCAGACGTACACGCGGGGGATGCGGGTGTTGAGGTTGGTGAGCACCTCGTAGGGGATGGTGCCGGCCCACTGGGCGAGGTCCTCGCAGGTGATGAGCTCGTCGCCGTCGCGGCCCAGCAGCGTGACCACGTCGCCGTTGAATGCGGTGTCCCACTCGATGTTCACCATGATCTGGTCCATGCAGACGCGGCCCACCACCGGGTACTTCTTGCCGCGGATCAGCACGTGGGCCACGTTGGAGAGCGCGCGGAAGTAGCCGTCGCCGTAGCCCACCGGCACCGTCACCACCCGCACCTGGTGGTCCGACTGCCACGTCGATCCGTAGCTCACCGGATGGCCGGGCTGCACCACCTTGAAGTACACCACGCGCGAGCGGAGCGACAGCGCCGGCTTCACCGCGATGCTGCGCTTCACCTCGTCCGACGGATAGACGCCGTAGAGCAGGATGCCGGGCCGCACCATGTCCAGGTGGCTCTCGCGCAGCTGGAGCACCGCGCCCGAGTTGGCCATGTGGCGGAGCGGCGGCTTGATCCCCTGCTTGTCGTACCACTCGAGCACCTCCAGGAAGCGCGCGAGCTGCAGCCGCGCCGAGGTGAGGTCGGCCGCGTCGGCGTTGGCGAAGTGCGAGTAGATGCCCTCCACCAGCGTGTGCCGGCACTCGGTGGCCCGCTCGAGCAGACCGCGCGCGCTGTAGTAGTGCACGCCGATGCGCTCCATGCCGGTGTCGATCTTGAGGTGCACGCGCGCGCCCACCCCCAGGCGCTCCGCCGCCTCGTCGATCTGCTGGAGCTTGTCGATGGACGAGGCGGTCATGGTGAGACCGTGCTGGAGGAACACCGGGATCTGGTCGCCGAAGATGCCGCCCATGACCAGGATGGGCAGGGTGAGCCCGGCTTCCCGCAGGGCCACCGCCTCCTCGAGGAACGCGACGCCGAGCGTGCGCGCGCCGAGGCCGACCAGGTGCCGGGCCACCGGCACGAGGCCGTGGCCGTAGGCGTTCGCCTTCACGATGGGCATCACCGCGGCCGGGGCCACCGCCGCCTGGATCGCGCGGAAGTTCTCCGCGAGACGGTCCAGGCTGACCTCGACGACCGTCGGCCGCAGCGCGCCCCGATCCACGCCGATGATCTATGCCTACCGGGGCACCACCGACTTGAACCTGGGCATGACCTCCCGGGCCAGGAGCTCCATGGAGTGGCGCCACGCCTGCGGGTTCTCGCTGTAGTCGAAGCAGAACACGAGGAGCGTGCCGAAGCCGCCGACCTCCTCGTAGATGTCGTGGAGCTTCTGCGTCACGGTGGCCGGCGAGCCGACCAGCCAGTTGTGCCTGGCGCAGTACTCGGGCGTGACGTCCGAGTCGGGCACGTCCTCCCGGTGCTTCAGGTACTGGGTGAAGCCGAAGGCGGCCAGCAGCGGCAGGAAGTACTCGGTCATCATGCGGCCCATCATGCCGCCCGCGGAGAGCCGGAACGCCTCCGCGTCGGTGTCGGCCACGAACACCTCGCGGACCATGCGCCAGTCCGAGCGCTTCGGGGTCCGGCCGGTCCGGGCCGCGCCCTGCTCCACCGCTTCCCAGTGGCTTGCCACGTAGCCCGGGTTGAGGTTCAGGCTCATCGGCCAGAACCCGCGCTCGCCCGCCAGCTTGAGCGTGTCGGAGCCCTTGTTGAGGCCGGCCACCCCGATCGGCGGGTGCGGCTTCTGGAAGGGATAGATGTGCGGCCTGAGCGTCCCGAACATGGTGCCGGTCTTGGTGACGTGCCAGTACTTGCCCTTGTAGTCGAACTCGGGCTCGTCGCTCCAGAGGCGCAGGATGATGTCGAGCGACTCGCGGGTCATCTCCCGGTTCTGCCCCGACATGCCGTCGACGTTGAAGAGCGTCCAGTCGCTCGGCAGCCCGCTCGCAGCGACCCCGAAGTTGAGCCGCCCCTGGGCCAGGTGGTCCAGCATCGCGACCCGGTTCGCCAGCTCGGCGGGGTGGTGGTACGGCATGAGGAAGCCGCCGGGCCCGATGCGCATGCGCGCGGTCTGCATCAGCGCCTGCGCCACCAGCAGGTCCGGCGAGGGATGCGGCTCCCACGGCGCGGTGTGGTGCTCCCCGATCCACGCCTCGCTGAAGCCCAGCTCGTCGGCCCAGCGGAGGTTCTGCAGGTCCCACTGGTGCCCGTCGAAGAGCGCCCGCTCGGGCGGGTGCGACGGCATCGTGAACAGGCCGTAGTCCATGGCGTACCTCCTATCGCTCGAAGGGAAAGAGCGGCCGCCGGCGGTTCCGGTAGGTGAAGAGCCGCAGGTCGGAGCTGGTCACGCCGTCACCGTCGCAGAGCACGATGTGCCGGGCGATGGGCTCGAAGCCGGCGCGGAAGTGCTGGCGTGACTTGATCAGCACGTACTTCTTGCGGCGGGGGTCGATGCCGCAGTGGGTGAACACTCCGGTGTCGAAGGGCTCGCTGCGCCCCTCCGAGACCACGATCTGCACGGAGCCGGTGTCGAGCACCGCGGTCTTGCCCATGCGCACGCGGGTGCCGGTCGCCATCGGGCCGGTGACCGTGAACTCCCCGTCGGTGATCCGCGTGATCTTCCCGGTGACGGTGAGTGGCCGGCCCGGCAGGTTGATCTGGGGCATGTCGATGCGGCCACCCAGCGGCAGGGTGACGCTCGCCGCGGTGCCGGCCTCGACCAGCCGCCGCACGCCCGCCGGATCGCAGATCGGCCCCGCCACCACGTCGGTCAGTCCCTGGCGCATCACCTCCTCGATCACGCGCATCACGTCCTGGGTGCCCCCGGAGGCGGTGTTGTCGCCGTGGTCGACCAGGACCACCGGGCCGTCGGACAGCGAGCGCGCGTGCGCGACCTGCTCGGCCAGCGGGGCGCCCCGGTAGAGGAAGTCCTCGCGCCGCTCCCACGCCTGCTCGAGCAGCCGATCCCGCAGGGCCCGGCCCGCGTCCGCGGTGCCGTCGCACACGATGACGGTCGAGAGCGAGATGTGCGGGATGTCGGAATGCGGGAAGCCCCCGAACACGGAGGCCAGCACCACCTGCCCCGAGGCCTCCGCGGCCATCGCCTGGTCCATGATGTCCTTCATCGGCTGGCGCGCCGGGGTGTGGACCAGGGTGCTGGTCATCATCGGCTTGCTGCCCCAGACCATCACCGGCCGGATGTCGCCGCGGAGCGTCCGCAGCAGCGCCTCCCCGGCCCGGCGCCCGGTCTCCCCCATGTCCACGTGCGGGTAGGTGCAGTAGCCGGCGATGACGGTGGCGTTGTCCACCATGGCCGGCGTCATGTGGGAGTGGAAGTCGAGGCCCACCGCGATCGGCACCCGCGGGTTCACGGCCCGGATGCGCCGCAGCAGCTCGCCCTCGCCGTCGTCCACGTGCTCGGCCACCATCGCGCCGTGCAGCGCGAGGCACACCGCGTCACAGCCGCCCCGCACCGCGCCCACGATGGCGTCCGCCATGTCCTCGTAGGCCGCCTTCTCCACGTAGCCGGAGGGATGCGCGCCCCCCGCCACCGGCACCACGATCTCGGCGCCCGCGCGGCGCGCCACGTCGAGGAAGCCGCCCAGCTGGGTGTTGGTGTCGGTGAACTCGGCGATCGCCGCCTCGCCCTGGAGCGGGCGGAAGGAGGCGAGCGGGGTGGGCACCGGCGAGAAGGTGTTGGTCTCGTGCATCATCATCGCCAGCACCAGCCGGAGCCGCGCCATGTCGGGCAGCATACCTCAGGCGATCGCCGCGCGCGTGGGGAACGGGCCCCGTTTCAGTGCTGCTTGACTTTTTCAGTGCTGCTGGATAGCGTGCGCCCATGCCGCGCGCCACCAGCCTCGGCGATCGCATCCGGATGGCCCGCCTGAACCGCCGGCTCACCCTGGGGCAGGTGGCCGAGAAGGTGGGAATCAGCGTCAGCGCCCTCAGCCAGCTCGAGCGGGACCAGTTCAACCCCACCATCGCCACCCTCAAGGCCATCGCCACCACCCTCGACACCACCATCGGCAGCCTGGTGGCCGAGGCGAGCCCGCTCGACCGGGCGGTGGTGCGGGCGGGCGAGCGCAAGCGCCTCTCCCCGCGCCGCGGCATCACCTACCAGCTGCTCACGCCGGACCTCTCCGGTCACATCGAGCTGATCCTGAGCGAGTACGAGGTGGGGGCCAGCACCGGCGAGGAGGCGTTCGCCTACCACGCCGAGCAGTGCGGGCTGGTGCTCCAGGGCGTGGCGGTGGTCCACCTGGGCGAGGCCGTGCACCGGCTGCGGGCCGGCGACAGCATCCGCTTCGACTGCTCCATCCCGCACCGCATCAGCAACGGCGGGCGCGGCCGCCTGCGCTGCCTGTGGGCGATCAGCCCGCCCACCTTTTGACCCGGGACGATCGGACGAGAGCGCTCGGACATGACGGACTCGCCCCGCACGGACTCCCCCGGCCCGAACGCGCCCGGCGCGCGGAGCCCCGAGCGGCGGTCGCTCCTGATCGAGGAGGCCGCGCTCGACGACTGGCTCCGCGACGGCATGTGCGTGGCGCTGGGCGGCCTCGCCACCGCCTGCCACGCCATGATCGCGGTGCGCCACATGGTCCGCCGGGGGCTGCGCGACCTCACCGTCGTGGGCTCCGCGGTGGGCGGCCTCGACGTGGACCTGCTCGTCGGGGCCGGCTGCGTGAAGAAGGTGATCTGCCCCTACGTGGGCGCGGAGGCGCTCGCCTCCATCGGCCCCTTCTACCGCGCCGCCGCCGAGCGCGGCCTGATCGAGGTGTGGGAGTGCGACGAGGGGCAGTACTACGCGGGGCTGCAGGCGGCCGGGCAGATGCTGCCCTTCATGCCGACCCGCGGCGGGGTCGGCACCTCCTACCCCGAGGTGAATCCGGACCTGCGCCTGTTCACCGACCCGGTCAACGGCGAGACCCTGGTGGCGGTCCCCGCCATCGAGCCCGACGTGGCGCTGCTCCACGCGGCCCAGGCCGACGTCTACGGCAACGTGCAGTTCGTGGGCACCGGCTACGCCGACCGGCTGCTCTGGCGCGCGGCGCACCGCACGCTCGTGCAGGTGGAGAAGGTGGTCTCCAACGAGGAGATCCGCCGGAGCCCCGAGCGCACCGCGCTGCTCGCGCACGGCGTGCTGCGCGCGCCCTACGGCGCGCATCCCTTCTCGAGCCCCGGGTTCTACCTGGAGGACCGGGCCCACATCGGCGAGCTGGTCGAGGCGGGTCGGGCCTTCGCCCGCCGCGGCGACCGCGATCCGTTCGAGCGCTACCTCGACCGCTACGTGCGCAAGCCGGCCGACCACGTGGCGTACCTGGAGGCGGTGGGGCTGCGCCGGCTGCTGGCGCTGGGAGAGTACTGATGGCCCCCGCGCCCGCGTCACCGGGAGAGCACTGATGGCTTCTGCGTCCGCGCCGCCGGCCCTCGACGCGCCGCCCTCCACCAAGGAGCTGATGGCCGCGTTCCTCGCCCGCGACATGGCGGACGGCGAGGAGATCTTCGTGGGCACCAACCTGCCGGTGGTCCGCGCGGGCGCGCTGCTCGCCCACCTGCACCACGGCCCCAGCATGCGGGTCATGGTGGCCCACACCCGCACCAACCTGCACCACACGCCGGTCATGGAGTACTTCGAGCTGCTCACCGACTGGCGGGCCGCGCGCTGGGCCGAGGCCTACTTCAACGACAGCGAGATCGTGACGTACCAGAAGAGCCGGCGCGACTCGGTGTTCTTCGTGGGGGCGCTCCAGGTCGACCCCTTCGGCAACTCGAACCTGATCGGCCTCGGGACGGACCAGCGCCGCCTCGCCCTGCGGGGGCCGGGCGCGATCGCGACCACCACCAACGCCGCGCACGTGCGGCGCTTCTATCTCTTCGTCAACGAGCACTCCCCGCGCGTGTTCGTCCCCCGCTGCGACTTCGTCAGCACGGTGGGCTGGGCCCAGGGCGGCGCCGACGCGCGCCGGCGCCTGGGCCTGCCCGGCGGCGGGCCGCGCTACTGCGTGACTCCGCTCGCGGTCATGGACTTCGAGGAGTCGAGCAGGCGCATGCGCCTGCACTCGGTGCATCCGGGGGTCACGGTGGACGAGGTCCGAGCCCGGACCGGCTTCCCGCTGCTGGTGCCCGACCACGTCCCGGTCACTCCCGCCCCCACCGCGGAGGAGCTCGCGATCCTGAGGCGGCGCGTGGACCCGCAGGGCCTCCTGCGGCGCTAGCGGCGACGATGGCGGGCGAGGGCGGGCTCACGATCCGCGGCGCGTCGCTCGAGGTGCGCGGGCTCACCAAGAGCTTCGGGGGCACCCGGGTGGTGCGGGACGTCTCCTTCAAGGTGGGGGGCGGCACCCTGCTGACCCTGCTGGGCCCGAGCGGGTCCGGCAAGACCACCACCCTGCGCATGATCGCGGGCTTCGAGGAGCCGGACGCGGGGCAGGTGCTGGTCGCGGACGAGGACATCACGGAGCGGCCCGCGCACCGCCGCAACATCGGAGTGGTGTTCCAGCAGTACGCGCTCTTCCCCCACCTCACCGTGTTCGACAACGTGGCGTACCCGCTCGAGATGCGGCGCTACGGGCGGGCCGAGATCCGGAGCCGGGTGGCCGCCGCGCTCGATCTCGTCCGCCTGCAGGGCTTCGAGGCGCGCTACCCGCGCCAGCTCTCGGGCGGCCAGCAGCAGCGGGTGGCGCTGGCCCGGGCCATCGTGTTCGAGCCGCCGGTGCTGCTGATGGACGAGCCGCTCGGCGCGCTCGACAAGCGGCTGCGCGAGACCATGCAGGTCGAGGTGCGGCGCCTGCAGCAGCAGCTCGGCATCACCACCGTGTCGGTCACCCACGACCAGGTGGAGGCCCTCGTGATGTCCGACCTCATCGCGGTGATGGACGGGGGCGTCCTGCACCAGCTGGCCTCCCCGCTCGAGATCTACCAGCGCCCCGCCACCCGGTTCGTGGCCGACTTCATCGGCGAGTCGAACATGCTGGTGGGCACGCGGTCCGACGCGGCGGCGGGGCCGGCCACCTTCACCACCGCCAAGGGGCTGCGCATCCTGATCGACGGCGGCGGACGCGACGGCGCGGCGGCGACGCGCCCGCCCGCTGATCAGCCGGTTCGTCTCATCGTGCGCCCGGAGCACGTGCGCATCGGCCCGGAGGCGGAGCGGGCGGCGAACCGCTACGCGGCGGAGGTGCTGGAGGTGCTCTACGTGGGGGACCTCGTGAAGTATCGCGTGGTGGTGGAGACCGGCGACGAGCTGTGGGCGAAGACCCTGGCTCCCTCGACGGGGCAGCGGTGGGAGCGGGGCGAGCGGGTGACGGTGGGCTGGGAGCCGGGGGACAGCCTCACCGTGGGCACGTAGGACCGGCGCGAGAGGAGGCGCGATGGGCACGAGACGCATCACACGCCGCAGATTCCTGACCATGACCGCGGCCGCGACCGGCGCGGCCAGCGCGGGCTTTCCCCACGTGATCACCACCGCCAAGGGCGCCGCGAACGAACTGGTGTTCGTGGGCTTCGGCGGCAGCTACCAGGAGGGGCAGACCAAGGCCCTCTTCGAGCCGTTCGAGAAGGAGACCGGCATCAAGGTGGTGCAGACCACCGGCGTGGACCTGGCCAAGCTGCGGGCCCAGGTGCAGTCCAAGAACGTGGAGTGGGACCTGATCTCGATCCCGGACCGCCTGCGCTACACCGCGGTCCGCGACGGGCTCCTGCAGAAGCTGGACTACTCGGTGATCAACGCCAAGGACATCCAGAAGGACCTCGTCACCGAGCACGCGGTGGGCTGCGTGACGATCCCCATGCTGCTCACCTACTCCACCAAGGCCCATCCACCCGGCAAGGAGCCGAGGACGTGGATGGACTACTGGGACCCGAACAAGGTCCCGGGCATCCGCGGCATGTACAACGCCCCGCCCTACTCGCTCGAGTTCGCCCTGATCGCGGACGGGGTGCCCAAGGACAAGCTCTACCCGCTCGACGTGGCGCGCGCGTTCAAGAGCTTCGACCGCATCAAGCCCGCGGTGAAGGTCTGGTGGAGCCAGTTCCCCCAGCCGGGCGTGCTGCTGCAGAGCGGGGAGATCACCATGACCCCGTGGACGCGCTCGATCACCGCGATGGTGGAGGGCCAGCCCATCGGCATCTCCTACGAGGGCGCCGCGCTCACCTACGAGGCGTGGGTGGTCCCCACCGGCGCCCCCAACGCCCGGAACGCGATGAAGTTCATCAACTGGGCGCTCCAGCCCAAACCGCAGGCCGAGCTGACCAAGTACGTGGCCTTCGGCCCCACCAACAAGAACGCGAACGCGCTCGTGAACCCCAAGCTGCGCCCGCTGCTCCCCTCGGACCCCGAGAACATCCGCAAGGGGTTCCTGCTGAGCGGCGACTGGTGGGGTCCCAATCTGGAGAAGGTCACCGAGCAGTGGAACGAGTGGCGGCTCAGATAGGAGGCCGATCCGTGAGCACCGTTCTCTACGAGCCGAAGGGCGCGGTCGTCCGCATCACCCTGAACCGCCCCCAGGCCATGAACGCATTCGACCTGCCGACGGCCCGCGAGCTGGGCCGTCGGCTCGAGGAGTTCGATCGGGACGACGCCCTGCGCGTCGCCATCGTCACCGGCGCCGGCGACAAGGCGTTCTGCGCCGGCGCCGACCTCAAGCAGATGCACGGGGGCTCGCACGCCGGCGGCATCGGCGAGCTGTGGGGCTCCGAGATCCAGTACCGCCTGGGACAGCGCCTCCAGGTGGCCAAGCCGGTCATCGCCGCGATCAACGGCTACTGCCTGGCCGGGGGGCTCGAGCTGGCCCTCGGCTGCGACATCCGCATCGCGTCGGAGACCGCGTCGTTCGGCTGCCCGGAGGTGCGCTGGGCCATCCTGCACGGATTCGGGGCCATGCGCCTGCCCACCACGGTGCCGATGTCGGTGGCGATGGAGATGCTGCTCACCGGCGAGCGCATCGACGCCGCGCGCGCAAGGGAGATCGGGCTGGTGAGCCGGGTGGTGCCGCCCGCGCAGCTGCTGTCCACCGCGGAGCAGATCGCGGAGAAGATCGGACAGAACGGGCCGCTCGCGATCAAGATCACCAAGGAGCTGGCGTGGCGGTCGCTGCACCAGCACCCGGACGACGCCCTCCGCTTCTACGGCGCGGTCACCGCGCTCATCCACCAGACCGAGGACGCCAAGGAGGGGCCGCGCGCGTTCGCCGAGAAGCGCACGCCGCGCTTCAAGGGCAAATGAGCGCCCGGCACCCGCTCGACTCGTTCACCCACCCGGCGAGCGTCGCGGTGGTCGGCGCCTCCACCGCGATGCACAAGGCGGGGGGGCGCCGCTGGCGCAGCATGGTCGAGGCGCAGTTCCCGGGCCCGCTCTATCCGATCCATCCCACCGCGCGGGAGATCCTCGGCCGGCGGGCCTACCGCTCGCTGCTCGAGCTGCCGGAGCCGCCGGAGCTCGCGGTGGTGCTGGTGCGCCCGGAGCTCGTGCCGGGCACGATCGAGGAGTGCGCGCAGCTCAAGGTGCCGGCGGTGGTGGTCATCACCGCCGGCTTCGGCGAGACCGGCCCCGAGGGCAAGGCGGTGGAGCAGGCGATGACCCGTCGGCTGCGCGAGGCCGGCGGCCGCCTGATCGGCCCCAACTGCGCGGGGCTGTTCAGCGCCGCCGGCCACGTCAACGTCCTGGGCTGGGGGGTGCCGTCCGGCCCCATCGGGGTGATCTCGCAGAGCGGCAACATGGCGCTCACCTTCGTGCAGCTCGCGAAGGAGAAGGGCGTCGGGATGAGCACGCTCATCACGGTGGGCAACGCGGCGGACCTGCGCATCCCGGAGTACCTCGAGTATCTGCAGTCGGATCCGCACACGAAGGTGATCGTGGCCTACCTCGAAGGCTTCGAGGCGGGCGAGGGCCGCGCGATCTGGGAGCTGATGCGCCGGCGCCCGGATCCGAAGCCGGTGGTGGTGCTGAAGCCGGGCGAGACGGACAGCGGCCGCCGCGCCGCGCTCTCGCACACCGGCGCGATGGCGGGCCGCCACCTCATCGTCGAGGCGGCCCTGCGCCAGTGCGGCATCCTGCGCGTGTCCGACACCGAGGAGGCGTGGGACGCGGCGATGGCCCTGGCCCTCGTCCCCGCCCCCGACCCGGGCGCGGTCGTCGTGATCTCCGACGGCGGCGGCCACGCCACCATCGTGGCCGACACCGCCGACAAGTCGGGGCTCGCGGTGCCGCCGCTCTCCCCCGCCACGCGGCAGGCCCTCGCCGCGGTGCTGCCGCCGCGGAGCGGCATCGGCAACCCGGTCGACTTCGCGGGGGTGGCCGAGGAGGAGCCCGAGGTGGTGCCGCGCGTGGTCGACATCGCGCTCGGCGATCCCGCCGTCGGGGGCGCGCTCATCGCGGGCCACTTCGGCGGCTACGTGAAGATCGCCACCGAGGAGCTCGGGCGGCGCGAGGTCGCGGCGGCCGAGGCGCTCGCCGCGGTGGTGGCGCGCCGGGACAAGCCGGTCATCCTGCACACCATCTACGGGGCGGAGCGCCTGCCCGCGCTGGAGCCGCTGCGGGCCGCGGGGGTGCCGATCTACCGGTCGCTCGAGGCGTCCGCGCGCGCGATGGGCGCGCTCTGGCGGCACGCGCGGGCCCGGCGCCGCGTCATCGAGCCGCGGCGGTCCAAGCCCGACGAGGCGCGGGCGGACGCGCTGCTCGCGGGGCGCGGCCGCGGCGAGATGCTGACCGAGCCCGAGTGCCGCCAGCTGCTCGCGTGCTACGGCGTGCCGGTGCCGCGCTGGCGGGTGGTCTCGACCGCGGCGGAGACCGCGGACGCGGTGGAGTCGCTGGTGAGCCCGGCCGCGCTCAAGCTGGTGGCGCGGGGCGTGGTGCACAAGAGCGACGTGGGCGGGGTGCTGCTCGGCATCTGCGGCCCCCGCGCCGCGCGCGAGGGATGGGAGCGCCTCATGGAGGCGGCCCGCGAGGCCGACGCCGCGGACGCGCGCGTGCTCGTCACCCCCATGCTCGATCCGGGCCTCGAGACGGTGGTGGGCGTGCTGCGCGACCCGCAGTTCGGCCCGGTGGTGATGTTCGGCCTGGGGGGCGTGCTGGTGGAGGCGCTCGACGACGTGGTGTTCCGGGTGGCGCCGTTCGGGACCGACGAGGCGCTGTCCATGATCGGGGAGATCCGCGGCCACCGGCTCCTCGACGCGGTGCGGGGCCGGCCCGCGGTGGACCGGGAGGCGCTCGCCGATCTGCTGGTGCGCGTCTCCGAGCTGGCCGCCGACCGGCCGGAGCTGGCCGAGCTCGACCTGAACCCGGTGATCTGCACCGAGCGCGGTGCGGCCCTCGCGGACGCCCGCGCGGTGACGGCCTGATCGTGCGGCGGGCCGCGCGCGGCCGGGTGGTCACCGGGCTGCTGCTCGCGCCGCCGCTCGCCTTCCTCACCCTGCTCTTCGCGCTGCCCCTGCTGCGGGTGCTGTGGGGCAGCGTGTTCGCGCCCGACTTCACCCTCGCCCACTACGTGCGGATGTGGACGGTGCCGGTCTACGGCCGCGTGTTCTGGATCACGCTGAAGATCAGCGCGCTCACGACGCTCGGCTGTCTCCTGCTCGGCTACGTGGCCGCCTACTTCCTGGCCACCGTGCGGCCGCGCACCCGGCAGGTCCTGCTCCTGTGCGTGATCGTGCCGTTCTTCCTGAGCGTGCTGGTGCGCAACTACATCTGGATGATCCTGCTGCAGAAGACCGGCCTCCTGAACCAGGCCCTGGGCCGCCTCGGCCTGATCCAGGCCCCGCTCGACCTCATGTACAACGAGACGGGCGTGCTGATCGCGATGATCAACATGCTGCTACCCTACATGATCTTCCCGGTGCTGAGCTCGCTGCTCGCCATCCCGCCCGAGCTGCGGCAGGCCTCGGCGAGCCTCGGCGCGGGGGCGTTCCGCACCTTCTGGCGGGTCACCCTGCCGCTCTCCCTGCCCGGGGTGGCCGCGGGCGGCCTGCTCGTGTTCATCGTCGCGCTCGGCTTCTTCATCACCCCCGCGCTCCTGGGCGGGCCCAGGCAGATGATGATCTCGAACCTCATCGAGTTCAGCGTGCGCCAGGTCCTGAACTGGCCGTTCGCCTTCGCGCTCGCCAACACCCTGCTGATGGGCACCCTGCTGCTCTACTTCGCGTACGTGCGCCTCGTGGGCGGGCGCATCCCCCGGGCCGGCTTCCCGTGAGCGCGCGCCGGTCGCGGCGGCGGCTCGGGCGCCTCGCCTCCCGCGCGCTCCTGGGGGCGGCGGGAGGCCTGGTGCTGCTGTTCCTGGTGGTCCCGGTGGTCTCGGTGATCCCCATGTCGTTCAGCTCCTCGATGGTGTTCGAGCTGATCCCGAGCGATCCCGGCCTCAGCCAGTACCGCCGCTTCTTCTCGAGCCCGGACTGGATGGCGGCCCTCGCCCGCTCGGTCCAGGTCGCGCTCGGCACCACGGTGGTGGCCACCACCATGGGCACCCTCGCCGCCCTCGGCCTCCGCAAGGTGCGGGGCTCCCGGCGCGCGCTGCTCGAGGCCCTGCTCATCGCGCCGCGCATCGTGCCCAGCATCGTGCTCGCGGTGGCCCTCTACTTCGTGTTCTCCAGCACCGGCCTGGTCGGCACGCCGGGCGGGCTCGTGCTCGCCCACAGCGTGCTCGCGTTCCCGTTCGTGGTGGTGCTGGTGGGCAGCGCGCTCCAGGCGCTCGACCCCGCCCTGGAGGAGGCCTCGCGCAGCCTCGGGGGCAGCCCGCCCCGCACGTTCTTCCGCGTGACGTTCCCCCAGATCCGGCTGGCGGTCCTGGGGAGCGCGCTCTTCTCGTTCAACGTGTCGTTCGACGAGGTCGTGGTCACGCTCTTCATCAGCGGCGTCCGGAGCAAGACCCTCCCGGTCAAGGTGTGGGACGCGATCCTGTACGAGATCACCCCGATCCTGCCCGCGATCTCCGCGGTCATCATCGTGGCCAGCGTGCTGCTGCTCACCCCGCTCCTGCTCGCCCGCCGCGCCTCCCCCTGAGGATCCCCATGTACTTCACCGGCTTCGAGTGTCGTGGCTGCCGCGCCCCCTACCCGCCGGATCAGGACCTGCTGCTGTGTCCGGCCTGCCATCAGCTGCTGGAGGCCCGGTACGACCTGGCCCGGCTGCGCCGCGAGGTCGACCGCGACGCGCTGGCCCGCCGTCGCCCCGGCGTCTGGCGCTGGACCGAGCTGCTGCCGGTGCTCGATCCCTCGCGCATCGTGACCCTCGGCGAGGGCGGCACCCCGTTCCTCCGCTCCGAGCGGCTGGCCCGCGCGTGCGGGGTGCGCGAGCTCTGGCTCAAGTCCGACGCGGCCAACCCGACCGGCTCCCTCAAGGACCGCTCGATCACCGTCTCGGCCACCAAGGCGGTGGAGTTCGGCTACGGCGTGCTCTCCTGCGACTCCACCGGCAACAAGGCCTCGTCCACCGCGGCCTACGCGGCGCGCGCGGGCCTCGCGAGCGTGGTGTTCTGCCCGAAGGACACCCCGCGCCCGAAGATGGCGCAGGCCGTCTTCTTCGGCGCGCGCCTCCTGCGGGTGGACGGCCACTACTCGCAGATCAACGCCTGGTACCGGAGGCTGATCGCGAGCGGCCGCGTGAAGTGGTACGACTGCGGCACCGACAACCCGTTCCGCTACGAGGGCAAGAAGACCTACGCCTACGAGATCGCGCAGGACCTCGGCTGGCGGGTGCCGGACCGGGTGCTGCATCCCGGCGCGGGCGGCATGTCGCTGGTGAAGACCTGGAAGGGCTTCAACGAGCTGCGCGAGCTCGGGTGGACGGACCGGGTGCCGCGCATGACGCTGGTACAGGCCGCCGCGTGCGCGCCCATCGTGCAGGCGTGGCGCCGGCGGCTGCCCGCGGTGGCCCCGGTGGACAGGGGCGCCACGGTGGCGAGCGCGCTCGCCGCCGCCGACCCGGGCCTGCTCGGCAACCTCGCGCTCGACTCGGTGCGCGCCTCCGACGGCGCCGCGATCGCGGTCGAGGACGCCGAGATCCTGGACGCGGTCCGCCGCCTGGGCGAGGAGGGCCTCCTGATCGAGCCCAGCGGGGCGGTGACGCTGGCCGCGGTGCGGCGCGGGGTGGCGGAGGGCACGATCGGGCGCGACGAGTCGGTGGTCTGCGTGCTGACCGGCTCCGGCTTCAAGGACTTCGACCGCATCCTGGACGTGGTCGAGATCCCGGACGAGATCCTGAGCGGCTACGACGCGATGGTGGCCGCCGCCGAGCGGATCGGCTAGCGTGGCCCGCAGCCGGGACCGACGGCCCCGCGATCCGGATGGACGCCCCGGGCGCATCGAGCGCCGCCTCGCCGATCTCGGGCTGGCGCTGCCGCAGCCGCCGGTGCCGGTGGGCAACTACCTGCCCGCCGCGCGCGCCGGCCGGCTCGTGTTCACCTCCGGGCAGACCGCGCGCATCAACGGGGTGCGCCGCTACGTGGGCGTCGTGGGCCAGGAGGTGAGCCAGGCCGACGCCTATCTCTCCGCGCGCGACGCCACGCTCAACTGCCTGGCCTGCGTGAAGCAGGCGGTGGGCTCGCTCGACCGGGTGCGGCGCGTGGTGAAGGTGCTGGGCTTCGTGAACGTGGGCGCCGAGTTCGGCGCCCACCCCGCGGTGATCGACGGCGCCTCGGATCTCCTGGAGCGGCTGTGGGGCCCCCTCGGCCGCCACGCCCGCTCCGCGGTCGGCCTGTCCTCCCTGCCCTCGAACGTCTCGGTGGAGATCGAGCTGGTGGTCGAGGTGCGCTGAGCCGCGCGCGCCGCGCGGTCCCGGCGCGGCGCGCTCGACGCGCGGGGGTCACCGGAGGTAGGATCGCGCCCATGCGCGCCGCGGTGATGCGGAACCGGCAGCTGGTGGTCGCCGACGTCCCGCACCCGGAGCCCGGCCCCGGCGAGGTGCTGGTGAAGACGCTCGCCTGCGGCATCTGCGGCTCCGACCTCCACGCCCTGAGGCACGCCGAGCAGTTCGTGGCCGCCTCGCGCCGCGCGGGCAACCTGTTCGCGATGGACCTCGCGCGCGACGTGGTGATGGGCCACGAGTTCTGCGCCGAGATCGTCGATCACGGCCCGGACACCCGCCGCACGCTGCCCCGCGGCACCCGCGTCTGCTCGCGGCCGAGCCTGGTGCGCGCGGACCGCCGCATCACGGTGGGCTACTCCAACGACACGCCGGGCGGCTACGGCGAGTACATGCGCCTCACCGAGTCGCTGCTGCTGCCGGTGCCGCCGGCGCTCGCCACCGACCACGCCGCTCTCACCGAGCCGATGGCGGTGGGCGTGCACGCGGTGGCCAAGGCGCATCTCGGGCCGGACGACGCCCCGCTGGTGATCGGCTGCGGCCCGGTGGGCCTCGCGGTCATCGCGGCGCTGCGCCTGCACGGCGCGCGGCCCATCGTGGCCGCCGACTTCTCGGCGCGCCGGCGCGCGCTGGCCGCCACGCTCGGCGCCGACGTGGTCGTCGACCCCGCGCAGGTGAGCCCCTGGCAGAGCTGGCACGAGGTGGCGGTGTGGCACGACGCGAGCCGCGCGCCCGCCCTGCCCCCGTGGATGCCGGGGCCGCCGCGCCGGCCCGCGGTGGTCTTCGAGTGCGTGGGCGTGCCCGGCGTGCTGGACCAGATCATGGCCGCCGCGCCCCGCGCGGCCCGGATCGTGGTGGTGGGCGTGTGCATGCAGCCGGACACCATCTACCCGATGCTCGGCATCACCAAGGAGCTGGCCCTGCAGTTCGTGCTGGGCTACACCCCCGAGGAGTTCGCGGCCACGCTCGACCACATCGCGAGCGGCGCGATCCCGGTCGCGCCGCTCGTCACCGGGCGGGTCGGCCTGGAGGGCGTGGCCGGCGCGTTCGAGGCGCTCGCCTCCCCGGAGCAGCACGCCAAGATCCTGGTCGAGCCCTGGCGGGCCTGAGAGCGCGCCCAACGCGGGCCACGGCCTGGGCACGCTCGCGGGCACGCTGGTGGTGGCCTCGGTGCCCCGCGCCTGCGGCGCCGCGGGCTCATCATCCTGATCGGCGCGGCGGCGATGGGCCTGGGGCTGGTGGTGTTCTCGCGCGCGCCCGGCCTCGCGGTGGCCCTGCCGGTCCTCGCGTGCGTCGGCTTCCGCAACACCTTCTACCTCACCCACGTCTCGACCCAGCTGCAGCAGACGGTGCCCGATGCGCTGCGCGGCCGCGTGATGAGCCTCTGCTCGCTCTGCTGGAACCTGCTCCCGCTCGGCGGCCTGCTGGGCGGCCTGCTCGCGGCCGCGGTGGACGCGCGCTTCGCGGTCGCGGTGGGCGGAGCCATGGTGGCGGCCAACGCCCTCGCCCTCCTCGCCTCGCGCCGCCTGTGAGCGCGGGCGCGATGCCGTATACTCGGCGGCCGGGACGCTCATCTCGAGGACCAAGGAGCCGGCGATGGCCAACGTGCTGACGGTGGTGGCGAAGATCCGGGCCGCGAAGGGCAGGGGCGACGCGCTCGCCGCGCTGCTCGCGGAGCAGGCGGCAGTGGTGCGCAAGGCGGAGCCGGGCTGCCTGGTCTACCGCCCGCACCGCTCGACGAAGGATCCCGACCTCTTCATCTTCTACGAGCAGTACCGGGACGACGCCGCCTTCGACGCCCACCGCAAGGCGCCCCACCTGGCCGCCTACCGTGAGCGCCGGGAGAAGGAGGGCCTGACCGAGGGCGCGGCCGAGGTCGAGATCTACCGCTCGCTGACCGACTGATCCGATCCCGCGCGGGCCGGCTTCACGCCCCGAGGCGCAGGCCCAGCAGCCGGAGCGCGGCGCGCAGCTCCGGCTGCGCGGGATCGATGCGGCGGGTGGCGAGGCGCCGGATCACCGGCCGCGCCGCCGGCCGCTCGAAGATCGCCCAGTTCTCGAAGCGGTCGCCGAAGCGCGACCGGTACGCGATGCCCGCGAAGCGGGGCCGGCCGCGGACGTCGCTCTGCGCGTACACGTAGCTCGAGATCTCCTGGGTGAAGCGGCGCGGCGCGGTCAGCCGGATGGCCGCCCCGTCCAGCTCCCGGAGGCGGTGGCGCACCAGCACCGCGGCGAGGGCGCGATGCAGATGGGCGAGCGAGCCGGGCGCCCCGATCTCGCAGAAGCGTCCGCGCACCGCCGCCTCGCCGATCACCCGCCCCGTGAGCCACGAGCGCGGCAGGAGCCCAGGCGCCTCGGCGGCCTCGTCGCCGCGGATGCGGACCAGCCCGGCCAGCACGTGCGGATCCGGCCGGAAGCGGGCCAGCGTCTCCACGAAGCAGGCCTCGAGCTGGGACGAGCCGTAGAGGACCCGATAGGTGCTGCGAGCGTCGTCCCAGCGGTTGCCGAACGTGCCGTCCTCCCCCGCGATCTCCCAGCGCGGCCACGCCCACGGGTTGGGCGGGCGGCCGACCCGGAGGATGCGCGCGGGCGGCGCCGCCTCCTCGAGGTCGGTCATCCGCCCACGACGAACGCGCGCGCGGCCGCGACGATCTCCGGGCCGACCTCGTCGAGATCGCCCTCGCGGAGCAGCCGCGCGGGCGATCGGTCGTCGAGCTGGGGGTTCAACCCCTGGAACCACGCCTGCGCCACCTCGGGGTTGTCGCGCTGCCCGATGAGGCGGGCCACCTGGAAGGCCAGGCGCAGGCGCGGGACGACCGACGGGTCCTTGGGCCCCCGCCCCTGGGCCGCCCACTCGTGGACCGCCCGGGTCTCCGAGACGCGGGCGATGTAGGCGACGAGCTTCGCGCCGAGGATGCGGGTGAGCTCGCGCGCCACGAAGGGGAACGGGGCCCGCATCGCGTCGTCGTGCGCCTGCAGATCGGGCCGGGAGCCGGCAACCCGGGCTGGAGCCATCGTGAGCGCCTCCCTGTCCCGAGTGTACACCGATTGAATCACAAGGCAATCACAATCTAATCCAGAGGCAATTCCCGCTTCAGGGCCTCGGCCAGCCGGGTGTACTGCGGCAGCCGGTTGTAGAGCTGGGCGGAGATGCGGATCAGGCGCCGGGGCGGCGCCGGCCACCGCATGATCGGCACCTCGATCCGCCAGCGCTCGAAGAGCCGCCCCTGCAGCGGGTCTCGCACGCGCCAGCCGCGCTCCACCGTGCGGTTGTCGGGCAGCATCACGCTCGCGATGGAGCCGATCATCTCGTCGGGGCACGGCGGCGGCGTCCCCACCGCCGCGCAGAGCCGGCGGCGGGCCTCGAGCGCCAGCGCCCGGTTGCGGGCCATCAGCGCGGGCCATCCCCCCGGGACGAGGCCGCCCAGGTACTCGATGGCGCGCGGCACCGTGAGCCAGGCGGTGGGGTCCTGCGTCCCCGTCCAGTCGAACTCGAGGCGGAAGCGCGTGCGGCCCTCCCGGGATCCGCTGGCCCCGTGGCTGATCGTGAGCGGATGGATCTCGGGCTGGCGGTCCCGCCGCACCCAGAGGAACGCGGAGCCCTTCGGGGTGCAGAGCCACTTGTGGCAGTTGCCGGTGTAGTAGGCGGCGCCGAGGGCGGTGAGGTCGAGCGGCACCATGCCGGGGCCGTGCGCGCCGTCCACCAGCGTGTCCACGCCGCGGTCGGCGAGGGCCCGCACCAGCGCCCCGATCGGCAGCACCAGCGCGGTGGGGCTCGTGATGTGGTCGAGCAGGGCCAGGCGGGTCCGCGCGGTCGCCCCGGCCAGCACGGTGTCCACGATCTGCTGCGGCGCGGACACCGGGAACGGCAGCCGCACCACCACGACCTTCGCGCCGCTGCGCTCGGCCACGAAGTCGAGCGTGTTGCGGCACGCCTGATAGCAGTGATCGGTGGTCAGCAGCTCGTCGCCCGGTGACAAGCGGATCGATCGCAGCACCGCGTTCACGCCCGACGTGGCGTTGCCGACGAAGGCCAGATCGTCGGCGTCGGCGCCCACGAACGCGGCCAGAGCCGCCCGCGCCGCATCCAGCCGGTCGTCGAGCTCGCGCCCGAGGAAGCGCACCGGCTCGGACTCGAGCTCGGCGCGCAGCGCGGCCTGAAGATCCAGGATCTCCCGCGGGCACGCGCCGTAGGAGCCGTGATTGAGGAACGCGATGCCCGGATCGAGCGGCCAGAGGGCGGACCAGCCCGGGCGCTCCTCCCCGACGGGCGTCGTCATCGATACCCCGGCGGCGGACGGAAGCCGCCGACCAGGTCGGCCAGGTGCCCGGCCACCGCGATCGGCGTCGCGTCCTCGAGATAGGGCCCCACGATCTGCAGGCCCACCGGCAGCCCGCCCGCGGTCAGGCCGACGGGAGCGGTGGTGGCGGGCAGGCCCGCGAGCGTGGCGAACGAGATCCAGAACGCGAGGTCGCCGTAAGGGCGCGGGCCGGCCGGAGTGGCCAGCACGCGCGTGAGCTGGTCGTTGGCGTGATCGTGGGGGAACGCGGGCACGAGCGCGGTCGGCATCAGGAACGCGTCGTGGGTGCGGAAGTAGGCCTGCCAGATCCCGCGCATCGCGCGCCGCCGCCCCTCGGCCCCGCCCAGCTGCGCACCGGTCGCGGTGACCGCGCGCGCGTAGCGCACTCCGTAGGAGCGCTCCGGGCTCGCCGCGAGCTGGCGCAGGGCCGGCAGCCGATCCGCGGGCGGAGGCGGCGTGAAGTGCGCGAAGAGCAGCGTCAGGTACGCCTCGTACTGCGCGTCCAGGTCCAGGCCCCGGGGCCAGCCCTCCTCGAGCTGCGCGCCCGCCCGCCGCAGCGCCTCCACCGCCTCCGCCAGGCGCGGCGCCTGATCCGATGACACCGGTGCGCGGGCATCGTCGAGCACGTACCCGATCCGGTAGTCGGCGAGGCGCCGCCCGCGCGCGGGCGGCAGCGTCCACCGGAACGCGAGCGCCTCGTCGCCGTCGGGGCCGCCCATCACCTCGAGCGCAGCGAGCAGGTCCGCGGCAGACCGCGCCAGCGGCCCCGCGACCGGCAGCGTCGAGGGCGGCGTCGCGGGGACGCCGGGCGGCGGCGGGATGTGGCCGCGCAGCGGCACCACATCCAGCGAGGGCTTGTGCCCGTAGAGGCCGCAGAAGTGCGCGGGAATCCGGATCGAGCCCCCGAGGTCGCTGCCCGGGTCGAGGAAGCTGAGCCCCGCCGCCAGCGCGGCCGCGCCGCCGCCGGTGGATCCGCCCGGCGTCAGGGCCACATCCCACGGGTTGCCGGTCTGCCCGTAGACCGCATTGTAGGTCTGCCAGTCGCTGGCGTAGAGCGGCACGTTGGTCTTGCCGAGCACCACCGCGCCCGCGCGCCGCAGGCGCCGCACCACGGTGGCGTCGCGCACCGGCACGTGCTGCCGCAGCTCCGGGGCGCCCGCGGTGGTCACGAGCCCCGCGGTCTCGAAGCTGTCCTTCACCGTGATCGGCACGCCGTGGAACGCGCCCCACCACTCGCGGCGGCCGAGCGCCTCGTCCGCCGCGCGGGCCTGCGCGAGGGCCCGGTCCGGGTCCTGCGCCACCACCGCGTTGAGCCCGGGATTCAGGCGCGCAATCCGGTCGAGCATCCGTCGGGTCAGCTCCACCGAGGACACGGAGCCGGCGCGGATGGCGCGCGCCGCCTCCCGCGCGGAGGCGAAGTCGAGGTCGGCCGCGCCGGCGCGCGCCGGCCGCGCGGACCCGGCGGCGGCCAGCCCGGCCGCGAGCCCGGCCCGGAGGAAGTCGCGCCGATCGATCCGCGCGGCGGTCACGGCGTCTCCTTGGCCGGCGTCGGCATCGCGCGCGCGTGCGTCCGGGTCGGGAAGCGGGCCAGCGCCGCCTCGTCCAGCTCGAGGCCCAGGCCTGGAGCGGTCGGCACCGCGATGAAGCCGTCGCGGACCTCGAAGGCGGGGCGCGCGATCTCCCGCCCCCGGGCCTCGAAGTTCACGAAGTACTCGGTGATGAGGAAGTTGGGGATCGCGGCGGAGACCTGGAGGGTCGCGGCCAGCCCCACCGTGGTCGAGTTGTAGTTGTGGGGCGACACCGTCACCAGGGACGGCTCCGCCATCTGGGCGATCGCGCGCAGCTCCCCGATGCCGCCGCAGTTGCACACGTCGGGATTCACGATGTCGGCCGCGCGCAGCTCGAAGCAGCGGCGGAACTCGGCGCGGGTGTAGAGCTCCTCCCCGGTCACGATGGGGATCGCGATCTGCCGCCGGCACTCCACGAGCGCCTCGAGATTCGTGGAGGACACCGGCTCCTCGTACCAGAAAGGGCGGAAGCGCTCCATCTCGCGGGCCAGCCGGATCGCGTGCATGGGCGCCAGCCGCCGGTGCACCTCGATGAGCAGGTCCACCGCGGGGCCCGCCGCCTCGCGCACCGCCGCCACCGTCGCCACCGCCTGCTCCTCGGCCGCGCGCTCGATGTGGGTGCGCCACGGGCCCGGGAACGGGTCGAACTTGAGCGCGGTGAAGCCGCGCGCGACCGTCTCGCGGGCCCGCGCCGCGTAGTCGGCCGGCTGCTTCGCGCCGCCGTACCAGCCGTTGGCGTAGACGCGAACGCGCTCGCGGCACGGCCCGCCGAGCAGCGCGTGCACCGGGGCGCCGTACCGCTTGCCCGCGATGTCCCACAGCGCCTGCTCGAGGCCGCTCACCGCCGACCAGAAGTCCATGGCACCGCGCTTGGCCGCGAAGTCGTGGTAGGCCCAGTGCACGAAGTGGGTGATGTGCGAGGCGTCGCGGCCGACCAGATAGCGGCCGAGCGCCTCCACCAGGGCCACGATGGAGGTGTCGCGGTCGGCCTGCGTGTAGCACTCGCCCCAGCCGCGCGGGCCGCCCTCGGTGTCGACGGCCACGAAGCAGAGGTTCTTGCCGCCGCCCAGGTCGGCGAGGAACGGAGTCACGCGGCTCACGCGCATTCGCGCATCCTATCAGAATCCGCGCCCGGGGAACCGCCCCCCGCGCCGGGAGCGTGGTACGATGCCCGAGGCTCGCTCATGCACGCGCTGACGCCGACGTCATCGCGCGGCGCCGTCCGCGCGAAGCTCCTGACCACGCTGTTCGTGGCGCAGGTGTGCGGGAGCACCGGCCACTCCATCGGCCTCGCGGTCGGCAGCATCATGGCCGCCAGCATCACCGGCACCAACACCTGGTCGGGCGTGCCGGTCGCGGTGGGGGCGCTCGGCACCGCGCTGGCGAGCTGGCCCCTGGCCCGCCTGATGGAGCGCGCGGGCCGGCGGCCCGGCCTGGTCCTCGGCTACTGGCTCGCGGTCGTGGGCGCGGGCCTGGGGTTGCTGGGCGTGGCGGTGCGCCACTTCCCGCTGATGCTGGTCGGCATGGCCTTCTTCGGCGTCGCCAGCACCTCCAACCTGCTCGCCCGCTACGCGGCCGCCGACGTGAGCCGGCCCGAGCACCGCGGTCGCGCGATGGGCATCATCGTGTGGGGCTCGACCGTCGGCTCGATCATCGGCCCGAACCTCACCGCCCCCGCGATCGCGCTGGGCATGCACCTGGGCGTGCCCGCCACCGCCAGCCCGTTCATGGTGAGCGTGGCCGGCTACGGCATCGCGGCGATGCTGACCCTGCTGTTCCTCCGCCCCGATCCCCTCGCCCTCGCGCGGCTCGACGCGGCCGCGGATGCGGGCGCGGCCGTGGGCCCCGCGCGCCGGCTCGGCGAGATCCTCGCCGACGGGCGCGTGCAGATCGCGCTCGCCACGCTCTCCATCAGCCAGTTCGTGATGATCAGCACCACCTCCACCTCGCCCCTCTACCTGCACGATCAGGGGCACTCGGTGGGGGTGATCGGGGTGGCGGTCGCGCTCCACCTGGCCGGCATGTACGTGGCCTCGCCGCTCTCCGGCTGGCTCGCGGACCGCTTCGGCCGCATGCCGGTGATCGCCACCGGCGCCCTGCTGCTGATCGCGGCGGTGGTGCTGGCCGGCCTGCTGCCCGGGTATGCGGGGCCCGCGATCATCTTCGCCCTCTTCCTCAACGGGGTCGGCTGGAACCTCGCGTTCGTCTCGGGCAGCGCGCTGCTCACCGACGCGCTCTCTCCCGCCGAGCGCGCCTCGGTGCAGGGCCTCGCCGATCTCCTGATGGGGCTGATGGGCGCCGTCGGCTCCGCCGTCGGGGGCATGATCCTCGGGCTCTGGGGCTTCGCGATCCTGAACGCGGTGGGCGCGCTGCTCGTGCTGGGCCCGCTCGCGTTCGCGCTGCTGCGCCGCCCGGCTCTCGCGCCCGCCCGCGGGTGAGGGCCGCCGCCGCGCTCCTCCGGCTCCCCGATCTGCGGTGGCTCGGAGCCGGCACCCTGCTGAATTCGGTCGGCATGATGGGCGAGCTGGTCGTGCTGGGCTGGCTCGCGCTCGAACTGACCAATTCGCCGTTCCTGGTCGGCGCGGCGATGGGCTGCCGTGCGCTGCCGCTGGCCTTCGTGGGTGTGCCCGCGGGCGTGCTGGCCGACCGCGTGCCCCGCCAGCGGCTGCTGGTCGTCACCGGCGTGGGCCAGGCCGCCGCCACCGCGGTGGCGGGCGCGCTGACCTTGCTCGGCGTGGTGACGCTCGGCCACCTCCTGCTGCTGACCTTCGTGGCCGGCGGCCTGCGCGGCATCGAGCACGCCGCGCGCCAGAGCTACGCCCACGACGTGGTCGGCGCGGCCGCGCTCGTCAACGGCCTCGCCGTGCTGGGCATCGCGATGCGCGCGGGCTGGCTGCTCGGCTCCCTCGGGGTCGGCGCGCTGATCGCGCATCTCGGCTCGGGCCACGCCTACCTCGCGGTCGCCGCCGCCTATCTGGCCGGCGGGCTCGCGCTGCTGCCCGCGTCGGCGCCCGCGCCGACGGGAGAGCGCGAGACCGGCTCGCTCTGGCGCGGCGTCACCGGGTTCTTCGTCGCGGTGCGCGCCGACTCGACGCTGCGGGTGCTGATGCTGCTCACCGCCGGCGCCGAGGTGCTGGGCTTCGCGCACCAGGCGCTCTTGCCGAGCCTGTCGCGCGACGTGCTGCACACCGGGCCGGAGGGACTCGGGGTGATGAACGCGGCGCGGGCGGTCGGCGGCATCCTGGCGCTGGTGGTCTCCATGCTCGGGCTGGCCCGCGGCGGCGGTGCGATGTTCGTCGTCGTGCTGCTGGCCTTCGGCGGCAGCCTGATCACGCTCGGCGGAGCGCCCTACCTGGTGGGTTTCGCCGGCGTCGTGGCGCTCGTGCTCGTGGCGAACGCGGCGGGCGCACTCGCGGATCTGCTGGCGCAGAGCCTCCTGCAGCTGAGCGTGCCCCATCGCCTGCGCGGCCGCGCGGGCGGCGCGTGGGTGGTCGCGATCGGCTTCGCCCCGCTGGGTCAGCTCCAGATCGGCGCGCTCGCCTCCCTCTTCGGCGTGAGCGCGGCGCTCGGCGCCAGCGGCCTGGCCCTCGTGGCCCTGGCCGGCGCCACCGTTCTCCTCTACCCCCGCCTGCGCGCGCTGTAGCCCCCGCGCGCGGCTCCGCGTCAGCGCAGCCCGCGCACGCTCCAGGTGGGGATGGGCCGGGCCAGCCCCTTCAGGGTCAGCGGCCCGACGCTCTCCGCGTCGGCCAGCCCTTCCACCGCGGTCGCGATCCGCGCCGAGACCAGGATCTGCCCGCCGGTCGCCTCGCCGCACAGCCGCGCCGCCAGGTTGGTGACCGTTCCGATCGCGCCGTAGTCGACGCGCCCTTCGAAGCCGATGGCCCCGATGGTGGCGTAGCCCTGGCTGACCCCCGCCTCGAGGCCGCCCACGTCCCAGCCCCGCTTGCGCCACCGCGCGGCCACCAGCACATCGCGGAGCGGGCCGTGGTAGGCCCCCTCCGCGAGGATGTCGACGACCTGCACGGGCTCGACGTCAGGCCCGGAGCGTCGAGGTCCGCGAAGGTCGGCACCGTAGGTGAACTCGGGATCGGCCTGCACGTCGGGAATGTGTATGGTACGCCGCTCGAACGCCGCGCGCGCCGTGCTCCTTTGCCGTCCAGGCACCATCGGATTCTTCTCGACGAAGGCCCGCATCTCGGGAGGCACGTTCTGAGCGGCGACGATTCTCAGCACCCCCCGCTCGGACCGGAAGATGAACGCCCGATCCGCCTCGCACAGCCGGACCGCGTGCCGATCACCTTGAGCAGCTCGCTGGTCGCGGTCTGCTGCTCCAGGGCCACCCGCAACTCGCGGTTGCGCGTCTCGAGCTCGGTGAACAGGCGCACGTTTTGGATGGCGATGACGGCCTGGTCGGCGAAGCGCACGACGTTGATGGCGCCGATCGCCGCGCCGCCCTGCTACCAGGCTGCGGTACCCGATCGCCCGGGCCCGCGCGACCCGTCCCGGCTCTGTCACATCGCTCTGCACATCGGCGATTGCGATCACTCGGCGCTCGAGAATCGCCTGGGCCGCCACCGAGGTTCGCCCGGGGGGCGTCGGGTAGGCCGCGTGGACTGCCTCGAGTTGGTCGGGGGTGGCGCCGTCGGCGAAAACCGGCTGCACGCTGGTGGGCGAGCTGGAGATCACGCGCAGGATTTCGCTCGTGGCCGTTTGCTGCTCCAGCGCCGCGGTGAGATCGGCGTTCCTGGCCTGCAGCTCACCGAGCAGCCGCGCGTTGTCGACGGCGATCATCGCCTGGTCGGCGAAGGTCCGCAACAGCGCCAGCTCGGCGTCGGTGAAGCCGTCCGCCTGAATGCGAGCGATCCCGATCACGATGCCGAGGTCCGGCCGGCGGAGCATGGGGACCATCGCCACCGAGTGGAAACCGCGCAGCCGGGCATGGTCGCGGATGAGCGGGCTCCAGGTCGGGTCGGCGTCGACGTCGGCGATGTGCTGTACCGTCCCGGTCAAGACCGCCCGTCCATAGGGAATGTCCGGGTCGGGCGGGTGTGGCGTCGCCAGCTCCTCCGCGAAGGCTTCGCTGCTCCCGGGCCGGCCGCCGCGTGCGGCCACCAGCTGGATGAGCCCGTTCTCGTAACGGTAGACCGAGGTGGACCATGCCCCGAAGAGGCGCAGGGCGCCCTCGGCGATCGCCTCGAAGACGGGCTGCACGTCGGCGGGCGAGGCCGCGATCAGGCTCAGGATAGCGCCGGTGGCCGCCTGCCGATCGGTCGCCTCGGTCAGTTCCCGCTCGAGCCGGGCCCGCCGGGCCCTCTCCTCGGAGAGCGACGCCTGCAGGGCCTCGACCAGAGCGGCCAGGTCAGCGTCGGTCTGCGGCGTCATTCCTCGGCCTCGGAGAGGTCAAGATGGAGCGCCACACGCCAGCACAAGCCGCGGCGCGTCCGATCCGCGCCTGCGCGTGCTCCGAGCGGTGCATTGCCGCTGCCGCCCGGGCTTGGTAGGCTCGGGAGCCATGAACCATCGAGAGCCTGCAGACCAGTCACCCGGAGGGAACATGGCGGGAGGCAGCGTATCGGAGATCACCCGGGATATCGTGGTCGCCCTCATCCAGTCCGGCAAGATCCAGCTCGACGCCAACGCGCGGAAGCAGGGCGAGTGGCTCGGGGATCTTTTCAAGGCGGTCCACCAGCGCATCGTGGTGCAGGGCGCGATCGAGGTGCTGGTGGAGGACCAGCTCAAGCACTTCGACCTCGAGGACCTGCGGCAGCTCCGGGAGCTGCTGGACGCGGAGATCGCGGCCCGCAGCTAGCAGGCCGGCGGCCTCGCGGGATCCGTCGACCCCGCGAAGGCCGGATCGGGATCAGATCGACTGGCGATACCCGAAGAACTCGTGATCCTGGTTGTAGCCGCCGTAGCCGCCGCCGATGTCGGAGAAGTGCGCGACGAACTCGATCCCCGCGATCCACTTCACCTGCTTGAACCCGAGCTGCACCTCGTTGCGCAGCCGCAGGGGGGCCCCGTGGCCGTACGATAGCGGCGCCCCGTTCATCTCGTAGGCGAGCATCGTGAGGCGGTAGCGCATCTGCTCGATGGGGTGCGCGTCGTAGTAGCGGCCGCCGTCGGCGCGTCGCCCGGCGAGTAGAACACCACCCACTTCGCCTCCGGCCGGGGCCTCACCAGCTCGAGGATGGTCTGCATGGAGACGCCGCCCCACCGGGCCACCCCCCGACCAGCCCTGGATGCAGAAGTGCTGGGTGGTCTGCTCGTGGCGCGGCAGCGCCCGCAACGCCTCGAGGCTGAGCGCGACCGGGTTCTCCACGAGCCCTTCGATGCGGAGCCGGTAGTCCGCGAAGTGGCGGTCGAACAGCGCGGAGCACTCCGGCGTCTCCGGAGACTTGCCGTCGTGCCAGAAGTACGGCGAGATGTCGTTCTCGGTGTAGGGGCCCGGCTTGGCGTCCAGCGCGGTCTGGATGCTGAGCGGGTCGAGAGCGCCGGCGACATGCCGAGGCCGGTCACCAGCGCGAGGGGCGCCGCCACGAAGACGGTGACGAAGTAGGCGAGGATCTGGAGCCCGTTGTACGCGACCCCGCCGTCCTCCGTCGGCCAGCGCAGGGAGAGGTACTGGAGGAGGACCGAGGCCGCGTCGGCCCACACCTGCCCCTTGGTGGGGACGATGCGCCGCCATTCCCCGGTCGCGAAGAGCAGGACGTAGAACACGAGCTCCTTCGCGAGCCACAGCGTGGCGACGCCGAGGTGCCACCAGCGGGCCAGCCCGATGGAGTGCCGGAGGCCGGGCAGCCCGACCTGCGCGGGCAGCGTGATCGAGTCCTGCTTGGCCGTCCAGAGCGGGGCGTCCGGCACCGGCTTCTGCGACGATGTCCTCGCCCCGGGTGAGGCGCTCCCGCAGCGCGCCCCGCGTCCTCGGGGACGTGCGCTCGGACGATCGCGCCGGCGCGGCGGCGGGACCGGAATGGCGGGATGCGTCTGCCATCGATGGGCGAGGCGCGGCCCTCGGCGGCGCCTCAGCTCCAGCCCAGCGTGAGCAGGAACGCGCTCTCCTCGAGCGCCTCCACGTCGTGGGGCCGGCCGGTGTCGAGGACGAGCACCCGGCCGGGCCGCAGATCGACCTCCCGGTCGGCCACGCGCAGCCGGATGTGCCCGCTCAGGGAGTGGACGGACGTGGTCGCGTTGGCGCGGTGCTCCGAGATCCGGGCTCCCGCCCGCATCGCCACCAGGACGATGCGCAGGTCACGCTCGCGCACGAGGGTGCGCGCGGTGTGACCGTCTCGCAGGTAGGCCTCCTCTCCGCGCAGTTCCCGATCGAGCGCGCGGAGGTCGAACGTGACGCCGCCGTCGGGACGTGCCGGTGCGGTCATGCGGCGCGCGTGTCCAGCGGGGGCCGGAGATGGAACGGGGAACCGCGCATCACCAGAATCTCCGCGTGTCACTGTACCACGGCGCCGCCGCGCTCGCGGCGCCGCGACCGGCCAATTAGCCCCTCCGCGCCTCGCGCGCGTAGAGGCGCAGCACCGCCACCGCGAGGGCCATGATCACCGGCCCCGCGATGAGGCCGGGTAGCCCGAGCACCTCGAGGCCGCCGAAGAGGGAGAGGAAGACGAGGAGCGCGGGCATGTCCTCCTCGCCCACCAGCCGGGGGCGGATGACGTAGTCGCTGAAGCCCACCACCACCAGCGCGCCCCACGCGAGCAGGAGGATCCCGGCCCCGAGCGAGCCGGCCGCGAGCAGGTAGAGCCCGGCCGGCACCCAGACGAGCAGCGTGCCGATCACCGGCACCAGCGAGGCGACCGCGGTGGCCACGCCCAGGAAGAGGGGGCGCGGCACCCCGGTCATCCAGTAGCCGACCCCGGCCAGCGTGCCCTGCACCAGCCCGGTCGCCACCGTCCCCGCGAGCGTGATGCGCCCCACGGTGCGGAACTGCTCGAGCAGCGCGCGGGTGTCCTCGCGGCGCAGCGGCGACACGTCGATGAGGGTGGTCACGATGCCGGCCCAGTGGGTGAGGATCACGTACATGGTGAGCAGGGCGAAGAAGAGCCCGAGCAGGCTGTCGAGGGTCACCGAGGCCACCGTCCCCGCCACCGACGCGGACCCGGTCGCGATGTCGGCGGCGCCCGCCCGCACCCGGTCCATGATGGCGTCGGTGGAGAATCCGAGGCGGGCGAGCCAGCCGCCCACCGTCTCCACCCACGCGGTGAGGGCGCCGCCCGGCTTGAGCTGCTCCCGCACCGACGTGGAGAAGGCCACCGCCTGGGTCACGAAGGCGGAGGCGAAGCCCACCGCGGCGGCGACGATCACCAGCCCGGCCGCGATCACCAGGGCCACCGACGACAGGGTCGGCCGCCGGCTCCAGCGGACGATGCGCACGTGCAGCGGCTGCAGCGTGAAGCCCATGAGCGCGCCGATGAGGAGCCCGGTCGCGAACGGGTGCGCGAGCCAGGCGATCGTCACGATCGCCAGCCCGGCGAGCCAGGCCAGGACCTGCCGGCCGGTCACCGGGCCCTCAGCGCATCATGCGGGGCAGCCACAGCGCGATGACGGGGAAGGCGACCAGGATCGCCAGGCGCAGCACGTCGGCCCACATGAACGGCATCACCCCGCGGAACACGGTGCCGGTGGGCACGTGCGGCAGCAGCGTCTTCAGCACGAACATGTTCATGCCCACCGGGGGGCTGATGAGGCCGATCTCCACCACGCACACGATGATGACGCCGAACCACACCGGGTCGAAGCCGAGCTGGACCACCACCGGGAAGAACACCGGCATGGTGAGCAGCACCATCGACAGCTCCTCCATGGCGGTGCCCAGCACCACGTAGATCACGCAGATCATGGAGACCACCATGAGGGGGCTCAGGCCCAGGCGCGAGACGAGGGCTTTGAGGTCCGCGGGCATGGTGGTGATGTTGATGAACTCGGCGAACATGAGCGCGCCGATCAGGATCAGGAACAGCATGGAGGTGGTGCGCGCCGACTCCAGCAGCGCCTCGTAGAGGGTGCGCCAGGTCAGCGCCCGCCGGGCCAGCGCGAACAGCAGCGCGCCCATCGCCCCCATCCCGGCTCCTTCGGTGGCGGTGAAGAGCCCGCCGTAGATGCCGCCCATCACGAACAGGAAGAGCGCGGCCACCGCCCACACCTCGCGCAGGGCGGCCAGCCGCTCGCCCCACGAGGAGCGCCGGCCGGGCGGGCCCCACTCCGGATGCCGCCACGTGGTGTAGGCGATGGCGAGGCAGAGCAGCAGCGCGCCCAGGAGGCCGGGCAGCACGCCCGCCGCGAAGAGCTGCCCGATGTTGGTCTCGGTGAAGACCCCGTAGATGATCATGATCGTCGACGGCGGGATCATGATCCCGAGCGTGCCCGCCCCCGCCACGGTGCCGGCCGCGAGCTGGTCGTGGTAGCCGAAGCGCTTCATCGACGGGTAGGCGACCTTGGCCATGGTGGCCGCGGTGGCGATGGAGGAGCCGCAGATGCCGCCGAAGCCGGCGGAGGCCCACACGGTGGCCATCGCGAGGCCGCCGCGCAGGTGGCCGATGAAGGCGTAGGCGGCGCGGAACAGCTCCTGCGACATGCCGGCCCGGGTGACCAGGTTGCCCATGAGGATGAACAGCGGCACCACCGACAGGGTGTAGTTGCGCCCGGTCTCGTAGACCTTGGTCTGGGCGATGGCGAAGGCCACCCACCAGTTCCAGTCGCGCATGTAGGCGTAGCCCACGATGCCCACGATCCCCATCGCGTAGGAGATCGGCACCCGCAGGTAGGCGAGGACCATCATCGCGATGAGGCCGACCAGCCCCTCGATCACCGGGGGGCCACGGCCTTGGCGAGATGGATGATCGCGGCGAGCGCGATGGTCACCGCCATGAAGTACACGAAGGGGCCGTAGACGATGCGCAGCACGTCGGTGGCGTCGCGGTAGGCCCAGATGCGGTCGGCCTTCAGCCATACCAGCCAGGCCAGCCCACCCATGGCGACCGCGCAGAGGACCTGCACCACCCGCTGCAGGACCCGGGTGCCGCGCGACCCCAGCGCCGAGTCGATGAAGTCCATCACCGCGTGCTCGTCGGCGTAGGTGACCAGGGGCAGGCCCGCGAAGATCAGCACCAGCAGGAGCAGCTCGGTCACCTCGAAGGCGCCCGCGATGGGCCGGTTGAAGACGTAGCGGGCCACCACGTCCACGAAGGTCAGGGTCATCAGGAGCAGCAGGAGCAAGGAGGCGGCCGCGCCGAGGAGGACCTCGACGAGCCGCCCCCAGTCGGAGCGCGGGGTCACTTTTCCGCGGCGACCTTCTTCAGCTCGGCGCGGAACTCGGCGAGGATCTTCGCCGCGTCGATGCCCTTGGATGATGCCTTCCGGATCCAGTCCTCCACGATGGGGACGGAGCGCCTGGACACCTCGGCCACGAAGGCGGGATCCGCCTGCACGATCTTCACCCCCGACTTCTTCAGCGCCTCGAGCCCCCTGGCGTCGGCCTCGTCCCACGAGCGGCCGGCCAGGCGGGCCAGGTGCTCGCCGGAGAGCTTCTCGATGATGGCCTGGTCCTGCTTGGGGATCTTGTTCCACCTGTCCTCGTTCATGAAAAAGCCGAACGCGGAGCTGTACATGCCGCCCGGGAAGATGGTGGCCTGCTCGAGCACCGTGTCGAGCTTGAACGAGACGACGGACTCGAGCGGGAAGAACACCCCGTCCGCGACCCCGCTCTTCAGCAGCTCGTAGGACTCGGGGGCCGGCTTCACGAACGCGGAGGCCCCGAGGGCCTTGGCCACCGCCTCCGCGATGCCGCCGCCGGTGCGGATCTTGAGGCCCTGCACGTCCGCGATCCCGTTGACCGGGCGCTTGGTGAACATCTGGCCGGGGCCGTGCGTGAACACGCCCAGCAGCTTGACGCCCTTGTACTCGCCGACCGCGTGCAGGTACTTCCAGTAGATGCGCGAGTAGGCCACCGAGTTCACCAGCGCGGTGTCCCCCGCTCCCGGCAGCTCGGCGATGAGCGGCACGATATGCCGGGCCGGGGTGTAGCTCGCGGTGACGTAGGAGACGTCGACCAGCCCGTCGCGGACCGCGTCGAAGGTGCCGGGGGGCGCGGACGGATGCTTGGGCAGCATCGTGAACTTCACGCGGCCGCTGGTCGCCTTCTCCACCTCGTTGGCCCAGCCCTGCAGCACCACGCTGGTCAGGTGGTGCTGCGGCGAGACCCACGACGACATCGTGAGGGTGGTGGTGGTCTGGGCGAGCGCGGGTCCGGCCACGGCCAGGACGGCGGCCAGCGCGGCCAGCACTCTGGTGACGATGGTCATCGGAAGTCCTCCTTGGAGGTCGGCGTCGAGGATCGGGCGGTAGTGTATCGCAGATGGCGGCCCGCCCGGCCCGGATTGGCTTGCGCAGCCCGCGGGGGCGCGGTAGAAGAATGGGGTCCATGGCCAAGCGCGTCGAGGGCAAGACCGCCATCGTGGTGGGAGGCGGGCAGACGCCCGGTCAGGGCATCGGCAACGGTCGGGCCACCGCCCTCGTGCTGGGACGCGAGGGGGCGCACGTGTGCGTGGTGGACCGCCACCTGGCCTCCGCGCAGGAGACGGCGGACATGATCCGGGCGGAGGGCGGCCAGGCGTGGGCCCACGCGGCGGACGTGACCCGCGAGGCCGAGGTGGCCGCCCTCATCGCGGCCGCGCGCGAGCGGTTCGGCCGCATCGACATCCTGCACAACAACGTGGGCGCGAGCCTGGCCCTGGGCGACGCCCCCGCGGTGGAGCTCACCGAGGAGGCCTTCGACCGGAGCCTCGCGGTGAACCTGAAGGCCACCTGGCTCACCTGCAAGCACGCGCTGCCCGCCCTGCGCGAGTCCCACGGCTCCATCGTGAACATCGCCTCGATGGCCGCGCTCAACGCCTACCCGCTGGTGGGCTACAAGACCACCAAGGCCGCGGTGGTGGCCTTCACCGAGAACCTGGCCGCCCACAACGCCCGCTACGGGGTGCGGGCCAACGCGATCCTGCCCGGGCTCATGAACACCCCGATGGCGATCGAGTCCCGCGTGGCGGCCGGCACCCCGCGCAAAGAGGTGATCGCCTCGCGCGATCGCCGGGTGCCGCTCGGCCGGCGCATGGGCACCGGCTGGGACGTGGCGCACGCCGCGCTCTTCCTCCACTCCGACGAGGCCTCCTTCATCACCGGGATCTCCCTGATCGTGGACGGCGGCGAGAGCGTCTCCTGGGGCTCCTGAGATGACCGCGCCGGGCGGCCCGCCCGAGAACGCCTACCGCGCGCGGGCCGAGCGGGGAGAGGTGCAGATCGGGACGTGGATCACCCTGATCCGCACCCCCGCCGTGCTCACGCTGCTCCAGTCCGCCGGCCTCGACTACGCGCGGCTCGACCTCGAGCATTCCGCGTTCTCCATCGAGACGGTGGCCGACATGGCCGCCCTCGCGCGAGCGATGAGCTTCCCTCTGGTGGTCCGCCCACCCGAGGGCAACCGGGAGTGGATCACGCGGCTGCTGGACGCGGGGGTGTGGAACCTGCACGTGCCCCAGGTGGAGACCGCCGAGCAGGCCGAGGCCATCGTCGCCGCCACGCGGTACGCGCCGCTCGGCTCGCGGGGCATGTACGGTTCGGGACCCCACACCGCATTCCGGGTGCGTCCGCCCGCCCTGCACACCGCGGAGGCCAACGCGCGCGTGCACGTGACCGCGATGCTGGAGAGCGCGGACGCCTTCCGGCGGCTCGACGAGATCGCGGCGGTGCCCGGCATCGACGCCCTCACCCTCGGGCCCACCGACCTCGCCCAGGACCTGGGCGTGCTGGGCACGCCCGCGCAGGCCGCGGTGGTGCGCGAGCACCGCCAGCGGCTCGTGGAGGCCGCCCGCAAGCACGGCAAGGCGGTGGCGATGGCGGTCGACACGCTCGAGCTGGTGCGCGAGGTCATCGCGCAGGGGGCGACCATCGTGAACTACTCCTCCGACGTGGGCATCCTGCGAGCGGGCTACGCGGCCGCGGTGGCGGACATCCGCAAGCCAAAGGAGCGGTCATGAAGATCAAGGCGGTCAACGGATTCGCCCGCATCCTCAAGGCGGAGGGCACCCCCTGGGTCAGCTGCTACCCGACGAGCCCGGTGAACAACGCGCTCGGCGAGGAAGGCATGCCGATCCTCATGATGGGCGAGGAGCGCTTCGCGGTCGCGGTCGCCGACGCCTTCTCCCGGGTGACGAACGGCAGGCAGATCGGGGTCTGCACCGTGATGGCCGGCCTGAACGCGGCGGGCATCCAGATGGCCTACGGCGCCATCGCGCAGGCGTGGGAGGACTCCTCGCCGCTGCTGGTGATCGCGGAGGGCCTCGGGGTGGGCGCGCGCCGCCACACCCACTTCGACATGGCGGAGGCCTTCCGGTCGGTCACCAAGTGGGTGGGCGAGGTGGACCGCGCCGACCTCATCCCCGAGTACACGCGCCGCGCCTACACCCACCTGCGCTCGGGCCGGCCGGGGCCGGTGCTGCTGCTGATCCCGCGCGATCTGGGCGAGTACGATCCCGACGAGCACCCCTACACGCCGGTGAAGGGCTGGCGCAGCGGGCCGGATCCGGACGACGTGAAGGCCGCGATCCGGGCGCTCCTCTCGGCCCGGGATCCCCTGCTCCACGTGGGCGAGGGCGTCTGCTACGCGGACGCGGCGGCCGAGCTGCGGCAGTTCGCGGAGCTGGCCCAGATCCCGGTGCTCACCACGCTCAAGGCCAAGGGCGTGTTCCCGGAGAACCATCCGCTCTCGCTCGGGGTGCGCGGCAACATGGCCGACCACTTCCTGCGCAAGTGCGACCTGCTGTTCTCCATCGGCTCGAGCCTCTTCCCCGGCCGCTTCAGCCACACCGTGCCGGACGCCGACCGGAAGACCATCGTGCAGTGCACGGTGGACACGCTCGACATCAACCGCTCCTACGAGACGCGGCACGCGGTGATCGGCGACGCCCGGCTGACGCTCCAGGCCCTGATCGCCGAGCTCGAGAGCAAGGGTCCGAAGAAGCGGCCGGAAGTCCTGGAAGAGATCCGGGCCCAGCGCCGGATCTTCAAGGAGAAGTTCCGTCCCTGGCTCGAGTCCGACGAGACGCCGATCAATCCGTATCGCGTCTTCGGCGACCTCGCCAAGGTGCTCGATCCCCGGCAGTCGTTCCTCACCGCGGATTCCGGCAACACGCGGGACCAGACCTCCACCGTGTACGAGGCCCAGATCCCGCGGGGCTACCTGGGCTGGGGCAACGTCTCCACGCTCGGCTTCAGCCTGGCCGGCGCGGTCGCGGCCAAGCTCGCTTTCCCGAGTCGCCAGTGCGTGCACGTCACCGGGGACGCGGGTGTCTGCTACATGATGGGAAACTTCGAGGCGGTGGCCCGCTACCAGATCGGCATCACCACCATTCACATCAACAACGGCGGCTACTCCGGCTACGGCCCCGGCTTCTGGGGCGGCGGGCACGACCCGTACACCTGGAAGGTGTCCGACCACGGCACCGCGTGCATGGCCGGCATGGCGCGCGCGGTCGGCTTCCACGCCGAGGACGTGAGCCGGCCATCGGAGATCATCCCGGCGCTCCGGCGCGCCTTCGACGAGAACGCCAAGGGCCGCCCCGCGTTCGTCGAGGTCCTCTGCTCGCATCACCCGGTCCACGGCGGCTGGGTACGCTAGACGGCAAGGAGACGGTCATGGCCGACGTCGATCCGTTCGCTCCCGCCACCGCGATGGCGGCCGCCCTGCGCTCGGGAGCGGTGCGGGCAGCCGAGCTCACCGAGCAGCACATCCGGCGCATCGAGCGGCACGACCGCGCGCTCAACGCGGTGGTGGTGCGCGACTTCACGCGCGCCCGCGAGCGGGCGGCCGCCGCGGACCACGCGCACGATCGCGGCGAGCGCCGGCCGCTCCAGGGCGTGCCCATCACGCTCAAGGAGTCGATCAACGTCACCGGGCTCCACACCTGCTGCGGGGTGCCGGAGTGGAAGGACTTCATCTCCCAGCACGACGCCCCCGCGCCGAGCCGCCTGCGCGGCGCGGGCGCGGTGCTGCTCGGGAAGACCAACGTGCCGCCGATGCTGGCCGACTGGCAGTCGGCGAACCCGGTGTACGGCCGGACGAACAACCCCTGGGACGTCGGGCGCACGCCCGGCGGCAGCAGCGGCGGCGGCGCGGCCGCGGTGGCGGCCGGGCTCAGCGCGCTCGAGGTCGGCTCCGACATCGGCGGCTCCATCCGGGTGCCCGCGGTCTTCTGCGGCATCTACGGCCACCGCCCCAGCGAGACGCTCCTGCCCCGGAGCGGCCAGTTCCCGATGCCGCCCCTGCCGAACTCCGCGGTGGTCATGGGCGTGCAGGGCCCGCTCGCGCGGAGCGCGGAGGATCTCGAGCTGGCCCTCTCGGTCCTGGCCGGCCCCGAGGTGGGCGAGGACGTCGCGTGGAAGGTCACGCTGCCTCCGCCGCGGCGCGAGCGCCTCGCCGACTTCCGCGTCGCGGTGATGCCGTCGATCCCGTGGGTGGTGGTGGACGATCAGATCTCTGCCGCGCTCGCCGACCTGGCCGGGCGCCTGGCCAAGATGGGCGCGGTGGTCAGGGAGATCCAGCCGGAGGGGCTCGGCGACCACCGCGAGTACCAGGCCTTCTACCGCACCCTGCTCTCCGCGGTGACCGGGGCGCGCGTCGACGAGGAGACCCGGCGCCGTCGCGCGCAGGCCTTCCGGCAGGCGGGCGACGAGCTCTCCCTGGGCGCGGCCCGCGGTCTCGAGGGCTCGGCGGGCGACTATCTCGTGTGGAACGGCCGCCGCGAGCAGCACCGCGCCTCGTGGCGCGCCTTCTTCCGCGAGTGGGACGTGCTGCTGGCCCCCGCCATGAACGTGCTGGCCTACCCGCACATCGAGCGCGCGTGGCCCCCGGACACGAGCGATCTCACGCTCACCTTCACGATCAACGGGCGCGCGGTGCCCTACATGCACGGGCTCGTCTATCCCGCGCTCTCCACGGTGCCCGGCCAGCCGTCCACCGCGTTTCCGGTGGGCCTCTCGCGCGAGGGGCTCCCGGTCGGGCTCCAGGTCATCGGCCCTTATCTCGAAGACCTCACGCCCATCCGCTTCACCGCGCTGCTGGCCCGCGAGATCGGCGGCTTCCGCAAGCCGCCCGGCTACGACGCGTGACGATCGGCGCCCGATGCTGACCATCGACGGCCACTGCGACCCCCGCTTCACCGCGGTGCGGGAGGCGTTCTTCCGCAACTTCACCGAGCACGGCGACGTGGGCGCGGCGGTGTGCGTGTACCTGGACGACGAGCGCGTGGTGGACTGCTGGGGCGGCCACGCGGATCCCGCGCGCACGCGGCCGTGGACCGCCGACACCCTCGTGAGCGTGGCATCCACCACCAAGGGCATGGTGGCCCTCTGCGCCCACATGCTGGCCGAGCGCGGCAAGCTGGACCTGGACGCGCCGGTGGCCCGGTACTGGCCCGAGTTCGCCCAGGCGGGCAAGAGCGAGATCCCGGTGCGGTGGCTGCTGAGCCACCGCGCGGGCCTGCCCGCGATCCGCCGTCCCCTGCCCACCGAGGCCCTGTTCGGCTGGTCGGCGATGACCGCGGCGCTCGCGGAGTGCGAGCCGTGGTGGCCGCCGGGCAGCCGCCACGGCTACCACGCCATCACGTTCGGGCACCTGGTCGGCGAGGTCATCCGTCGCGTGGACGGGCGGAGCGTGGGCACGTTCTTGCGCCAGGAGGTGGCGGGTCCGCTGCGGGCCGACTTCTTCATCGGAGTGCCGGAATCGGAGGACGCGCGCGCGGCCACCGTGCTGCCGCCCCCGCCGGTGACCGAGCCCACCATCTGGGACACGATCCTGGCCGATCCGGAGTCGATGGTCGGGCGCACGTTCCTCAACCCGCCGCGGACCGCCGACCTGGTCAACACGCGCGCGTGGCGGGCGGCCGAGGTGCCGGCCGCGAACGGCCACACCAGCGCGCGCGGGGTGGCGCGCGTCTACGCGGCCCTGGCGCGCGGCGGCGAGCTCGACGGGGTGCGCCTGCTCGCGCGCGCCACCATCGAGCGGGCCATCGCCGAGCAGTCGTCCGGGCGCGACGAGATCCTCGGCCTGCCCACCCGCTTCGGGACCGGCTTCATGCTCGGCATGCGCGGGAGCATCTTCGACTGCGGCCCCGGACGGCGCACGTTCGGGCATCCCGGCCGCGGCGGCTCCATCGGCTTCGCCGATCCCGATGCGCGCCTGGCTTTCGGCTACGTGACCAACCAGTACGTCACCGGCACCGCGCGCCACCCGGACCGGCGCGTGCCCGCGCTGGTGGCCGCGACGTACGAGGCCCTCGCGTGAGCCCCGCGCCCCGTCTCACCGCCCGCGACTGCCTGCCGCGCGATCCGGCCGACGCGCTCCTGGTCGGCCGCGCCTGGCTGCCCGCCGAGGACGGCCCCGCGGTGGTGGCGGTGCGCGGCGACGAGGTCGTCGACCTCACCCGCCGCTGGCCGACCACGAGCCGGCTCCTGAACGAGGCCACGTCCGCGGAGGTGCGCGCCGTCGTGAAGGCCGCGCCCGCGGTCGGCACGCTGGAGGCGCTGGCCGGCAACAGCGTGGAGGGCGCGCGGGACGCGGGCCGCCCGTGGCTGCTGGCGCCCGCGGACCTGCAGGCGGTGAAGGCCAGCGGCGTCACGTTCGTGGCGAGCCTGCTGGAGCGCGTGATCGAGGAGCGGGCCCGAGGCAACCCGGCGCTCGCCGAGGGCGCGCGCCGGGAGATCCAGGCGGTGGTGGGCCCGGACCTGCGCGGGGTGAAACCCGGCTCGCCCGAGGCGGCGCGGGTCAAGGAGATCCTGGTCGCCAAGGGCATGTGGTCGCAGTACCTCGAGGTCGGCATCGGCCCCGACGCGGAGCTCTTCACCAAGTGCCCGCCCATGGCCGCGGTGGGCACCGGCGCGCGCGTGGGCGTCCATCCCGCGTCGGTGTGGAGCAACCCGGAGCCGGAGCTGGTGCTGGTGATCAACCGGGACGGCGCGATCCGCGCGGTCACCCTCGGCAACGACGTGAACCTGCGCGACGTGGAGGGCCGCAGCGCGCTGCTCCTGGGGCGCGCCAAGGACAACAACGCCTCCTGCTCCATGGGCCCGTTCTTCCGGCTGCTGGACGAGCGCTTCACGCTCGACGCGGCCCGGCGGGTCGGCTTCGAGACGGTGGTGGAGGGCCGGGACGGCTTCCGCATCTCGCACCAGACGCGGGTCGCCGAGATCAGCCGCGACCTGACCGAGCTGGCCGGGCAGGCCTGCGGCGAGTACCACCGCTATCCGGACGGGCTCGTGCTCTTCATCGGGACGATGTTCGCGCCCACCGCGGATCGCGGCGCCCCCGGCAGCGGCTTCACCCACAAGAGCGGCGACCTCGTCTCCATCGCCTCGCCCGAGATCGGGCGGCTGGTCAACGAGGTCGTGCCTTGCGACGAGGCCGAGCCGTGGACCTTCGGGACCGGCGCCTTGATGGCGAGCCTCGCCCGGCGGGGGCGGCTGGGCGGCTGACCCGGCCGTTGCGCGCCGGCTTGCCCAGCGGCGCCGCGCTCACCAGGATGAACGCGACCAGGCACGGCCGGTCGCTCCGGTTGCTCCACGCGTGGTTGGTCCCGCGCTGGACCAGCGTGTCGCCCGCCCGCAGCAGCGTCTCGCCCTCGTCCATGAGCGCCCAGATCTCGCCCGAGAGCACGATGGCGTAGTCCACCGTGTCCGTGCGGTGCATTCCGGGATGCCGCGAGGCGTCCGGATCCATGGCGTGGCTGGCGCCCATCGCGCGGAAGGCGGCGGCGCGATCGAAGCCGCCCCCCGCCGCATCCGGGGGGAACTCGACCACCCGGAAGATGGTGCCGTTCGCGGGCGGCTCGAGAGACATCCGGCGCTTCGCCGGGTCCGCGCTCCCCGCGTTGGACGCGGGCGCGCGGTCCGTCACCCAGAGGTCGGTGAGCGCGAAGTCGGGGCGGCCGGGGAGCGTGAGCACGTGCGGCGAGGGCCCGTCGCTCGTGATCACCGAGCGGCCCTGAGCGTTGTGCCCGGTCACGACGCGGCGGATCGGCTGGACCATGGCTGACCTCCCGGCCGGGGACTATACACCGCGCGGCCGGTAGGCGAAACTGGACCCCGGCGCTCGGCGAGGAGGCGAGGAGCGACATGACCGATCTGGTGATCCGCGGCGGCACCGTGGTGGACGGCGGCGGCACGCCCGGGCGGCGGGCCGACGTGGCGATCCGGGACGGACGGATCGCCGCGGTGGGCGAGATCCGGGAGCGCGGCGCCCGCGAGATCGACGCGGGCGGCCTCATCGTGGCGCCCGGCTTCATCGACGTGCACACGCACTACGACGCCCAGTACACCTGGGACCCGTACGCCACCAGCAGCATCTGGCACGGGGTGACCACCACCGTGATCGGCAACTGCGGCTTCGCCATCGCCCCCTGCCGGCCCGCGGACCGCGACCTGATCATGCGCACGCTGGTGAGGGTCGAGGGGATGTCGCTGGCCGCGATGCGCGCGGGCATCACCTGGGGCTTCGAGACCTTCCCCGAGTACCTGGACCACCTCGAGCGCGGCAACCCGAGCCTCAACGTGGCCGCGCTGCTCGGCCACTCCACGATCCGCCAGTGGGTCATGGGCGGCGACAGCCAGCACCGCGTGGCGACGTCCGAGGAGGTCGAGGCGATGTGCGGCCTCGTGCGCGAGGCGATGGCGGCGGGCGCGATCGGGCTCGGTTCCTCCACCGCGGAGGCCCACGTGGGCGACGGCGGCCTGCCGGTCGCGAGCCGCCTCGCCGATCGGAGCGAGTTCCTCGCCCTGACGCGGGCGATGGGCGAGTCGGGGCGCGGCCTGTTCCAGATCACCATCGGCCCCAAGACCACGCTCGAGGACCTGCGCGAGATCTGGCGCGTCAGCGGCCGTCCCGCCATCTGGGCCGCCTTCTTCCAGCGCGACGACCGGCCCGAGTACGTGCCGGAGCACCTCGCCCGGACCGAGGCTTTCCATCGCGAGGGCGTCGAGGTGCGCCCGCAGGTCTCCTGCCGTCCGCTCACCATGGACTTCACCATGCGCAACCCCTACCCGTTCGAGGGGATGCCCGCCTGGCAGCAGGTGATGCGGCGGCCCGAGTCGGAGTGGCTCGCGGTCTACCGCGATCCCGCCTTCCGCGCCGCGCTCAAGGCCGATCTGGACGCGCGCCGGCTCGCGGTCTTCCGGGGCCGCTGGGACCTGGTCCAGGTGCTGCGCGCGAGCCGGCCCGAGCATCAGGCCCTGGTCGGCACCAGCCTCGCGGACCTGGCGCGGCGCACCGGCCAGCATCCCGTCGACGCCTGGCTCGACCTCGTCGTCGCCGACGGCCTCGACGTGGAGTTCCTGGCCGGCCTGCTCAACACCGACGAGCAGGTGGTGGGCGATCTCATCGCGCACCCGCTCACCCTCATCACGCTCTCCGACGCGGGCGCGCACCTGTCACTGATGTGCGACGCGGGCTACTCGAGCACGCTGCTCGGCAAGTGGGTGCGCGGCCTCGGCCGGCTCACGCTGGAGGCCGCGGTCAAGCGGCTCACCGACGACCCCGCGCGGGCCTACCGCATCCCCGAGCGCGGGCGCCTGGCCCCCGGCTACTGGGCCGACGTCGTGATCTTCGATGCCGCCATCGTGGACGCCCTGCCCGCCGAGTGGCGGCACGACCTCCCGGGCGGCGAGCCACGCTTCGTCTCGCGGGCCCGCGGCGTGGAGTGGAGCCTCGTCAACGGCGAGCCGGTGCTGGAGCGCGGTCGGGTGATCGAGCGGCCCGCCGGCCGGCGCCCCGGGCGGGTGCTGCGCCGCTTCGATCCCTAGCCGGCGGTCAGGCGTCCTCCTCGAAGCGACGCAGCCGGCGCAGCTCGGGGAAGAGGACCATCCAGAGCGCGGCCACCGCGATGGTGCCGACGCCGCCCAGCAGCACCGCGGGCACCGGGCCCAGCAGCGCCGCGGCCAGCCCGGACTCGAAGGCCCCGAGCTGGTTCGAGGTGCCGGTGAACAGCGAGTGCGCCGCGCTCACCCGCCCGCGCATCGCGTCCGGGGTGCGGATCTGGGCCAGCGAGAGGCGGATGACCATGCTGACCACGTCGGCCGCGCCCAGCACCGCCAGCGCCAGCAGCGAGAGCGCGAAGCTCCTGGAGACGCCGAACACCACGGTGGCCGCGCCGAAGACCATCACGGACCAGAAGAGGGTCGGACCGATCGGGCGCACGAGCGGGTGGCGGGCGAGGACGATCGAAATGGCGAGCGCGCCCACCGCGGGCGCGGAGCGCAGGAGCCCGAGGCCGACCGGGCCCGCGCCGAGGATGTCGCGCGCGTAGACCGGCAGCAGCGCGGTGGCCCCCCCGAAGAGCACCGCGAAGAGGTCGAGCGACATGCTGCCCAGCAGCACCCGTCGGCTCACGATGAACGCCACTCCCGACAGCACCGTCGCCAGCGAGAGCGGCTCGCGCACGCACACCGTGCGCGCCACCCGGACCGCGACCGCGAGCGCGCCCGCCAGCGCGAACAGCGCGCCCGCGGTGAGGTAGGCCGCGCCGGGACCGAAGACGTAGAGGGCCCCGCCGAGCGCGGGGCCCACGATCTGCGCGGTCTGGCCCGCGGAGACCACCCACGCCATCGCGGGCGCGATGAGCGCACGGTCGACCACCTCCGGCACCAGCGCGCTCATGGCCGGGTTCTCGAACGCCTGCGCGGCCGCGAGCAGCGCGATGAGCCCGAAGATCATGCCCCGCGTCTGCCAGTCCCCGATCGCCCCCGCGGCCAGCGCGACCGCGACCGCGGCCTTCACCACCTCGCAGGCGATCACGATGAAGCGGCGGTCGTGGCGGTCCGCGACGTGGCCGACCACGAGGGTGAGCAGCACCATCGGCGCGAACTGCACGAGGCCCACCAGGCCCAGGTCGAGCGCGCTGCCGGTGAGCGCGTAGAGCTCCCACGCCACCGCGACCCCCAGCATCTGGAAGCCGACGCTGGAGAGAACCCGGGACGAGGCGAGGAAGGCGAACGGCGGATGCCGGAGGAGCGACCGCGAGGAGTCGGCGATCTCGGGCGCCTCTACCGGTTGGCCCGGGCCAGCACCGCGTGCAGCAGCACGTTCACCCCCGGCGAGGTGTAGTCGAGCTCGGCGTGCTCGGCCTCGTTGTGGGAGATGCCGTCCCGGCAGGGCGTGAAGATCATCGCGGTGGGCGCGACGCGCGAGACGTAGTAGGCGTCGTGGCCGGCCTGGCTCAGGATGTCGCGGTGGGGCACCCCCAGGCGCTCGGCCGCCTCCCGGATCAGCCGCATGCACCCCGGGTCGAAGCGCTCGTCGCCGAACTGCCACTCCCCCGCGATGCGCATCCCCACGTTCGCCCGCCGCGCGCACTCGGGCATCGCCGCCTTCACCTCCGCCCACATGCGATCGGCCACCGCCCGATCCGCGTGGCGCACGTCGCAGGTGAGCTGCGCGTACTCGGCGAGGATGCCCGCCTTGTTGGGCCACGCCACCAGCCGGGCCACCGTGGCCTTGCCTTCGCTGGCGTGGTACTTCCAGCCCACCTCGTTGACCGCCACCGCCAGCATCGCCGCGCCCACCAGGGCGTTGCGGCGTCGGTCCATCGGGGTGGGGCCGGAGTGCGCGGTCTCACCGTGCACGTCGACGTGCATGCCGCGCGCGGCGTAGCCGCCGACCACGATGCCCACCGGCACCGCCTCCCGATCGAGGATCGGCCCCTGCTCGATGTGCAGCTCGAAGTAGGCGTCGATGGCCCGGCCGCCCACCGCGCTCTTGCCCGCGTAGCCGATGCGCTCGAGCTCGGCCCCGAACTGCTTGCCGTCGTCGTCGCGCAGGGCCAGCACCCAGTCGGGATCGAAGACGCCCGCGAAGGCGCCGGAGGCGACCATGGGCGGCGTGAAGCGCGCGCCCTCCTCGTTGGTCCAGCACACCAGCTCGAGCGGGCGCCTGGTGCGGACCCGGCGGTCGTCGAGCGTGCGCAGCACCTCGAGCCCGGCGAGCACGCCCACGATGCCGTCGTACTTGCCGCCCGCCACCTGGGTGTCGAGGTGACTGCCCATGAGCACCGGCGGCAGGTGATCGTCCCGGCCGGGCCGGCGCGCGAAGATGTTGCCGAGGCGGTCGATCGACACGGTGCAGCCGGCCTCGGTGCACCAGGTGACGAACAGATCGCGCATCTCCTTGTCCGCGTCGGTGAGGGCCAGGCGGCGGAGGCCGCCCGCCTTGCCGGGGCCGATCTCGCCGGAGCGCATGACGGTGGACCAGAAGCGGGCGGCGTCGATGCGGAGATCCAGCGGGGCGTCGAGGGGCGTGGCCACGGCTCCCAACTGTACAATACGCCCGCCATGACCGACACCGCCTCCGCGCGCTGAGCCGTCCGTGCACTACGTCGATCCCTCCACCGGCCGGACCTATCCGCTGACCGAGGCGCGCTGGCGCGCCGACAACGGCCACTATCTCAATCTCTCGCCGGGCGCGGGCCTCCGGCGCCGCGACATCGACGGCGGGCGCCGGTCCATGTGGCGCTACGCGGCGGCGCTGCCGATCGGGGTGGACGAGGCGGTGAGCCTGGGCGAGGGCTGGACGCCGCTCTTGGCCGGCGCGTGGCACGGCACGAGGATCGACTACAAGCTCGAGTTCATGATGCCGACCGGCTCGTTCAAGGACCGCGGCACCACCGTGCTGGTGAGCTACCTCAAGAGCCGGGGCGTCGGCCGCGTGCTGGAGGACTCCTCGGGCAACGCGGGCGCGTCGCTGGCCGCCTACGCGGCGGCCGCGGGGCTCGCGTGCCGGATCCTGGTGCCCGAGACCGCGTCCTATCCGAAGATCGCCCAGATCGCGGCGGCCGGCGCCGACGTGGTCACGATCCGGGGCTCGCGCGAGGACGTGGCGGTGGCCGCGATCCGACAGAGCGCGGAGCTCTTCTACGCGAGCCACAACTGGCAGCCGATGTTCGTGGAGGGCGTCAAGACGCTGGCCTACGAGCTGTGGGAGCAGGGCGGCTTCACCGCGCCCGACAACGTGGTGGTGCCGCTCGGCTACGGCAGCAACGTGCTGGGCGCCGAGCGCGGCTTCGACGAGCTGCACCGCGCGGGCGAGATCGGGCGGCGGCCCCGCCTCTTCGCGGTGCAGGCCGCCGCGGTGGCGCCCCTGGCCGCCGCCTTCCGCGAGGGCGTGGAGCACCTGGTCCCCACCGAGGTCCGTCCGACCGTCGCCGAGGGCATCGCGACGCCGCGTCCCACCCGGGTCGCGGAGGTGCTGCGCGCGGTGCGGGAGAGCGGCGGCACCATCGTCGCGGTGGAGGAGGCGGAGATCGTGCAGGCCCTGCGCGACCTGGCTCGCCGCGGCCTCTACGTGGAGCCGACGTCAGCGGCGGCGGCGGCGGGGCTCACCCGGCTGCTCGACGCCGGCGTGATCCGCGCGCAGGAGCGCACCGTGCTGGTGCTCACCGGCTCGGGGCTGAAGGCGTCGGCCACCGTGGGAGAGCTGCTCCGGCTCAAGCCGCGCGTGGAGTAGGGCCCCTCACCCTGCCCTCTCCCCGGAGGGGAGAGGGTGGAGTGGTCGATCGCCCCGGAGTGGGTCAGCCGCCGTAGTAGACGTTGGGGCCGAGCTCCTTGAGCCAGAGGGTCGCGTCGTCGGCGCGCCCCTCGATCGGCTTGGCCACGCCCGCGTCCACCACCTCGCCCACGAACACCGAGTGATCGCCGCGCTCGACGGTGTCCACCAGGCGGCACTCCACGTACGCGGGCGTGCGCTCGAGAATGGGCGCGCCGGTCGAGCCCGAGCGGAACGGCTCGCCCGAGATCGACTGCCCGTCGCGGGTGGCCGGCTTGAAGAAGGTGTAGGCCATCGCGCTCTGGCCCTTGCCCAGCACGTTGAGCGCGAAGGCCTTCGACTCCTTGATGAGCCCGTGGGCGTGGGAGTCGGTCTTCACCCCGACCACCACCAGCGGCGGCGCGAACGAGGCCTGCGTCACCCAGTTCACGGTCGCGGCGGCCACCTCGTCGTTCTTGCCCTTCGCGGTCAGCACGAAGAGGCCGTAGGGAATCATGCGCAGCGCGGTCTTCTTGGCGTTCGCGTCCATGGCATCTCCTCTCGAGGTCGATCCCTGCTCGGGGCCCCGATTCTGCCACCGCGGCCGGCCGCTGTCGACCCGACGCGCCCCCTCGGTTGACTGACGCCGCATTTCGTGGAAGGGTGGGCGGCATGCCCGCGCGGAGTGGAGCCGAGTACATCGAGTCGCTGCGCAAGCGGCCGCCGTGCGTGTACCTGGGCGGGCGGCGCATCCACGACGTCACCGCGGAGCCCATCTTCCTGGAGCCGATCCGCGCGGTCGCCGAGCAGTACGACATGCAGCAGGATCCCGCCTACCGCGACGTGATGACGTATCCCTCGCCGTCGAGCGGGCAGCCGGTGTCGACCTCGTTCCTGGTGCCCTACACGCGCGCGGACCTGGTCAAGAAGCGCAAGCACTTCAAGCTGCGCGCCGACCACAACTTCGGCTTCATGGGCCGCTCGCCCGACTTCATGAACCAGTTCGTGACCGGCTGGCACCTGATGGCGGACCGGTTCGCGCGGGCGGGCGCGCGCTTCGGGGAAAACGCGACCCGGTACTACGAGCACGTGCGGGAGCACGATCTCTTCCTCACCCACATGCTGATCAACCCCCAGGTCGATCGCAGCAAGACGTCGGCCCAGCAGGAGGATCCCTCCCTGCACCTGGGCCGCGTGCGCGAGACCCCGGACGGCATCGTGGTGCGCGGGGCCAAGATGCTCGGCACCATGGCCCCCATCACCGAGGAGGTCGCGGTGATCCCGTTCGGCGGCGTGCCCCCCGGCGACGACGCCTACGCGCTGGCCTTCGCCATCCCGACCAACACCCCGGGGCTCACCTTCATCTGCCGGGAGACGGTCTCGCCGCTGCCCCGCTCCCGCTTCGACCATCCGCTCTCGAGCCGCTTCGAGGAGATGGACTGCATCGCGATCTTCGAGGACGTGCTGGTGCCGTGGAGCCGGGTGATGGTCGACGGCAGCCCGGGCAGCGCGGACGTCATCAACTCGATGGGGTCCGACTACAACGCGCTCCTGAACGTGCAGACCTCGGCGCGGATGCTGAGCCAGCTCGAGTTCTTCTGCGGGCTCGCCATGAAGGTGGCGGACGCCATCGGCATCACCGGCTTCCTCCACGTGCAGGAGAAGCTGGGCGAGATGCTGAGCCAGATGGAGATCGCCCGGGCGGTGTTCTACGGGGCGGAGGCGATGGCCCAGCAGCTGGCGGGCGGGGTGTGGGTGCCGGGCGGCCATGGGCTTCGCGCCTTCCACCTGCAGACCGGCAAGGTCTACAGCCGCTTCGTGGAGATCGTGCAGACCCTCGCGGCCGGCGGCTTCTTCTACGCCCCCAGCGAGGCGGACCTCGCCAATCCGGAGCTGCGCCCGCTGCTCGACCGCTACGTGCGCGGGCGCGCCGGCGTCTCGGCGGAAGAGCGCATCGCCCTCTTCAAGCTGGCGTGGGACGCCACCGGCGAGTCGTTCGCCCAGCGCATGGCCCAGTACGTCCGCTTCTACTCCGGCGACCCGATCCGGCTCACCGCCGGCTTCTACGCCCAGTACGACAAGGCCCCGCTGTTCGAGCTGGTCGAGCGGGCCCTGGGGCGCCGCGACGGGGTGCCGCTGCCGATCACCCCCGACGAGCCGGGCGCGCCGGTCCCCTACCGACCGGACACCAAGGGGATGGCCGGCACCTACGCCTCGTCGTCCCTGCCCGCCGCACAGCCCTGACCGGAGCCGGCGGCGGCGAACCGGTCGGCCCCGCCCGCAGAGTTTCGTAGCCGCCCCGGCGAAACGCGCCAGCCGGGCCCCGGACGGGGCCGCGCCAACCCTTGGATCTTGCGTGCGCGCGCCGTGGCCCGCCGCTTGCTAGTCCCGGGGAGTCATGAACCCATCCACGCACCACCGCACGCGCCGTCGTCATCCCCGCGCCGGGGTCTCCTGGACGGTCTGGATCCGGTCCGGAGAGCGGCGACTCCGGCATCACACGGTGGACATCAGCCCCCACGGCGCCAAGCTGCGGCCCCGGGGGACGCTGCAGCCCGGCACGCCGGTGGAGCTCCTGGTGAACCCGCCCGACGCGCGGCCGGTCCGCGTCTCGGCGGTGGTCTGGCGGGTGGACAGCGACGGGATGGCGGTGCTCTTCCTCGGCGGCATCCCGGCGGGCCTGGCGGCCCAGGGGCTGGGCGCGGCGGCCGACTACAAGTAGCGCGTCGGCCAGTTGATGGTGCGCCACATGTGCGCCGACGGGCTCTGATCGAAGCCGAGCCCCTCCTTCGGCTGCCGGAAGTGGCGCCCCACCACGTCGGTGAACTCCTCCAGCGGGACGACCACGGTGGGATCGAACGAGTAGAGGTCGTTCACGGTGATGAGCCGCGAGGTCATGTACCACTTGTGGTTGCGCGCGTAGCGGTAGGCCTCCTGGATGTGCGGCTCCGGCACGTAGTCCGGACCGAAGAGCTTGCGGTAGAGCTCGGGGTACTGATAGCCCACCGACTCGTCCGGGAAGAAGCGCAGCGCCTGGTGGTAGCGGATCGCCCACGCGACCTCCTCGTCGACGTAGGGCTCGAGCAGCTGGGCGCTCCAGTAGCCGTGGTCGCTCCGGATGAATCCGGCGATGGCGATGTCGTGGAGCAGGCACGCCAGCACCACCTTCTCCCCCACCCCGTTCTTCATGGCCAGCCGCGCGCTCTGCAGCAGGTGCGCCGAGGGCCCGAAGCGCAGCCGGAAGAAGTCGAAGAGGGTCGGCCGGTCCGGCATCTTCGGCAGGCGCGGGTCGTGGCCCATCATGTAGAGGCGCCCGTCGTCCGGCGGCCGCGTGATCGGCTGCCGCGGGTCGCGCTCGCCGGAGGTGTAGATCACCGACTTCACCACCACCCGGTCGAGCTCCTGGCTCAGCGCGTGCTCGGCCGCCTCGGCCCGCTGCAGCGTCGTCATGGGGGATCCTCCTGCGAGGATCTTCGTCCGCTCCGGCGCCGACTGTCAAGCATGCTAGGCTTCGCAGGATGGCACGAACCGGGAACCCGCTGCCCCGGCGCCGCTTCCTCGCCGGCGTGGCCGGCGCCGTCCTGGCGGCGCCCCGCGCCGCTCGGGCGCAGGCGGCGGGCAAGCCCCCGCGCGTCTGCTCGGTCGGCGTCACTCCGAGCGACCCGGCGCTCCTCCGGGCGTTCGCGGAGGGCCTCGGGGAGCAGGGCTACGTCGACGGGCGGACCGTCACCATCGACGATCGCCACGCCGATGGGCAGCCCCAGCGGCTGCGCGGCGTGGTCGTGGCGCTGGTCCGGAGCCGCTGCGACGTGCTCTTCGCCCGCGGGCCGGGGGCGTTGACCGCCGCCCGGAACGCGACCGCCTCGATTCCCATCGTGGCGGTCGATCTGGAGAGCGATCCGGTCGCGATGGGCTTCGCCCACAACCTGGCCCGTCCGGGCGGGAACATCACGGGCGTGTTCCTCGACGTGCCCGAGCTCAGCGGCAAGCAGCTGCAGCTGCTGCGCGAGCTCGTCCCGACGCTGTCCCGCGTGGCGGTCCTCGGGGATCCCCTGCTCAACGCCCCCCAGTTCCGGGCGACCGAGCAGGCGGCACGGAATCTGGCGATCCGGCTGCAGCGCCTCGAGGTGAGAGAGCCGGCCGATCTGGAACGGGCGTTCGAGGCCGCGCGACGCGGGGGCAATCGCGCGGTCATCCTGCTCTCCTCGCCCCTGGTCTTCGTCCACCGCGAGGCGATCGGCTCGATGGCGGCGAGCCGATCGCTGCCCGCGGTGTCGATGTTCGTCGAGTTCGCGGAGGCCGGGGGGCTGATGGTCTACGGGCCGAGCCTCCGGGAGGCGTTCCGGCGCTGCGGCGGGTACGCGGCGAGGATCCTCCGGGGCGCGCGCCCGGGCGATCTGCCGATCGAGCGCCCGGAAAAGTTCCACCTCGTCATCAACCGCAAGACCGCCGGCGCCCTGGGCCTCACGATCCCGACCTCGCTCCTGCAGCGGGCGGACCAGGTGATCGAGTAGGCGCCGCCGCCGCGTTGCCAAGCGCGGGCGGTTGACCTAGACTGCGCCCATGCGGACCCTCGCTCGTGCGCTCGTCGCCGCCGCGATCGGCCTCGCGCTCGCGACCGTCGGCGCTCCGCCCGCCGTCGCGCAGACCTCGGCCAGGGACGTGGGCCAGAAGGCCGGCGAGACCGGCGAGGCGATCCGCGACTACACCATCGAGAAGAAGGACGAGGCGGTGGCCCAGGCGAAGAAGATCACCGCCGACCTCGACGCCAAGATCAAGGAGCTGAAGGCCGAGGCCGCGCGCCGGACCGGCGAGGCGAAGGCCCGGGCGCAGGCGCAGATCAAGGACCTCGAGGCCAAGCGCGCGAAGGCCGCGCAGAAGGCGAGCGACCTCGGACGGGCGACCCGGGCCTCCTGGGAGCACGCGAAGGCCGGCTTCGCCGACGCCTACCGCGATCTGGCGCGGGCGTACGACAAGGCGGCCGCCGAGTTCCGGAAGTAGCGCCCCCCTCGCCGTGCCCGCGCCCGCCCCGGCCGCGCCCCGCCTGAAGGTCACCGGGCTGCGCGCCCGGCCGGTGCTGGTCCCCATCCGCCGGCCGCCCGTCAGCGCCAGCGGCGCCATCCCCCGGGCCGCGCTCGTGCTGTTCGATCTGGAGACCGACGCGGGCGTCACCGGGCGCTCCTACGTCTTCGGCTTCGCGGCCTGGACGCTGCCCGCCATCGTGGCCTGCGCGCGCGGGCTCTTCGACATGATCCGGGGCGATTCGCTGGCCCCGGTCGATCTCGAGGCCGAGCTGCGGCGGCAGACCACGCTCATCGACCCGAACGGGCTCATCGGCCTGGCCCTGTCGGGCCTCGACATGGCGGCGTGGGACGCCCTGGCCCGGGCGCGCGGCGTGCCGCTGGTCACGCTGCTGGGCGGCGCCCCGCGCGCGATCCCCGCCTACAACAGCACCGGGCTCTGGATCGGCCCGGTGGACGGGCTCGGCGACGAGGCGGAGGCGCTGCTCGCGGAGGGCTTCCACGCGATCAAGCTGCGGGTCGGGCGCGACGACCTCGCGCAGGACCTGGCCGCGGTGCGCGCGGTGAAGCGGCGCATCGGCGACGGCGCCACGCTCATGTGCGACTTCAACCAGCGGCTGACCGTCAACGAGGCGCTGCGCCGCGCGCGGGCCCTCGACGGCGAGGGCCTCTACTGGATCGAGGAACCGGTGCGACACGACGACTACGAGGGCTGCGCGGCGGTGGCCGCCGCGGTGGCCACCCCGATCCAGACCGGCGAGAACCTCGTCGACACCTTCGACATGGCCCGCGCGATCGCGCTCCGCTCGCTCGACTTCGTGATGCCCGACGTGCAGCGCATCGGCGGGGTCACCGGCTGGCTCCGCGCGGCCGCGCTGGCCCACGCCCACGGCATCGAGATGTCGAGCCATCTCTTCCCCGAGTTCAGCGTCCACCTGCTGGGGGTGACGCCCACCGCGCACTGGCTCGAGTACATGGACTGGGCGAACCCGGTGCTGCGGCAGCCGCTGACCGTGCAGAACGGCCTGGCCCGGATCCCCGACCGGCCCGGGGCGGGCATCGAGTGGGACGAGGACGCGGTGGCCCGCTACTCCGCCTGATCGGCGGGCTTCTCCCCGCGGATCTGCGCGATCTTCCGGTCGCGATCGGTGGCCAGGCGGTCCAGATCGCGCCGCAGGGCCAGGTTCAGCGCCTCCACCTCCTCGGCGCTGGTCGCCTTGGCGAGAGCCGATCGGTGCAGGATCTCGCGCTCCGCGACCCTCGCCTGGTAGACCTGCCGGGCCTCCGCCACCGCCGCCTTCTGCTCGTCGGTCAGCGGCCGGCTCTCGGTGCCGCTCTCCCGGTCCTTCTTCGCCAGGCGCTCCATCGCCAGCTCGTACGCGGTCTTGGGTCGATCGTCCGTCATGGGTCCGAGTGTAGCAAAGGCGCGACCTGCGCTAGACTCTGCCCATGGACATCGTCCCATCGGTGTGCCCCCACGACTGCACGAGCACCTGCGCCCTCGAGGTCGAGCGGATCGACGCGCGCACCATCGGGCGCGTGCGCGGCTCGCAGCGCAACACCTACACCCGCGGGGTGATCTGCGAGAAGGTCGCCCGCTACGCCGAGCGCGTCCACCACCCGGATCGGCTCCTCCATCCGCTGCGGCGCGTGGGGCCCAAGGGCGCCGGGCGCTTCGAGCGCGTGCGCTGGGAGGACGCGCTGGACCTGGTGGCGGAGGCGTTCATCCGCCAGGCCGCCCGGCTGGGGCTCGAGACGGTGTGGCCCTACTACTACGCGGGCACCATGGGCCTGGTGCAGCGCGACGGCATCAACCGGCTCACCCACAGCATGGGGTACTCGCGCTACTACTCCACGATCTGCGTGACCCTGTCCGACACCGGGTGGGCCGCCGGAGTGGGCGCCAAGCGCGGGGTCGACCTGCGCGAGATCGACGAGCACTCCGATCTGGTGGTGATCTGGGGCGGCAATCCGGTCAACACCCAGGTCAACGTGATGAGCCACGCGATGGCGGCCAGGCGGCGGGGGGCGACCCTGGTCGTCGTCGATCCGTACCGCACCGGCACCGCCGAGAAGGCGGATCTCCACCTCGCCCCGCGCCCCGGCACCGACGGCGCGCTGGCGTGCGCCATCATGCACGTGCTCTTCGCGGAGGGCTTCGCGGACTGGGACTACCTGCGCGCCTACACCGATTGCCCGGACGAGCTCGCCGCGCACGTGCGAAGCCGCGGGCCCGAGTGGGCGGCCGCCATCACCGGCCTGCCCGCGGACGAGATCATCGCGTTCGCCCGGCTCTACGGGCGCACCAAGAAGAGCTTCATCCGCTGCCATCACGGCTTCAGCCGCTCGCGCAACGGCGCGGTGAACATGCACGCGGTGTCCTGCCTGCCCGCGATCACCGGGGCCTGGCGCTACCCCGGCGGCGGGGCGGTCTACGGTCAGACCGCGCTCTATCCCCTCGACCGCACCCTGATCGAGGGGCTCGACGTGGTGGACAAGTCGATCCGCGCGCTGGACCAGTCGCGCCTGGGCCCGATCCTCACCGGGGACCGCGAGGCCCTGCAGGGCGGCCCGCCGGTCACCGCGATGCTGGTGCAGAACACGAACCCCGCGATGGTGTGCCCGGAGACCCACCTGGTCCACCGGGGCCTCGCCCGCGAGGACCTCTTCCTCTGCGTGCACGAGCAGTTCCTCACCGAGACCGCCGCGTTCGCGGACGTGGTCCTGCCCGCCACCATGATGGTGGAGCACGACGACTTCTACACCGCGAGCGGACACACCTACTTCCAGGTGGCCCGCAAGGTGATCGAGCCGCCCGGCGAGTGCCGCGAGAACCACTGGGTGATCTGCCAGCTCGCCAAGCGCCTCGGGGCCACCCACCCCGGCTTCCAGATGAGCGCGTGGGAGATCATGGACGAGACCCTGCGCCGCTCCGGGATGTGGGACGCGGAGACCAATCTCCGCGCGGGCGGGCAGGACTTCGCGCCGCCGTTCGAGACCGCGCACTTCCTGGACGGCTTCCCCACGCCCGACCGGCGCTTCCACTTCCGCCCCGACTGGGCGCGGTGGGGCGCGCGCGGGGCCGGCATGCCGCCCCTGCCCGACCACTTCGACGTGATCGACAACCCGACCGCGGAGAAGCCCTTCCGGCTGGTGGCCGCGCCCGCGCGGACGTTCCTCAACTCCACCTTCAGCGAGACGCCCTCCTCCCGGGCCCGCGAGCGGCGGCCGACCGCGCTGCTCCATCCCGAGGACTGCGCGGCCCTGGGCGTGACCGAGGGCCGGCCGGTGGTGCTGGGCAACGAGCGCGGCCAGGTGACGGTGCACGCGCGGCCCCGGGCGGGCCAGCAGCGCGGGGTGGTGGTGGTCGAGGGCATCTGGCCCAACCGCGACTTCGCGGGCGGGATCGGGATCAACGCCCTGACCAGCGCCGAGCCGGGCTACCCGCGCGGCGGCGCGGTCTTCCACGACACCGCGGTGTGGGTCCGCCCCGCGCCGGCGCCCGACGCGCGCCCTGCCACCACCGCCAATTTGACTTGACCGGCGCCCGCCGGATATAACCGCCCCCACCACCGCACGCCGCGACGGCATCGCCCGCGGCGGACGGAACGTCGAAGCCCGGCAGGGGGTCCCCGCTGGACACGATCCTGCAGCTCGCCCTGAACGGCCTCGCCGTCGGATGCATCTACGGCCTGGTGGCGCTGGGCTTCGTCCTGATCTACAAGGCCACCGAGCTGGTCAACTTCGCCCAGGGCGACCTGCTCATGCTGGGCGCCTTCGTCTGCTACATGTTCGTGGTCTGGTACGGCGTCGGCTACTGGACCGCCTTCGCGCTCGCGGTGGTGATCGTGGCGCTGTTCGGGGCCGTGCTCGACGCCACCGTGCTCCGCCGGGTGATCGGCCAGCCCCAGTTCGCGGTGGTCATGCTCACCATCGGGCTCGGGGCCATGTTCCGCTCCTTCGCCTCGCTGACCTGGGGCTCGGAGATCTACACCCTGCCCACCCCGTGGTCGGCCAAGACCACCCGGGTGGGCGGCGTGACCGTGAGCCACGAGTACGTGGCGATCATCGTGGGCACGGTGCTGCTGTGCGCGCTGCTCTACGCCTTCTTCACCTACTCACGGGTGGGCGTGGCGATGCAGGCCGCCTCCCAGAACCAGCTCGCCGCGTACTACATGGGCATCCCGGTCAAGCGCATGTTCTCGCTGGTGTGGGCCATCTCGGCGGGCGTGGCCGCCATCGCGGGCGTGCTGCTGGCCCCGGTGTCGCTGATCGACATCAACCTGGGCTTCATCGGCCTCAAGGCCTTCGCGGCCGCGGTGCTGGGGGGCTTCGGGTCGATCCCGGGCGCGCTGGTCGGCGGCATCACCATCGGGCTCATCGAGCTGTTCTCCGGCACGTACCTGCCGCTCGGGGTGAAGGACGTGGCGGCCTACATCGTGCTGCTGCTGGTGCTCGCCATCCGTCCCCAGGGCATGTTCGGGACGGTGGGGCGCAAGAAGGTCTGAGCGCGGCGCGCGATGCGCTTCACGTTCAAGACCAGCTACGACCAGGACCTGGGGCTCTTCCGCGACCCGGCGCAGCGGCGCTGGTACGCGGCCCTGCTCGCCGCGGTCCTGCTGCTGCCGCTCGCCTGGCCGGACTTCCTGAGCGACATCAGCCTGGTCTTCATCTACGGGCTCTGCGGGCTCTCGCTCATGGTGCTCGCCGGCTACACCGGGCTGGTGAGCCTGGGCCACGCCGCCTTCCTCGGCATCGGCGCCTACGCCCACGCGTACTTCCTCCAGGACCTGGGGCTGCCGTGGGTGGTGTCGGTCGCGCTCGCCGCCGCGCTGACCGCGGGCGCGGGGGTGCTGGTGGGACTGCCCGCGCTGCGCATGACCGGCGTCTACCTCACCATCGCCACGCTCGCCTTCGCGCTCATCATCCAGGAGGTGTTCAGCCGCTGGGAGCACGTGACCCACGGGCTCAAGGGCCGTCCGGTGGACAGGCCGGTGGTGTTCGGCGTCTCGCTGCAGTCCGAGACCGCGTTCTACTACCTCTGCCTGGCGTTCCTGATCGGCGGCCTCTGGCTCACCGCCAACGTGCTGCGGGCCCCCACCGGGCGGGCCTGGGTGGCCATCCGCGACAGCGAGATCGCGGCCCAGTCGATGGGCGTGCACCTGGCCCGCTACAAGACAACGGCCTTCGCCTACTCGGCGGCGCTCATGGGCGCGGCGGGCGCGCTGTTCGCCCATCGCATCGGCTTCCTGGCCCCCGACATCTTCAGCGTGCTGCTCTCCATCCAGTTCCTGTTGATGGTGGTGGTGGGCGGGCTGGGTAGCCTGCACGGCGCCCTCTACGGCGCGGTGTTCGTGGCGATGCTGCCGGTGCTCATCTCGGAGGTGCGCGACACCGCCCCGCAGTGGGCCGGACACCTGAGCGGCCTGCTCGGCAAGGACGCGGGCGCCGCCGCGTACCTCGCGGTGGAGCGCTTCGTGAAGCAGCCGGGCCTCGAGCCCGGCATCTTCGGCCTGATCCTGGTGGTCTTCATCCTGTTCGAGCCGCAGGGCATCTACGGGCGGTGGCGCAAGGTGCACCTCTACTTCTCCACCTTCCCGCTCTACAAGCGCGCCACCTTCCGGCGGCAGAAGGCCTACATGCGCTCGGAGCGCCTGCGGTGACCTTCTTCGCGGTCGAGGACCTCGGGGTGAGCTTCGGCGGCATCCGGGCCGTGGACGGCGTCTCCTTCGCGGTGGAGCCCGGCCAGGTGTTCACGATCATCGGGCCCAACGGGGCGGGCAAGACGACCATCTTCAACCTGATCTCCCGCATCTACGACCCCACCGACGGGCGGCTGACCTTTCGCGGCGAGGACATCACGCGCGTGCCGCCGCACGAGATCGCCCGGCGCGGGATCGCGCGGACGTTCCAGAACATCGAGCTGTTCGAGCACGCCACCGTGCTGCAGAACCTCCTGCTGGGGCGGCACGCCCACGCCCGGCCGCGGCTGCTCCCGGAGCTGCTGTTCCTGCCGTCGGTGCGCGCGCGGGAGCGGGCCCACCGCGAGGCGGCCGAGAAGGTGATCGACTTCCTCGACCTGCAGCCCTACCGCGACAGCCTGGTGGTGAACCTGCCCTACGGCGTGCGGAAGGTGGTGGAGATGGGCCGCGCGCTCTGCACCGAGCCGGCCCTGCTCCTGCTGGACGAGCCCTCCTCCGGGCTCAGCGTGGAGGAGACCGAGGACATGGCGTTCTGGATCCAGGACATCCGCACCCTGCTCGGCATCACGGTGCTGATGGTGGAGCACGACATGAGCCTGGTGGGGGCGGTGTCGGACCGGGTGCTCGCGCTGAACTACGGCCGCGTGCTCGCCTGCGGCACCTGCCAGGAGGTGCAGTCGCATCCCGACGTGATCAAGGCGTACCTCGGGGGCTGACGTGGCCGACGCCCTTCTCACCGTCAGCAACGTCGAGACCTCCTACGGGCCGATCACCGCCCTGCGCGGCGTGTCGTTCAGCGTGCCGGCGGAGAGCATCGTCACGATCCTGGGTGCGAACGGGGCCGGCAAGACCACCATCCTCAAGACCGTCTCCGGGGTGATGGATCCGCAGAAGGGCACGATCACCCTCGAGGGCCGGCCGATCCACGGCCTCGATCCGGACCGGGTCGCCCGGCTCGGCCTCTCGCACGTGCCGGAGGGGCGCGAGGTGTTCCCGTTCCTGACCGTTCGAGAAAATCTCCGCATGGGCGCGTATAGCCGGCGCGACGCGGACCAGGTGGCGCGCGATCTGGAGATGGTGGTCGACTACTTCCCGGTGCTGGCCGCGCGCGCCGAGCAGCGGGCGGGCTCGCTGTCGGGCGGCGAGCAGCAGATGCTGGCCATCGGCCGCGCCCTCATGGCCCGTCCCAAGGTCATGCTGCTCGACGAGCCGTCGCTGGGCCTGGCCCCCAAGCTGGTCAAGGACATCTTCGAGATCATCCGCCGCATCAACCGCGAGCGGGGCGTGACCGTGCTGCTGGTGGAGCAGAACGCCAACATCGCGCTCCACACCGCCGACTACGGCTACGTGCTGGAGCTGGGCCGCATCGTCATGGAGGACACCTGCGAGCGGCTGCTGCAGAAGGACGACATCCGCGAGTTCTACCTGGGCCTCAAGGAGTCGAGCGTCCGCGGCACGCGGCGCTGGAAGAGGAAGAAGACATGGCGCTGAGCACCGAGCCCCGTCGCATCCCCGGCCCGGCCGGCTCCCCCGGGGCCACCGTGCACGGCCAGGACACCCTGCCCCGCCTCTTCCGCCACGTGGTCCGCGAGCGCGGGGACCGGATCGCGATGCGCGAGAAGGACCTCGGCATCTGGCGCGGCATCACCTGGCGTCAGTACGGCGAGCGGGCGCGACGGGTGGGCATGGGGCTGGTGGCCCTGGGCCTGCGCCCCCGCGACGTGGTGTCGATCATCTCCGACAACCGGCCGGAGTGGCTCTACACCGACCTCGGCGTCATGTCGGTGGCCGCGATCCCGAACGGCATCTACACCACCGACTCCGCCCGCCAGGTGGAGTACATCGTCAACGACAGCGGGACCCGCTTCTTCTTCGCGGAGGACGAGGAGCAGCTCGACAAGATCCTGGAGGTGCGCGACCGCTGCCCGGAGCTGGTGAAGATCTTCGTCTACGACATGGAGGGCCTGCACGGCTTCCGCGACGACCAGGTCATGCCGTTCGACGCCCTGCTCGAGCTGGGCGAGCGGTACGACCGGGAGCACCCCGGCGAGTTCGACCGCCTGGTCGACCTGCCCCGTCCCGAGGACCTCGCGATCCTCGTCTACACCTCCGGCACCACCGGGCCCCCGAAGGGGGCGATGCTGAGCCACCGCAACATCCTCTTCCAGCTCGCCTACGCCGACTTCATCACCGAGCTGCGCGAGGGCGACCAGCAGCTGTCGTTCCTGCCCCTCTGCCACATCGCGGAGCGGACCTTCACCGTGTTCAACCCGCTCTACACCGGCTCGACGGTGAACTTCGCGGAGTCCATCGACACCGTCCCCGACAACATCAGGGAGGTCGCGCCCGCCCTCTTCTTCGCGGTGCCGCGCATCTGGGAGAAGTTCTACTCGGCGGTCGCCCTGCGCATGCGCGACGCCACCGCGCTCGGCCGCTTCGCCTACGAGCGGGCCATCGCCATCGGGCAGGCCGTCGCGGACCGCCGCATCGCGGGACGGCCGGTGCCGTGGCATCTCCGCCTGGCCCACCGGATCGCCGACTTCCTGGTGCTGGACAACATCAAGCGCTCGATGGGGCTCCACCGGGCGCGCGGCGCCGCCACCGGGGCGGCCCCCATCGCCCCCGAGCTGATCCGCTGGTACATGGCGCTCGGGCTCAACATGGTGGAGGTCTACGGCCAGACCGAGAACACCGGCCTCGCCACCGCGATGCCGCGGGACCGCATCAAGCTCGGCTCGGTGGGCGTGGCCCGGCCCGGCACCGAGGTGCGCCTCTCCCCGGAGGGCGAGGTGCTGCTGCGCGGCCCCCACGTCTTCATGGGCTACTACGGCAAGCCGGAGAAGACCGCGGAGGCGATCGTCGATGGGTGGCTCCACACCGGCGACGTGGGCACCCTCGACGCGGAGGGCTTCTTGCGGATCACCGACCGCATGAAGGACATCATCATCACCGCGGGGGGCAAGAACGTCACCCCGTCCGAGATCGAGAACCAGCTGAAGTTCTCCCCCTACATCTCGGACGCGGTGGTGATCGGCGACCGGCGGAAGTACCTCACCTGCCTGGTCATGATCGACCACGAGACGGTCGCCCAGTTCGCCCAGGAGCAGAACGTCCCGTTCAGCAACTTCGCCTCCCTGTGCCGGGCCCCCGAGGTGCAGGACCTCATCCGGGGCGAGATCGAGCGGGTGAACCGTCGGCTCGCGCGGGTGGAGACGATCAAGCAGTTCCGGCTGATCGAGCAGCTCCTCACCCCCGAGGACGAGGAGCTGACGCCGACCATGAAGCTGCGCCGTGCCTTCGTCAACGTGAAGTACAAGGACCTGATCGACAGCATGTACGAAAGGAGCGAGGGATGAAGCGACTAGTGACGCTGGTGACGGTGGCGGCCCTGCTGGGAGTGGCCGGGATGGCCGCGGCCCAGAAGGAGCACCGCGGCGTGACCAAGACCGAGATCGTGCTCGGCATGCACACCGACCTCTCGGGGCCCGCCGCGACCTACGGGGTGTCCTCGTCCAACGCGGTGAAGATGCGCTTCGACGACGTCAACGAGAAGGGGGGCATCCACGGCCGCAAGATCCGCCTGATCGTGGAGGACACCCAGTACCAGGTGCCGCGCGCGGTGCAGGCGGGGGCCAAGCTGATCCACCGGGACCGCATCTTCGCGATGGTGGCCGGCCTCGGCACCCCGATGAACAACGCGCTCTTCAAGGACCAGTTCGACGCGGGGGTCCCGAACCTCTTCCCGCTCTCGGCGGCCCGCTCCATGTACGAGCCCTTCCACAAGTTGAAGTTCTACGGGGCGGCCAGCTACGTGGACCAGGTCCGGGCCGGCATCCAGTACTTCGTCACCAAGAAGGGCAAGAAGGCCCTCTGCGCGATGTACCAGGACACCGACTTCGGCAAGGAGGTGCTGGACGGCCTGCAGATGCAGGCCGAGAAGCTCAAGCTGAAGGTGGTCGAGACCACCACCCACAAGCCCACCGACCAGGACTTCACCGCCCAGGTCACCAAGCTGAAGGCGGCCGGCTGCGACCTGGTGGTGATGGGCACCATCGTGCGCGACACCATCGTGCCCTACGCCACCGCCCGCAAGATGGGGTGGACCGACGTGGACTTCCTGGGCTCCGCCGCGTCCTACGATCTCTTCGTGGCCTCCGCCCAGGGCGGGGTCACCGAGGGCTTCTACGCGATGGGCCTCACCGCGATGCCCTACCGCGACCGGCTCTCCCCGCCCGCCCAGCAGTGGTTCGATCGCTACAAGGAGCGCTACAAGGTCGACCCCAACATCGGCGCGATCTACGGCCACGTCGCCGCCGACCTCACGGTGACCGCGCTGGAGAAGACGGGGGTCGAGCTCACCACCGACAACTTCGTGCGCGCCATGGAGTCGATCCGCGGCTACCACGACATCTTCAACGGGCCCGAGGTGAGCTTCGGCCCCGACAAGCACCAGGGCGCCGACTCCTCGTTCCTCGCGGTGGTGAAGGACGGGCGCTGGACGCGCCTCACCGACCCGCTGCGCTTCTGATCGCCGGACGCGGGGACGGCGGCGCGGCGCTCCGCCCGCCGCCGTCCCCGCGTCAGAGATCACGCTCGTCGCTCTCCAGGAGCCCCAGCAGGTACTCGCCGTAGCCGTTGTTCTTCATGGGGGCCGCGATCCGCCGGAGGTCGTCGGCGCCGATCCAGCCCATGCGCCAGGCGATCTCCTCCACGCACGCCACCATGAGCCCCTGCCGCTCCTCGATGGCCTGGATGAAGTTCGACGCCTGCAGGAGGGCGTCGTAGGTCCCGGTGTCGAGCCAGGCGATGCCGCGCCCCAGCCGCTCCACGTGCAGCTCGCCCCACTCGAGGTACCGGTGGTTGACGTCGGTGATCTCGAGCTCGCCCCGCGCGGAGGGCTTGAGCCCGGCCGCGATGTCGAGCACCCGGTTGTCGTAGAAGTAGAGGCCGGTGACCGCGAAGTTCGAGCGCGGCTGCGCCGGCTTCTCCTCGATCTCGCGGGCGCGCCCGTCGGGCCCGAAGCTCACCACCCCGTAGCGCCACGGATCGCGCACCCGGTAGGCGAAGACGGTCGCCCCCGCGGTGCGCGCCACCGCGGCCTGCAGCAGCCGCGGGAGCGTGTGCCCGTAGAAGACGTTGTCGCCCAGGGCCAGGGCCACCGGATCGCGCCCCACGAAGTCGCGGCCGATGATGAACGCCTGCGCGAGGCCCTCCGGGCGCGGCTGGACCGCGTAGGACAGCCGGAGCCCCAGCCGGGTGCCGTCGCCGAGGAGCCGCCGGAACGCGGGGGCGTCGTCCGGGGTGGTGATCAGCAGGATGTCCCGGATCCCGGCCAGCATCAGCGTGGACAGGGGGTGGTACACCATGGGCTTGTTGTAGATCGGCACCAGCTGCTTGCTGATGGCCCGGGTCGCGGGGTAGAGGCGGGTGCCCGACCCGCCGGCGAGGATGATGCCCTTCATCAGCCCATCCTAAGCGCGCCCGCACAATCCCCGCCTCGCATTTTTTGAGCCGTGGTATTTTCTCGCCACCGACCGACCTTTCCCGGAGGTGAGCGATGCGCCTTCTCTCGATCCTGCTCGTCGTCGGCGCGATGTTCCTCGGTCCCGGATCCGCCGCGGCAGTGCCCCCCGACGGTACCCTGGCGGTGGGCCTGCACGTGACCCTGGTGTCGCGGTGGCTCGATCCCGGCGAGACCGAGGCCCTCATCACCCCCTTCATGGTGCTCTACGCGATCCACGACGCGCTCGTGAAACCGATGCCGGGCAACATCATGACCCCGAGCCTGGCCGAGTCGTGGACCGTCTCGAAGGACAGCCACAGCTACGAGTTCATCATCCGGAAGAACGCGAAGTTCCAGAACGGCGATCCGGTCACCGCGGACGACGTGAAGTTCTCCTTCGAGCGCTACAAGGGCGCCGGCGGCAAGCTGCTCAAGGAGAAGGTGAAGGAGATCCAGGTGGTCGCGCCCAACCGCGTGCGGTTCGTGCTGAAGGAGGCGTGGCCGGACTTCATGTCGTTCTACGGCACCTCCGCGACCGGCGCGGGCTGGATCGTGCCGAAGAAGTACATCGAGAAGGTCGGCGAGGAGGCCTACAAGAAGGCGCCGATGGGCGCGGGCCCGTACAAGATCGTCTCGTTCACCCCCGGCGTGGAGCTGACCCTCGAGGCCTTCGACGGCTACTGGCGCAAGAAGCCCTCCGTCAAGCGCCTCGTCATGCGCTCCATCCCCGACGAGACCACCCGCGCGGCCGCGGTGAAGACCGGCGAGGTGGACCTGGCCTACCTCTTCAGCGGTCCGGTGGCCGAGGAGCTGAAGCGCTCCCCCGGCATCCGGGTGGTGGCGCCGCTGCTCTACGGCATCTACTGGCTCGACTTCCTGGATCAGTGGGACCCGAAGTCGCCGTGGCACGACCGGCGGGTGCGGCAGGCCGCGAGCCTCGCCATCGACCGCAACGCGCTCAACCAGGCCGAGATGCTGGGGCTGGGCCGGCCGGTGGGCGGCTTCGTGCCGCCCGAGTTCGACTTCGCCCTCAAGATCGACCCGCCCCCGTTCGATCCCAAGCGGGCCAAGCAGCTGATGGTGGAGGCGGGATTCCCCAACGGCTTCGACGCGGGCGATCTCACCCCGCTCCCGCCCTACACCTCGGTGGCGGAGGCGATCGGCGGCTACCTGCAGGCGATCGGGATCCGCACCACGGTGCGCACGATGGAGCGCGCGTCCTTCCTCGCCGCCTGGCGGGAGAAGAAGCTGCGCGGGCTGGTGTTCGGCGCCACCGGTGCCGCGGGCAACGCGGCGGCGCGTCTCGAGCCGTTCTTCACCAAGAACGGCGTCTACGCCTACGGCACCCGGCCCGAGATCGACGACCTCTTCCAGCGGCAGGTCAACGAGACCGATCGCGGCAAGCGCGAGGCCCTGCTCCACCAGATCCAGAAGATCGTGGTGGACCAGGCGCTGGTGGCGCCGATCTACCAGCAGGCGTTCCTGTGGGGCGTGGGCCCGCGCGTGGAACAGCCGGCCGCGGGCCTCATCCAGGGCTATCCCTACGTGGGGCCCGTCGAGGACCTGAAGCTCAAGTAGCCGCGGCCCCGCGGCGCGCGGCTAGGTGTGAACTGCCAGGAGATTGTTCGGGGCCACCAAGCAACTGCTGGGTGGTCGACCGTGAAGCGCGCCATGGCCGCGCTCCCAATTGTAGTAGTACAGCCACGCGGGCAGCGCCTCCGTGCGATGGGGCGAACTCGGGTACGCGCGGCGATAGGCCCACTCCCGCAAGAGGGTCTGAATGAACC